>NZ_JAVFVT010000017.1 GCF_030929555.1 Paenibacillus sp. LHD-117 | reverse complement strand
TTCGTAAATGGTGGGTCGCACTTCCATTTTACCAAGAAACGATTTCTTTTTGTTATTTCTTTAGACAAAAACGGGGCTAGCCCTCAGGTCAATGAATTGACCTTATGGGACAGCCCCTTTTGTGCGTTCGGGGAACTTTAGGATTGACGTAGTCCTCCTTCCCAAAGTCCCCGGGCGACGTTCCTCTCCCGACTGGGAGAGTGTCTAACCCTTTTGATCGAAGCAATCAACGATGTGGGACCCGGCCTTTAGAGGTAGGGTTAGACGCCGACCGGGATGAACAGCTTCGAAGCTTACTCATCCCGGTGCGGAATGGACATCGTTACTCACTATCTGTGGTAATACGATGCTTCTTTGGATTCTAGGCGGAGGACGCCGTCTTTGCGTTGTTTGCGGAAAGAAAGGGAAAGCAGTAAACGTGGCGCGAGAAGCCAAGTATGCCAACAGACCAAGCTAATCATCAGCGCCGGGGTTGCCCAAGGGTACATGACGCCGATGACGCAGATGCCAAGCCAGAAGAGATGCCGATGCACGCGGCGGAAGAGCTGAAGCGCTATATCGTTGGCCGGCTTGAAACCGATCCAAGGCGGGTTGATGCGCCAGATCCACTTTCGATCCGCCGCTTCATCCACCTGAATGAAGGTTACTAATAAGATGAGAATATGCAGCAGCTGCACGGCCGCAAAGCCGAACAACCATGCGAACAAGCCGTTCATGCCAAAGACAAGCATTTGGAAACCAAGAAATATGGCGGCAATAATCAAATGGCTGATGATAAGCTCGGGCCGAACGACGACCCTTTTGACGAGTTGATATTGATAGATGGTGGCATTGTTTTGATCGGATAATGATCGTTTCATAGGATGTTTTCCTTCTTCCCGCTAATGTAGGCCAGGCCAGATGGACAAGCTGCGGACCAGGCGACATGATTAACAACGGCTGTCTTCCATACATTTATCGGCATCTATAATGCGGATCTGTACGATAAATTTGAGCCGATCGGCACCATTCGCCCATAAGCTGCATAGGATATATAAATATTTGAAATTCGTTATGAAACAAGAATAATTCAATAGATTTTGTGACATAATAATAGGTATAGATGATGGCGATAGAAAGCGGGGATTTGGAATGAACGAAATTCGCGATCACCATTGCATTATTTGCGGGACGCCAAAGGCTGAGGGTGAGGGCATCCGAATCGTTTCCGGCTTCATATGCGAGTCCTGCGAGACCGAGATGGTTCAAACCGACGTTCAAGACGCGAAATATCCTTTTTTCATTCATCAGATGAAACAATTATTCGTGGAAAAAAACGCTTAAGCGGCTGCTAGTTCAAGAGCTGCTTTTTCTTTTTTTGCATCCGCGTTTACGGAAGACAGCTCCTTTCGCTACAATGTAGGCAGGCATAAAGTAACAGATGTGATTGCCGGAGAGGAATCGACAGACGATGAAACAACTATATGCGCCTATATATGAAGCATTAATGAAACACGCAAAGGTCAATCCGATTAGTTTTCACGTTCCGGGACACCAAAACGGCAAAGCATGGGAGGAAATCAGTCTTCCGTTACATCTATTCGATGATATGAAAAATAGGTTTGCGTCTATAATGGAAATCGATTTGACGGAATTATCCTCTACGGATGACCTCCATCATCCTGAAGCTTCCATTAATGATGCTCAATCACTTGCAGCCCGATGTTTTGGGGCAGATGAAACTTATTTTCTCGTGGGAGGAAGCACGTCGGGCAATTTGGCCATGCTCCTTGCCGTATGCGATCCTGGCGATATCGTCATCGTTCAGCGTAATGTACACAAGTCAGTCATTAACGGACTGCGGATGGCGGGAGCCAGTGCCGTGTTTTTATCTCCGCAAGTGGATTCGCGGACAGGCCTTGCCGACGTTCCTTCGGTGATTCAGGTTAAGGAGGCGCTTGAACGATATCCGGATGCCAAAGCCGTTTTCTTGTCTAATCCCAATTACTACGGAATCGGGATGGAGTTAACCAAGTACGTAGAGGTCGTCCATCGCTATGGAATTCCACTCTTGGTAGATGAGGCGCATGGAGCGCATTACGGACAACATCCCGAACTTCCTCGATCCGCAATGATGGCTGGCGCGGATGCAGCCGTGCAATCGACGCATAAGACGCTACCGGCGCTTACGATGGGAGCGATGCTGCATGTGCGGGGAGATCTTATTGACCGCGAACGATTAAAGCAAGCGCTGGCCATGGTTCAGAGCTCTAGCCCTTCGTTTCCGTTATTAGCATCACTCGATATTTCCCGAGCAATGATTGATTCGCTGAAGGATCTTCTTTTTCAGCAGGCACTGGAGCATGCTCGATCATTCCGGATGTGGTTGAAAGAAAGCGGCTTGATGATCGGGGCTATAGAAGCAGAAAAAATCGAAATTGATAGCTGGAGCGGAGTTCGTCAATCCGATCCGCTTCGCATGGTGCTCTACGATCAGACAGGCAGCTTATCCGGTCATCAACTACACAAGCTGTTGGAGGAGCAAGGATGCTGGGCCGAAATGTCGGATCCTGTCTATGTTGTTCTACTTATAGGGATCGGTACACGCCATGAACATATCGAGCGGCTAAAGTCGGCTATTATGAACGTTCACGCCGAACGATTAGGCATGGGACAGGATCTGACAACGGATGTCCGTACTGTCCATCGGAATCCGTCGAATGGCGTAGAGGACGAGCTTGGCGAGCCGATTGTTTTCGGAGGAGGCTGGTTTAGCAAGCAGGCGAGCATGCGAGTTCCGCTCCATGAGGCGATCGGGTACCGGGCGGCTGAAATGGTCGTACCTTACCCTCCGGGCATCCCACTTCTGTACCAGGGCGAGAAAATAACGGCCGGTGTCGTAGCGAGGCTGGAGAGACTCGCAGCAGCGGGAGCGAAATTCCAGGGCGCGCAAGATTCCCGAATGGCCACGATTGCTGTCTATAACGACCGAAGTTAGCGCAATAGGCTCGAAGCAGTGCGGGTTTCTCCGAATTTCGTTGTGGTGTCACGTTCGCTTTGTTACAATAAAAAAGAGTACAAGTCGCGACAGGTTAGGGGAAACGGCAAGTTGAACAAAGGAATTTTCATTACGATAGAAGGCGGAGAGGGCTCCGGGAAAACAACGCTTATTCAGCGTCTCGCGCATGCGCTCGGGCAGAAGGGTTTGGCCGTGATGACGACCAGGGAGCCGGGCGGCATACCGATCGCGGAGCAGATCCGTACGGTGATCCTCGATCCTTTACATACGGCCATGGATGCAAGAACCGAAGCGTTGCTATATGCGGCCTCGCGAAGACAGCATCTCGTAGAGAAGGTTTTGCCGGCGCTTGAGCAGGGCGGAATCGTCATCTGCGATCGATTCGTCGACAGCAGCCTGGCCTATCAAGGCCATGCGAGAGGTCTTGGGATGGACGAAGTATGGGAGATCAACCGGTTCGCCATACAGGATACGATGCCGGATCTGACCCTCTATTTGGATGTGACGCCCGAAGTCGGATTGGCGAGGATTGCGGCGGCATCGGATAGAGAGATTAATCGTCTCGATCTCGAGCGTCATTCATTCCATGAACGCGTAAGAGAAGGCTACATGACGTTGTTGGAGCGATTCCCCGAACGGATCGTACGCTTGAACGCCGACGAGCATCCTGACGATGTTTTCGAGGAAGCCTTGATGGTCCTTGAAAGTCGAACTCCAATCAAGTTCAAAAAGTCCGGTTTTCAGCACCGAGAAGGTTGAAAGAAGCTAGGAAATGAGGAGCGGAGCGTAGTGGAACTACGTGAGCACCTGAAATGTTTACGGAGTAAACATGCTTCGGAAGCATATGCTTGGTTCCGGCTGAATTCAAGATTCGATGTCGACTATGCTTTCTCGAATGCTTCGTGATCAAAAGCGGTCTTTTTGAACTACCTTTCAAAGGATTTTGTGTAACCGATGTAAAACGTTAATGAATATGATGGTATGTGTAATTACCTAATTTAATCTTACCGAGGAGGAATGAGGATGAAATTAGTCATCGCGGTCATTCAGGATAAGGATAGCAACCGATTGTCGAATGCTCTGGTACGCGAAGGTTTTCGCGCGACGAAGCTCGCAAGTACGGGAGGTTTCCTGCGTGCCGGGAATACGACGTTCATGATCGGGATTGAGGATGAACGTGTGCACGAGGTTCTCCAAGTGATCAGCGCGAACTGCAAGGTTCGCGATCAATTGGTAACGCCTGTATCTCCGATGGGTGGCTCGACGGATTCCTACATTCCGTTCCCCGTTGAAGTTCAGATTGGCGGGGCAGCGGTATTCGTCGTACCTGTCGAACGTTTCGAACACTTCTAATTCTGATTGGGTGTGACATAGATGAGAGTTGATCAAAGCTGGCGGCCGTTAGGCCAGAACCGCGCTAGCGGCGACGCCGCGGGGAGGCCGATCCAACCGATCAGCTTCGCGGATGTCATGGTGCAGCAAGACGCCGAACGTACGAACGAACAGCTGCAGCAGAAGCTTCAAGATATTCATCGCCAGGGCGATCGGCTCGCCAAGCTGATGACGGTACGCGAACTAAAGCTATACCGTACCATGGTGAAGAAGTTCCTCGAAGATACGGTTAAACGTGGCGTCGGACTGAAGGAAGTGAGAGGCTTCGACCGCAGGGGTCGCGTGAAGCGGTATAAGCTGCTCGACGAGATCGACGCGACGCTCGTGTCGATGGCGGAGGAACTGCTCGACAGCGAGCAGGGAAGGCTTGAGCTGCTGAATAAGATCGGCGAGATCCGCGGCATTTTGATCAACTTATTGTTCTAATTGACAGTCTGCTAGGAAAGGTAAGGAATGAAGTATGAGTCTTGAACGGCTGGAGCAAGCAGAAGGCCAGTGGAAGGCGCAGCGCATCCTGAAGCATGCGCTGCAGAGCGGCCGAATCTCCCACGCTTATTTGTTCAACGGACCTTCGGGCACGGGAAGAATGGCAACGGCGCAAGCATTCGCGAAGGCGTTGTTCTGTTCGTCGGACGGCTGGGATGCTTGCGGACATTGTCTGGAATGCCGGAAATTCGAGCATGGCAATCAGACGGCGCTCCTCACGATCGCGCCAGATGGACAGAGCATCAAGATCGATCAGATCAGAGAACTGCAGAGAAACTTGTCGTATCGGGGAACCCAGACGCAGCGGACGGTCTACTTGATCGAGAGGGCCGAGACGATGACGCTGCAGGCTGCCAACAGTCTTCTGAAGTTTCTGGAGGAGCCGGTATCGCCGATCGTGGCGATTCTGATTACGGACAACGGACAAGCTGTCTTGCCGACGATTCGCTCGAGAACGCAGTGGGTACCTTTCTTGCCGGTCTCTCCGGATATGATGCTGCAGAAGCTCGTCGACGAAGGGGCGTCCCCAATACTTGCCAGAGCGGCGGTTCACCTGACTTCAGGGCTCGACGGAGCTAGGCAAATTCTCCAGCAGAATGGGTTTGCAGAAATCAGAAACCTAGTGATACAATTAGGCAAGGAGAGTTTGTCCCGATTCACCGCGGCGATGATCACTGCCCAGCAGCAGCTTTTCAAGACGGACTTAAGCGCCGGGATGGACGTGCTGCTTTCGTTACTAACGCTTTGGTTTAAAGATTTGACACAGTTCCAAGCCGGAAGGCAGGACAAGATTGTTTTTATAGATCAGTTGGATTGGATAAGCAGTCATGCTTATGATCGTTCTTTCGCGGGATGGGTGTCCTGCATGGAGCATATTTTGGAAGCGGGTAAGCGCATTCGGGCTAACGTAGCGCCCCAGCTTGCATTTGAGCAATTATTGGTAAACTTACAGGAGGGCTAATCCTTGTATAATGTCGTCGGTGTCCGCTTCAAGAAAGCGGGCAAGATCTATTACTTTGATCCGGTCGAACATCCCGTGGATAAGGAACAACATGTTATTGTTGAGACGGCACGCGGAATCGAATACGGTAAAGTGGTGGTGGGACAGAAGCAAGTCGGTGAATCGGATGTTGTTCTCCCGCTCAAGAAGGTCATTCGTATCGCCAGCGATTCCGACGCGCAAATCGTCGAAGAGAACCGCGCGGCGGCGAAAAATGCGTTTTCGACCTGTCTTGAAAAGATTAAAACCCATCAGCTTCGAATGAAGCTGGTTGATGTCGAATTTACGTTCGACCGTAATAAAATCATCTTTTATTTCACGGCTGAAGGCCGCGTCGATTTCCGCGAATTGGTGAAGGATCTTGCAAGCGTGTTCCGGACCCGAATCGAGCTTAGACAGATCGGCGTAAGGGATGAAGCAAAGATGCTTGGCGGCATCGGGCCGTGCGGAAGGGTGTTATGTTGCTCCTCTTGGCTAGGGGACTTCGAGCCGGTGTCCATTAAGATGGCTAAGGATCAGAACCTGTCGCTGAATCCGACCAAGATTTCCGGCTTGTGCGGACGGTTGATGTGCTGCTTGAAGTACGAGCATGACAATTACGAGAGCATTCGCGAAGAATTGCCTGCCATCGGCAAAATCGTCGTGACCTCTTATGGTGAAGGCAAGGTTACGGGCATCAATGCGTCTACGAAGAGCGTGTACGTATCGTTGTTCGACGTGCCGGGCAAACCAAAGGAACTGCCGCTTGATGATGTTGTCGTGAAGTAGACGGCGGCGTTACAATCTGACAGGCGAGATTTACTCGCGCTTGAAGCTCTGGGGTGGGGACTTGGAGAAGAAAGATATATTCATACAGATGGATGAGTTAGATAACCAGGTAGGGAAGTTCCATGCCGATTTCAGCGCTCTGAAGCAACGGGTGAAAGAGCTGTTGGAGGAGAACAACCGTCTGAGTATGGAGAACCATCAGCTTCGGCAGGTGCTGAAACGCGAGACTGCGCCGGATCGGGAGAACGCTCCCGTGGCGGCAGCGACCGTGAAGGAACAACCGGACGGGGTGGAATCCCATTATGACGAGGGTGAAACCGAGCATGACGATGCCGGCGCAGCGGTAGGGGAAGGACATGATAACCTGACCCGGCTCTACCACGAAGGGTTCCACATTTGCAATGTCTACTACGGTCATCTGCGCACCGAAGGGGATTGCCTGTTCTGCCTGTCTTTCCTAAATAAATAACGATGTACGTATCGACGGGCCGTCCTTACCGAAGGGGACGGTCATTTTTTCATAACAAGGAGCAAAAAAAGATGACGCAATCGCAATCTCAACCGAATTCGCAGCCGCAACGTTCGGAAGCCGTCTTGCTTGCCGGCGAACGCATCGATGATTTATTAACCGATACCGGGCTTACGATCATCCAAAGTCGCGAAGTATTCAGCTTCTCACTGGATGCCGTCCTGCTGTCCAGATTCGCCAACATTCCGAAGCGCGGGAGAATTGCAGATCTATGCTCCGGCAACGGAGTCATACCGATTCTGATGTCGGCAAGGACCGAAGCGAAGATGGATGCCATCGAAATTCAACCGAGGCTAGCCGACATGGCAAGGCGCAGCGTGGCAATGAATGGGCTCGAGGAGCAGATTCAAGTTATTCAAGCAGATCTTAGGGAATATGCCAAAACCGCAGGTAACGGAGTCTATGATGCGATCACGGTGAATCCGCCTTATATGCCCGTTACGTCCGGAGACCAGAACATCAATGAGCACTATGCGATCGCGAGGCATGAGGTTCATTGCACGATTGAAGATATCGCAAGCGCTTGCTGCAGATTGCTGCGGCCAGGCGGCAAGCTGTCCATGGTACATCGGCCATCCCGTCTTCTGGATATCGTGGAGACGATGCGTCGATGGAAGCTGGAGCCGAAGCGCATTCAATTCGTTCATCCGAATGCGAAGGCCGAAGCGAACATGATATTAATAGAAGCAACGCGTGACGGGAAACCTGACATTAGGCTGCTCCCGCCTATTATGGTCTACAATGACGAAGGGGTCCAAATCGTATGAACAGACAAAAGAGCTACTCCGACTTAAGCGCATCTTCATCCGGCAAAACGGTACCCGGTTGTCTCTATCTGGTTGGGACGCCGATCGGCAATTTGGAGGATATGACGATGAGGGCGATCCGAACGCTCAAGGAAGTAGACCTGATCGCGGCAGAGGATACCCGCCAGACGAGAAAGCTGCTTACGCATTTCGAAATTCATACGCGGCTCGTCAGCTATCATGAACATAATAAGGAAGCGAGCGGACCGGAGCTTATCCGCCTTCTGCTCGAAGGGCAATCGATTGCGCTCGTCAGCGATGCCGGCTTGCCGGCGATTTCCGATCCGGGAGCGGATCTGGTAAGAGAGGCGGCTCAGCACGATATCTCGGTCATCCCGATTCCGGGCGCGAATGCGGCCCTGTCGGCGCTTATCATGTCCGGCTTGCCGACCGAGCGATTCTTATTCGCGGGATTCCCGCCGCGGGAAAAAAAATCGCTGCTCAAGTGGCTGGACGAGCTGTCGGCTCTTCAGGCGACGCTGATTTTCTACGAATCGCCTCATCGGATCAAGAAGACGCTGGATGGAATGGCACAGACGCTTGGGGATCGCAGGATCGCAGTCATCCGCGAACTAACGAAGAGACATGAAGAGGCGCTGAGGGGGACGGTCTCGGAGTGCATCGCTTGGTTCGAAGAACATCAGCCGCTCGGCGAGTTTTGTATCGTTGCGGAAGGAGTAAGCGAAGCGGAAGCGGGAGCGGGAGCTGACCCATCGGCAGGCGCCTGGTGGTCTGAGCTTGAGCTGGAGGCGCATGTGGCCCATTACGAAGCAACGATGAACCGCAAGGATGCGATTAAGCAGGTGGCGACGGATCGCGGGTTGCCGAAGCGGGATGTATATAATGAAGTGAACCGCTGACTTTGTGCACAAAAAAAAGACCTTCCTGGCCGGGTTCTAGCGCAGGAAGGCATCAAGGAGTATAAAAAGGTTAGAATTAACATGTGGATATAATGATTATAACCGATTTTTTTTATTTTGTCACAGGAGAAGGCATTTCTGATAAACAAATATGGCAAACAATTTTTCCTTTGAAGTAGGAAACGTTCTCCGCGTTGCCGCAGAAGATGCATGCAGGCTCGTATTTCTTCAGCATGATGCGTTCGCCGTCTACATAAATCTCGAGAGCGTCCTTTTCTCCAATGCCGAGCGTACGGCGCAATTCAATCGGAATAACAACGCGTCCAAGCTCATCTACTTTACGTACGATACCGGTTGATTTCATCATCATCCATCAATCCTCTCAATAATGTATTCGTCAATGTTCGACAATATTTTATGAATTCATGTTACTATAATACCAACTCTTCCCATAACAGTCAACATGGAATATCGACAGAGACCTCGGTGTTATAAGGAAATTACCATCTATAGGAGCTATTAGTCTATGTAATAGAATACAACAGCTTCGACAAATTGGAAACTAGAATACGACATCTTTCGACATTAAACGCGCATTGTGTGTCGAATTTATGAACAGAAGGAGATGAGAGAATGAATGGTCAATTATCGGAAGAGAAGGTGTTCAAGGATCCCGTCCATCATTATGTGTACGTGCAGGATGAGACGATCTGGAATTTGATCAATACGAAAGAATTCCAGCGATTGCGTCGAATCCGCCAGCTTGGGACAACCTACTTAACGTTCCACGGAGCCGAACATAGCCGGTTCTCGCATTCGCTTGGCGTATACGAAATTACGCGGCGGATTATTTCGCAATTCGAACGCAACGGTTATCCCGATTGGCCGAAGGAAGAAAGGCTTGTATCCTTGTGCGCCGCTCTGCTCCATGACGTTGGCCACGGACCGTTCTCCCATTCGCTGGAGGAAATATTCGACACGGATCACGAAGAATGGACATGCAGCATTCTCTTAGGCGATACGGAGATTAATGCCGTGCTTCGTTCGGTTTCTGAAGCGTTCCCGTCTCAAGTCGCGGCCGTCATCCAAAAAAAATACCCGAAGCCGATCGTGGTCAGTCTCATCTCCAGTCAGATGGACGCCGACCGGATGGATTATCTGCTTCGCGACGCGTATTTCACGGGAGTCAACTACGGTACGTTCGACCTAGAAAGGATTCTTCGCGTTTTGCGTCCTTATAAAGGAAGAATCGTCGTGAAGGACAGCGGCATGCATGCCGTCGAGCATTATTTGATGTCTCGTTACCAAATGTACTGGCAAATTTATTTCCATCCCGTCACCCGAAGCTCGGAGATTATATTGAGACAAATATTCCGGAGAGCCCAGCAATTGAATGCCGAAGGATACGCCTTCCGCTGGATGACGCGTCCGATTCAGCAGCTCCTCGACAACACGCTGAGTCTGCAGGATTATTTGAAGCTGGACGAAGCGCTCGCCCAGACGGCGTTCTCCGAGTGGGAGGACGAAGCCGACTCGCTGCTGAGCGACCTGTGCAATCGATTCCTGAACAGGAGGCTATATAAATATGTAACCATCGAGCAGCCGGATGAAACGCTGCTGGGCGAAGTAGCCGGCGCGCTCGAAGCGATCGGGCTCGATCCGGAGTATCACATGGAGATCGACTATCCGTTCGACCTCCCGTACGACGTATACCGGCCCGATCAGAAGCAAGGGGAAAAACGAGAAAAAGCGCCGATTTTGTTGCTGGACAAACATGATGAAATCAGCGAGATTTCTTTGAAATCCGACATCGTTCGTTCCATTACAGGCTTGCATCAAGGCCAATACCATCTGTATTATCCGGAAGAGCCGCTGCGTGCAAACAAAAATCTGCTTACGGAGCGAATGAAGCAGTTATTCCAACTAGACTGAAGGAGAATTTGCTAATGTTATTCGACACACATACCCATTTGGACGCCAGACAATTTGACGAGGATCGCGAGCAGGTCATCGACAGGGCTCGCGCGGCGGGCGTAGGCCTGATGGTCAACATCGGCTGCGATAGGAGGACGATTCCTTCTACGATCGAGCTGGCCGAACGGTATTCGTTCATCTATGCCGCCATCGGCTGGCATCCGGTGGACAGCATAGACATGAAGCCGGAGGATCTGGAATGGATCGAGCGGCTGTCCAGCCACAAGAAAGTGGTAGCCATCGGCGAGATCGGCCTCGATTACCATTGGGACACGTCGCCGAAGGATGTCCAGCATCGCGTATTCCGAGAGCAGATCCGGCTGGCACGGAAGGTGAAGAAGCCGATCGTGATCCATAACCGGGATGCGCACGAGGATGTCGTACGGATTCTGAAAGAGGAGAACGCGCAGGAGATCGGAGGAGTCATGCACTGCTATTCCGGCAGATGGGAAACGGCAAAACAATGTCTCGATATGAACTTCTATATTTCGTTCGGAGGACCGGTGACGTTCAAAAATGCGAGGGTGCCGAAAGAGGTACTCGAGAAGGTTCCGATGGACCGATTATTGATCGAGACCGACTCCCCGTATTTAACTCCACATCCAAATAGAGGAAAGAGAAATGAGTCCGCATACGTTGCGTTAGTCGCTCAGTCGGCAGCCGAAATTAAGGGCGTTTCGGTGGAGGAATTGGCTCAAATTACGACTGAAAACGGTAAAATTTGTTTTGGAATCGAATGAAAGGCAGTATAAGAACGAGGAAACGAGACCTTTCACGCAAAAAAACTGATTTTTGTAGCCGAATTCAACTAATTTTTCGAAGTTTACCTGCTTTTTTCGTAAAAATCGCATTTTATCGCTTCTTTACAACAGGGCTCCGATGAAGGTATGATTCAAATCAGAGCTTTACATTTTGTATTGGATTTCCAGCCAAGCAGACAACATTCAACCTCATAATGCCTCTCTACATTCCCTATCGTGAACGCTTTAGGCGCCTATCACACATGCTTCGCCTCGACGACATTCTCCAGCATAGTTGAATAATCGGTAAATGGTCGTCATAGGGTTAATCAGGGAGGTGAGAGTCTGCAAGACTGGAGTGCGTGCTTGCACGCCAATATACTATAGTCGCGTCAGTTGTAACATGCGTAACACTTGGCGGCGGGGCTATGAAGGAGGACCGAGGAAGTGGGCCTGAGTCAGATGAAGGACACCCATGGGAAGCGATCATCCAGCATGACTTTCGCAATGCGATGGAAGCATGGAAACTTGCGTTTGATTATGTTAAGTGCAATAATCTCAATCGCTATGACTTTCATGTTTTTGGTGTTGTTGTACGGAACGGCTGTCAAGAGCGTCTCCGTAGTAGTGAATGGACAAGAAACCGTTGTGGAAACTAAACAATGGGTCCTGCAACGCCTACTGGATGAACAAGCTATTACAATAGGGCCGCACGACGAGGTGTCAGTCCCGCTTAATTCACCGATTAAGGACGGCGACCGTATCGAGGTCAAACATGCGATCCCCGTTATTGTAAAAGCAGATGGCAAGACATCAACGGTGTACACGACAGAGAAGACGGTTCAAGCGGCGATCGAGAAATTGGATATAACCGTTCGTAGTGATGATAAAATAAATCCTCCGCTCAGCGCAGCTGTCGATGAGGATGAGCTTGTAACGATCGTTCGAGTCGACACGAAGGTGTCGGAGCTCGAAAAGTCCGTTCCATTCTCTATCGTGAAGAAAGAAGATCCGACGCTGGAGCAAGGTAAGGAGAAGGTTGTCCAAACCGGCAAAGCAGGCGTCTTGGCCCAGCAGACCAAGGAGAAATACGAAGACGGCGTGCTTGTCGCGAGCCAGGTCGTCAGCGAGGTCGTGCAGACAGCCGCGGTCGACCAGATCGTCGCTGTGGGTACGAAGAAGCCCGAACCGAAAGTGACGGTGCTGTCGAGCAAAAGCCCAAGCGTTGCTACGGTAACGAAAGGGGATGTAACGTTCAAAGCGAAGAAAGTGCTGAAGAACGTAACCCTGACCGCCTACTCGGCCGGCGTAGCTTCGACAGGCAAGGATGAAGACCATCCGGACTACGGACTGACCGCTTCCGGCACACGCGTGCAAGAAGGCAGGACGATCGCCGTGGATCCGAACGTCATTCCAATGGGATGGTGGGTCTACATCGAAGGCATTGGCTTCCGTCGCGCAGAGGATAAGGGCAGCGCCGTGAAAGGCAATAAGATCGATGTGTACTTCGATAGCGAAAGCTATGCGAACAAGTTCGGCAAGAAAACCGGTTATACCGTGTACGTGCTCGGCCCGAATAAACCATCGGCAAGCTAATAAACGGACTTGTACGCTTTCTATCGTAATGTCGAACTAAATATGCCATCATAAGAAGAGGCGATGCCTCTTCTTTCTTCTTTTTCTACCCCATCACAGTCGGGGACAAGAAGAGGCGGCAGAAAGCGGGGATGGTGCAAGTTGATTAAGGAAATCATTGTGGTGGAAGGCAAAGACGATACGGCCGCGATCAAGCGGGCGGTCGAAGCCGATACGATCGAAACGAACGGCTCCGCCATTGGCGAAGATGTGCTGAGACGTATCGCGCTCGCGAACGAACGCAGAGGCATTATTATTTTTACCGACCCAGACCATGCGGGCGAGCGAATTCGCAAAATAGTCGCAAGGCACGCGCCAGGGTGCAAGCATGCGTTCTTGCCCCAGGAGAAGGCGTTCTATAAAGGGGATATCGGCATCGAGAACGCGAGCCCGGAAGCGATACAGCAAGCCTTGTCGGAGCTTCGTACGGAATCGGCGAGCGATGAAGCGGGCGAGATCGCTTGGGAGGACCTGATGGAAGCGGGGCTGATCGTGCATCCGGACGCGGCCCGCAGAAGGCTGGAGATAGGCAAGCTGCTCGGCATTGGCTACGCGAACGGCAAACAGTTCTACAAGCGGTGTACAAGCTTCCGGATAACGAAGAGCGAATTCCTGTCCGCGCTGCGGGAGATGGAACAGAAAGTGGAGGAATCTTGATATGGGAACTGAACAAGAAACGAAGGGCGCGCCGGCAAGCCGTTCGGCATCGGATGTAGGAACGCCGAAGCGAACCAAAGAGATTATTGCCAAATACGGCTTCTCCTTCAAGAAGAGCCTAGGCCAAAACTTCCTGATCGACCGCAACGTGCTGAATAACATTGTCGCGGCCGCCGGCTTGGACGAGACGAAGGGCGCCCTGGAGATCGGCCCCGGCATCGGGGCGCTTACCGGAAGACTTGCGGAGACGGCAGGCCGCGTTACGGCGATCGAGATCGACCAGCGGCTTATCCCGATCCTGACGGACATCTTCGCGGAAGAAGAACATGTCACGGTTATCCATGGCGACGTCCTGAAGATCGACCTGCCGGAACTATTCAGGAAGCAATTCGACGGCCTTGCCGGCGTTAGCGTCGTAGCAAACCTGCCGTATTACGTCACGACGCCGATCCTGATGAAGCTGCTGGAAGAGCGTCTACCGCTGGAGCATATCGTCGTCATGATCCAGAAGGAAGTGGCGCAGCGGATGGCCGCGAAGCCCGGCGGCAAGGAATACGGCAGCCTCAGCGTTGCTGTGCAGTACTATTGCGTGCCGGAGCTTGTATGTACGGTGCCGCATACTGTCTTCATTCCGCAGCCGAATGTGGACTCGGCCGTCATTAAGCTGACGCTGCGGGACAAGCCTGCCGTGGACGTGCCGGACGAGGCATTTTTCTTCCGCGTCGTACAAGCCAGCTTCGCGCAGCGACGCAAGACGCTGGCCAACAACCTGACGGCCTTCGTCGGCAAGGAACGACGCGAAGCGCTGAACGAGCTGCTGACCGCCATCGGCATCGACCCGGGTCGCCGCGGCGAGACGCTTTCGCTGGAGGAATTCGCCCTGCTAAGCCGCTCGCTGCGCGATGCGGGCCTTGCGTCGTAAGCGGCAATAAAATCGCTCACCATTCGTTCGGTCCGCCCATAGGATAGACGAAGAGGTGATTTACCTATGAAGCAAGGGGACTTGGTCGTCCGCAAATCATATGGAGGCGACGTGTTGTTCCGTGTCGAAGCCGTTCGTACGCAGCATGCCGTTCTGAAAGGCACGGATTACCGTCTGCTCGCGGACGCTCCGATTCCTGATCTGTCGGTCGTGCGCGATCCAGAATCGACGAACGCCGCGCAGCAGGCGCGTATTAAAGTGAACGAGTCGTTACGCAAGATGCATACGGACAGGGAGAAGCAAACGGCCGAGACGGCCGACGTCATCCGTCAGGGCATGCAGACGCAGGATGCAGCCTACTTCGAGATGCCGGGCAAAGTGCTGCATCTGGACGGCGACGGCAATTATTTGAAGAAAAGCATGCAGCTCTACAGCACGATGCAAGTGCCGGCCTATGGACTCCATGTCCACGAATCCCAGATGAGCGACATGCTCTACCGCCTGCTTCCGCAGGTGAAGCCGGATATCGTCGTCATTACGGGACATGACGGTGTGCTGAAGCATCGAGCTCTGAATGAGCCATACAGCCTGTCCAACTACAAGAACTCGCAGAACTTCGTGAACGCCGTTCGCACGGCCCGCGAATACGAGAAGAACCGCGACAATCTGGTCGTAGTGGCCGGCGCCTGCCAATCGCATTTCGAGGCGCTACTGCATTCCGGGGCGAACTTCGCCAGTTCGCCGGGCCGAATCTTGATCCATGCGCTCGATCCCGTGTACATCGCGATCAAAGCAAGCTACACCTCAATTCGGGAAACGATTAATCTGCCCGATGTCATTCACGGCACGATCAGCGGCATTGACGGCGTCGGGGGCATCGAGACGCTCGGGCGCCACCGCGTTGGCTTGCCAAAACCGAAATCAACAGTCAATTAATTCACGGAGGACGAGAACTTAGAAATCCCGGAATGAAACGCGCCATGCTACCGAAGAACGGCGCCTGACGTTTCACTTTGGGCATAGCCATGCATATTTTTAGCCATTTGAACAAAAACTAACGGCAAATGCCTTCGATTTATAAAATTTGGGTGAAATCACCGTTGACAAGATAAATAAATGGCTGATATAATATTCTGTTTCATTTGACATACCTCCTTCCATTGGTTATAATGGACAAGGAAAGAGGTGGTAGTGGACAATGGCAAAAAATGCGCTATTGGATATCAAACGCAGCTTGGAAGCCCATGTGGGATCCAAGATCCGTCTTAGAGCAAACGGCGGTCGCCGAAAGACCATTGAACGGACCGGTACGTTGGAAGAAATCTACCCTTCTGTCTTCATTGTGAAGCTGGACGAGGAACAACACGCGTTCAAGCGCGTTTCCTACAGCTATGCGGATATACTAACGGAATCTGTTGAAGTGACCGTATGCAATGATGAAGGCCAAGTCCGAATCGCTTATCTTCAACACTAGATGGACATAAGCTTCATATAGGCCCTTCAGGGCAACGCTGGCGCAGACAATAGTCTGCGCTTTTTTTCAAATATAAGAAAGTATAAGCGCGCATGAACCGGATTCGGCGAACGCATACTACGGTTGTAGGCGAAAGTCATGGTTGCCAAATGATCGGATTGGAGGGAACGCAGATGGGACGCAGACGTCGAGGCGTGATGTCGGAGCAGCTTAAGTATGAGCTCGCGAAGGATCTGGGCTTCTACGATACCGTTCAGCAGGAAGGCTGGGGCGGCATCAAAGCGAAGGACGCGGGTAACATGGTGAAGCGGGCGATTCAGCTCGCGGAGCAGACGGCCGCAAGATCGGGCCAGCCAAAGTAAACGCAAGAGCATTCAAGAGAAGCTAAGCTGTGCGCGGCCGTATGGGTGAGCTGCCATAGTTTAGCTTTTATTGTGTTCCTTTGCTATAATGGGGCTTAAGCTTAGTGATGAAGTTCAAAAAGTCCGCTTTTGATCACGAAGTATAGCAAGAAGCGTATTCGACGTCGAAACTTGAATTCAGCCGGAACTTCCGGTGCTCACGTAGCTACACTACGCTCCGCTCCTCATTTCCTGGCTTCTTTCAATTTTCTTGGTGCTGAAAACCGGACTTTTTGAACACGTACTTAAACGAACGGGTGAACTTATCGGATGAAAATTTATGAGAAAGCTCCTGCCAAAATAAATCTATTGCTCGACGTGCTGCGCAAGCGCGAAGACGGGTTCCACGAGGTGGAAATGATTATGACGATGGTCGATCTGGCGGACCGGCTTACGATGGAAGAGCTGCCGCGCGATACGATTATCATCTCCAGCCAAGTCGGCTACATTCCGCTCGACGAGAAGAACCTGGCGTTCCAAGCGGCGCGTCTGATCAAGGAACGATACGATGTGCGCAAAGGCGTCTACATCCACCTGGACAAAAAAATACCGGTAGCTGCCGGTCTGGCCGGAGGAAGCAGCGACGCCGCCGCGGCCTTGCGGGGATTGAACCGGCTATGGGGGCTTGGCATCTCGGAGGACGAGCTGTCCGTACTCGGCGCCGAGCTAGGCTCGGATGTTCCGTTCTGCGTCACCGGCGGCACCGCGATCGCCAGAGGCAGAGGAGAGAAGCTGGAGCCGATCGCAAGTCCGCCGCAATGCTGGGTCGTGCTGGCGAAGCCGCCGATCAACGTGTCTACTGCCGATGTGTACGGCAAACTAAGGGCGAACGAACTGAAGGAGCATCCTTCGATTGAGAATATGAGGGGCGCGCTGGCGAGAGGTTCGTTCCAGGACATGTGTCAGGGGCTTGGCAACGTGCTCGAGAACGTGACTTTGAAGCTATACCCGGAGGTGCTGCAGCTCAAGGAAAGCATGCTTAGGCTGGGCGCAGACGGCGTGCTTATGTCGGGCAGCGGACCGACGGTGTTCGGCCTCGTTTCGAAGGAAGCGAAGCTCCCGCGAATCTATAACGGGCTTCGAGGATTTTGCAAGGAAGTATACGTGGTAAGAATGCTTACATAAAGATGACGTTTTCCTTGATTAAATCCGTATAAAAATGTTATATTGTGTTTATATTATTCGGATTTAGTGGGGGGAGATGGCATTGAAAAAGTTAAAGCGGAGCTCAAGGCTCGTAGAAATGACGCAGTATCTATTATCTCGTCCCCACACGTTAATTTCGCTCACAGCATTCGCGGATCGCTATCAGTCGGCAAAGTCTTCCATTAGCGAGGATCTTGCGATTATAAAAGAAGTCTTCGAGGAAGAAGGCATCGGCGAGCTGCAGACATTGGCAGGGGCGGCAGGCGGGGTTAAATACATGCCGAAGATGCGGGAATCTACGGCGCTGGACATCATGAAGGAAATATGCGCGAAGCTGGAGCAGCCGGATCGCGTGCTTCCCGGAGGCTACCTATACATGACGGACATGCTGGGTCAGCCCGAGCTGCTTGCGGACGTCGGCCGCATGTTTGCAACCGCATTCGCGGATCGCAAGATCGACGTCATCATGACGGTCGAAACGAAGGGGATTCCGCTCGCTTATGCGACGGCGGCATGCCTCAACATTCCGGTCGTCATCGTGCGCCGCGACAATAAGGTAACGGAAGGCTCCGCGGTTAGCATCAACTACGTCTCCGGATCGACCAAACGGATCCAGACGATGTCGCTTGCCCGCAGGGCGCTCAAGGAGCAGTCCCACGTGCTGATCATCGACGACTTCATGAAAGCCGGAGGCACGATCCAAGGCATGATGGACTTGCTCTTCGAATTCAAAGCCACGGTAGCCGGCGTGGGCGTGTTCGTAGAGTCCGGCGAAGTGGAGCTGGAGGAACGTCTTCTTGAGGATTATGTCTCGCTCGCGAAGCTGACGGCCGTCGATATGAAGTCAAAGCAGTCGACTGTCATTCCGGGCAACTATTTCAAATTATAAAAAGGCAGGGATATTCATGACAACGCGCACGAAGCTGGAAGTGGTCTCCACGGAGGCGGCGCCGGCGGCAATCGGACCTTACTCGCAAGCGATCAAGCTAGGAGGACTCGTGTTCACCTCCGGGCAAATTCCGCTCGACGCGTCGGGCGTTCTCGTAGAGGGCGGTATCGAAGAGCAGGCGCACCAGGTGTTCCGCAATCTAAAGGCCGTGCTCGAAGAAGCGGGAGCCTCGTTCGGCAGCGTCGTCAAAGCGACCGTATTCATGAAAGATATGAACGATTTCGCGACGGTGAACGGCATCTACGCTTCCTACTTCGGAGACCATAAACCGGCCCGTTCCGCCGTAGAAGTAGCAAGGCTTCCGAAGGACGTCCTTGTCGAAATTGAGGTCATTGCATCGACAGATGTCGAATGAAAACGAAAAATTGTCATAACAAAAAAAATATTTTAAATTGAGTATCAATTTACCAATTTGATAGAAGGATTTTGCATTAAAACGTGGAAGTATACACCAAGTCTTGAGAGGCAAAGGTGGTGAACACAAGTGCAAATTACTGATGTCAGACTCCGCCGCGTGAATTCGGAAGGACGTATGAAGGCCATCGCATCGATCACCATTGACAATGAATTCGTTGTTCACGATATCCGTGTTATCGACGGCAACAATGGAATGTTCGTAGCTATGCCTAGCAAACGTACCCCGGATGGCGAATTCCGCGATATCGCTCATCCAATTTCTTCCACGACACGTGAGAAGATCCAAGCTGCCGTATTGGCAGAGTATGAGCGCGCAGCCGATGAGGTTGCGATCGAAGAAGGCGCTTAGAACGCAAGCTCTGCAAGCGTAACAATCCCGTTTAATCAGAGAAGAGAGCCGCGGCTCTCTTTTCTTTTTTTATAATATAGGCTATATTCAAATTCTAAGAATGTATAAGTTTTGCAACTTTTAATGATCTTAGAATTCTCGGAATGAAACGAGCCGCGCCGCCATATAACGGCGAAGGCTGTTTCACCTTGTCTGAGGATTCCATGGTAGATGGAAATAGGGAGGTTACCAGAGATGAAACGAATGGCGATTGTACTGGCTGCCGGTCAAGGCAAACGGATGAAATCGAAACTATATAAAGTGCTGCATCCCGTATGCGGCAAGACGATGGTCGGCCACGTGCTGGATACGGTCCAAGCGGCGGAGTGCGAACGCGCGGTCGTGATCGTCGGTCACGGCGCGGAGAAGGTAAAGGCATACTTGGGCGATGCGGCGGAATATGCGCTGCAGGAGCAGCAGCTCGGAACGGGACATGCGGTGCTGCAGGCGAAGGATCTGCTTGGCTCCGAGGAAGGCACGACGATCGTGATCTGCGGCGATACGCCGCTTGTCCGCGCGTCGACGGTGGAAGCGATGCTGAAGCTGCACGAGGAGAGCGGGGCGGCCGCGACCGTACTGACGGCTTCGTTCGAAGACCCGACCGGCTACGGGCGCGTCATCCGCGGCGAAGACGGCACGGTTCAGCGCATCGTGGAGCAGAAGGACTGCTCCGTGAAGGAAGCTGCGGTACGGGAGATCAACACTGGCACGTATTGCTTCGATAACCGCAAGCTGTTCGAGACGCTTGCGAACGTGAAGAACGAGAACGTCCAGGGGGAATATTACCTGACCGACGTCATCGGCTTGTTCAAATCGGCGGGCGAAGTCGTGCAAGGCTATTGCACGACAGATCTGGCCGAAGCGATCGGCGTGAACGACCGCGTGGCGCTTGCCGAGGCGGAACGGTTCATGCGCGAGCGGATTAACCGGGAGCATCTATTGAATGGCGTGTCGCTAATCGATCCGTCGAACACGTATATTGAAGCGGGAGTCGTGATCGGCGCCGACACGGTCGTCTATCCGGGCTGCGTCCTGCGCGCGGGAACGGTCATCGGCGAAGATTGCGTCATCGGACCGGGAGCGGAAATTACGGCAAGCGAGATCGGCGATGGCGCCTCGGTGAAGTATTCCGTCATTGCCGAATCTGTCGTTGGTCCGGAAAGCACGGTCGGCCCATACGCCAACCTGCGCCCAGGCTCGAAGCTTGGCCGCGGCTGCAAGATCGGCGACTTCGTGGAGCTGAAGAACGCCACGCTGGACGATGGAAGCAAGGTGTCCCATCTGAGCTATGTCGGCGACGCGGTGGTCGGTAAGGACGTCAATATCGGCTGCGGCGCCATCACGGTCAACTATGACGGCTTCAACAAAGCGGTCACGGAGATCGGCGATCATGCGTTTATCGGAAGCAACGTCAATCTGATCGCACCGATTAAGGTTGGCGACGGCGCTTACGTCGTGGCGGGTTCTACCGTTACGCAGGACGTGCCGGCGGGCGATCTGGCGATCGCGCGGGAACGTCAAGTGAACAAAGAGGGATACGCGGACAAGATCCGGGCTCGCGCCAAAGCGAAGAAGGAGCGTAATTCCAAGTAAGCCGACCCCGTTAGGGGAAGGATTGCGAATTTGTTTAATTTTCCCCGCGACTGGGTAAAGTGATATGGAAATCCAATTCGCGAGGAGGATTCCATATGGCTATCGCAATGAAGGCGGATCCGAGATCCGTCAAAACGAAAGGCGATCTGCGCCTATTACGGTCTAGCGGCATGGTCCCGGGAATCGTATACGGGAAGCTGTTAAGCGACGCTGCGTCGGTAAGCGTAAGCGAGAAGGATCTAAAGGCGCTGCTCCGTTCCCACCCGAACGCCGTCCTGGAGATGGATATTCCGGGATCGGGCAAACACTCGGTCATGGTGGCCGACGTACAGAGAGATTCCTTGAACCATCAGCTCCTGCATGTCGATTTCCATCAAATTAATATGAACGAATCGGTTCGCGCGAACGTGCGCATCGATCATGTTGGGGATTCCGCCGGCGTGCGGGAAGGAGGCATCCTATCCATTATCTTGCACGAGCTCGAGGTGGAGTGTCTCCCGGCCGACATTCCGGATTCGATTCCGGTCGATATTGCCGGTCTCGGTATCGGAGAGAGCTTGCAAGTGAAGGATCTCGTTCTTCCGCAAGGCGTGGAAGCGAAGTCGGATTCGGAGCTCGTCGTGCTGACGGTGCTAGCGCCGCAGAAAGAGCTGAGCGAGGAAGAAGCGGAAGCGCAGGAAGTGGAAGCGATAGAAGCGGAGTCCAGATCGGAGCATGCACAGCATGACGAGATCGCGACAAGCACCTAATGCGCATCAGAGAGGCCTGCCGAGCGATCGGCAGGCTTTTATTTTGGCGAATTGCATCTGATCCGATTTTCATTTTGCGATATCGGACTTCGTTTTTGCCCGGGTTTATGCTACATTAGGTTCAATTCTAACAACAGGCTGGCAAAAGCGCGCGCTGACGGCGAAGGAGTGGAGCAAGGGGAATGAAATGGATCGTTGGACTTGGCAATCCGGGCACACAATATAAGGATACGAGACATAATGTAGGATTTATGGTGATCGACGAGCTGGCGAGGCGCTGGGGCATCTCTGTCACGCAGAGCAAGTGCAAGGCGCTCATCGGAGAAGGGAACGTCGGGGGGACGAAGGTCGTGCTGATCAAGCCGATGACGTATATGAACCTCTCCGGGGAATCGGTCCGGTCGTTCATGGATTACTTCAAGGCGGACTTGGCGGACGGCGTCGTCGTCTACGACGATCTGGATACGGAGATCGGCAAGCTGAGACTCCGTTACCAAGGAAGCGCGGGCGGGCATAACGGGATCAAGTCGATGATCCAGCATTTGAACACGCAGACGTTCAACCGGATCCGGATGGGCATCTCGAGGCCGCAGCCGGGCATGGTCATCTCCGACTACGTGTTGTCTACGTTCCCTAAGGCGGAGCGGGACAAGTTGGTGGACATGATCGCGAATGCTTGCGACGCGGCGGAGTTCGGGCTCAAGGCGCCGTTCGAGGAGACGATGGCGAAGTTTAACCGATAAGCCGTTAATTTGGCGCGATATGGGCATACTGAGGGTATAACCCATCCTCAGGAGGCATACATATGGCTGTAAACTATATTTGCAGGCACTGCAAGACGTCCATGGGATCGATCGATGGCTCCGCCATAACGGAGCAGCAGCTCGGTTTCCATTTCTTGACCCCCGAAGAGCGCAGCGATATAATAGCGTATGACTCGAACGGAAATGTGACGGTAAAGGTTGTTTGCGATTATTGCAACGAAGCGCTGAGTACGAATCCGGACCTCATGCTGATCGGCAATCCATTGCAGTAATGATGTACTTTTAATATGTATTGCTAGAACAAGCTATGCCGGCATGATCCGGTTGTAGCTGTTTTGGCGTGGGCGAGGGTGGAACGGGGAACAGTAGCGAGAATGGTCGGAAAGCAGCGGCCGGCAATCCCCGGCCGGTTGCGAGAGAAACGAGGTGCCGCAAACGTTGAAAGCGCTAATTCAAGCTTTTGCCGCGGATCTGGACGTTCAGTCCGTCCTATCCGGAATTCGCAAAGGGATGCGCGAGCAGATGGTGTCCGGGCTTGCCGGATCCTCCCGCCAGGTCATGATTGCAGCCCTGGAAGAAGCGATCGAGCGCCCGATGCTCGTCGTCACCCATAATATGTTCTCCGCGCAGAAGATCGCGGAGGATCTACAGGAATGTTTGTCGCCCGATAAGGTGCTGCTCTATCCTGCGAACGAGCTTATGGCTGCGGAGGCGGCGATCTCGAGTCCCGAGACGCTGGCGCAGCGAATGGACGTGCTGATGAAGCTGTCCCAGGGCTATCGCGGGATTGTTGTCGTGCCGTTCTCCGGCGTTAGGCGATACCTGCCGATCGGCAGCGTGATGGCCGAGGCGCAGATCCCGGTCAAAGTAGGAGACTCGATCACGCTGGAGGACTTCCTGCGCCGCATGACGTCGCTCGGCTATGTCCGGGTCGACCGCGTGGAGTCCAAAGGAGAGATGAGCGTCAGAGGCGGCATCGTCGACTTCTACCCGCTGACGGCGGTCCAGGCTTGCCGGATCGAATGGTTCGGCGACGATATCGACTCCATACGGACGTTCGATCCCGCCGAGCAGCGCTCGCTCGAGCGGCTGGAAAGTTACGTCATCCCGCCATGCCAGGAGATCATCGCAAGCGCGGAGCGCATGGCGAACGCCGCGGATCATGCTGCGGGGCTGCTGGAGCGGCAGCTCGACAAGATGACCGACCGCACGGCCAAGGATCGGCTCCGCGCGGAGATCGGCGGAGAGATGGAGAAGCTGCGGGAACAGGTTTATTTTCCGGAAATTTATAAATATATATCGCTGTTATACCCGGAGCACCAGACAATCATGGACTATATGCCGGGGGATACGCTGCTCGTGCTAGACGAGCCTACGAGATTGATAGAAACGTCCAAGCAGCTCGAGCGGGACGAGAGCGAATGGTCCGTCCATCTGCTCCAGAACGGCAAGTCGCTTCCCGGACTTGTCTTGGCTAGGGAGACGGAGGAGATTCTGCATCACCGCCCGTTCCCGACGTTATTCTTGTCGCTCTTCCTGCGCCAGGTGCCTCATTCGCAGCCGCAGAACATCCTCAATATGACCAGCCGCTCGATGCAAAATTTCCATGGGCAGATGAACGTGCTGAAGTCGGAGATGGAGCGTTGGAAGAAGATCGGCGCCAAAGTCATGATGCTGGCCGGCAATGCGGAGCGGATGGAGCGGATGCGCCGCGTGCTCGACGATTACGGCATCGAAACGCCGATTCTGCTGGAGGGCAACCTGCAGCAGGGCTTCGAGCTGCCTTCGTCGCATCTGGTCGTCATTACCGAGGGCGAGATGTTCTCGCAGAAGCAGCGCAAGCAGCGCAGACTGGACAAGAAGCTGGACAATGCCGAGCGGATCAAAAGCTATACCGAGCTGAAGGTCGGCGACTACGTCGTCCATCATAACCACGGCATCGGCAAGTATGTCGGCATCGGCACGCTCGAGATCGGCGGCATTCACCGCGATTACCTGCATATTCTGTATGCCGGCGGCGACAAGCTGTCGGTACCGATTGAACAGGTCGACATGATCCAGAAGTACGTCGGCTCGGAAGAGAAGGAGCCGAAGGTCAACAAGCTGGGCGGCAGCGAATGGACGAAGGCGAAGAGCAAGGCAAGGGCGTCCGTCCAGGATATCGCGGACGATCTGATCAAGCTGTACGCGCAGCGCCAGTCTACGCCCGGCTACTCGTTCGGAAAGGATACGACTTATCAGCAGGAATTCGAAGCGATGTTCCCGTACGACGAGACGAGAGACCAGCTTCGCGCAATCGAAGAGATCAAGAAGGATATGGAGCGCAGCCAGCCGATGGACAGACTGCTCTGCGGCGACGTCGGATACGGCAAGACGGAAGTCGCTGTCCGAGCCGCGTTCAAGGCGGCGATGGACAGCAAGCAGGTAGCGGTGCTCGTGCCAACGACGATTCTCGCGCAGCAGCATTACGAGACGTTCCGCGAGCGCTTCGCGGGTTATCCGATCAACGTGCAGGTGCTGAGCCGCTTCCGCTCGCGCAAGGAACAGAACGAAACGATCAAGGGGCTGAAGAACGGCACGGTCGACGTCGTGATCGGAACGCACAGGCTGCTGTCGCAGGATATCGTGTTCAAATCGCTCGGCATGCTCGTTGTCGACGAAGAGCAGCGGTTCGGCGTTTCGCACAAGGAGAAGTTGAAGAAGCTGAAGACGAACGTGGACGTGTTGACGCTGACGGCGACCCCGATTCCTCGTACGCTTCATATGTCCATGCTGGGCGTGCGGGATTTGTCCGTCATCGAGACGCCTCCGGAGAATCGATTCCCGGTACAAACCTACGTTGTCGAATACAGCCCGGCCCTCGTGCGCGAATCGATCGAGCGGGAGCTGGCGCGTGGCGGCCAGGTCTATTATCTGTACAACCGCGTCCAGGGCATCTACCAGATGGCGGAGCAGATCAATGCGCTCGTGCCGGACGCGAAGGTGTCGGTCGGACACGGCCAGATGTCCGAGCAGGAGCTGGAGAAGACGATTCTCGACTTCCTCGACGGCGAATCGGACGTGCTGGTCAGCACCAGCATTATCGAGACGGGCGTCGACATCCCGAACGTCAATACGCTTATCGTCCATGACGCCGACAAGATGGGTCTCTCCCAGCTGTACCAGCTGCGGGGGAGGGTAGGCCGGTCCAATCGGATCGCCTATGCGTATTTTACCTATCAGCGGGACAAAGTGCTCACCGAGGTGGCGGAGAAACGGCTCCAATCGATCAAGGAATTTACCGAGCTCGGCTCAGGATTCAAGATCGCGATGCGCGACCTCGCCATCCGCGGCGCGGGCAATCTGCTCGGCGCGGAGCAGCACGGCTTCATCGCGTCCGTCGGCTTCGACATGTATTCGCAGATGCTGGCGGAGGAGATCGCGAAGCGCAAGGCGGAGATGACCGGTGAAGAAGTGGTGGCGGAGAAGGTCGTATCGACTCAGATCGACCTCAGCGTCGACGCTTATCTGCCGTCGGATTATATTTATGACAGCATTCAGAAGATCGAAATTTACAAGAAGGTGGCGGCGGTGCGCACGTTCGAGGAGTCGGACGACCTCATCGACGAGTTAATCGACCGGTTCGGCGATCTTCCGCAGGCTGTCAGCAACCTGATGTCCGTGGCGCGCATGAAAATTTACGGTTCCCTGTGCGGCATCGAGCTGGTCAGCCAGAAGGGCGACGACTTGATCTTCAAGCTTGCTTCGCCGTTCTCGAGCAAGACGGTGCGCAAGCAGGTGGACCAGCTTTGCCTCAAGCTGGAGAACCGGTTCAAGCAAAGCTCGGAGCAGGAAACGCCGCAAAGCATTACGCTGCGGGGCAAGGGGCTGAACATGGAGCAGAAGCTCCACTTGTCCGAGAAGTTCCTCGAGGGATACAAAGACGCCGTAGCGCCGAAGGAAATGCTGCAGAATGCGACATCGCAGGCGTAAATTCGCTTTTCTTGTCCCTTTTCTGCTACAATACAATATAATGCAAGTTCAAAAAAATCGGTTATTAGCACCGAGAAGGTTGGAAGAAGCTAGGGAATGAGGAGCGGAGCGTAGGTGGAACCTACGTGAGCACCGGAAAGACCGGCTGAATCCAAGATTCGAAGCGAGTTACTCCATAGAGTAGCTGCGTGATAAGAAGCGGTTTTTTTGAACAACCTCGAAAAAGCTTATTATGTGAAAGGGGATTCAACATGTTGCACAGTACACGCAAGTCGGCATGGAGCAGAAGCGCGCTGCTCGTTGTTGCAGTGGTGCTTGTCATGACGATGCTAGCGGCATGCGGCGGCGACAAAGGCGAGCATTCCTTGGAATTCAAGGGCGTAAGCGAAGGAGACGTCGTCGCGACGTATAAGGACGGCAAGGTCACGCAAGCGGAGTTCGACAAGTATCTGGCGATCTTCGGCGTATCTCAGCCATCGTATGAGCAAATCATCACCATCCCGCAATTTCAGCAAATGATTCTCGAGCAATACGTATCGTACAAGGTGCTGAGCAGCCAGGCTTCCGAGGACTCCTTGAAGAAGGCCCGCGAAGACGTGGACAAGCAGCTGAAGGAATACAAGGACTATCTGAAGACCGACGCCGACCTCGAGAAGAAGGTCAAAGAAAAGAAAATTTCCGACGATGACATGGCGACGTTCCTCATGCTCACTTCAACGGTTGTGGCGCATGTGAACTCCCTCGTGACGGATGAAGATATTACGAAAGCCTATGAAACCGCCCAAATGGACTACGCGGTGTCGACTGTTCGCCACATTCTCGTGGCAACTACGGAACAGAATGAAGAAACGGGCGAGACCAAAGAGCTTCGTACGGATGAAGAAGCGCTTGCCCGCGCCAAAGAAGTGAAAGCGAAGCTGGATGCCGGCGGAAGCTGGGATACGCTCGCGAAGGAATATTCCGACGATCCGGGCTCCAAGGATAAAGGCGGCCTCTATGCAGATGCGGAAGGCAAGAACTGGGTAGAGCCGTTTAAGAAAGCGGCGTTCGAGCAAGAGATCAACAAGATCGGCGAGCCGGTCAAATCCGACTTCGGCTATCATGTTATGGTTGTCGAGAAACGCGAGCCTAAGACCTATGATCAACTGACCGACGAACAGAAGGAAGAAGTGATGAGCGCGGCGGCTTACACGTACATGGAGAAATTCATGAGCGACGAGATGCCGAAGCAAGAGCTCAAGATCACGCTTCCTGAGCCGTCCCCATCGCCATCCCCCGACGCAGAGGGCGAAGGAGAGACGGAAGGCGCGGAGGGCGAGGCTACGGCTACGCCGTCTCCATCGCCAACAGCGACGGAAAAGCCTGCGGAATAACCCGAATAACGGAATCGATCGTATGATCCGAATGGAAGCCTCATCAGCTGCTATGCTGATGGGGTTTCTTTATTGTGTAATCGATCCCCTAATCAATGAAACAGGCATAAAATCGTTGACTGTATTTGTAAAAACTGATATCATAAAAATATCAAAAAGATATAGGGGTGAAGGCGATGAGGGAGAAAAAAGGGTTTTGCGTCAGCGGATACTTAGCGCTCTTGCTGGCCGTCATTGCGGTAGTGGGAGGCGCATGGCTGATTGGTTCGGAGATCACGGCTGACGAATCGTCTTATGTCATGATCGGCGTCGGCGGTTTCCTGCTGCTGATCGGTTTGCTCGGACTGTCCTCGTTAGTCATCGTTCAGCCGAACGAAGCAAAGGTCATTACGTTCTTCGGAACTTACGTCGGCACGGTCGTGGAGAGCGGACTGTGGATGGTGCTCCCGCTTTCGACGAAGTCGACCGTATCACTGAAGGTTCGCAACTTCAACAGCCAGAAGCTAAAGGTGAACGACGCGGAAGGCAATCCGGTGGAGATCGGCGCGGTCATCGTGTTCAAAGTGGTGGATACGGCCAAAGCTTCGTTCGATGTCGATCACTACGAGCGGTTCGTGGAAATCCAGAGCGAGACGGCGATTCGCCATATTGCGGCCCAATATCCGTACGACACGTTCGAGGATCCGAATACCGTGTCGCTTCGCGGCAACGCGGACGAAGTAGCGGCAGAGCTGCTACGCGAGCTGCAGGAGCGATTGGATGTAGCGGGCGTTCAGCTTCGCGAGACCCGCATCACGCATCTGGCGTACGCGCCTGAGATTGCGAGCGCCATGCTTCAGAGGCAGCAAGCGATCGCGATCGTGGCGGCACGCCAGAAGATCGTCGAAGGCGCGGTCGGCATGGTGGACGCGGCGCTCCGCCAGCTGGAGGAGAACGGAATCGTCCTTGATCATGAACTTCGCGCGGCGATGATCAATAATCTGATGGTATCCATCGTATCCGACCGGGCGGCCCAGCCGGTTATCAATACGGGATCGCTGTATAGCTGAGGATAGCCGAGATGGCCAAGGAGAAGAAGGCGTTTCCCCTGCGACTGGATCCAGAGATTCATCGCGCGCTGGAGCAATGGGCCGCAGACGAATTCCGCAGCGTCAACGGGCATATTGAGTTTCTGCTCAGGGAAGCTCTCGGCAAGGCGGGCAGGCTGAAGCCGCCGAACCGCGATCACGGGAAATAAAGACACAGGCAGATAGAACGAGTTGAAAGCCTTAAGGCTGGAGAGCGTCTATCTGCCTTTTTTGATGAAAAAAGAATGTATAACTTACCGAGAGAACAATAAGGAGTGACTTTTAATGTTATATTAATGTTATGTTTAAGAGGAATCTCCCAGAAAAGCCGTACAACTTAAGTTGTCGAATCGAATGATGTTAGCATTTATGTGAATTAAACTAACATAAATATGCGCGTAATTATACGTTTATAGCGCGATAGACTCATTTCCAATACTTACGGATGATTTAATGTAAACTATATTGACATGAATAAATGCACACCACTATAATGGACCTCAGGAACGAACGTTGGAATAGTATTCCAGCAAATCGTTCGGAAAATAGAGACAAAACCAGGAGAAACGGGGAGTGGAGAGATGAGGAAGGGATTGTTCTATCAATTCGGTTTGCTGATTGTGGCTGTTAGCATGGTGCTGGCGGGCTGCTCGGGAAACAACAACGAACCTGCATCATCCAGCACGAACACACCTACTGAAACAAGCGCATCAGGGGAAACAGGGGGAACGGAAGGAGAAATCAAGGTCGGCATTCTTCATTCGCAGAGCGGCACGATGGCTATCAGCGAAATGTCGGTGATCGATGCCGAGATGATGGCGATCGAAGAAATCAACGCGGCGGGCGGCGTGCTCGGCAAGAAGATCGTCCCCGTGCTGGAGGACGGGGCGTCGGATTGGCCGACCTTCGCGGAGAAGGCGCGTAAGCTGATCTCGGAAGACAAAGTCGCGACGGTATTCGGAGGATGGACATCCGCTAGCCGAAAAGCGATGCTTCCGGTATTCGAGGAGCTGAACGGATTGCTCTGGTACCCCGTTCAATACGAAGGGCTCGAGGCTTCGCCGAACATTTTCTACACGGGAGCGACGACGAACCAACAGATCGTTCCGTCGGTCACATGGCTGCTGGAGAATCGGGGCAAGAAGTTTTACTTGCTCGGTTCCGACTACGTATTCCCGCGCACCGCTAACCTGATTATCAAAGAGCAGCTCAAGGCCGAAGGCGGCGAGCTTGCCGGCGAGGAATACACGCCGCTCGGCCATACCGACTACAGCACGATCATCAGCAAAATCAAGGCGGCCGATCCCGACATCGTCTACAATACGCTGAACGGAGACAGCAACGTGGCCTTCTTCAAGCAGCTGAAGGACGCGGGCATTACGGCGCAAGCCATTACGACGTTGTCGGTATCGGTGGCCGAGGAAGAAATCCGCGGCATCGGCGTCGATGTGCTTGAAGGGCATTTGGCCGCATGGAACTACTACCAAACGACGGATACGCCGACGAACGCCAAGTTCGTGGAGAGCTACAAAGCGAAGTTCGGCGACGAGCGCGTAACGGCCGACCCGATCGAAGCGGGTTACACGGCGGTATACCTATGGGCTGCGGCGGTTGAGAAAGCAGGATCGACGGACGTGGCGGCCGTGAAGGAAGCGGCCAAGGAGCTGGAGTGGGACGCTCCGAGCGGCAAGGTGAAGATCGACGGCGAGACGCAGCATATTTACAAGACAGTGCGGATCGGCGAGGTGCAGGCGGACGGACAATTCAAAGAGCTATGGAATTCCGGAGAGGCCGTCAAGCCGGATCCGTTCCTGAAAGGCTACGAATGGGCCGCAAGCATCCAGCCGTAAGAAAGGCAACGGCACGACAATCGGATAAAGAAGCGGCTTAGGCGGCGCAGGGGAGGAAGTGTTCGACGGGTGCAACATCGAATGCTTCCTCTTCCTGTATCATGCCCGATCTCGCGTAGCCGCTGAAGGAGCGATGAGATGGAACTGTTCATATTGCAGTTATTCAACGGGCTTAGTATCGGCTCAATTCTGCTGCTCGTAGCGCTGGGCCTAGCGATCACGTTCGGATTGATGAAAGTCATCAACATGGCGCATGGCGAGCTGATCATGATCGGAGCGTACGCGACGTATTTGACGCAAAATTTGTTCCTAGACTACATGCCCGAGTCGATGTTCGATTGGTACTTCATCCTGGCCATCCCGGCCAGCTTCGTGATCGCGTTCGCGATCGGACTCGTGCTTGAAATGGGGCTCATTCGTTTCCTGTACGGTAGGCCGCTCGACAGCCTGCTCGCCACATGGGGCGTCGGCTTGATGCTTCAACAGCTGGCGCGGACGATCTTCGGCGCGCCGAACGTGGCCGTCAAGAGTCCGACTTGGCTGGACGGAGGGCTCAGCGTCTTCGGGGGAACCTTGCTGCCATATAAGCGGCTGTTCATCATCGGGCTCGTCGTCGCTTGTCTCGTCGCCATGTATGTGTATATTTATCGCAGCCATGAAGGACGGCGCATGAGGGCCGTCATGCAGAACCGCGAGATGGCCGCATGTCTAGGCGTATCGACCAGGCGCGTCGATGCCATGACTTTCGCGATCGGCTCGGGCATCGCGGGCATCGCGGGTTGCGCCTTAACCCTGATGGGGCCGATCGGACCTTCGCTCGGTACCTATTATATTGTGGACGCCTTTATGGTCGTCGTGCTCGGAGGCGTAGGCAAGCTGGTCGGAACAGTGCTTGGCGCGACCGGCATAGGGATGTTCAATACTTTGTTCGAATATTGGACGAACGCGTCGCTGGGCAAAGTGCTCGTGTTCGTATGTATCGTCGCGTTCCTGCAATGGAGGCCGTCGGGACTCGTCGCGATGCGTACGCGCTCGCTGGATTAAGACTGGAACGACATGCGTAGAGCGAATGTTCAAAAGTTCGGTTCGCGAGTTTTTGAACGACCTCTTAGAGAAGGTGGAATGCGGATATGCAACTGACGGGTATATCGGGGAAACGGTGGTGGATACTGGGGGGCTACGCGATCGCTGCGACGGCTCTGTTCTGCGCCCCGCTCGTATTCAGCGACTTCCTGCTGAATCTTCTGGCGAAATTTCTAGCCTTCGCGATCGTCGCGATCGGGCTTGATCTGATATGGGGGTACACGGGCATTCTGAGCCTGGGCCACGGCATCTTCTTCGGTCTCGGAGCGTATGCGATGGCCATGTATTTGAAGCTGGAAGCGAGCGGCGGGAAGCTGCCCGACTTCATGGGCTGGAGCGGGCTGAAGGAGCTGCCGCTCTTCTGGCAGCCGTTCGAATCGTTCGGGGCGGCGGTGGCGCTCGGCATACTGATCCCCGCTGCGCTCGCTCTCGGACTGGGGTATTTTACGTTCCGCAACCGGATACGGGGCGTTTATTTTACGATTCTGACGCAGGCGCTGGTCATCATTACGACGACGCTGCTCGTTGGGCAGCAAGCGTTCACGGGAGGAACGAACGGCGTTACCGGATACACGACGCTGCTCGGCCATTCGCTCGCGGCCCCGGAGACGAAGCGGATGCTTTATTGGGTTACGGCGGCGGCGCTGCTCGGCACTTTCGTTCTGTGCCGTTATTTGACCGGCAGCCGGTTCGGCAAGGTGCTTCGCGCCATCCGGGACGGCGAGAACCGGGTTCGGTTCATCGGGTATAACCCTGCGATGTATCAGGTGGTCATCTTCACCGTATCGGCGGCGATCGCAGGTCTAGCGGGCATGCTGTTCGTCCTGCATGTCGGCATCATCTCTCCTTCGATGCTCGGCATCGTGCCGTCCATCGAGATGGTATTATGGGTTGCCATCGGAGGGAGAGGCACGCTGATCGGGGCGGCGCTCGGGGCGATTCTCATGAACTGGGCCAAAAGCGAATTCAGCACCGCGTATCCGGAGGGCTGGCTGTTCTTCATGGGCGCCATGTTCGTCATCGTCGTCGTGTTTTTGCCGAAGGGCGTAGCGGGCTTGTTCCATTGGAGAGGGATAGGCGCAAGGGGAATGCTTCCGGCGTTCGTCCGCCGATCCGGGAGCAAGCTTGGGGCCGGAGGAGAGAAGGAAGGAAGCGTCCCGCAAGGGTAAAAGGAGACGTCGGCGCTTCGAAACGCCAAAACAACGGGGCGGGGGTAACGGCAACGAACCGATTCACGAAGGAGGGAACCCGGCATGGGCAACAAGCAAGCGGCAATTCTGCAATGCGAGGACGTAACGGTGGAGTTCGACGGCTTCAAAGCGGTGCAAGGGATGAACCTGCATCTGGAGAAAGGGGAGCTTCGTTTCCTTATAGGCCCGAACGGAGCGGGCAAGACGACGATGCTCGATGTCATCTGCGGCAAAGTAAAACCTACCTCGGGGCGCGTTACCTTCGACGGGCAGGTCGACATCACGCGCAAGCACGAGCATCAGATCGCGGAGCTCGGCATCGGACGCAAGTTCCAGGCGCCATCGATCTTCAAGGACATGACCGTATTGGAGAATCTGGAGATCGCGATGCGTCAGAACCGCAGGGTCATCGCTACGCTTTTCGCCCGAATGAAAAAGGCGGAAGAAAACAAGCTGCGCGACCAGCTAGCGATGATCGGCTTGGCCGAGAAGGGGAGTTGGCGTGCTGGCGGCTTGTCGCATGGGGAGAAGCAGTGGCTGGAGATCGGGATGATGCTGCTGCAGAAGCCGGAGGTGCTGCTCCTGGATGAGCCGGTGGCCGGCATGACCGACAAGGAGACCGACAAGACGGGCGAGCTGCTGCATGAAATCGCGCGGGACCGTTCCGTCGTCGTGGTCGAGCATGACATGGAGTTCGTCCGCAGCTTCGCGAGCAAGGTGACGGTCATGCACGAAGGAAAGCTGCTGAAGGAAGGGTCCATGGAGGAAGTGCAGGGCGACGACCGCGTCGCCGAAGTTTATCTGGGCAGGAGGCGCGAGGAGCATGCTAGCCGTTCAACAGCTTGAATCAGGTTACGGGGAGAGCGTCATTCTGAGAAACGTCTCGCTGCGGGTGAAGCCCGGGCAAGTCGTCTGCTTGATGGGCCGCAACGGCGTAGGCAAGACGACACTCATGAAGAGTATTATGGGACTGCTTCGCGCAAGAGAGGGGAAGGTCAGCTACAACGGCGCGGACTTGACGAAGAAGGCGCCTTCCGTCCGCGCGAAGAGCGGCATCGGCTACGTGCCGCAGGGCAGGGAGATCTTCGCGCAGCTGTCGGTGTACGAGAATCTGCTGCTTGGACTGGAGGCATCGCGATCGAAGCAGGCGCGCAAGGCGGGCGCCGAGATCCCTCCCGAGGCGATCGAGAAGTTCCCGGCGCTTCCCGCGATGTACGAAAGGCGGGGCGGGGATCTCAGCGGCGGGCAGCAGCAGCAGCTGGCATTTGCCCGTGCGCTTGCATCCAGACCGGAGATGCTGCTCCTCGACGAGCCATGCGAGGGTATTCAGCCCTCCATCGTCGACGATATCCGGGACGTTATCCGCTCCATCAAGGAGGAGGGAAACACGGCAATTCTGCTTGTGGAGCAGAGCCTGGACTTCGTCAAGAGCGTCGGCGATTATTTCTACGTACTGGATAAAGGCGCGATCGCGTGGGAAGGCGATCTGGACGGTTTGACCGAGGACGTGATCCGGCAGTTTTTAACGGTATGAATGAGGAAAGGCAACGAAGATCGAGGCATTGAAGGCGGTTAAAAGGCGGGCGGAAGGGGATAGTAAGAGCCTAATCCTGCATGGGATGGGGCTCTTTGCAATTCGGGACGCGGGGCTGTCCGGCAGTCGACGAAATCGGACGAATCGGCATGACAGGGGCGTATTGGCGGCGTGCATAAGAATTTGGGAGCAGTTGAATACTATGGTCAGATTCAAAATCTTCAGTGAAGGTTATGACCTCCTAAGGCAGCCAGATTGGAGCATGCGAACCCATTACGGCGCGATAATGATTCGGAGATATCTGGTGGATAAAGCAAGGCTGGCATCCAGTGTATTCAAAATCTTCTAGTGAAAGCGGGGCAACAAGAAATGAAAGCAACTGGAATTGTACGTCGCATCGATGATCTTGGGCGTGTGGTGATTCCGAAGGAAATTCGCCGCACGTTGCGTATCCGGGAGGGCGATCCGCTGGAAATATTCGTGGACCGCGACGGAGAGGTCATTCTAAAGAAATATTCCCCGATCGGGGAGCTTGGCGACTTCGCGAAGGAGTATGCGGAATCGCTGTTTGAAAGCACGGGCCATGTCACCTTGATCTCCGACCGGGATACCATCATTACCGTGGCGGGCGCTTCCAAAAAAGAATTGCTGGACAAGCCGATCGGATCGACGCTCGAATCGTGCATGGATAACCGCAAAACGATGACGGAGACGAACGGCGGCAACTATGAGATCGTGAAGGACGTGCAAGAAGCGTACAGCTCCTTCGTCGTGGCGCCGATTATCGCGGGCGGCGATCCGATCGGGTCCGTCGTGATGATGAGCAAGGACGAATCGGTGAAGATGGCGCAGATGGAGACGAAGATGGCGGAGACGGCGGCAGGTTTCCTTGCGAAGCAGATGGAACAATAAATACGACACATAGAACATCAAGGCTTCCACACCTATAAGGCGCGGCCGGCGCCCGAAGTGGGGAGCCTCTTTTTGTTGCGGCCGGCCGCTCGTTGTTCCTCCTTGTCCCCGATTTGAGGTATAATCGATTCAAATTGTGGAAAAAGTGGGGCTATTCGATGAAGCGGGAGTTTGGGACATGAGCGGGCGAGAGCCGGGCGGGAAGCCGCCGCGATTATGGCAGAACGGCGTCGCGATGATGGCCGGCGCGGCTCTCCTGTCCAAGCTGATCGGCGCTTTGCAGAAGATTCCGCTTCAGAACGTGGCGGGCGATCGCGTATTCGGCATCTATAATGCGGTTTATCCGTTCTATCAAATGATTGCCGTGCTGGCGACGGCCGGCTTGCCGACCGCGGTGTCGATCGTGATCGCCAGCCGAATGTCGCGCGTGAACGGCGGCTTCGCGGAGACGCGAACCGCGCTGCTCGCAGCCGTGCTGCTGCTTGGCACGACCGGAACCGCGGCGGCGGCGCTCATGTGGATGACGGCGGACCGGACGGCCGCGTGGATCGGAGATGCCGCCGTGGCGCCCGTCATTTGGGTGCTGTCGCTGTCGCTGCTGCTCGCTCCGGTCGCGGCTGCGCTGCGCGGCTATATGCAAGGCATGAGGCGGATGGCGTTATCCGCCGTGTCGCAGCTGGCGGAGCAGCTCGTGCGCGTCATCGTTATGCTGCTCGCGCTCGGAACCGGGCTGGCGGCAGGCTGGAGCGACGAAACGCTTGCTGCAGGCGTTATGTTCGGCGCGGCGGCGGGCGCTGCCGTGACGCTGCTGCTGCTCGGACTCGGTTCCCGGACGATGACCGGCGGCGCGGGCGGCATCTGGGGTGTCCTAAGCAGAGGCAAGCTGCTCCGCGAGATGAAGGAGCTTGCCGCCTTGGCGCTGCCCGCGGCGCTCGCCGCGCTTGTCGTCCCCGCCGTCGCCGCGGTGGACAGCTTCACCGTGCCGGCCTTGCTGCGAGCGGACGGGCTGTCCGCCGAAGAGGCAATGAGCCTGTTCGGCGTCTACGGCAGGGGACAGCCGCTCGTGCAGCTCGTCGCGATGGCCGCGGGCGCGGGCGCCGCCGCGATGGTGCCGGGGCTTGTGCGCGCGAAGGCCGAGCGGCAGCTGGAGCTGCTGCAATCGCGGCTCGCGCTTATGCTGCGCATGGCCTGGCTCATCGGCGCCGCGGCATCGGTCGGACTCGTGCTACTTGCCGAGCCGATCAACGTCATGCTGTACCGCGACGCCAGCGGGACGGGCGCGCTGGCGCTCATCGGCTGCACCGCGCTCGCCGGCTGCGTCAGCGCGGTCGCCGCGCCCGCGCTGCAAGCGCTCGGCTCCGCGCGGGCTCCCGCGCTGCTGCTGCTCCTCGCGGCGCTGCTGAAGGGCGCGCTCAACGCCGCTCTCGTCCCCTCCCTCGGAATCGAGGGAGCGGCGCTCTCCGGCGTTGTCGCGCTGACCGCCGCCGCCTTGCTCGGCGCGGCGGCGCTCCGCCATGCGGCTGCGGGGCTTCGCCCGCCGCATGCGCGAACATGGCGGGCGGCGGGCTGGCGCCCCGCCGCCGCGGGAATTGCGGCGCTCGCGGTCATGGCCGCGGCGCTGTGGCTGTGCGAGCGCGCCCTCGCAGGCGGCGCGCTTGAAGCGCTGCCGCCGCGGGCGGCAGCCGCTGCGCTGGCGCTGACGTGCATCGCCGTCGGCGCAGCGGTTTTCGCCGCGGCAGTGCTGCGCGGCGGCGTCATCGGCGCGCGAGAATGGCGCGCGCTGCCGGGCGGCGAAACGCTGGCCGCCCGGCTTCGGCGGCGGGGGCTCATCCCGCGGGAATAAGCTTGCCGGAGCGAAGATCGCCGCGCGCCGATCCTTGCGAAGTTGCCTCCGCCTAGACGGATGCGATAACATGGAACGGATGGCGTATGTCGTAAGTTCGGCGGACTTAGGGAAGCCGGAGTGTCGCATCAACGGCAAATTTGCAGTTACTCGGTCTCTCGAGGTTTCTAAGGAGCTGGAATAACAGCAATTTAGCAGTTATCGATCTACCCGCGGCTTCTGATGAGCTGCATCAACTGCAATATGGCAGTTAAAGGAGGAACCTTCTTGACCCCTACGATCACGATTGATATTATCGGCCTAGGCGCCGGAGATCCCGATGCGATCACGCTCGGCGTGTGGCGCAAGCTGCAGTCGGCCCGCCGGCTGTTCGTGCGTACCGAACGCCATCCCGTTATGGCGCTGGTGAAGGAGCACGGAATCGCCTATACTTCGTTTGACTACATATATGAAGGACACGACTCGTTCCCCGATGTGTACGAAGCGATCGTATCGACGCTGATGGAGGAATCTCTGAGAGGGATTGGCGGAGATGTGCTGCCGGCCGGGTCCCCAGATGCTGGAATCGCTGCCGATTCCGGCAACGCTGCCGCTCCAGGCGATTCAAGCGAAGCTCCGTCCATCGTCTATGCCGTCCCCGGCCACCCGATGGTGGCCGAGCGCACCGTTCAGCTGCTCAGAGAACGCTGCGAAGAAGCCGGCATCGCGCTGCGAATCACGGGCGGCGAGAGCTTCCTCGACGCGGCGTTCGTCAGCCTCGGCATCGACCCGATCGAAGGATTCTCGCTCTTGGATGCCGCTGAGCTTCAGCCGTCTATGCTGCAGCCGCAGCTGCATACGCTGATCGGTCAGGTGTACGACGCGTTTACCGCATCGGACGTGAAGCTGGCGCTGATGGAGCGTTACCCTGACGACCATGAAGTCGTCATCGGCCATGCGCTCGGCGTGCAAGGCGAAGAACGGATCCTGCGCGTGCCGCTCTACGAGCTGGATCGCGAGCAGGACTACGGCAATCTGTCGCTCATCTACGTGCCGCGTTCCGGCGACCCCGCCTTGCGCAACCGTACGTTCGAGCGGCTGCACGAGATCGTGGCGATCCTTCGCAGTCCCGAGGGCTGTCCTTGGGACCGCGAGCAGACGCATCAATCCATTCGCAAGAACTTTATCGAAGAGCTGTACGAAGCGCTCGAAGCGATCGACAACGACGATCCGGACGGCATGCAGGAGGAGTTCGGCGATATTATCCTGCAGGTGATGCTCCACAGCCAGATGGAAGAAGAGACGGGGGCGTTCTCCGTCTACGACGTCATTCAGACGCTGAACGAGAAGCTGATCTTCCGCCATCCGCATGTGTTCGGAGAGCGAAGCGCAGAAGACGCGGACGAAGCGCTGGTCAATTGGGAAGCGATGAAGGCCGAGGAGAAGAAGCGCAAGGGAACGGACGCGGCGCGGAAGTCGCAGCTCGACGGGATCCCGCCGGATCTCCCCGCGCTGATGAAAGCTTACAAGATACAGAAGAAAGCCGCCAAGGTCGGCTTCGACTGGGACGAGCTGGGGCCGGTGCTGGCGAAGATCGAGGAAGAGCTGCGCGAGCTGCGCGAGGCGATCGCATCCGGCGACAAGGAGCAGCAGGCTTCGGAGCTCGGCGACCTGCTCTTCGCCGTCGTGAACGCATCGAGGTTCATCGAAGCCGATCCCGAGGAGGCGCTCTCTCGCACGAATCGAAAGTTTCGAGCTAGATTCGAATATATCGAAGAGCAGCTTCGTATAAACGGCAAAACTTTTGACCAAACTGATTTACTAGAGATGGATCGTTGGTGGGAAGAAGCCAAACGGCATACGTAATCGGACTTTCGCCACAATTCGCCTGAATTCAGCACTATTCCCAAAAAAATTTGCATCCGGCAGCAGGATTTCTCGCTCCGCAGGAAGAATAAGTATTCTTCGTGAGAGCAGATTTTGCCAATGGGTGGGGCCGCGAATGCGCGGCAGCGCCACAAAAATATGGATAACCCTTAGGAGGAAACAAACAATGAACAAAACAGACCTGATCAACAACATCGCAGAAAAAAGCGGCTTGACTAAACGTGACGTAGAAGCTGTATTGAATGGCTTCCTGGGCGAAGTAACAGACGCTCTTGCAGGCGGCGACAAAGTACAACTGATCGGCTTCGGTACTTTCGAAACTCGCAAACGTTCCGGCCGCGTGGGCCGCAACCCGCAAACAGGCAAAGAAATCACGATCCCTGAATCCAAAGTTCCTGCGTTCAAAGCAGGCAACAAGCTGAAAGAAGCGATCAAGTAATTCATGCGTCTCGATAAATTTCTCAAGGTGTCCAGATTGATCAAACGCCGTACCGTTGCGAAGGATGTATCCGAGCAAGGTCGTGTATGGATCAACGGCCGCGAGGCGAAAGCGAGCAGTGCCGTCAAGGTTGGCGACGAGCTTCAGATCCAGTATGGACAGAAGATCGTTACGGTGCGCGTGGAACGCCTGACGGAGACGACTCGCAAGGATGAAGCCGGCGAGCTGTACACCCTGGTGAAAGAAGAGCAGCGTCCCCGCGAGAGCGAGCTCGAGTGGGAGAAGCCACAGGCATAGCGAAACTCCAAAAGCTGTCCAACGTCCGGAGATCCGGGGTTGGGCGGTTTTTTTTCGTTATCGGCGTGCGCACGAAGTGTCGGTCGTCGTGTATCCCATACCCGCCTCCCCTTGTCTTCAACTCTTGCAAGCGTTGGTTCTAAACCTTGTCCGTCTCCCATAAAGTAATAGGGAATATGATCGCGAAGCGGGGGAGAAGGGTATGGTGGAACAGGGCAAGGGACAGAAGGCGCAGGACGTCAAGCTGCTCGGGCGGAAGCTTCTGGAGCTGACCGGCGTGAAAAACGTGGAGAGCTTCGACAGCGAGGAATTCCTGCTCGATACGGAGCTCGGGTTTCTGACCGTGACGGGGCAGAATTTGCATATGAAACATTTGAGCTTGGAGCAAGGCCTTGTAGCCATTGAAGGTTTCGTTCATTCTCTCGCCTATCTAGACGGAGCGGCAGCCTCTAAGTCCAAGGGGTTGTTCGGGAAGCTGTTTAAGTGACGCTAAGCGTGCAATGGATGACGATGGCGGTCATGCTGCTGTCGGGTCTCGGCATGGGAGCGGTATTCGATGGATACCGCGTCGTGTCAAACGAGCTGAAGTTCCCGAAGTGGTGGCTGCCGGCGCTCGATATCCTTTACTGGATCGCTTCCGCGGTGGCCGTATTCCGAATGCTGTATGCCAGCAACAACGGCGAGGTGCGGGCGTACGTATTCCTTGGACTGGCTGTCGGCGTCATCCTTCATTATTGGCTGTTCAGCAAAGTCGTAATCGCGATCGTCAGATGGTTGATTCGGGCCGTCAAAGCCTGCTTCAACTTTATCATCCGATTGATCGATATTTTGGTCGTGAGACCGATTCTATTGCTCTATAAACTGGTCAAAGTCATCTTGGGATTTGGGTCTGCACTCACTATTTTCCTCCTGAAAATTATGGTACAATTGGTTCGTCCAATTTGGCTCCTGCTGATTTGGATGCTGAAACCGATCTGGCGTCCTATCGGAAGATGGCTTAAGCCCTACTGGGACAAGCTTCGTCCGGGAGAGCGGTTCGGGAAGCTGGCGGCAGCCGTGGCGGGCCGCTGGAAATCATGGTTCAGGAAGGGAGATCGCTAATGGCAACTGCAAACGCGAAGAAGTCGGCCGGAACAGCCGCAGCAAAACGCAGATACAAGATATGGATGATGTTCATCCTCTTGTTCATGGGCTGGGCAGGCTACACTTTATTCGGTCAGCTGCAGCAGCAGAAGGCGACTTACGAGAAGCTGACGTCGATCGAGAACCAGATCGAAGCAGCGAAGTCGAATAACGAAGAACTGAAGCGTCAGGTGGAACGCCTGAACGATCCGGAATATATTTCCCAGCTGGCTACCAAGGAGCAAGGAATGGTCAAGCAGGGCGAGCAGCAGATTTTTAGCGACTAATCCGCGCAGCAATAGGGCTCCGAATGGGGTGAACGTCTGTTGACCTCCCTTCTTCGATTCGGTTATAATCACGATAGAAGCCATTTCTTATCTGATCGGTAGGACACGGATTCACTAAACTTTTGAGAGAGGAACATTTTATTTTATGGCAATTGAAGTGGGCGCCAAGTTAGAAGGGAAAGTGACGGGCATCACGCATTTCGGGGCATTTGTCGACTTATCGGGAGGTGTCACGGGTCTCGTTCACATCTCTGAGATTGCCGATAACTATGTCAAGGACGTGAAGGATCACCTGAAGATCGACGATGTCGTGAAGGTCAAAGTGATCAACGTGGACAAAGACGGAAAGATCGGACTATCGATTAAGCAAGCCATTGATCGGCCGGAAGGCCAGCCTGCTCCGCAGCGCGAACGTTCGGGCGGAGGCCCTGGCGGCGGAGGCGGAGATCGTTTTGGCGGCGGTCGCGGTGGCCCTGGCGGCGGAGGCGGACGTCCCTTCAACAAACAATCTTCTGGCAGACCGTCCTACGGTAAACCGTCATTCGAAGATAAAATGTCTCGTTTCTTGAAAGACAGCGAAGAGCGTATTTCTTCCCTTAAGAAGAATACGGAAGGCAAACGCGGCGGACGCGGTGCCAAGCGCATCTAATTCATTCACACACGCATGCCTGCAGGCATGAACAGATAAAGCGGAACCTTCGGGTTCTGCTTTTTTTTTCGTCCGGGTTGGCGAACGGGGCTTCCCTTTTTTCCGACTTGTCCGCCTTCTTGCCCGTCGTTCTCCCGTCGAAATCCCGATTCTGCTGCCGCCGAGCCCGTCGGATCGCAACAGATTAGGCCGCGCCGTTGTCGAAGGGGAGTGCGCAAACGTTATTTTTGAAAATAGACCTCCCGCACCAAAATAGTTTTCTCCCACACTCTTCCATTACCGACAGGTTCTTGCGCTCCTCGCCACCGTTTTGTAAGCGTTCTCTATAAATTTTGTTGAACGGGTTTTGTCGTATCGTTCGACGCTCCGAGACGCGAATCCGCTCTGGGCCTGGGTTTGAACGTATCATGACAAGGCGCGCGGCGCCACGCGCCTTTGTCGGAAAAAACTTTTGATTGAACAACGATAACTGACAAACTTCATGCGGACGAGACCCTATAATGGGGAACACATTACATTCGGATGGGTGGTGTCTTTCGTGAAGAAGGAGAGTGTGCTTGGCAATCCCGCAATGAAGCGGGGCGGCTTCTTCCAGAACATCATAGATAAGGGTAAAGAGTGGAAGGCCGCAAGAGGATTGATCAATATGTTGCTCGCGAAGAAATGGACGTTCCTGCTCGTCGGTGTTGCTTTCTTATTGGGACGGGCTGTCATTCTGGAATCGCTGATGCCGTTTGCCGCCGCTTATTTTGCCGTCATCTACTTTATGCGAAGGGATATCTACCCGTGGATCGCGGCGTCGCTCGTCGCGGGCAGCTGGCTGGCGGCCGAACCCGCCCCGCTGTGGATCGCAATGGAGATCGCGGTACTGTTCCTGCTCCTGAAGGGGCTCGAAACGTACGAAAAGGCAGAGCTCTCGACCGCTCCGATCCTCGTGTTCACCTCGACGCTGCTCGTCCAGTTGTTCGGCGTGTTCATTGGCGACTCGCTAAGCTGGTACAGCTTCATGCTGGTCGTCGTCGAAGCCGCGCTCGCCTTCGTCCTGACGCTCGTGTTCATTCATGCGATACCCGTGCTGACCATGACCAAAAAATCGGCTACGCTCCGGCACGAGGAAATCATCTGCGTCATGATTCTGCTCGCGTCGGTCATGACCGGCGCTGTTGGCTGGGTCATGTACGGCATGTCGGCCGAACATGTCATGTCCAGATATATGCTGCTGTTGTTCGCCATGGCGGGCGGCGCGCCGCTCGGCGCATCCGTCGGCGTCGTCGCCGGATTGATCTTAAGCTTGGCCGACTTCAGCGCGATCGTCCAGATGAGCATGCTGGCGTTCGCGGGTCTGCTTGCCGGATTGCTGCGGGATGGCGGCAAGATGGCCGCCGCGTTCGGCCTATTGCTCGGTACCTCCATTCTGTCCATCTATATCGGTACCCAGTCCGATGTCATGAACTCCACCTGGGAGTCCGTCGCCGCGGCGGCCTTGCTGCTTCTTACTCCGCGAGGCGTCATTCGAACCATCGCCCGGTACGTGCCGGGCACGAACGAACATTCCAAGTCGCAGCATGAATACGCGAAGCGCGTACGGGAAGTGACGGCCGAGCGGGTCGTGCAGTTCTCGGACGTCTTCCGCCAGCTGTCGCGCAGCTTCGGGCAGCTGAATCAGAAGGCGACGGAAGTGAAGCGCGAAGACGAGATTGCCCATTTTATGAATGCTGTCGCGGAACGAAGCTGCTTGACCTGCCACCGGCGCAATGCGTGCTGGGAGGACAAGTACTTCCACACGTACAATATGATGACCGACATGATGGCGGCCGTGGAAGAGAAACGCGTGCCGGCGACCAAGGACCAGCCGCGGTCATGGACCTCCCATTGCGTGAAGACGCCGCAGGTGCTCACCGTCATGCAGCATCAGTACGAGCTCTATCAGAACAATATGCACTGGAAAAAACAAATTCTCGATTCCCGCCAGCTCGTCGCGGACCAGCTGTTCGGCGTATCCCAGGTCATGGAGGATCTGTCCAAGGAGATCAAGCGGGAGGGGCAGACGCTCCACCTGCAGGAAGAACAAATTCGGGAAGCCGTGGAGGGGCTCGGCTTATCCATACAAGGAGTCGATATCGTTAATCTAGAGGAAGGAAACGTAGAGATCGAAGTGTACCATTCGTTCGAAAAGGGCTTCGACGAATGCCGCAAAATCATTGCGCCTCTGCTCAGCGACATTCTGGGAGAGCATATCGCGGTGAAGTCGGAGCAGGCGCCTTCGAAGCAGGGCGAGCCGTCGCTCGTCATCTTCGCCTCGGCGAAACAATTCGAAGTCGAGACCGGCGTGGCCGGCGCCGCCAAGGGCGGGGACTTGCTGTCGGGAGACAGCTTCACGCTGATGGAGCTCGGCGGAGGCAAATTCGCGGTCGCGATCAGCGACGGCATGGGCAACGGGGAGCGCGCGCGCCAGGAGAGCAGCGCGGCGTTATCTATCCTGCAGCAGCTGCTGCAGTCGGGCATGGACGAGAAGCTAGCGGTCAAGTCGGTCAATTCCGTCTTGCTGCTCCGTTCAGCCGAAGAAATGTACGCGACGGTAGACCTGGCTATCGTCGATCTCTATACGGCGCATACGACGTTCATGAAGATCGGCTCGACGCCGAGCTTCATCAAACGCGGGAAGGAGGTTATTCCGATTACGGCCAATAACCTGCCGATCGGAATCATACAGGATATTGACGTCGACTTCGTGTCGATGCAGCTTCTTCCGGGCGACACGCTCATCATGATGAGCGACGGCATCTACGACGCGCCCGGCTACGCGGTCAATAAGGAGATGTGGATGAAACGGATCATAGGCGAGATGAATACGGAGGATCCGCAGGAAATGGCGGACTCGCTGCTCGAGACGGTGGTGCGCTACCACGAAGGCGACATCGTGGACGACATGACGGTGCTGGTCGCGCGCATCGACAAACATTTGCCGGAGTGGGCATCCTTCCGCTGGCCGGGGGTGAACCGCATGGAGCGGCCGAGGACGGTGAGTTAGGTTTGGGGGATACATTAAACCGGGAGGAGGGTGGCTTATAAGGGGATGAAGAAACGCGATACGCATGAGGCGTTGGACGGTATTGGGATAGAAGAAGGACAAGGCTCATTTGCCTTGTCCTTCTTTTTCGGTACGCCCAGCATGGGCGTCATCTCTAGGGTGAAAGTCCCGACGAACGCCTACCGTTAGCCAAGAGCAAGGGTGTCTATCGCGAGGTAGAATCTGAAGGAAGCTGGAGGCAAATGCACGAGCCAAGGTATACGAACTGGATTTGAGGCAGGGCAAGTCGGATGAGTCACCTGAACATGACGAAATCCAAAGTCGCCAAGGACTTTCCTTGTATACTCCAGTGGCTGCGGGCAGAAAGATGACGTTCTTATCTGGGGAGGCCTGTGGGATACGCGAAGTCATTTCGTAACCGCGGCTGAGAAGCCGCGCTGAATCCGCAGGAGTCAGCAGAGGTCATAGTACGGGAGTATGGGACGCCGGAAACCGGAAGGGCCGAACCGAAAGGAGAGAGGAAACCGATGCGTTCGCATGAAGAGCAAAGACAGCAGAATATCTCGCAAGAGAGCTTGCGGCAAAGAGAAGCGGTGAAGCCGTCAGGGTATGCCGGAGCGCCGAGTTCTTCGTCGGCACAAATCGCCCCTTCCTCTCGCGAAGTCAATAACGACTTGTTGGAGCGAATGCTCAGAGGAGATAACCTCCGGCTCGCCTACAAGCGAGTGGTGCAGAACCGAGGAGCACCCGGCGTGGACAGTGTAACGGTAGCGAATCTACAAGCTTACCTGAAAACCCACTGGGAAACGGTGAAGACCGAACTTCTCGCGGGAACCTACAGACCCATGCCCGTCAAACGGGTGGAAATCCCCAAACCCGGAGGTGGGGTGAGGCTGCTCGGTATCCCGACCGTAATGGACCGCTTCCTCCAACAAGCCCTTCTACAAGTGATGAACCCGATCTTCGATGCGGACTTCTCGAGGCATAGCTACGGCTTTCGCCCTGGGAAGCGAGCGCATGACGCGGTAAAGCAAGCCCAGCACTACATCCAGGAAGGCTTTCGATGGGTCGTAGATATGGACCTAGCGAAGTTCTTTGACCGAGTGAACCACGACATGCTCATGGCAAGAGTAGCACGGAAAGTGACGGACAAGCGTGTCCTAATACTCATTCGTGTCTATCTAAACGCAGGGGTCATGGCGAATGGCGTGTTAGAGAAAACGGGCGAGGGTACCCCACAGGGTGGTCCGCTCAGTCCGTTGTTAGCCAACATCCTGCTGGACGACTTGGACAAAGAGCTAACCGAACGAGGATTGCGATTCGTCCGCTATGCGGACGATTGTAATATCTTCGTTGCGAGTAAACGTGCAGGTGAACGTGTTATGAATTCGGTAACACGCTTCGTAGAAGGAAAGCTAAAACTGAAAGTGAACCGAGACAAGAGCGCGGTGGATCGACCCTGGAACCGTAAGTTTCTCGGTTTTAGTTTCCTAAGGGACAAGAAGGCGACGATTCGTTTAGCGCCACAGACCATCTCACGTTTCAAAGAGAAGGTGAAGGAACTGACGAACCGTACACGCTCGATGTCTATGGAAATGCGCATCGCCGGACTCAACCGCTATCTCATCGGCTGGATGGGTTATTTCCGACTGGCATCCGCCAAGAGCCATTGCGAGAAATTTGATCAATGGATTCGCCGCAGACTACGCATGTGTCTTTGGAAACAATGGAAACGGGTACGTACCCGAATCCGCGAACTGCGTGCGCTCGGCGTTCCAGACTGGGCTTGTTTCGTAATGGCAAATTCGCGGCGAGGGGCATGGGAAATGTCTCGAAACACAAACAATGCCCTTCCGACTTCCTACTGGGAAGCGAAAGGGCTGAAGAGTTTACTTTCTCGTTATTTGGAGCTTTGTTAACCTTTTGGAACCGCCGTATGCGGACCCGCATGTACGGTGGTGTGAGAGGACGGGGGCTAGCCGCCTCCTCCTACTCGATTGTTCTCGCGGATAGGTTATATTTATCGTTTTGACTTTCGGTGAAAAAACTTAAAGGGCAGCAAAAACACAAACAAAGGGAAAATCAAGTAGAGCATGAAAAATGCTAGGCCGAGCCAATACTTAACAAAAGACAAGATTATACAAATAGAAACCACTAGCCACGGTTTTGGTTTTCTGTGAAAAAACAGAAGCCAATGGTTTTCTTTTACGAACAATTTATACGTGATCAAGATGTGGCTATGATCTGGTTTAAGTCGAATAGCTTGTTCCAGAAGCTGCGCATGATCATTCTTTTCACCTCTGCGTTCAGCAGCCTTGGCAAGCACTAGTAAATTCTTCCCCGACTCCTGTTGCATACGCAGTGATTCCTTAGCATGAATCCTGGATACGTCCATATTGCCTATCACAGCTTCTATATAGGAGAGTTTAGCCAAGTAATAAGCGTTTGATGGATTTAGCTTCAAAGCCGAGACTATCGCTATTCTGGCATTGCCGTAGAAGCCGCGTTTCATGAAGATTTCAGCCTGTATATAATTATAAAAGGGCTCAAAAGGATCAATTCGTTGCGCCTCTTTCATGGCGGCAAGCGCTTTTTTGTACTTCCTCATTTGAAAATAGGCTGCAGTTTGGGAGAACCTTGCCAGCACTTGGTTTGGATCTCGTCGCAAAGACTCTTCCGCCCAATAAAGCGCGGAGTCGTTTTGTCCGAATTGCACGGAAATATAGCTAGTAAAAGCGTATGCCTCGGGATCATCAGGGTTGTTCTGAATGATGGCGAGCGCTTCTTTCATCGCGTCGTCGTATCGATTCCATTTCACGAGTTGCTGAGCTTTTCGTTTATGTACATCATTGATATTCATCATCGTCATATGGAAGGAGTGCCTGCTTTCTATGATAGACTCTAGTGTATTTTATCATTTCCATTGATGTATGATATACAAATAATTTCATAAATTTTGGAATGTAATTTCACCAAACTTTCCTCCGATTCCCCGGGTAATACTTATAGAACAGCACGAAAGAGGTGATTCATGTGGAGCAGGAGGTCATCGGCCGGATCGTGCAGGGAGACCGGGACGCGTTCCGGAGCTTGTACGACGAGTACTTCGACTACGCGATGCGGACGGCGATGCTTGTGACGAAGAACGGCGAGTGGGCCAAGGACGCGGTGCAGGAGACGTTCCTCCGGGTGTACCGCAACAGCTGGCAATACGATCCTTCGAAGCCGTTTAAGCCATGGTTTTATTGTATTTTGCTCAGAGAATGTTACAGGGTGATGGAGCGGGAGAAAAAGGTGGTGCCGTTCGGGGAGCAGCTGGAGCGGATCGGCGTGGAGCCGAATCTTCCGGATGCCAGCTTGGACTTATACGATGCGTTGCAGTCCTTAAACGATATGTACCGGATTCCGCTGATCCTGAAATACTTGCACGATTATTCGGAGAGAGAGATCGCGGACATGCTGGAGTTGAACGTTAACACACTCAAGTCCCGCCTGCACGCAGGACGCGAGAAGATGAGAGACCGCTTGGGAGGGGAGCCGTATGGATCAAAAGCTTAAAGACCAATTGATGGAGCAATCGAAGTATCCCGATGACTGGAAGGAAGACATTTGGGGGCGGCTGGAAGCCCAGATGGACCGGGAGCAGGGGGACGCGACATCGGACCGGACGCAGCCTATGGTTGCCGAGCGTCAGGAGCCCGAAGCCAAGCCGCAACGCGCGAACAATATGAACAACAAGAACAAACATCAGGGGATGAGAATCTTGAAAATTTGGGTGGGAGTAGCGGCCGCGGCCGTAGCCATCACGGTGTTCCTGTCGCTGCCGGCAGGCACGGCGATGATGAACAGCGTGAAGCACTGGTTCGAGCCGGAGAAGAAGATCGAAATCGATGTCGAAGGCCAGAAGGAAGAGACGAATGGCCAAGTCCATGTCGACGAGACGAGCGACTACGCGATTTATTACGACAAGGACCGATATAAGCTCATTGAAGGCGAAAGCAAAGACGTCATTACGACGATAGATCCGATTCCGGAGCCGTATCCGCAGGTGTCGCTGACGATCGAGCAAAACGTTGACGTGCTGCCCGAGCAGCTCGCGGCGGAGCTGGCCGAGCAATTGAAAGGGCAATACGCCCGCGTGGACGCTGTCGAACGCGTGACGGCTCCCGTTGACGGTTACCTTATCCACGCCATCGACGGCAGCGACCGGCTTAGCAAAGTGACGAACGTGTACGTCGTCAGCAATAAGAAACAAGGCAGCTTCATTTTGTCGTCGGCTTACTTCCTGGAGGCGGCAGAAGGGCATGGATCGAGGTTCTATCATACGCTCGAGCAGTTCGAGGTGCTGGAAGAGGAGTAAGCAGCTATCTGAAGTGAACAATAAAGAAGCCGTCTCTATGCGAATGCGATAGGGCGTCTTCTTGCTTGTCAGGACGAGTCATCAGCCTACCAATGCAGGATATGTTCTCCGTCCACGATCTGCTATAATATGGCTAATATCTATACGAAGAGCTGCATGGAAGGGGAGAGGGGATGAGCAAAAGAATGAAACATGTTTTTGCCTTTGAGCATGCCAAGATTGGTTTCGCTCTCCTTCTGGCGCTCATGATTATTGTATCCTACACGCCCCTTGCCGCGTATTCCAGCCAATCCTCTAATGCGACTTATTATGTTTCCGCGACGGGAGACGACAGTAATCCCGGGACACTGGACTTACCATGGCGTACGATTCAGAAAGCGGCCGACACCCTTGTCGGGGGTAACACCGTTCTGGTCCGGGAGGGCGTGTATGAGGAATTCGTTACGATTAAATCCGCGGGATCGGAGCTTCAAGGATACATTACCTTCCAGGCCTATCCCGGCGAGCATCCCGTAATCGACGGCGCGAACCTGGACGTTGGCAGCGGCCAAAGCAGTCTGATTCACCTGCGAAACGCCAATTACGTAGTTGTGGACGGCTTTGAAATCCGCAATTTATCGTCCGGGAGCAGCTCGGAGTATCCCGCCGGCATCAGGGTGCAGAGCGGCGGCTCCAATATTCATTTGCTTAACAATAACGTTCATCATATTGCGAACTTGTCTCCGGATGGCAATGCGCACGGCATCCATATCTATGGAGACGCGTTAACGCCGTTGTCCCAAATTAGAGTGAGCGGCAATCGGGTGCACGATTTGACGCTCGGGTGGAGCGAGTCGCTGACCGTCAGTGGCAATGTCGACGGCTTCTCTGTCGATCATAATACCGTGTATAACAATAACAACATAGGGATCGATCTCGCCGGTTTCTATGGCGCCTGCTCCTCGCCCTGCCAGGATCAAGCGAGGAACGGCGTCGTAGTGGACAATACGGTCTACAATATCGACTCTTCGGTTAACCCCGCCTATGGAGGCGGTACAAATAGCGCCGGAGGCATCTATGCCGACGGAGCTGCTAATATCGTCATTGAGCGCAACCATGTCTATAGCAGCGGCTTCGGCATCGAGCTTGCCAGCGAGAATGAAGGCCGGACCACCGCGCATGTGACGGTACGCAATAACTACATCCACCATAACGACGGCGCGGGCATTATTATGGGAGGCTCCGAGTCCACGAATGGCGGCTCCGCCAATAACGTGATTCGCAACAACACGCTGCTTCTTAATGATCAGCTCAAGCAAGGGTATGGAGAAATTACGCTGCAGGAAAATAATTTCGATAACCTGATCGTGAACAATGTCATCTACGCTCAGCCCCAAAAAACGATGATTCATAAATCCAATGCCAGCGGGGGCGGCAATATTGTCGACTTTAATCTGTATTATCGGACCGACGGGATGGACGAAAACGACTGGGAATGGGAAGAACAGTCCTATGCATCGTGGGAGGATTACAAGAAAGCGACGAACCATGACGCGAATTCCTTGTTCGCAGATCCTCGATTAACGGACATAAGCGGCGGCTTAATCACGCTGATGGAAGGCTCGCCGGCGATTGACCGGGGGACGGGCGGCGATTCGTCCGCTGCGGACTACTACGGAGCGCCTCGCCGGCAAGGGCTCGGAATCGATATCGGCGCCGCGGAATATGGCGGACCGGCGGCGACACATGCGCCAACGCCTAGTCCGGAGCCGACCCCGGGGCAGACCGCATCGGCGAGTCATCCTCCAGGGTCATCGACGCCGGCGCCCGCAGCCCCTGTGACAGGCGGCTTTGTCGTTGACGGCCATTTCGAAGATTGGGCAGCCGTACGGGATTTGGCGAGCGGAAGCTCGAATGTCACGGCGATGAAGGCGAAGCTGTCAGGCGGAGAACTTTACGTTTTGGTGACGGGTTATTTGCTCGGCGAGAAGGGGCAGCTTTACCTAAATGCGGATGGAAACGAAAAAACGGGCTTCCAAGCGCCGTTCTGGAATGGAGCGGGTGCCGATTATCTGATGGAAGATGGCGTGTTATATTCTTATAGCGGTTCGGGCGGTACCGATTGGGGCTGGACGGAAGTTCGGAATTACAAAAAGTCGGGGAAATTCGTGGCGTCATCGACCGTTGTCGAGGCAGCTATTTCGTTAAACGATATGGCCGTGACGACGGGAGATGCGATTCGAATCGGATACGTGTGGAAGGATTCGCATGAAGATAAGCTTCCGATTGCCAATAAGCTGGCAGGCGTGAATAGCGGCAGCGCGCAAGTGCCGGGATCAATGACGACGCCAACGCCTACCTCCCCAAAGGTTGCGTTGGACGGCAAATCGTCCGATTGGAACGAGGTCGAGTACTTCGTCGAAGGCATATCCAACCCAACTGGATTAAAGCTGACCCATGACGATAACAACCTCTATGTGCTGGTGGAAGGTAACAAGCTGACGTCGAAGACGCAAATCTACTTCAGTACGGATGGCAGCGCGAATACGGGTTACAAAGCATCGGGCTGGGGTGCCAGCGGCGCGGAATATTTGATAGAGAACGGCAGAATGTACAGTTATGCCGGCAAGGGAACCAATTGGAAGTGGCAGTCGGAGATCAATCTGAAATCAAGCAACCGATACGTGGCCAGCCAATCGCTTGTTGAAGCCGCTATTCCGCTCAGTCAGCTAGGATTAACGAAGGGAGACAGCTTCACGGTCGGCGTACTGCTGAACGATAATAAGGCAACTCAGCTGCCTGCTGAAGGAAACCTCCTTTCCTACACGCTAAGGTGAAACGGCTGTCGCCGTCCTTTGGCGGCGCAGCGCGTTTCATTAAATAAACAAACGAATGTCTTTGTCGAAAGTCCCCGCGAACGGAGTCTGACGCTTGGCGTTATCGACCCCGTCCGCGGGGATTTATGTTGTTTATCCAGGTATACGGCGAAAAACATGTAATTAAATGTCGAATTTCATCTCTTTATGGATATTTATCTTAATATCGTAGTCGATAAATAGCGGATGTGATATGATTACTACTAGACCAAATTTACTAGATTGAGTCGATGGTAATAGTTCTAAAGTCACAAGAACTTGGAGTGAGGAAGTGAAACTGAGTTGAAAGTGCTAATTACAGGCGGCTATGGGTTCATTGGTTCCCATGTGGCGGATCGATTCATGAAAGAAGGTTATGACGTATTCATAATTGATAACTTATCAACCGGAAGAACAGAAAATATAAGCTTCAAGCACAAGTCGTACGTGTTGTCTGTGGAGGATGGGAAGTGCGAAGAGATATTCCGTGCCAATAAATTCGATGTGGTTGTGCATTTGGCGGCTCAGGTCAGCGTATCGACGTCGGTGTCGAATCCCATGCTGGACTCGGAGTCCAACGTGCTGGGCCTGGTCAATATGTTGAATCTCTCCAAGAAGCACAACGTCAAAAAATTTATCTACGCTTCATCGGCAGCCGTTTACGGCTCAAAAACAGAAATGCCGATCAGTGAGTCTGACGCGTGTTCGCCGATTTCGCCTTACGGGATCAGCAAGTGGACGGGCGAATCGTATTGCGAGAAGTGGCGGGAGCTGTATGGCTTGGAAACCGTCGGCTTCAGATTCTCTAACGTCTATGGGCCAAGGCAGGATTCGCTGGGCGAGGGCGGGGTCATATCCGTATTTATGAGTCGCCTGTTCGCGGAACAACCGTTAATCGTCCACGGAGACGGCAGCCAGACGCGCGACTTTATCTATGTCGATGATGTTGCGGATGCCCTTTACCGTGCCTCCAACTCCACCATTACGGGTATTTATAATCTATCCACGGGAACGGAGTGCAGCGTAACGGAAGTCGTGGACACGATTTCTCAAATCCACGAAGTCAAAAACGTGCGATATGCGGGTAGGCGTCAGGGCGACATCAACCGTTCCGTGCTCGACAATAGCAAAGTGAACCGCGAACTGGACTGGGCCCCTATATACTCCATAGCCGATGGATTGCGGCAAACCTACGCTTATTTCGCCGCGGAGCAAGCATCGAAGGAAACTGCCTCCGGAGCGGCGGTTCAAGTACCGAAGAAGTTCGTTTCGGGCCTTAAGAAGCTATTGCCTTATGGCGAGAACCTGCTGGCCTTCGGATTGACGGCTTGGATCACGTTAAGCCAGCAATACGGCGCGTACGGCGCAATCGACGTGAAGCTGTTTTATATTACGATTATGGGCATCATGTACGGGAACAAGCAGTCGATTATGGCCGTGCTGCTGTCCATTGGACTTTACGTGTACCAAAAGCTAGAGAATGGCCACGAGCTTGTATCCCTCTTGTACGACACGGACTTTTTCTTCCAAATGGCCATCTATTTATTCATCGGTCTTGTTGTGGGTTATTCTATCGAGCGCAAGAATGCGCATATTCAGCAGCAGGAACAGAAGAACGAAGAGCTTGAGAACAAATACGATTTTTTGAACGGCGTCTATCAAGAGGTGCGCGAAGTGAAGGAAGAGCTGCAGCTGCGCATCCTCAATTCCGGTGATAGCTATGGCAAAATTTATTCCGTGACCAAAGAGCTCGAGAGTCTGGAGCCGGAGAACGTATTCCACGCGACGGTCAACGTCGTTCAATCCATTATGGCCGTGCCGACCGTGGCCATTTATACCGTGAACCGTAATCAATCGTATTTGCGGCTGGTCGCCCACTCGTCGAATGGAGCGGGAGGTCAAGCCAAATCGCTTAAAGTGGAAGAATACGCTTATTTAAGAACCCTCATGAGCAGCGGCAAAATGTACGTCAACAAAAGGCTTGAAGAAGGAACGCCGCTCATGTGCGCGCCTATTTATTATCAGAATAACATAGCCGCTGTTATCGCGATCGACGGGTTGTCTTTCGAAATGTTTTCGCTGTATCACCAGAATCTCTTCAAGACGACGGCCGATCTCGTTTCGTCTGCGCTTACGAGAGCTTTTGCATACATAGAGGCGACGGAGAGCCAGCGATTTGTAGAAGGCACGCCGATTCTTAAGAACGAAGCCTTCGAGACGATTCTGCAATCCAAAAAGCAGGCATGGGAGAAAAATCGTATCCCGTACCTTCTGCTGAAAGAAAACGCTCAGCATGCTAACCTTGAAGAGGCGGGCAATCGAATCTCGGGTATGCTCAGGGAAACGGATTATACCGGCCTGAGCGCCGGGCGCGAACTATTGGTGCTGCTCTCCAACACAAACCAAGAAGATGCCGCTCATGTCCTCAGCAGATTTGCCTTGAGAGGAATCACGCTCAGCGTGGTCCATGAGGGTATATAACATGATGGGATTGTGGTTTGGCCTGTATGTGCTGGCGTCAGCCCTGCTGCTCGCTATCCGTTATCGAAAGTCTTGGCAGGAGGGACTGCTTCGGCTTATCGTCGTCGTTGCCATCCCTATCATCGGGTGGCTATTGCCTTTGTTCTGGCCGAAACGGCTATACGCCAATGCGGGACATGATTTCCATGATTATATGACGAAACAGCATGAAGAACATAAATTGCACCATGTCGGCATCTATTCCGAAACGGAATCGGCGAAGGAGCTAAACGTGATTCCCATCGAAGAAGCGCTGCTGGTCAGCGAGCATCAGGATCGCAGAAGAGTCATGATCGATTTGCTCAAGCAGGATTCGGTGCATTACCTCGAGATTCTGCAGACCGCGGTAAGGAACGAGGATACGGAAACATCGCATTACGCGGTAAGCGCCATAATGGAAGTGAAGAGAAAGCTTCTGCTGTCCATTCAGGACTTGTCCGTACAATTCGAGAACAGGAAAGAAGACGAATACGTGGTCCGGGCGTACGCGGAAGTATTGAAGGGTTTCCTGCGGAGCGGGTTCCTGGATGAACGGACGGTTGTCAAATATCAATATACGTATATTGAAGTGCTGAACCAAATGATCAAGCTTTCCAAACAAGCAGAATGGGCGTACAAGGATAAGATGGAAACGGAGATTAATCTTGGTCTTTTTGTTGTTGCGGAATCGACAAGCTTGCATTATTTGGATCAACATCCCGAGAGTGAAGATGCATACTTATGTTTGATGAAGGTGTATTACCTGACACGGTCATCGTCCAAGCTGAATCATACCCTGGAGCAACTGAAGCAATCGCCAGTCCGGTTATCCAATCACGCGCTGACGCTGGTCCGGTTCTGGTCGGAAGGGGCGTAACGCATGAACCGAGACGTGAAATTCAGAAGAAATGTCTACATTATCTTGTTATCCATTCTATTGCTAGCCATTCTCATTCAGGTGGCGAGGTCGCAGTTCGTGCTGAAATTCAACCATAATGAGCATTGGATGACGGAGCGCGAACGGCTGCTTAACGCCGGGGCATCCTTCGCCGAAACGACCGACGCCCAAGGTCCCGCGGCCTGCCTCGCGTATGCCGGAAGCGAGGCCGTAAGCGTCGAACTCAAAGATAACGCGGCGCGTACGCTGGAATATATGAAGCAGCCGGTCATACAGGTGGACGTGGAAGAAAAAGCATTGGTTTACGGTAAATGCTCGCATGTATTGTTCGCCACCGGACAGCTTGATTCCATCGGGAACATGGAAGGACTGGATGAATACGTCCATAGCGGCGGCGCTGTTTTTTTAATGAATGGGCTGGAGACGGACGACGGCGTATTCAGCCGGCTCTATCGCAAGTTTGGGATTCTATCTTTCGATTTCGCGAATTTGACCCAAGGCATTCACCTGACTTCCAATGTGCTTATAGGAGAACAGGGGTTAAAGACGGGCAAAGATTTTATTTCGATCATTGCAACGAGCGTCGATCTCGATAACGAGTCCATCCTCATGGCCGAAAGTCTCGATGGCGTTCCTATAATGTGGAAGCGGTCCTACGGAGCTGGAAGCTTTACGGTTTATAACGGGGACAACTTGAGATTCAAGAGTAACCGCGGGCTTATCGCGGGCGCGTTCAGCATGATGCAGCCGGATTATATTTATCCGATTTTTAACGCAAAAGTGTTTTACATCGACGACTTCCCAGCTCCGATCACCAAGGAGCTTAAACCAGACATTTACCGCAAATACAAGATGGATATGCCGGGCTTCTACCGGGATGTCTGGTGGCCCGACATGCTGAAGGCTTCCAAGAAATACAACTTGAAATATACGGCGGCGGTCATCGAAACTTATAATGACCAGATTACGCCTCCCTTCCAAAACCCGATCGACGCGGAGTATCATAATCTGATTGCGTACGGACGGGAAGTGCTGAAGAGCGGAGGAGAAATATCCTTGCACGGCTATAATCATCAGTCCTTGCAATCGAACCGGGAGATTGCGAAGTACTTCGAGTACAAGCCGTGGCTCGGACAGGAAGATATGGAGCTATCCGTTCGGGAAGCGATCCGATTTGTGGCGACGGCATTCCCGAACTACTCGGTCATGTCGTATGTCCCGCCCTCCAACGTGCTTGGGCTGGACGGCCGAGAGGCGTTAAAGCAGGCATGGCCTGACTTAACGGTCATCGCATCGCTTTACGACACAGACTATGAGAATAGGGCTTACGTACAAGAGTATGAGGTATCGGATGACGGCATTATCGAGCTGCCTCGCGTAACCTCCGGTTATTTGGACGATCCGTATTCCCGTTGGCTAGAGACCAATGCCATTACTACGGTCGGGGTTTTCTCGCATTTTATACATCCGGACGATTTATTGGACAAGCAAAGAAGCGATAACAAGGATTGGGAGAAGCTTTACGAGGACTTTACGCTCATGCTGGAACGACTGCGGGAGACGTATCCGTGGCTTCGCGAGATGACCTCTACGGAAGCTGGGCTGGCGGTAGCTGGCACGTCCCAGGCACGGGTAACATGGAACAAGTCCTCGGACCGCATATCGGGACAGATCGAAGGTTTTACGAACGAAATGCATTTTGTGCTGCGGACGGATCGGAAGATCGGAAGGCAGGAGCACTGCTCCGTGCAGAAAATAGATGATCAAACTTACCTGGTCAAAGCACACGATGCCAGGTTCGCTATCGGATTGGGCGGGTGATAGTCATGAAGATTTGCATGATCGCGGAAGGGTCCTATCCTTATATTACCGGCGGCGTTTCCAGCTGGATACATTCGATTATCAATCAAATGCCGGAGCATGAGTTCGTCATATACGCCATTGCCGCGCAAAAGAAACAAGCTGGGAAGTTCAAATACACGCTGCCCGGCAACGTCGTGGAAGTCAGAGAAATATTTCTGGATGCTTATTTGGACGAAGAAGGGGCATGGGGCAAGCGGTTCCGGCTCACGCCGGAGCAGCGGACCAATATTTTGGCGCTGTTAAGCGATGAATATCCGATGGATTGGGATGGATTGTTCCGCATGCTTAGGAACAAAAAGTTTCGCAACGCGGCCGACTTTCTCTCCAGCAAAGATTTTTTCGACATCCTGGAGGAGCTGTGCCAGAAGCAGTACAAGCTGGTTCCTTTTACGGAGATGTTCTGGACCGTGCGCTCCATGCTTCTGCCGCTGTTCATGACGATTCGGCAAGATCTGCCCGAGGCGGATTTATACCATAGCGCATCTACGGGATATGCGGGTGTGATCGCAGCGCTTGCCAAACATCAATACGGCAAACCGATTCTTCTGACGGAGCACGGCATTTATTCCCGGGAGAGGGAAGAGGAGATTATTAAGGCCGATTGGGTGAAGGGCTACTTCAAGGATTTGTGGATCGAATATTTCTATCGCCTGTCGAGCTGCGCGTATGAAGCTTCGGATCAGGTGGTAACGTTGTTTAATCGGAATAAGGAAATCGAGATCGAATTGGGCTGCGAGGCTTCGAAGATTCGTATTATCCCGAATGGCGTCAATACGGCGGACTATGCCGATTTACCGGTGTCGTCAGACGATAACATCATCCGGATCGGGGCCATCGTGCGCGTGGTTCCGATCAAGGACATTAAGACCATGCTCCAGAGCTTTGCGCTCATTAAGCAAGAGCTTCCGAATACGGAGTTTTATGTGATGGGTCCATATGAGGAAGACGAGCAGTATTATGGCGAATGCTTGCAGCTCGTCGAGGCGCTGAATCTCGAAGATGTCTATTTTACGGGCTCCGTTCGAATTAAAGACTACCTCGGCAGAATGGACGTATTGATGTTGACCAGCATAAGCGAAGGCCAGCCGCTGGCTATTCTGGAGGGAATGGCGAGCGCCAAGCCGTTCGTCGCTACGAATGTCGGAAGCTGCAAGGAGCTGCTCAGCGGGCTTGACGACGGCATTGGCGAAGCCGGCTTCGTCGTTCCCGTCATGCATTACGAGCAGCTTGCGCAAGCCGCCATTCGGCTATGCAAGGACGGCAAGCTCCGGGAAGAGATGGGGCGGAATGCGATCGAACGGGTGCAGCGTCACTATCGGCAAGAAGAAGTGATTCGGAACTATCGCGGTTTGTATCAATCGTTGGGAGGTGAACGTAAGTGGCAGGCATCGGCTTTGAACTAAGGAAGCTATTCCGCGAGCAAGGGTTGATCAATAATGTCAAAGCTTACGCCTACTCCTCGTTAACGACGGTAGGTCCGATGATCTTATGTATGTTTTTGATTATGGCGCTGCAGCGTATCATGTCCTCGAACGAGGAGAACAGCTACATCGAGTGGGAGCTTTATATCGCTACCGTATCGTACTGCTTTGTTTTTTCCATTGTTTTCACGAGCGGCATTTCCATGGTCCTAACAAGATATGTGGCGGACATGATTTTCGGGAAGAAATACGAGAGGCTGATGTCGTCCTTCTACGGCGCACTTGTCGTTATGCTGCCGATCGGAGCCGTCATTGCCACCGTATTTCTGAGCGGGGTAGAGGCCGGGTTGCTTTATAAGTCGGCAGCCTATCTGTTTTTTATGGAGCTTGTCGTGATATGGATTCAAAGCGTCTATCTATCGGCGCTTAAGGATTATATGCGTATTGTCAGAAGCTACATCATAGGAGTGGCAATCGCTCTTCTAAGCGGCTGGCTGCTCTTCCAATACACGGAGCTTCAGCCGACGACGGCGGCGCTGGCTGGCATCGATATCGGTTTTTTGGTTATCGTCATGTTATCGTTCCATCATTTTCGCCACATGTTTCCCAAAGCGGACGCCAAACGGTTTTTCGAATATATGTCTTACTTCAAAAAATACCGTTCATTGTTTTTTGCCGGTAGCTTCGTCTATTCCGGCGTCTATCTGCACAATTTCGTCTATTGGCTGGGTCCGAGAGGCGTCGAGGTAGCGGAACGATATCTCGTCATGCCTTTTTATGATTTGCCCGTTTTCTATGCGTTCTTGTCCGTGATGCCCACCTTGGTCACGTTCGTGGTTTCCGTGGAAACATCGTTTTATGTAAAGCTCAGATTGTATTACTTAAACATCCTGAACAACGGGACCATTCAAGATATTCAGGCAGCCAAGAAGACGATGCAAAAAACGCTGGTGCGGGAAATCAGCTTTATGATGGAGGTTCAGTTGTTGTTCACGGTCTTGGCGATCGCGCTCGGCATTAAGTTTCTGCCGATGATCGGATTTACGATGGCTCAATTGGAAGTATTCTACATGCTGGCGCTGGGGTATTTCTTGTTCATAATCCTGTTCGTCCTGGTTCATATCTTGATGTACTTCGACGATCGCAAGGGCGTTGTGGCGATCGGAGGATTGTTTGTCGTGCTTAACATTGGCTTGTCCTACTGGATGATGAACCTCGGATACGACGGTCTCGGCATGTTCATGGCGTCGTTCATCTCGCTTGCGGCGGTAATTGCCAGACTGCTGTACGTGCTGCGGAATATTGATTATTATACGTTCTGCGCTCAGCCGATCCATGTGAAGGAGCAAGTCAAACGTACTCGCGGCAAATCGTTTCTGACGAAGCCGGGTACGACCGTATCGATCGTGCTGATCCTAGCCGTTACGTTGTCCGCTTGTTCTTCGACTCCTGACGAGTCTGCCCCGGAGACGGCTCCTGTGTCGCCTTCGGTCATGTCTTCGAGCAAGCTGGTCGAAGATAAGCGCCTCTACGACCGGGACGTCGACGCTTCTTTAAAGGCGCTCTATATTACCGTATTGCCGGACAAGTCGGATGAACCGAATGCTTTGACCTGGTACGGCCTTAACCGGCTCCCGGATCGAACGGACGAAGGGGAACTGGATATTATCGTTCAGGAAGGATCCGAAGATGGCGCAGGGCCTGTCTCCGGCAAATTCGGTTATGGCGCCAGCCAAGCCAACGGAAGCATTACGCTGCGGGGGCGAACGGCATGGTACACGTCCCAAAAGTCGTATCGCATCAAGCTGTTCGACGAAGCGGGCTTATGGCTGGACCAACGCAGCTTTAATCTAAATAAGCATTCGCTCGACTTAAGCAGAATCAGAAACAAATTAAGTTTTGACTTGCTGGAGGACGTCGATAACATTACGAGTCTGCGAACCCAGTTTATGAGGGTCTTCGTCAAGGATCTATCCGAAGGCCAGAAACAAGCAACGTTCGTTGATTACGGATTATATACGCATGTGGAACAGCCCAACAAGAAGTTTTTGCAATCGCATATGCTGGACCCTAACGCTCATCTTTATAAAGTCGCTTTTTTTGAATACGGCAGGTACGAAAATGTCATCAAGTCGCAGAATGATCCAACCTACGATAAGGCCGCGTTCGAGACCATCCTGGAGATCAAAGGACGCGAGGAGCACGAGAAGCTGATTCGCATGCTGGATGACGTTAACAACAATAAGCTATCCATAGACGACGTGGTGGAGAAGCATTTCGATAAGGAAAACTTCCTAACATGGACGGCCGTAAACATCCTCATGGATAACATGGATACCGATGCCAACAACTTCTACCTGTATTCGCCTCTTAATTCAGAGAAGTGGTACATTCTGCCTTGGGATTACGACGGAGGCTGGGAGATGCAGCGGAACATGGGATTGATTCGTCCCCATCAGAGCGGTTTAAGCAACTTCTGGGGTTCGGTCCTTCATAATCGCTATTTCCGGGAACCGGATCATGTTGAAGAGTTAAAGGAAAAGCTGGAAGAGCTGTCGACCGTCATCAATAAGCAACGAATATCCGAGCTGTTGGATTCTTATGTCCCCATTGTCAAACCGTATTTATACCGCAGTCCGGATATCGAGTACTTGCCTGGTTTGAACAGTGGATTCGAAGCCGAGCTGGAAGTGATCAAGAACACCCCCGAACGGGGGCTTCGGCGGTTTATGGTAGATTTGGAGAAGCCTAAGCCGTTCTATCAGGATGATGTCGTGCAGGAGAAAGGGAAATTGCAATTCAGCTGGGGCCTTTCATTCGATTTGCAGGGCGATGATCTGATCTACGACGTGGAAGTTGCCAAAGACCCGTTGTTTGCTAAGGTAGTGGCATCCCGCAAAGGCGTTAAGGAGAATCGGATTGAGATCGCCGTGCTGGACAAAGGGACTTACTACTGGAAGGTAAGGGTTCGCGATGGCAAAGGGAATGAGCAATATTCGTTTGATTATTATCAGGACACTGAAGGTACGTACTATAACGGCATGAGAGAATTCGAGGTGCAATAATATGCAACGGCAAGCCAAGAAATTCCGCACCGAGCAGAAGTATTATTTGCATCTCCATGACTATGCGACGCTTCGGCACCGCGTGTCGTCCTTGCTGGCCATGGACAGCCATTCCATCGGCAGTGATGGCTATTGCATCCGCAGCTTGTATTTCGACGGAGCTCAGGATCATGCTTTGCACGATAAGAACAACGGCGTCTTCAAGCGCGACAAATACCGTATTCGGACCTACAACGGCAGCGATTCCGTCATCGCCGTAGAGCGAAAGAGCAAATTCGGGGAGTATGTGTGCAAGGAATCCGCCCGGATTAGCAGGGTGGAGTATGACGCCATCGTTAACGGCGATTACGAATGTCTGGCGGGCAAGGAAGAGCTGCTGCTTAAGGAATTTTATTCTGCGCTTGCTCACCGCGCATTCCGTCCGACCACTATCGTCGACTATTGGCGAGAGGCCTATATTTACGAGTTTGGCAACGTGCGGATTACGTTCGACAAGAAACTATCGGCGGGAACGAATACCTTTGATGTGTTCGATCCGAATCTCGTGCTGAAGGAAGCGATTCCGGTTCCGCAAACCATACTGGAAATTAAATATGATACGTTTCTGCCCGATCATGTTCGGAAGCTTGTCCGGCCGGATCAACATATCCGATCCTCCATCTCCAAGTATGTGATCTGCAGGGAAGTGAATTTGAAATATTTCAAAGAATAGAAGGCATGGGGTGCGCACATGGGAGACGTATTGAACTTTCAAGATATCGTGAAGAAGAGCGTGCTTCACCTGGAAGCATTCCGCAGCATATCGTATGTGGATATGATTCTGGGATTAGCTTGCGCGTTTATGATCGGGCTATTTATTTACTGGGTATATCGGAAGGCGTTCAGGGGCGTCGTATACAGCTATAACTATAATGTGTCATTCGTGCTCATGACGATGATCACGGCGCTGATTATTATGACCATCAGCACCAACATCGTGTTGTCGCTCGGCATGGTCGGCGCGCTCAGCATCGTGCGGTTCAGAACCGCGGTCAAGGACCCGCTAGACATCGTATACATGTTCTGGGCGATATCAGCCGGCATCGCGAGCGGCGCCAAAATATATCCGCTGGCGCTTGGCGGATCGCTTATTATCGGATTGACGATCTTGTGGTTGTCCAGACGCAAGGTAAGGGAGCAGGCCTACCTCCTTATCATCAGGCACACGGATGACGCAACCGGAGGGCTCCGCATAGAACTTCGCAAGCTGAACACGAAGTTAAAGTCCAAGACGGTCCGCAAGGATTTTACGGAATTGACGGTGGAGGTTATGCTTCGCGACGATAACACGGCATTCTTGCAGACCATTAGCGCAATCGATGGCGTGCTTGACGCTTCGCTGATTAACTATACGGGCGACTATGCGCAGTAGGCAGGAACAACGTTAGCGGCTGCCATGCAATTATCCCGTCTTCCCGTTTGCATGCTGCTGTTGCTGCCTGCGATACTCGCTTGGTGAGACGCCGGCTATTTTTTTGAACATGCGATTAAAGGAAGTAACGTTCTGATATCCGACTTGCCGGCCGATCTCGTTGATCGGGTGCGGAGTGCCCGACAGAAGCTTCTTCGCTTCGCTCATTCGAATGCCGTTCAGATGATCGATAAAATTCGTGCCGGTTTTTTCTTTGATGTAAGTAGACAGATAAGCGGTCGACATATTGAGCTCGCCGGCGATCTGGTCGAGTGAAATATCACCGCTGAATTGCGTTTCGAGCAAATGCATGACGCGTGTTACGATCGGATCTTCATCCGTGATCCGCTGCATGGACAGGCTTCCGACTACCGTCTCGGCAAGCCGATTCAGCTGCTCCTTATATTTGTCCGCCGTATGGCAAGAGGAGAGATTTCTTCGAATCGAGCGCAACGTCCATCCGATATGCTGCTCCGGCTCGGCGCCTGCATGCAGAAGCGGCGCGGTAATCTTCTCCGACATCTGCGCGGCGAAGTCGGCGTATTGCTGCACGGCGGCTTGTTCCTTCTGCATTCGCGCCAGCATGGCCGCAATGAATTCCGATGCCGTATCCGAACTCCCCGCTTGGAGGGAGGAGGCCAATTGGCTTTCTTCGGCGTCCGACAGATGCGGCAGCTCAGGCAAGTTCCGCGGGGACGTCACGATCACCGTCTCTTCAATCAATAACGCTTGTCGGGCCAGCGCCTGCACTTGCTCGTAAGCGTAGCTGAACTGGGAGGCATGCTCGAAGCGCGAGCTGATGGCAACGGTCGCCAAACAGTGGGATGTATTTTGATCCAGCAGCCGTTTGATTCGCGTAAGCAAGTCGGCTATTGCCGCCGAATCACCGTTCCGGATGACCGTCATCATTTGGTTATGTTCGATTTGGAACGTATGCGCCTCGGCGCAAATCTCCGAAGCGGCAGCCCGAATATGCTCGCGCAAGGCAAGCGAAGCTTGTTCAGGCCTTACGTTAAGCCGAACCAAGGCATCATGCCGGAACCTCAGCTCGTACAGTACAATATCGTAGCTGCCTTCGGCGGACAGAAACTCCTTCCATTCCCCCAAATCCTCGTTAATGTTCTTCAACTGACTCATATAACCGAAGCTGGTCAAGATCGACCGGTGCCTGTTCATCTTATTCTTCACGTCTTCGCGTTCCCGAACGAGCTCCCGGATCCGGCGCTCGATGAGCGCATATTCTTCAATGCCGCTATCATTGCCCGTTCCCGATGCTTGGCCATCCATTGATGCGGCAAGCAGCCGGTCAACGGGTTTTTTCAGACGTTTGCTGAAATAGAAGGAAACGAACGCGGCCAGAACGAGCGTCGCGGCAAATACAAGCGCCGACCACCAGAACCAGTGCCGAAGCTCCGCTGCGGCCGTATGAGTAGGAACTGCCATGTAAAAAGAAAGTCCGCTGGCGCTCTCCGTTCTAAACCAATCATGATCGTTCAGCCGCATATGGTCCCGGCTTGCTTCGAAGGCAGGGATATCAGCAGCGCCCATGGCTTGTCCATAACGATAGAGAACGCGTCCTTCATCGGCGATAAGGAATGATCTTTCCGGGGCTTCCCCCAGAAAGGCTTCCATCGCCTTCTCCGCGTTAAGCAGAGCGATCGTTTGATAGTTCTCGCCGGGCAGCTTGAAGCTGATCGGGAGCAGCATGTGACCGCCCGAGAGTTCGGCGGAAGGTTCATAATGTACGGCGGGCAGTATGGTCACGGATTGCTCCTTCTGGAGCTGCTCCTTCCAGTACGAGTGGGTATACAGCTTGCTCGCATACGCCCGTCCGAAGAGATCGGCGGCGCTGCTGCTGCCGTCCTGGTCGACCGCGAAGTCTCCCATCCCGTAGTGGACGATCAAGCCTTCCAAATGCAACAAAGGATTATAGGCATCCTTCCGCAAGAGGTTGGAGATGCGGTAGGCGGACAAATAATTGGCGCCTTCCTTGCCGAAGGTTCTAAGCTGACGGTTGAACTCGCGAACCGTGCTTTCGTTATAAATCTGAGTGAGCAACGTCTTTAATTGCGCCAGATGGGTTTCGTAGCGATCCGCGGTACCGGAGAGCAGGTTTCGGTTGGATGCTTCAATATCCCTCTGCAGCTTGGATTGGAAGAACGAAAATAGCAGCCCGTTAACTAGCGAAAACAAAAGGATGATACATATAAAGGGGACCAGCAACTGGCCGGATAACGTCTGGATTCGGAAGGATCTCAGTTTCATCGTGGTGTTATCTCCTTTCCTACGCGCCTATATAAGGCGAAACAGGCATGCTTCTATCGTAATGCAAAGCGGCACGAAAGGCTGTACCCGCCGCGTTAAAAGATTGTAAAGAAAGGTTCTGAAAAAAGGATAAGCATCGAAAAAAACGTCGATATCGCAAGCGGAAGCCGCATTGTACGATGGTTTTGCGCCATTATAGCCGCATGCGATGACGCAGGGAGTATATGCGCATCTATGAGCAGGCTTACAGGCGATACCAATCGCCTTAACGTTAATCATTGGGAGAGTGTGGAAGCTGTGAAAGCAACGATTCGAAAGCAATGGAAAAAATGGTTGTCCGCCGCTACGGCGGCGGCGCTGCTGCTAGGCGCCGTGCCGTACGCGGGGCCGGCAAACGTAAGCGCGGCGTCGGAGTTGCCGGCGCTTATGATTACGGAGCTGGTTCCGGATACGACGAATGTCGCTGGCGCGGACGGGTATGAGTTTATCGAAATTTACAACAATACGGATCAGCCAGTCGACTTCAGCGATTATTCGTTGATCTATCATTATTTCGAAAACAGCGTTGAAAAAACGGTTCCATGGCCGATGACTGCCCCGGGCTCCGCAACGGTTATTCCGGCTTACGGCACGATCGTGCTGTGGGTGATGAATGCCAGCAATACAGCCGAGCCGGTCGCGAACTTCAACAACACGTTCGGGGTTCAGCTCACGGAAGGCGTCTCGCTGTTCCGGGTGAACGGCGGAGGTGGCATGCACAACAGCTTGCCGCGCGATCTAATCATTCAATACGGCGGCGGGAATGTCGTATCCGTTGCTTCTTATCAGAATGATGATCAGACGAAGCCGAACAAAGGCATCCTCTATGCCTATCCGAAGGACGGATCGGCAACGATGCGTCTCGTCGACGGCACCGGAACGGTGAACGCGACGCCGGGCTCGGTAACCGCCGATCAAGTGCCGGACATCGGGCAAGAGCCTCAGCTGCCGCCGGTCGTGACGCATGCGCCGGTAACGACGGCATCCTTCGAGGCGGATCTGGCCATCTCGGCGACGATCGCCCAGCCGGACGGCAACACCGTAACGGCTAGCGTCTACTATCGCAACGGCTCGCAAGGCAATTTTACCAAGTTGGATATGGCTGGTACCGACGATGTTTTCGCGACTTCCATTCCGAAATCCGAGCTGACATCGCCGCTGCTTCAATATTACATTGAGGCTACCGACGGCATGGCGACCGCGACGACACAGACCTATAACGTTAATGTGGAGACGTCAGATTTCAATTATAGCCTGGTACCGTCCGTGCTCATTACGGAGCTTGTGCCAGACAGCGAGAACGTCAGCGGTGTAAGCAGCGACGCATTCGAATTTATCGAGGTTTACAATAATACGGACGGCGAGCTCAACTTCTCGAATTACGGTCTATATTACCGATATCCTGACAAGGGACCCGCGTTTGACGTGTCTTGGCCAGCCGCCGAGAAAGGAAGCATCCTCATTCCGCAAGGCGGCTCGATCGTCCTGTGGATTACGAACTCGGCCAATCAGACGGTCGAGAACGCGGCCAGCTTCAACGCCAACTACGGCACGACGCTGACGGAGGGCGTGAACTTGTTCCGCACGGAGCTGAACGACGGCATGTCGAACAGCGCGGCCCGCGACTTGGTCATCAAGGATTCGCTCGGCAATGACGTAGCGGTGGCGTCTTACCAGAACGACGAGCAGACGCAGAAAAACAAAGGCATCTTCTACGCGTATCCGCTCGACGGAGGATTGAACATGCGCATGCTGGCGAGTCCGGGCACGCTGGCTGCCACGCCGGGCGCGGTTGCGACGGAACAAGCGCCGAGCGTGCCGGTACATCTGCCGGACGGTTCGGAGAACGAAGCTCCGGTCATCGCGGACATTGCGTATGATTTCATCGCAAGCGGGCTTGAGATCTCCGCGAACGTGACGGATCCGGACCAACCGGAAGCGCCGCAAGCGAAAATCTATTACCGCACCAAATCGCAATCCGTTTACGCGACGACCGTCATGAACAAGGTCGGCGGCGTCTACAAAGGTTTGATTCCATCCAGCGCGTTGGTGGAAGACACGTTGTATTTCTATATCGAGGCGATTGACGGCATCGGCAAAGCAACGTCCGAAGAAACGACCGTCGCGGTCGAGCTGGACGACTTCGACCCGCAATCCGCTCCGGAGCTGCTCGTCACGGAGATCGTGCCGGATTCCGCGAACGTGGGCAGCGGAGACGGCTACGAGTTCGTCGAAGTCTACAACAACACGGACGGGCCGTTGAACCTGAAGGATTACCGGATCAATTACCGTTACACGGATAGCGGTCCTTCCGCCGACGTGATCTGGCCGACCGCCAAGGAAGACGTTATAGTTCCCGCCGGCGAGTCAGTCGTGTTCTGGGTTATTAACGCCCACAATTCCGCTTCGACGGCCGCCGATTTTAACGCCAACTACGGCAACGCCGGCCTGACGGAAGGCGTGAACCTGTTCCGCATGTATAGCGACGGCATGGCGAACGGCGGCAAACGCGGCATCGTCATCGCGACGAACAGCGGCATCGAAATTTCGTCCGCGTATTACGACAACGACGAAGAGACAAAAGCGAACATGGGCATTTTCTACAAATATCCGCTAGACGGCACGCCGAACATGATCAAATACAGTGCGGGTCTTGCGCCCGCGACGCCTGGAGCCGTCGCATCCGAGCAGGTGCCCGTGGTTCCGGTTGCGATAACGGTCGACGAAGCGGATCCGACGATCGCCGATTTGACTGCGGTACAGACGATCGACCAATCGCGAAACTTCGATATCGTGGGCGACGCGCAGGATGATCGCGTGGCCAAGACGGTCGTGCTTTATTACAAGGACAACCGCGATGGGGATTATACGAAACGGTATCTGAAGCGGAGCTACAATGATTCGTTGTACCGTCAAACCGTGTTCAGCCCGCAGCTGATCGGCCGTGAATACATCGAATATTATTTCGAAGTATCCGACGGCACGAATACCGTAACGTCCGAGACGAAGCGGGTGACGATTACGGGTGGTCCGGAGCTCTCCGATCTGCGTCTGAACGTGAAGGAGAACGAGGTTCTATCCGGGAATAAAATCCTTCGCGCGACGGGGAACGGCGCAGCTTGGAACGAGCTGTCGTTCGCCATTGACGGTACTGAGCTGACGAACGGCACTTACTCCGCTCTAGAGAGCGGCGCGTACTTCGCGTTCGAGACGCAAGCGGTCAACTATTACTTCAAAAACGCGGTCGTGAAGGACGGCGAAATCATTCATACTTTCCTGGATCCGATCGACAGCTGGTCGACGCTCTCCATCCCGATCTCGGCGGACGATCTGGCGCAGGGCGCCAACGTCATCTCGATCTATGCGGGTTCGAAGTCCGGCCCGTTCGACGACCGCCCGGAGGAGAACAAGGACGATTTCGAGGTGCGCAACGTTCGTCTCGTGCTTGCCGACGGCACGGAGCTGTACGATCCGAAGTACGCGAATCCGCTGACGTCGCTGAAGATGGGCGACAGCGCGGGCAAACACGAATTCGTCGACTTCACGTTTACGCTGGCGGCCGATAAGCTGGCTTCCAAAGCGTATGCGTGGGACACGAAGGGCGTCGCCGACGGCGATCACGTGCTGACGGTCAGCCATTCGACTTACGGAACGCTGACGCGGGGCGTGAAAGTCGACAACGCCGCGCCGACGATCGCTCCGACCGTGGAGGAAGGCGAGACGTACCGCGGCGTGTTCACGATCGATGCCGCGATCGCGGATGCCATCGCGGGACTGGAAGCGTCGACGGCAACGCTGGACGACGCTGCGATTACTCTGCCTTACGCCACTTCTTCGGCGGCGCTTGCGCCAGGCGCCCATAAGCTGGTCGTGACGGCAACCGACAAAGTTGGCAATGCGGCGACGGCGACGGTGAACTTCAACGTACCGGACGAGAATCCGCTTGCGCCGCAGCTTATATCGCCGACGCACAATGCGGGCAAGGTCGGGGGCACGGCGACGCTGACGGTTAAAGCGAAGGATCTGCTGGACGATCTGATGCGCGTCATGTTCTTCCGCGGCTTTAACTACGACGCAAGCGCGGCCGCAGGCTTCAAGGCCTTCAGCGGCGCGGCCGACACGGAGCCGCCGAAGCAGGAAGTGCCTGGCGGTGAGCAGGCGCTGAACGCGGATGGCTATAAAGCCATTCGCAAGGCCGGCGACGGTCAATATCTGGTGAACGATTCGACGGAGCAATTCCCTTACCACCGCTTCGAAATTACGCTCGATTCGTCCGTGAAGGACACGGACCGCGTGGACGTTCAGTGGAAAGGCAAGTCGCTGGAAGGACGCAAGGTCAGTCTGTACGCGTGGAGTCCGGTTGCCGGCAAGTGGGCCATGCTGGACACGATCATCGCGGGAAGCGGCGACTTCGAGCTGGGAGCCGAAGTAGCTGCGGGCGATTACCGCAACCTCAACGAAAATGGGGAGATGAACAATCCGGCGGACACCATTTTGCTCATGGTGCAAGACGAAGTGCCGGTGTCGAACGATTCTTACGACTTCTCGTTCGTTTGGATGTCCGATACGCAATATTATTCCGAGACGTATTTCACTTACTACCGCGATAACGTCCACTGGATCAAAAACAACCTGGACGAGCAGAAGATCAAATACGTCATCCACACCGGCGACATCGTTGACGAATCCGACAAGCTGTACCAGTGGGAAGAAGCCGACCGGAACATGAAGGTGCTGGACGATGCAAAGATTCCGTACGGCGTCCTTGCGGGCAACCATGACGTCGACCATCAGAAGGGCTCGTACGACGATTATTGGAAGTGGTTCGGCGAGAATCGTTTCGTAGACCAGCCGACGTTCGGCGGTTCGTACAAAAACAACATGGGCCACTACGATCTCATCTCCGCGGGCGGCAACGACTTTATTATCGTCTACATGGGCTGGGGCCTTGCCGACGAAGAGATCGATTGGATGAACGAAGTGGTGAAGGCGCATCCGAACCGCAAAGCGATTTTGGCGTTCCACGAATATTTGCTCGTATCCGGCAACCGCGCTCCAATCGCGGACAAAGTCTACGAGAAGGTCGTGCTGCCGAACAAAAACGTGTTCGCGACATTGTCCGGCCATTATCACGACGCCGAGCTGAAGACGGATGAAATCGACGACAACGGCGACGGTAAGGCGGACCGCAAGGTGTATCAAATGCTGGCCGACTATCAAGGCGCCGAAGACGGCGGGCTTGGCTACATCAGGCTGATGCAGTTCGACATGGCGAATGACAAGCTTCATATCAAGACGTTCTCGCCAACGCTGAACGATTACAATTATTACGACCCGGCCGCATATCCGGGCAAGGACGAATTCTCGCTCGACCTGGAGCTGGACGCGGAGACGAAGCGGGTCGCGACCGACTACTTCGGCGTCCGAGTATATACGGACCAACAAATCGGCGAGACGCAAGAAACGGCGAGCGGCGCGAACGCTTCCGTCTCTTGGGAAGGCCTCTCCGACGCGAGCTACGAATGGTATGCCGTAGCGGAGGACGAGCACGAGGGCAATAGCCGCTCCGACATTTGGCGCTTCTACACGGGCGACGCGCCTGTAGAGCCTACGCCGGGCCCGGGCACGGATCCGGGAACGGGAACACCACCGGTTAGCGGCGGGGGGACCGCTGTCGAGAACGGCGTCATCTCCGTGAAACCGGGAACCGGTTCCACCTTCAAGGTGACGGAAGAAGCGATACAAGAAGCCATTAAAGGCTCGAAGGGCGATAACGTCGACATTGTCCTGAAGGCCGATTCTGCTGATGAAGAGCAGCTTCGACTCGAGCTTCCTGCCGAAGCGGTCGATGCTCTCCTTAAGAGCGGCAAGGAACTGCGCATCATTACTCCCCGCGTGACGATCGAGTATCCGCAAGGCACGCTGCCTTCGCAATCGGCGGAAGGCGACGGCATCATTCGCCTAACCGTGAACATCGGCCAAGGCGAGACGTCCGCGGACGATGCGGTATCGGATGCGGAGCGCGGCAACGACTCTCTGCATGGAACGGACATCGTTTATGCGCTGGAACTGGAATACGTCGGCCCGAACGGCGAGGTTACGCCGATTCATGAGTTCGACGGAGCCGTTCACGTCAAGCGGACGCTAACGGATGAAGAATTAAAAGGTCTCGATCCGGATTACGCCGGCGTTTATTATCTGAACGACGACGAAGAACCCGTCTATATGGGCGGCACGTTCGAAGGCAACGTCGTCACCTTCGAAACAACGCATTTCTCGAGCTATGCGGTGATGGAATACCGCAAAGGTTTTGCGGATACGCAGAACCATTGGGCGAAGGAGTTCGTCGGCAAGCTTGCGGCGCGCCATGCGATCACGGGCATTGACGGCATGAGGTTCGCTCCGGAGAGGAACGTTACGCGCGCGGACTTCGCGGTCATCGCGGTCAAGGCGCTTGGTTTCCTCGGTCTGGAGGCCGGCGCATCCGAATTCGAGGATGTGGCGGCTGGCAAGTATTACGCGGCTTATGTGGACAAAGCCCATGAGCTGGGCCTCGTGACGGGCTACCAAGGACGTTTCCGTCCGGAAGAGACCATTACCCGCGAGGAAGCGGCCGTTATTCTCATGAGACTGTATGCTCATTTGAATGATGGGGAAGGCGCGAACGGAGCGCAAGCGGCATTCGCGGATATCGCGGAAGCGTCCGAGTGGGCGCGCGAAGCGATCGAAGACGCGGCGGCGCTCGGACTCGTGAACGGCAAAGGCGCTGAACGCTTCGATCCGCATGCGGACGTGAAGCGCGCCGAGATCGCCAAGATGATCTGGCTGGCGATTCAATAACGGTTAATTAGAAAGGGACTGTTCCCAAGGCCATGGAGATGGAGGCCGGGGAGCAGTCTCTTTTGTTGCCGCTAGCGCCTGAACGTCCAGCCGAACAGCTTGACGTGGACGAGCAGCTTCGTGAGCCAATGGGTCAGCGCGTAGAGAAGGATGAAGACGAAGATAAGAGGCCGGAACAGAATGGACAAGCCGATCCAAGTCAACAAAATCTGCCAAGGCTTCATTCGCTTGAACAGCTTGAACGGCGCCAGAAGAATCCGGTATAGCTTGTAGTTCTTCTGTAAGCCCTCTATATAAGCTTCGCGAATTTGCTTGTCGTCGGGATCGAGCCGGATCGCTTCCTTCAGCATGAGCAGATTGTCTTCGTGATCGCCCCTGCGGTCGGCGGCCCAAGCCAGAATAAGAAACGTCGTGTCGGACTCCACGTTCAGCTTGAGCGCCTCTCTTGCATGTTGGCGCGAGGCGGCGGAATGGCCGAGCAAGGCTTCGGCGTAAGACAGACACGCGATGTAGGCCGCGTTGTTCGGGCGAAGCTCGAGCGCGGTCTCGATGAACGATTTCGCGTCCGCGTACCGGCCTCGTTTCAAGTTAATATTCGCGTGAATGAAAAAATAGTGCGGCTCGTACGGATCGACGCGCATCGCTTCGTTCGCCGATTCCAATGCCTTGTCGAGCTTGCCGCTGTCATGGTAAGCGCTCGTGCGGACGAACCAAGCAAGCGTATTCTCCGGATCCCGCTTAAGCGACTCGCCCGACCAATGAAGGGCGGCGTCATACTTCTCCATATGCGAATAGACGAGAGCGAGCAGCGCGTGGGCCTGCGCGTCCTCCGGCTCCTCGCGGAGCAGCGCTTCCGCTTCCTCGGCGGCTTCCTTGTACCGCTTCCAGTCGATGAGCTGGCCTACCTTGCTATATCTGACGGCTGTCGTTTCGTTGATGGTCATGAACGCCCATCCCTTTCTGCGCGTTAGGCTTTCAGCCCCGTTGTTTTCATGTAATCGAGCACGATTTGGTAGTCTTGGTTGACGTCGCTGAACGTCGCGTAATTTTTGGCGGTGGCGAACCATTCGAGCGTGGTCGCCTTACGCTGCTTGGATGAGCGCTTAAGGTCATCCTGCGTAATCGGCTCCAGTTCGCCGGATTTCAGCATGCGCTCCATCGCGGCTTCGACGGCGTCCTTCACGATCTGTTCGAGATCGGCCCCGGAAAAATGTTTGGTCTCCCTTGCGATGCGCGCGAGATCCAGCGCGGAGAGCGGCTTGTCCGCCAGCTTCAGCTTGAGGATCGTCTCCCGTTCGGACTCCTCCGGCGGCGGGACGAAGATGAGATGGTTGAACCGCCCCGGTCGGCGAAGCGCCGAATCGAGGTACCATGGCGTATTGGTCGCACCGATGACGAATACCTGCTCGTTCTGCTCGCGAATGCCGTCCAGCTCGAGAAGCAGCTGATTGACGAGCATGCGGTCGTGGTGCTGGCGCATCTGGTTGCGGCTGCCGCCCAGCGCGTCAAGCTCGTCGATGAAGATGACGCACGGCTTGTTCTCTCTCGCCTTCTCGAAGATGTCGTGAAGGTTGTTTTCGCTTTGACCAACGTACATCGAGAGAATCGCCTGCAGCTCGATATGCATGAAGTTGGCGTCGATCTCCCCGGCGACGGCGCGGGCCAGAAATGTTTTGCCGCAGCCAGGCGGACCGTACAGCAGCAAGCTTCCCCCGGCTTCGCGGCCGTAGGCTTTGAACAGCTCCGGCTGCTTGAGCGGGAGAATGAAGTTCAGTCTGATCTTCTTCTTCACTTCGTCCAGCCCGGCGACATCCGCGAACGTCTCCTGCGGTCTCTCGGACTCTACCAAATCCTTGCCGTTGTTATCGAAGCGGAGCATCTTCAGCTTGCCCCGCCTGCGCGCGGCCAGCTCGTCTTGGTCATTGTGGTCGGACAAGTCGGTAACACCCTTTCTGCATATGCTTTTGGCTCTATCATACCAAATTTTACAGGGAACTGCTGGGAAAAATCGTCTGCGATTGATAGAAATCGGCTCCAACGGCGAAAAAAACGCCCACTCCCGCAGGCGGACATAGCCGGCGAACAGGAATGGACGTTCTAAGCGATTCAACGATAGAGGCAGCTGTTCGCGCCTAGTCCCTCCAGGCGGAACCGAACGCTTAGACCGCCAGCGACTCGTCTTCGGCGGCGGAGCGCGCCGCCCGGTCCTCGCGGCACAGCCGCAGAAACTCGCGCATGAAGCCCGGCAAATCCGGCCAAGCGTGGCCGCTAACGAGCTTGCCGTCGGTGTGCAGCGTGTCTTCGGCGTAGAGCGCGCCCAGCCGCTCGATTTCCGGACGGGTCGCGGTGTAGCAGGTCATCGTGCGGCCCTGGAAATAGCTTTGGTCTTCCAGAGCCAGGAAGACTTGCGCGCCGTGGCAGATCGCGCCGACCGGCTTGTCCGCATCGAGGAAATGCTGAACGATGCGCGGCAGCTCGGCGTTCATTCGGATATATTCCGGCGCCCGGCCGCCGGGGATGATCAGCCCCGCATACTCGGATGGATCGACGTCAGCGAAGCCGATATGGGAAGGCAATTGGTGAGCGGGTTTTTCGGTATAGGTATCCCAGCCGTCAATGAAATCATGGACGACGGTGTTCAGCACTTTTTTCGCAGGGGAGGCAATGACGGCTTCGTAACCTTCCTCCAGCAGGCGGAAATAGGGATAATACACCTCCAGCACTTCCGCTCCGTCACCGGTTACAATCAGCACTTTGTTAGACATACGTTCACTCCTCAGGAATTTTTTGCCATGCAAATCTATTATTACGTTCGTCCCGAAGGATGTAAATCAATCTGAGGTCATAAGGCCCTAATGCCTAACCGGTTCGAATGGTGTCGGAAATGCTGTGCTATAATGATTGGGAAGATTCTAGCGTTTATCTCCTCCGAAAAAGGTAAAGCTGATAGAAAGGGCTTTAATCCATTATCGGAGGGATCATGATGAAACAAATTCTGTTAATAACGGACGGCTGCTCCAACGTGGGGATGAGTCCGGTGGTAGCCGCCGCTCACGCTTCGTCGGAAGGGATCGCGGTGAACGTGGTCGGCGTGCTCGATCATGGGGACGTCGGCGAGCTTGGCGCTTCGGAGATCGGAGAGATTGCGCGCGCAGGTGGCGGCCTAAGCCGGCTGGTCAATATGAGGCAGCTCTCCCAGACGGTACAGATGATGACGCGCAAGACGGTTGTCCAGACGATTCAGCTCGCCGTGCAGAAGGAGCTGAAGCAGGTGCTGGGCAACGGCTCCATCGAAGCGCTGCCGCCGGAGAAGCGGGGCGAGGTCGTACGCGTGATCGACGAGCTGGGCGAGACGTCGGGTCTTCAGGTGGCGCTGCTCATCGACGCGAGCGCCAGCATGAAGCCGAAGCTGGCTGCGGTGGAGGAAGCGATCCACGATCTGATGCTGAGCCTGCAGGCGAGGCAAGGGAAAAGCGAGATCGCGGTGTTCCACTTCCCCGGCTCCCGGCACGGGGACGATTGCGTCATGGATTTGGCTTGGACGGACCACTTGAACGGCGTGCATTCGATCTTCCCGAAACTGCAGATGGGCGGCACGACGCCGACGGGTCCGGCCATCATGCAAGTCGTCGATTATTTTCGGCAGGGGCAGTACGGGCACGCGGGCAGGAACAGCAGACACGAAACGGATGGGATGATGGGTGACTACGTCGTTTAACTTCGAGCTTCGGCGCGGAACGATCGTCGTTGGCAAGTGGAAGGGTGGCCGTTACCGGGTGGAGCGCCTTCTCGGGGAAGGCGCGAACGGAAAGGTCTATTTGGTGCAGAAGGATCGCGATTGGTATGCGCTGAAGGTCGGCGCCGACGCGGTTGACCTGCAGTCCGAGATTAATGTGCTGAAGTCGCTGGCCAAGCAGAAGGGCCAAGGAATCGAGCCCTTCTTGTTCGACGTTGACGACCTTTACGGGCCAAGCGGGAAGGAATATCCTTTCTATATTATGCGTTATGTCAGAGGCGCGACGCTTGACGCCTACCTGAAGCAGCAAGGCGCCCAGTGGTTTCCGCTGGTAGGGCTCAACCTGCTCGGGAAGCTCGCCAAGCTGCATCGCGCCGGATGGGCGTTCGGCGACCTCAAGGTGGAGAACGTCATGGTGGCCGACTACGGCCACGTCGAGCTGGTAGACTTCGGCGGTGTGACCGCCATCGGGAAGAGCATCCGCCAGTTCACGGAGATCTATGACCGGGGATATTGGAACAGCGGATCGCGATCGGCCGATACGAAGTACGACCTGTTCTCCTTCGCCGTGTTGTGCATTCAGCTGCACGAGTCGAAGCGGCTTCACGCGCTGACGAAGGAGCTGCTGCCCCAGAACCGGTCCACGCTGGAGCTGACGGCGCTGCTGGGGAGCAGTCCGGCCCTGAAGCCGGTCGCGGGCTGGCTGAAGAAGGCGCTGGAGGGCGGCTTCGCGGACGCGGCGGAAGGGGCGGAGGCATGGCGGCTGCTGATGCACAGGCGCGAGACAAGGCGGCAGTCGGCAACGCCCGGTTGGCTCAAAGGGCTCGCGGCGACAACGAGCGTCTTGCTGGCCATTTCGATCTATTGGCTGCTGCGCAATGTGATGTAGCGGGGGGCATACATACGAATGAATGCGAATGTACTTACGGAAGTTGCCAGGGAAGCGGCGGAACGCGGAATGTGGAAGGACGGGGACAAAATCGTCGTCGCCGTATCGGGCGGGGCGGACTCCATGGCGCTGCTTCATCTGCTGCATGCGCTAGCCGGTCCGCGTCGGCTGCGGATTGTCGCGGCCCATGTGAACCATGGCTTCCGCGGAGAGGAATCGGAGGCCGAGCTGGCGCTCGTGCGGGCGTACGCGGAACGTCTTGGCGTGCCTTGCGAGACGGCGGAGCTGAATCTCGCTACTTATATAGAAGAAAACCGATTGAATCTGCAGGCGGCTGCGCGCGAGAAGAGGTACGCGTTCCTTCATCGGATTGCGGAACAATACGCCGCGGCGAGCATCGCGCTTGCCCACCACGCGGACGACCAAGCCGAGACGGTCATGATGCGCATCATCCGCGGAGCGGGGCTCGGCGGGTTGTCCGGCATCCCGGTCAAGCGCAGCGAAAATAATGTGGAACTCATCCGGCCGCTGCTGCGTATGAACAAGTCAGACCTTCTTCGGTACTGCGAAGAGCAAGGCATTCCCTATTGCACGGACAGCAGCAACCTGGAGCGGCATTACTTCCGCAACCAGGTGCGTCTCGACATCCTCCCTTATTTGTCGCGATTCAATCCCCAGCTGCCGCTTTCGCTGCAGCGGCTCGCCGAAGTGGCGGGCGAAGAGGACGATTTTTTGGCGGGTGAGGCGGGTCGGCTGTTCGGGTCGATCGTGCAGGCGGATCAAGGGGAATATGCCGTTCGCTGCAACGAATTATGGGGCCTCCACGTCGCTTTACAAAGGAGATTGATTAAACTAATATTAAGTTATCTTTCGCAAGATACGGAAAACATATCCTTCGATGGCATCGAGCGGATGCGGTTCGCCGCGGCTCCGGATGCGCCGTCGACATGGCGTATGGATGCGGGAAGCGGTGTTCGCTGCCTGCGGGAATACGAGTCCATGCGGTGGCTGAAGGCCCCTCTGGCGGGGATGGATCGGAATCCCGGCAGTTATTCTTACGAGATACGGGAGGGGATGGCTTACTTAAACGCGGAATCCGCCGGCTGGACCTTCATGTTTCAGTGGCTGGACCCGGAAGCGGACGGGCAGCGAAAGGCCGTCTCGCGCGGCGAAGCGCTCTTCGATGCGTCCCAGCTGAGCTTCCCGCTGCGGATTCGCAATCGCCGTCCGGGCGACAGAATTCAAGTTTTAGGATTAAATGGGTCGAAAAAAGTGCAAGATATGTTCGTTGACGAGAAGATACCGCCATCCGGCAGGGAATCGTACCCTTTGCTCTGCGACGCGGAGGGAAGGCTGCTCTGGATACCTGGCCTTCGGCGTTCCGCGCATGCCCTCGCGGGAGAGAACAGCCGGAAGCTGCTGCATATTAAGGCGCAGGGCGAATAAGGAGCAAGGGTCTATTCATAAACATAGGTAAAGCGTAGGGGGATTTCACTTTGCAGAACGACATTAAAGACGTACTATACAGCGAAGAACAGATTCAAGCAAAGGTATCTGAGTTAGGCGCGCGGCTGAGCGTAGACTTCGAGGGGCGCAATCCGCTCGTTATTTGCGTTCTCAAAGGCGCATTTATTTTTATGTCCGATCTGGTCAAGACCATTACGGTACCGCTCGAGATCGACTTCATGGCGGTATCGAGCTACGGAGCTTCGACCAAGTCGTCCGGCGTCGTGAAGATCATTAAGGACCTGGACGTAACGGTCGAGGGCCGCGACGTGCTCATCGTGGAGGATATCATCGACAGCGGGCTGACGCTCAGCTACCTGATCGACGTGCTCGAGCACCGCGGCTCGAAATCCGTAACGGTCGTTACCCTGTTCGACAAGCCAGCCCGCCGCACGGTGGATCTGCAGCCGGATTACAAAGGCTTCACGCTGCCGGACGAGTTCGTCGTGGGTTATGGCCTCGATTTTGCGGAGAAATACCGCAACCTTCCTTACATCGGCATTCTGAAGCCGGAAGTATACGAGAAATAATCGCGCATTATAGTGCATGTTCAACATCCTTATTCCCGGCATGAGGCTGGATTTCGGCTCTATTGTGATGGAAACTCATGCTATGGTAAAATATTTAAAGCGTCTGAGAGGAGGTAGGGGATGAATCGGATCATCCGAAACACTGGTTTTTATTTGATCATCTTTTTGGTTACCGTTGGCATTTTCCAATATATTAGCGGCCAGGGTGACAGTACCAAGCCGTTAAGATATGACGAGCTGCGTGCTCAGATCGAAGCCGGCAATGTAGAGGAGCTGACTGTTAAGTACGACAATCAGACCTACTACATTACGGGCAAATATAAAGACACCCCCGAGGGCGTGGAAAGCGAGAAATTCACGGCCAGGGCCGGCGTCAGCGCGGAGTCGCAGATCCGGGAATGGGAGAAGGAATACGGGTTCGCTCTAACGAACCAGGAGATGGACACGCCGAGCTTCTGGGTAACGTTCCTCACTTCGATCATCCCGTTCATCCTGCTCTTCGTCCTGTTCTTCTTCTTGATGAATCAGGCGCAAGGCGGCGGCGGCAAGGTGATGAACTTCGGCAAGAGCCGCGCGAAGCTCTACAACGAAGAGAAGAAACGCGTCACGTTCGAAGACGTGGCCGGGGCGGACGAGGAGAAGCAGGAGCTGGTGGAGGTCGTCGACTTCCTGAAGGATCCTCGCAAGTTCAATCTCGTTGGCGCCCGCATTCCGAAGGGCGTATTGCTTGTCGGTCCTCCGGGTACCGGTAAAACGTTGCTTGCGCGCGCCGTAGCGGGCGAAGCGGGCGTACCGTTCTTCAGCATCTCGGGCTCCGACTTCGTGGAGATGTTCGTCGGCGTCGGCGCATCCCGCGTGCGCGACCTGTTCGAGAACGCGAAGAAAAACGCGCCATGCATTATCTTCATCGACGAGATCGACGCGGTGGGCCGCCAGCGCGGCGCCGGACTTGGCGGCGGTCACGACGAGCGCGAGCAGACGCTTAACCAGATGTTGGTCGAGATGGACGGCTTCGGCTCGAACGAAGGCATCATCATTATCGCCGCGACGAACCGTGCCGATATTCTAGACCCTGCGCTTCTGCGTCCAGGCCGATTCGACCGTCAGATTACGGTTGACCGCCCGGATGTAAAGGGCCGCGAAGCGGTGCTGAAGGTTCATTCGCGCAACAAGCCGCTCACCGGCGACGTGAAGCTGAATGTGATCGCGAAGCGTACAACCGGCTTCAGCGGCGCCGACCTCGAGAACCTGCTGAACGAAGCGGCGCTATTGGCGGCGCGCCGCAACAAAAAAGATATCAACATGAAGGACATCGACGACGCGATCGACCGCGTCATCGTCGGCACGGAGAAGAAAAGCCGCGTCATTAGCGAACGCGAGAAGCGGATCGTGGCATACCATGAGGCGGGCCATACGATTGCAGGCTTCTTCTTGGAGCACGCCGATCAGGTTCACAAGGTTACGATTATTCCGCGCGGACGCGCAGGCGGATACGTCATCATGCTGCCGAAGGAAGACCGTATGCTCGTGACGAAGCAAGAGCTGCTGGACAAAGTAACGGGTCTGCTTGCTGGCCGCGTTGCCGAGGAAATCTACATCGGCGAGATCGGTACGGGAGCTTACAGCGACTTCAAGCAAGCGACCGGCATCGTACGCAGCATGATCATGGAATACGGCATGAGCGACAGGCTTGGTCCGATGCAGTTCGGCAGCTCGCAAGGCCAAGTATTCCTCGGACGCGACATCGGCCACGAGCAGAATTACTCGGATGCGATTGCTTACGAGATCGACCAAGAGATGCAAACCATCATTAACGGCTGTTACGACCGCGCGAAGAAGCTGCTGACCGAGAAGAGCGCAGAGATGCATCTGATCGCGAACACGCTGCTGACGGAAGAAACGCTGGAGATGGACCAGATCAAGTCGCTTATCGAGAAAGGCAATCTGACGGAGGCCGGAGAAGGCGCGGCGCCTTCCGAGTCCAAGGCGGAGCCGATCATCGACGAGATCGGCGACGTGAAAGTGCGCATCCAGCCGCGGGAGGAAGCCGAAGTGAAGCCGGCTACGCCGGAAAGCGGAGATCCTTCCGATGATCCGAACAACAAATCTTAATCATTAAGCTGTACCGATAGCACATGGATTCGTCCCGCCTCTCCGCTTGGAGCGGCGGGACGTTTCGATGTGTAGGGAGGCCAACTTCTTTAAAGCGTTAAAGCTTCAATACATAGCTAACATAAAGGTTCGCGATGATGTCAATGAATCTTACACAATTTGATTGACGTAAATTTTTTTGTAACTATAATGAAATAATAGCAGCAAGGAACAGCAATACTAAGAGGGCGTGTTCAACCAGCCAAACATGGTTTCTTGAACAACTTCTTAAAGGTAAAGCTGTTAGACACACATAATGAAGCTGCAAAACAAATCACTCATTTGACAAGGGGAGAATGCGGCATGAAAAAGACGTTTAGCTTTATGCTTACGCTGGTACTGGCGATCTCGCTGGTATTGTCCGGCTGCGGAGCCGACAAGAACAACAACACGGGCGCAAACAACGGCGGAGAGAAAGTGGAGTCCGACGGAACAGGCAAAGACTTCAAGATCGGCATGGTTACGGACGTTGGCGGCGTTAACGATAAGTCGTTTAACCAAAGCGCTTGGGAAGCTCTGCAGCGCGTAACGGCAGAGACGGGTGCCGAGACAAAGTTCCTGGAGTCCAAAGGCGAAGCCGACATGGAACCGAACTTGAATAACTTCGTTCGCGAAGGCTTCAACCTCACTTGGGGCATCGGCTTCCTGTTCACTGACGCGATCACGAAGGTCGCTTCCGAGAATCCGGACGCGAAGCTTGCGGTTATCGACGCGGTTGTCGACGCGCCGAACGTGACATCCGTTACGTTCGCCGAGCATGAAGGCTCCTTCCTAGTAGGTGTGGTTGCCGGCTTGATGACGAAAACGGACAAAATCGGTTTCGTAGGCGGCATGGACATTCCGGTTATCAAACGTTTCGAAGCTGGTTTCCTTGCCGGCGTTAAGGCGGTTAAGCCAGACATTAAAGTAAACGTGGTATACACGGGCGCGTTCGACAAGCCAGACCTTGGCAAGAGCGCGGCGGCTACGATGTACAACAGCGGCATCGACATCATCTTCCATGCTTCCGGCGGCACGGGCAACGGCGTATTCAACGAAGCGGCCGACCGCAAGAAGAACGGCGAAGACGTATGGGTCATCGGCGTAGACAAAGACCAATCGCTGGAGTTCGGCGACGAAGTGACGCTGACTTCGATGATGAAGGGCGTAGAAACTGCGGTTCACAAAGTATCCAAAGACCTGATCGCGGGCAACTTCGAAGGTGGCAAAGTGCAAGAGCTTGGCCTGAAGGACGATGCAGTAGGTTTGCCTGAGACTTCCACGAAGAACGTTCCGAAAGACGTCCTCGAGAAAGTGGAAGAATACAAAGGCAAGATCATTAGCGGTGAAATTACCGTTCCGACTGAATAAGAATAAGTAGGTTGAATAAGGATAAAGCATAGCTTGTATCCGAAGCAGCGAGACCGGCGGGAGCCGGTCTTGTGCTGTTTTGTATTTTGGAAATTATGTTGATCCCGGGAGTGATTAGGAATGGGTCAGAGCGGGGCAGTCGTACAACTGAAGGGAATTACGAAACGATTTCCGGGTCTGGTGGCGAACGATTCCATCAACTTTGAGCTGAAGAAAGGCGAGATTCATGCGTTGCTCGGCGAGAACGGAGCAGGCAAATCGACGCTCATGAACATCTTGTTCGGGCTGTATCAGCCGGATGAAGGCGAGATTTGGATCAATGGAGAACGCACCGTGATTGACGGCGCTTCCAAGGCAATTGAGCTCGGCATTGGCATGGTGCATCAGCATTTCAAGCTTGTACAACCTTTCACGGTAGCCGAGAACATCGTGCTCGGCGATGAGCCGAAGAAAGGGATGACGATTGATTATAAGCTCGCGAATCAGAAGGTAAAGGATATTTCCGAGCGTTACGGTCTGAAAGTAGATCCGCAGGTGCGGATTCAAAATATTACGGTTGGCATGCAGCAACGGGTAGAAATATTGAAAACGTTGTATCGCGGCGCGGAAATCGTGATTTTCGACGAACCGACCGCCGTGCTTACCGTGCAAGAGATCGAAGAACTTATCGAAATCATTCGAAATCTCGCAGCAGAGGGCAAATCGATTATCATCATTACGCATAAACTGAAGGAAGTTATGGCGCTTGCGAATACGGTCACGGTTATCCGCCGCGGGAAAGTGGTGCGGACGCTTCCGACAACCGGAACGAACGAAAGGCAGCTTGCGGAGCTGATGGTCGGCCGCGATGTGACGTTCGAAGTCGAGAAAACAAAGGCCGAGCCGGGCGAGGTCGTGCTGGACGTCAACGATCTGCGGATGAAAGGCGATCAGAGCAAGCCTGCGCTTGACGGCACGACGTTCCAGGTACGCGCCGGCGAGATCCTCGGCATCGCAGGAGTGGACGGCAATGGCCAGAGCGAGTTGATCTACGCCATTACGGGCATGCGCAAGGTGCAGGAAGGCAGCGTGAAGCTGAACGGCACCGACGTGACGAACCGCTCGCCGCGCGAAATATCCACGGCGGGGGTCGGACATATTCCTGAGGACCGTCACAAGCATGGTCTGGTGCTGGATTTCTCCGTCAGCGAGAACATGATTCTCGGCACTTACTTTAAGCCGGAATTCGGCAGGTACGGGTTCGTTGACTTCGGCGCGATGGACAAGCTGGCGAGCGAGCTCGTCACCGAATTCGACGTTCGGTTGTCCGGCATACATACGGAGGCGCGGGCGCTGTCGGGCGGCAATCAGCAGAAGGCGATCATCGGGCGCGAGCTGCACAAGAATCCCGATCTTCTCATCGCGGTTCAACCGACGCGGGGCCTCGACATCGGCGCCATCGAATTCGTGCACAAGCGGCTCGTAGAAGCCCGCAATCAAGGCAAGGCCATCCTGCTCGTGTCTTTCGAACTGGACGAGCTATATGCGCTGTCGGACCGGATCGCGGTCATGTACGAAGGCAAGATGGTCGGCGAAGTGGACGCCGATCATCGCGACGACGAGCAATTGGGCTTGCTCATGGCAGGGAATACCGAAGACGCCGCCGCGACGGCTCAGGGAAGGAGCTAGCAGCAGATGGACACGGCCAAAAAAATATTCAACAAATCATCGCTTCTCGTTCCGCTTGTCTCGATTATCCTCGGTTTGATTATCGGCGCGATCGCGATGCTCGCGGGCGGCTACAATCCGATCGTGGCTTACTCCTCGCTCTTCGAGAGACTGTTCGGCAGCTCGTACCATATGGGCGAGACGATCCGGGCGGTCACGCCGCTGATCTTCACCGGCATCGCGGTCGCCTTCGCGTTCCGGACGGGATTATTTAACATCGGAGTCGAAGGACAATTCGTCATGGGCATGACCGGAGCGACGCTGGTCGGCGTATTGTTCGAAATGCCGTGGTACATCCACGGCCCGCTTGCGATCGTTACGGGCGCATTGTTCGGCGGCTTATGGGCCGGCTTAGTCGGCTTCCTGAAAGCGACGCGGGGCGTGAACGAGGTCATCTCGTCCATCATGCTCAACTGGACGGCGCTTTACTTGGCGAATTATATCGTGACGAACTACCTGCTCGAGCCCGGCCAGCAGAAGTCGAGACCGATTCATGATTCGGCGCTCATGCATATCGACTGGCTTATCGAGCTGATGGATAAGGCGAGGATGCACTGGGGCACGCTTTTCGCTCTTATCGGCGTTGTGGTCTTTTATGTACTTCTTTGGCGTACGAAACAAGGCTACGAGCTTCGCGCGGTCGGCCATAATCCGGACGCGGCTCTTTACGCGGGGATGAACGTCAATCGCACGATCGTCAAATCGATGATGATCAGCGGCGTGTTCGCCGGCCTCGGCGGGGTATTCGAGGTGCTGGGCGTATTCGGCAACCAAACGATTATGGCTGCTTCTCCGGGCTATGGCTTCGACGGCATCGCGGTCGCGCTGCTTGGCGGCAATACGCCGCTAGGCGTCCTGCTCGCTTCGATTCTGTTCGGCGGCCTGAGCTACGGCTCGGCCGGCATGAGCTTCGGCGCGGGCGTGCCTTCGGAGATCGTTCGTATCGTGATCGGTTCGGTCATCTTCTTCGTAGCGGCCCACGGCATCGTGAAGTTTATTTTGAAGCCGTTCATGTTGAAGCGCGCGGCGGACAAGCGGAAGGAGGCGGCTTAACATGGAAGTACTTGGCCAACTAATCAATACGACGCTGGTGTTCTCCACCGCGCTTATCTTCGCCGCGCTTGGCGGCATGTTCTCGGAACGCTCCGGCGTCGTGAACATCGGTCTTGAGGGCCTCATGGTGTCCGGTGCGTTCGCTGCGGCCGTCGCCACGCATTCGGCATCGGAAGCCGGCTTCGGCGGCGGTTCTCCTTGGCTTGGTCTGATCGCCGCCGTCGTCTACGGCGTCTTGTTCTCGCTGCTGCATGCGGTGGCGACCATTACGTTCAAGTCGGATCAGACGGTCGTCGGCGTCGTCATCAACATCCTGGCGCTCGGCATCGCGATCTACTTCACGCGCAGCCTGTATGACGGGTCGGCGCAGACGCCGCAGCTGTCGGATGTGTTCTCGAAGGTGTCCATCCCGTTCCTCTCGGACATCCCGGTCATCGGGGAAGGCATCTTCCATGCGTATCCGACGACATACATCGTTATTATTTTGGTCATTGTGAGCTACTTCGTGTTGTTCAAGACGCCGTTCGGCCTGCGCCTTCGCGCGGTAGGCGAGCATCCTAGCTCGGCCGATACTGTGGGCATCAGCGTGGCCAAATACCGCTACATAGGCGTTATGCTCAGCGGCGCGCTGGCGGGTCTCGGCGGAGCGACGATTACGCTGACGACGACAAGCAGCTTCGCGCACAACACGATCTCGGGCCAGGGCTTCATCGCGCTGGCGGCGCTGATCTTCGGCAAGTGGAATCCGCTTGGCCTCGCGGGCGCCGCGATTTTCTTCGGCTTTGCGCAAGCGATTCGCAACTTCGCCCAGTTGTTCGACTGGTCGAAGGACATTCCGACTGAAGTGTTCTATATGCTCCCTTACGTGTTGACTTTGATCGTCCTCGCGGCGGCAGTTGGCCGCTCAAGCGCCCCCTCGGCGCTCGGACAGCCGTACGATCCGGCTCGCAGGTGACATAGACCTAACGAAACAGGCCAGACCGGAGTCAGCTCCGGTCTGGTTTTTTAATAATTGAAGCTTACCTACGAGGCAGGCTTTTTCTATTTGCTATGCTGCTTCGCAAAATGCTGCTCACGCCCATCGACCGAAGGATGAATATGAGAACGATTCCCATCAGAAAAATACTAAGAAATTATGTGCGATCATGATGAATACTCCATTGACAGACCCCTCTGTCAAGTGTAAATTAAACATTAATTAAACAACCGTTCTTACGGCTGTCTAAGGTCATTGCATTGAGGGTCAACGCAAGGCGAGCGCAGGCGAGCTCTGGTCGGGAAGAGAGAGATGCCCAACGCAGGAATATACCGCAAGCGTCCGTTTCTTTTGAAAACCATGCTTTTGGTCAAACTAAAGGTAATCGAATCCCTTAGTTTGTGCATCAATTCACAAAGTCGGTGACGTGAAGCAGCTTTAGTTTCATGGCATGCAACGCGGCTGCCGGATTAGGCATAACGGGACGGAATGAGACTTCGGCAAACTTCGGCAACGAGCTGCCGAAAGTACTCATCCCTCATAAGAGGAGAGGATCTATCGTGGAAGCACTGGCACTTGAGCGCAAGGCGGAACAGAACCGCGAGCTGCGCGAACGGCTGATGCAATTGAAGAAGGAACGCAACGCCATCATTCTTGCTCATTATTATCAACGCGACGAAATTCAAGAGGTAGCGGACTTCCGCGGGGACTCGTTCCTGCTGGCGCAGAAGGCCGCGCAGACGGATGCCGATGTTATCGTATTCTGCGGCGTTCACTTCATGGGCGAAAGCGCGAAAATATTGGCGCCGAACAAAACGGTCATCATTCCGGACGAACGCGCGGGCTGCCCGATGGCGGACATGGTTAACGTCGATGGTCTTCGCAAGCTAAAAGCGCAGCACCCGAACGCAACAGTCGTCACTTACATTAACTCGTCGGCCGAGATCAAAGCGGAGACGGATATTTGCTGCACGTCGGCCAATGCCGTCAAGGTCGTCAACTCGGTCGAAGGCGACGAAGTCATCTGGGTGCCGGACAAGAACCTGGGCCATTACGTACAGCAGAACACCGACAAAAAAATGATTATTTGGGAAGGATACTGCAACACGCACGACATGCTCACCGTCAAAGACGTAGAAGAGATGAAGGCGAAGTATCCAAACGCGCAGTTCGTCGTGCATCCGGAATGCCGTCCGGAAGTCGTGGAATTAGGCGATTTCGTCGGCAGCACGACCGCGATCATCAAATATTGCAAGGAATCCGATTGCCAAGAGTTTATCGTCGGCACGGAAGACGGAACCGGCTACCAGCTTCGTCTGGACAGCCCGAACAAGACGTTCCATTTCGCATCCAAATATTTGGTCTGCCCGAACATGAAGGTCAATAATTTGAAGAAGCTCGTCAAATGCCTGGAGACGATGCAGCCTCAAATTTACGTGCCGCCGCATGTCGCGGAGCAAGCCCGCTTGTCGCTCGAGCGCATGCTGCAGGTGAAGTAGCATGCGCTGCTTCCTTGTTACGAGAAGAATGACCAAAGCTTAGACGCGAATGCGGGAGGCGCACTTATGATTCCTAGATACTTGATCGACGTGGAGCTGGACAAGCTGCCGGTCGTGGATAAAGATGTCATCGTCATCGGGGCCGGCATTGCCGGTCTTTTTACCGCTATACGTTCAAGCGAGCAGCATTCGGTTCTCATGATCACGAAGAAGTCGCTGCTCGACAGCAACACGCGTTACGCGCAAGGCGGCATCGCCGCCGTCATTTCGGACGAGGATTCGCCGGCCTATCATCGCCAAGACACGTTGATCGCGGGTGCGGGGCTTTGTTCCGACGAGGCGGTGGACGTGCTGGTGCATGAGGGGCCGAAGGGCGTCCGCAGCTTGATTCGGATGGGGACGCAGTTCGATCTCGAGAACGGCGAATTCGCCTTGACCAAAGAAGGCGCTCACAGCCAGCGCCGCATTTTGCATGCCAACGGAGACGCGACTGGCTACGAGATCGTCCGCGCGCTGTCGGAGAAGGCGGTATCTACGCCCGAGATCGAAGTATGGGACGATCATTTCGTCATCGACCTCGTTACGGAGGACGGCGTTTGCTGTGGCGCGATCGTGCAGAAGCTGAGTGGGGAACGTTTGTTCGTAAGGGGCAAGGCAACCATTCTGTGCTCCGGCGGCGCCGGCCAATTGTATCGGTATACGACGAACCCGGAGGTGGCGACGGGCGATGGTGTTGCCATGGCTTACCGCGCAGGCGCTTACATACGGGATCCTGAATTTATTCAGTTCCATCCGACATCGCTCTGTTATCCGGGAGCGCCGAGATTTCTGATCTCGGAAGCGGTGCGCGGCGAAGGAGCCGTACTTCGCAATATCAAGGGCGAGCGTTTCATGCATAAGTACCATGAGCAGCTGGAGCTGGCGCCGCGCGACGTCGTGGCCCGCGCTATCGTAAGCGAGATGGAGGAGACGCGGTCGACCTTTGTCTATATCGATATTACGCATGAACCGGCGGAGATGGTGAAGCATCGTTTTCCCACGATATATGAAACCTGCCTGAAATACGGGCTCGATCTGACCTCCGACTGGATCCCCGTCGCGCCTGCGATGCATTATATGATGGGAGGCGTAAAGACGGATCTGAACGGGGAAACCAATATTAAGCGGTTGTTCGCCTGCGGCGAAGTGTCGTCGACGGGGGTTCACGGCGCCAATCGGCTGGCGAGCAACTCGCTGTCCGAGGCGATCGTCTTCGGACGCCGCATCATTAAGCGCATCGAGGAGCTGCCGCCGCTCGACATTCGGCCAAACGTCGTCAGCAAAGTGGCGCGCAGTTCCGTGTCCATGCAGGCTGTAGTGGAGCGGAGACTCAAGCTGCAGAAAGTCATGGTTCGTTATGCCGGACTTAGGCGTGACGAGAGCGGCTTGCGCAAAGGGCTGGACGAGCTGAGGCGGCAATTGCCGATCTTCCAGGCGACGCTGACGGAGCGGGAACAATACGAATTCGCGAATCTGCTTACTTGCGCGCTGCTGACGACGGAGGCGGCGCTGCAGCGGGAAGAAAGCCGCGGAGCGCACTACAGGGAGGACTTCCCGGCGAAGGACGATCTCCAGTGGCGCAAGCATACGATTCTGCATTATACACAAGGCATAACCGAGGAGCGGATTGAACATGTTTGAATGGACGACGGGCGGATATGACGAGGCTCTCCGGAGCCAGATCAGAAGCTGGCTGGCCGAGGATATCGGAAGCGGCGACATTACGACGGAGACGACGATCCCCGCGGAATCGCAGTCGAAGGCTGTTATCCACGTAAAGGAGAACGGCATCATTGCGGGTATTCCCGTGGCAAAGCTGGTCTTCGAGGTCGTGGATCCGTCCCTCGTCTTCACGGCTTTGGTCCAGGACGGAGACAGGGTGACGAAGGGCACGGTTATAATAGAAGTGGAAGGCCGGACGCACAGCCTGCTGACCGGAGAGCGGATTGCGCTTAATCTCATGCAGCGTCTATCGGGCATTGCCACCAAGACCAGCGCGTTCGTCGCGAAGCTGCAAGGTCTTTCCGTGCGTCTCGTCGATACCCGCAAGACGACGCCGGGGCATCGGCTGTTGGAGAAATACGCGGTCCGGGTCGGCGGCGGCGCCAATCATCGGTTCGGCTTATACGACGCCGTTATGATCAAAGATAATCATATCAAAGGCGCCGGCAGCATCACGGCGGCCGTTCAAGCATCACGCAGCCGAATTCCGCATACGATGAAGATCGAAGTGGAAACGGAATCGATCGAGCAGGTGGAAGAGGCGCTCGCTTGCGGCGCGGATATCATCATGCTGGACAATATGGGGAACGAGCGTATGACGGAAGCGGTGCAGTTGATCAAAAGCCGCTCTCCGCATGTCATCGTCGAAGCATCCGGCGGCGTCAATCTGGACACGATCCATGGCATCGCCGCTTGCGGTGTGGACGTTATCTCGGTCGGGGGACTCACCTACTCGTTCAACGCGCTGGACATCAGTCTCGATCTGGGCGAGAAGAAGGGTGGAACGGCGAAATGATTTTGGTCATCGACGTTGGCAACACTAATATCGTTCTTGGCGTCTATAAAGGTAAGGAGCTGCTTCACCATTGGCGCCTCAGCACGAACCGTTCCGCTACCGTAGACGAATATGGAATCAACATCCATAACCTCTTCAGCTACGCCGGCATCAAGACGGAGCAGATCGAGGGCGTTATTATTTCCTCCGTTGTTCCGCCGCTGATGCGGACGCTGGAGCAGCTTTGTCTGAAATACGTGCGCAAGGCGCCGGTCATCGTTGGTCCCGGCGTGAAGACGGGGCTCAACATCCGGTACGAGAATCCGAGGGAAGTCGGCGCGGACCGGATCGTCAACTCCGTGGCCGGCATCGAGAAATACGGTACGCCGCTCATTGTCGTCGACTTCGGTACGGCGACGACCTTCGACTATATCGACGAGGGGGGCAACTACCTCGGCGGCGCAATCGTGCCGGGCATCGGTATCTCGACGGAGGCGTTGTACCAGCGGGCGGCGAAGCTGCCTCGCATCGAGCTGGCGAAGCCGAAGAGCGTCATCGGGCGCAATCCGGTCACGTCGATGCAGGCGGGAATTATTTTCGGCTACGCGGGGCAAGTTGACGGTATCGTGGGCAGAATCAAAACCGAATTCGGCGTGAAGCCGCGTGTTATCGCGACGGGCGGGCTTGCGGAGCTGATCGCCGCCGAATCGGATACGATAGAAGAAGTGGATCCTCTACTGACGCTGGAAGGTCTTCGAATCATTTACGAACGGAATCAGGAGGGGCATTAATCATGGAGAAGCAAAACGATATGCTGGTGCGCGGGACGGCTTGGGGCGGCAAAATTCGTGTGTTCGCATGCCGCACGACCAATCTGGTGGAGGAGCTTCGGCGACGCCATGACACGTTCCCGACGGCGACCGCGGCGCTTGGCCGCACGCTGTCCGTGGGCGCGATGATGGGGGCGATGCTGAAGGGCAAGGAGAAGCTGACGATTCAGGTGAAGGGCGACGGACCGATCGGGCAAGTCGTCGTGGACGCGAACGCGGACGGCGAGGTGCGCGGTTATGTCGAGCATCCGCAGGCGCATCATGGCAGCAACGAGCGCGGCAAGCTGGACGTGGCTGGAGCGGTCGGCTCCACCGGTTATTTGCACATAACGAAGGATCTCGGGCTGAAGGAGCCTTACCGCGGCAGCGTACCGCTCGTATCGGGCGAGCTCGGCGAGGACTTTACGTATTACTTTGCCGTATCGGAGCAGACCCCTTCCGCGGTCGGAGTGGGCGTGCTGGTGGAGAACGACAATTCCGTGCTTCACGCGGGCGGATATATCGTGCAGCTGTTGCCGGGTCTGACCGATGGCGAGATTACGCGGCTGGAGCAAGCGATCTCCGGCATGCCGCCGGTAACGGCGCTATTGGCGCAAGGCGAAAGTCCGGAGGATTTGCTGAAATGGGTCGTCGACGATGATGTCGTTATCCACGACGCGATGGATCTCGTATTCAAGTGCCACTGCTCGGCGGAGCGCGTGGAGCAGACGCTGATCAGTCTGGGGCAGAAGGAATTGGAAGGCATTATTCAAGAGGACGGCAAAGCGGAAGTCGTATGCCATTTCTGCAACGAAACGTACACCTTTGAACGGGCACAGCTGGAGCAGCTGCTCGAGCAGGCGAAACCGAAGCCGGTCCAGTAACCGGAGGCCAAGGGGAACATGAGAAGAGTAGAAGTGCTGAAGGCCGTCGTCATCCTTCAAGCGATCTGCCTGATTGCGCTAACGGGGGCGGTCATCGTGAAGATGTGGCCGCAGGCGTTTGGTAGAGGGAACGAACAGGCGGACTCCGTTCCGCCTAAGGATAGAGACGGGGACGAAGCCGTTGCTACCGTCGGAGGCAAGGAAATTACGCGGCAGAAGCTGACCGAGGAGCTGTACAAACAATACGGGGATGCCGTCCTGCGCACGCTGATGCTTCGCGAGGCGATGGACCGGGAAGCGGCTGCGAAGGACATCAAAGTAACGCAAGAGGAACTTGACCGCGAACTGGCAGCGTCGGCCGAAGGCTACGAGAGCGAGGAGCGGTTTTTTACCGTTATGAAGGAGCAGCTTGGTTTAAGCAGGGAACAGGTGCTTGACGATATGCGGTATAGGCTCTTGCTGGAGAACATAACGGCGGCCACGGTTCCGATCTCGGACGCCGAGGTGACTGCTTATATCGAGGAACATCCGGAACAGTTCGCGCCAAAGTCCGAATATCATCTCCGGTGGATCGTTACCGATACAAGGGAGCTAGCAGACGAAGTGATCGAAAAGCTGGAAGGCGGGGACGAATTCTCCGAGTTGGCGAAGTCGTATTCGCTGGACGAATTTACGAAGGAATCAGGCGGAGATCTCGGATTTATCGAGGCGGACGATCCTTTTTACGATAGCGGGATGCTTGCCGAAGCGGGTCTGCTGTCCATCGGGGAAACGGCGGGGCCGATCGCGATGGAATCCGGATATGCCGTCATTCAGCTAATGGGTCAAAAATCGACGGCTGGCCTCGCGGGACAGCGACTGCAGGACGTCGTCCGCAAGCAGCTGGCGCTGGAGCGGGCGAAGCCGATGACCGAGATCGAGGATGAGCTGCTCGTCCGTTACGACGCCGTTATTGTGAAGTGAGAAAACCTATGTAAAGCCGGTAAGCGCTTGTAAAGTGGCTATTGACAACGGAAGCTTGAGATTGATAAGATGGAATAAGCAGAATACCAACTATTTTAGTCGGAATAAGGAGGCTTTCCACTCATGGCAAGAATTGTGCAAAGCGTAACAGAACTTATCGGCGATACACCATTGGTTCGTTTGAACCGTCTAGTACCGGAAGACAGCGCGGAAGTTTACGTCAAGCTGGAGTACCAGAACCCGGGAGCAAGCGTGAAGGACCGCATCGCGATCAGCATGATCGAAGTCGCGGAGCAAGAAGGCGTACTGAAGCCAGGCGATACGATCGTTGAACCGACTTCCGGCAATACCGGCATCGGTCTTGCGATGGTAGCGGCAGCGAAAGGTTACAAGGCGATTCTGGTTATGCCGGAGACGATGAGCCTTGAGCGTCGCAACCTGCTTCGCGCTTACGGCGCGGATCTCGTTCTGACGCCAGGATCGGAAGGCATGAACGGCGCGGTTCGCAAAGCGGAAGAGCTTGTGAAGGAGAACGCCACTTACTTCATGCCGCAGCAATTCAAGAACCAAGCGAACGTGAAGATCCACCGCGAGACGACTGGGCCAGAAATCGTGGAAGCGATCAACTCCCTCGACGGCAAGCTGGACGCGTTTATCGCGGGCATCGGCACCGGCGGCACGATCTCCGGCGCTGGCGAAGTGCTGAAGAAGAACTTCGACGGCATCAAGATCTACGCGGTAGAGCCAGCGGCTTCCCCACTGTTGTCTGGTGGCAACCCTGGACCGCATAAGATCCAAGGCATCGGCGCCAACTTCGTGCCGGACATTCTGAACCGCGAGATCTATGACGGCGTCATTACGATCGAGAACGAAGAAGCGTTCGAGTACGCTCGTCGCGCGGCGAAGGAAGAAGGTATTCTGTGCGGCATCTCCTCCGGCGCGGCAATCAGCGCGGCTTTGAAAGTAGCGAAGGAGCTGGGCAAAGGCAAGCGCGTCATCGCGATCGTGCCGAGCAACGGCGAACGTTACCTCAGCACACCGCTCTTCAACTTCGAAAACTAAAGGTAATTCAAAAAGTCCAATTTTGATCACGAAGCTTATCGGGAAGCGTATTCGACATCGAATCTTGAATTCAACCGGAACTAAGCGAATGCTTACGAAGTATGTTTCCTCTGGAAACATTGCAGGTGTTCACGTAGCCTCCAGCTACGCTCCGCTCCTCATTTCCTAGCTTCTTTCAACCTTCTCGGTGCTGAAAACCGGACTTTTTGAACTTGATCTTAATTAGCGGCTTCACCGCCTAGTTAGGCCTCCCATTCCGCGGAATGGGGGGCGCTTTTCTTTTTGGTTGCAATTCGGTATACTAGGCGCAACTAACAAGAGATCAGATCGGGGGGGCGATGGTGATGTTCACCGCTTGGGAAGAGTGGCTACGGTGGCGCGCCGAAGAGAAATATACGACGCTGCCCTGCGTGCTGGAGCTGCCCTATCAGCCTCACGGGGGCGAGATCATCGCCTCTTGGGAGGAAGTATGGCAGGATGCGTCGCCTTACGCGTTCGTGCTAGAGAGCGGGAAGGTCGGCAGCTTCACGTATCTCGGCGTACATCCGGAGGGCGTCATCCGAGGCAAAGGCCTTGAAGCGGAATCGATGGCGTTCTTGTCCATGGAGGAGCAAGCCATCGGCCGCAAGAAGTGGAAGGGCAAGCCGCTCGACATCGTGCGCAAATGGATGGGCGATTGCCGCGGTCCGAGGTTGGAAGGCGGGCCGAAGTGGCTTGGCGGCTGCGCGGGATTTTGGAGTTACGATATCGTTCGTACGATCGAGAAGCTGCCGGCTTACGCGGCGGACGACACGGAAATTCCGGATTACTTGTTCATGCGGATGAACGAGCTGTGGGTGATCGACCACGAGCGATCTGTCGTCTATTGCGTCGTTCATAGTCCGATCGAGATCGACGCGTCGCGGGAAGCGCTCCGGGAGATTTACGACCGCGCGGTTTCTCGTGCCGAAGGGATGGCCGACTATTGGCTCACCTGGTTCGAAGAAGAGAAGGCGGCGAATCGGGCGGATGCGCTGCGCGAGCGCCGGAAGTCGCTGATGGAGAAGGACACGCTGCAGATTAACGTCGAGGAGCTGGAAGGGCTGTTTTCTCCGTTCACGAAGGACGCGTTCATGGATGCCGTTCGGGCGATACAGCAATATATCGGGCAAGGCGACGTGTTCCAGGTGAACCTCTCCCAGCGGCAGAGCCGAAGCGTTGAAGCATCTCCCGAAGAGCTGTACGAATGGCTCAGGCTGTTCAACCCGTCGCCTTACATGGGCTTCCTGCGTTGTCCGGACTTCCAACTCGTATCGGCGTCGCCGGAGCTGCTCGTGGAGCTGAACGGCAGACGGCTCGGCACGCGGCCGATCGCGGGTACGAGGCGCAGAGGGCGCACGGAGGAAGAGGATTTGCGCTTCGAGGAGGAGCTGCGGACGAACGAGAAGGAACGGGCCGAGCATATTATGCTGGTCGATCTCGAGCGCAACGACTTGGGCCGCATTTCGAGGTACGGCACGGTTCAAGTGAAGGAATTAATGGTCGTCGAGCGGTATTCGCATGTCATGCATCTCGTATCGCAGGTGGACGGCGAGCTGGCGGAAGGCAAGGATGCGTACGACGTCATCGCCGCAACCTTCCCGGGAGGCACGATCACGGGAGCGCCCAAGATCCGCACGATGGAGATCATCGAGGAGCTGGAGCCCGTACGCAGAGGGCCGTACACGGGATCGATGGGATGGATTGACTATAACGGGGATATGGAATTTAATATTATTATTCGAACGATGGCGGTGCAGGACGGAACCGTGCATATCCAGGCGGGCGCGGGCATCGTGATCGACTCCGATCCGGAACGCGAATATTACGAGTCTCTAAGCAAGGCGAAGGCGCTGTGGAAGGCGATTCAGTACAGCCAGCGGTTCGCGGCAGAGGAGAACGCTTAAGGGGGAAACGAAACATGATACTAGTCATCGACAACTATGATTCGTTCACGTACAACTTGGTGCAATACTTGGGCGAGCTCGGCGAGGAGATCGTCGTGAAGCGGAACGACGAGATTGACCTGGTAGGGATTGAATCGCTCAAACCGGACCATATTCTCATATCGCCAGGCCCTTGCTCCCCGAACGAAGCGGGTATCAGCCTATCGCTGATCGACCATTTCAAAGGCAAGATTCCGATCTTCGGCGTCTGCCTCGGCCATCAGTCCATCGGACAAGCGTTCGGCGGGGATGTCGTGCGGGCGGAGAAGCTGATGCACGGCAAGACGTCCCAAATCCAACACGACAGCAAATCGATCTTCGAGGGCATGGAGTCTCCGTTCACCGCGACGCGTTACCATTCGCTGATCGTGAAGAAAGAGACGCTTCCGGATTGCCTCGAGATCAGCGCGGAGACGGCCGAGGGCGAGATTATGGGGCTCCGCCACAAGGAATACGCGATCGAAGGGGTGCAGTTCCATCCGGAGTCGATCATTACGGATCACGGTCATACGATGCTTCGCAACTTCCTGCGCCACACGGCCGGCACGCTGCAGCGATGAACGTATGGCTGAACGGTAGGATTGTAGATGGTGGGGAAGCCGTGATCTCGGTATACGATCACGGCTTTTTGTACGGTCTCGGGTTGTTCGAGACGTTCCGGACGTATGGCGGAGAGCCATATCTGCTAGAGCGTCATCTGGAACGGCTGCGCTCCGGCTGCGACGAGCTGGGCATTCCGTTCGACATGGAAGGCGCCGAGCTGCGCTTGCGGGTCAGGGAGCTGCTGGCCGTCAACGGGCTGGCGGACGGCTACGTCAGGCTGACCGTAAGCGCGGGCGACGGCGAGCTCGGATTGCCGGCCGGCGATTACGCCCGCCCGACTGTACTGTTGCTCGTGAAGGCTTTGCCCGCAACGAGCGACGAGACGCTCCGGCGCGGCAGGGAGCTGAGGCTGCTGCGGACGAGGCGGAACACCCCGGAGGGACAGGTCCGGTTCAAATCGCTTCATTATATGAACAATATTTTGGCGAAGCGGGAGATGTTGGGTCTGACGCGGGGCGAGGACAGAGCAGCTCTGCGATCGGATCCCGATGCCGTGCGGCAACTGACCGAGCATGGAGCGGGAATGTCGCAGCCTGAGTCTGGTGCAGAACCGCAACTGCCCGAGCGTGGATCGAATTCGGGTCAGCTAGCACCAAGTGGCAATCGGGTGCAGGACGCCGAAGACGTCGACCCGCTGCTGTCGTCGCATTCCGCTGCATCGGAAGGACCGTCACCTATGGTTGCCGATCAAGAGCAGGCTGTCTCCAGCCTCCCTTCGCCCGGAGCCGAAGGCCTGATGCTGAGCCGTGAAGGCTGGCTCGCGGAGGGCATCGTCAGCAATTTGTTTTTTTTACGGGACGGAACGGTCTGCACGCCTTCCATCGCAACGGGCATTCTGCCCGGCGTGACTCGGGCACGGGTTTTGGAGCTTGCGCAGGAATCGGGCTGCAAGGTCGAAGAAGGCTTGTATTCGTGGGAGGAGCTGCTGGAGGCGGATGAAGTGTGGTTGACGAATTCGATTCAGGAGCTTGTGCCGGTGACGGTGCTGAGCGATTGGGACGGATTCGAACGGAAGGTTGGCGGCGGAGAGGCGGGTCCCCTGACCATGCGCCTGCTCGCCATGTATCGAGCCGATACCGGATCGGCAACACTGTAACCAAGTAATTGGAGACTGGCGATGAATGGCGGGCGGTAGCTCGCAGATGTGTTTTTTGAGCTAACGGACACCACAGTCGTTATTGCCAAAAAATAAGGCAATGTTGGAATCTAACAGACCGAGGGAGGCTGTCGATTTAATGTGGACAACACTTGTCGACTCCAATCGTCGTGCTAGTGGCCACGAGTCGTGTGTTAGATTCTGTAACGGTTGTCAGTGAGGCTAAATGCGTCTTTTGGGCTGGTTTGAAATTATAACGGTTGTGGTGGAGCTTATTTGGCACTAAAACGGCATAATGGGGCTGATTTCGATGAAATAAGCTCGCTGGCAACCCTTACAATTTTGGGAATGGCGTTTAAGACGAAATAAGCGCACTGGCAACCGTTAGAAGCGGGTGGAAAGCCCCCACATACCAACCTGAATTCCCATCAAGCAGAAAATCAAATTGTTCACAATGAATCGACAGCCTCCGAGGAGCCGTTATTCACCCCTAATTGCGTAAAAACAAGAGTAAATTTGCGCTTTAAGGTCCGCTCAGACCGTTACAATATGAAGAGGGACAATAATGTCCCGATAACATCCCTGAGGTCCGTGGAATGGGAAGCAGAGGATGAGCGCGAGGACGACAAGTCTCGTCCATAGCGAACAGCTTGAAAGCGATCGAGCTTATTGGAGCGTTTAGGGACAATAATCGACAGCCTCAGAAGGGATGGAAGAGAGATGGACAGCATGAACCGAGCCGAAGGACAGGCGCCAACGAAGCCAATACAAATGCAATCTGCCCCGGGCGCCCCGCCTATCACAAAGGCGTCACCGCAAAGGCCTACCTATTGGCAGCGAACCTATGACCTGGACGGAAGCGGAAACGTGAAGCTGTCGCTGGGAGAGCGGACGCTGATCATGGGCATCTTGAACGCAACGCCCGATTCCTTCTCGGACGGCGGCCGATATATGGACGTAGAAGCGGCAGTCGCCCATGCCCGCAGCATGGTAGAGCAAGGCGCAGACATTCTGGACATTGGCGGCGAGTCGACCCGCCCGGGCTTCGCCGCCGTCAGCGCGGAAGAAGAGATCGGCCGTGTCGTGCCGGTCATCGCGGCGGTGCGAGCCGCGCTGCCGCATATCCCGCTATCGATCGATACCTACAAAGCGTCGACCGCCCGGGCCGCCCTGGAAGCAGGCGCCCATATCATCAACGACATCTGGGGTCTCAAGGGCGACCCCGACATGGCCGCCGCGGCGGCGGAGTATGGCTGTCCCGTCATCATCAGCCACAACAGGCATGCCCGGGACTACAACGACTTCGTCCCGGATGTGCTCGCCGATCTGCACGGCAGCATCGGCATCGCGCGGGCGGCTGGCGTCGCCGAGGACCGGATCTGGCTCGATCCCGGCATCGGCTTCGCCAAAACCTACGAGGACAACCTCGAGCTGCTCGGCCGCCTGCAGGAACTGACGGCGCTCGGCTACCCGGTGCTGCTCGGCACCTCGCGCAAGCGGTTCATCCGGCAGGCGCTGGATCTGCCGGTGGACGAGGTCGCCTGGGGAACGGCGGCGACCGTCGCCCTCGGCATCGCGCACGGCTGCCAGATCGTGCGCGTGCACGACGTGCGCGAGATGAAGCTCACCGCGCTGATGACGGACGCGATTCAATACTTGAATCGCTGAACCGGCATCGTCCTATCGATAGAAGGAGTGAAAGACATAATGGATCTCATGAAAGTGATCGGAATGCGCTTCTATGGTTATCACGGCGTATTTCCAGAGGAGAATAAGCTGGGACAACAATTTTATGTCGACCTCGAGCTGAGCATGGACCTTGATCGAGCGGCGCGAACGGACGACTTGGACTATACCATTAACTACGCGGAGCTTCACGCGTTCACGAAGGAGATTGTGGAAGGCCCGCCGTTCAAGCTCATCGAAGCGCTGGCCGGCCACATTGCATCGCGTGTGCTGGAAGCTTATACTATGATCAATGAAGTGACCGTTCGAGTGACGAAGCCGCATCCGCCGTTCGAGATTCACTTCGACGGCGTGACGATCGAGCTGCGGAGAAAGCGGGACGGACATGGCGCAACAGTACGAGCATAACGCATATATCGCGCTCGGCTCCAACTTGGGAGACCGAGAGGCGCATCTCATGCGCGCCATCGCGGAGCTGGACGCCCAGCCGGGCATCCGCGTCACGCAAGTCTCGGGCATCTACGAGACCGACCCGGTCGGCTATACCGATCAGCCTGCTTTCCTGAACATGGCGGTCGCGGTGAGCACCGCGCTGCAGCCGCTCGACCTGCTGCGCACGCAGCTGCGTTTGGAGAGCCTCCTCGGGAGAATTCGACACGTACGTTGGGGACCAAGAACCATTGACCTTGATCTCCTCCTATACGATAATGTCAGAATGGATCAAGAGGAGCTGACGCTGCCGCATCCGCGCATGATGGAACGGGCTTTCGTGCTTGTTCCGCTGCATGATGTGATATCGAGTTCGCATCCGCTGCATGAGCAGGTGTCCACGACATCCGTTGCGGCGCTTCAGGCAGGAAAGGATGGCATTACCTTATGGAAAACAATCAATTGGCGCAGCGCGTCAGAGCCTTCAGGAAGCTGAAGGGCTACACACAGCAGGAGCTGGCCAAGGAGCTGGGCGTTTCGGTAGCGGTGCTTGGATCGCTGGAGCGCGGTACGCGCAAGAACGACCCTAAGCTGCTGCATCATATCGCGAAGACGCTTGGCATCAGCTACGAAGAACTGATGACGATTAAGGAGGAGTAAGGAAGCGACATGCTGAAAATCGGAGACATCGAGATGAAGAACAGAGTGGTGCTGGCGCCGATGGCAGGCGTGTGCAACCCCGCTTTTCGCTTAATTGCGAAAGAATTCGGAACCGGCCTCGTCTGCGCCGAGATGGTGAGCGACAAGGCGATTCTGCACGGCAACAAACGCACGATGGAAATGTTATTCGTCGATGAGCGCGAGAAGCCGCTTAGCCTGCAAATTTTCGGAGGGGACCGCGAATCGCTCGTGGAAGCCGCGAAGGTCGTAGACAAGCAGACGAACGCCGATATTATAGATATTAACATGGGCTGCCCGGTGCCGAAGGTCACCAAGTGCGACGCGGGAGCCCGCTGGCTGCTCGATCCGAACAAGATTTACGAGATGGTATCCTCCGTCGTGGACGCCGTAGATAAGCCGGTCACGGTCAAGATGCGCATCGGCTGGGACGACGAGCACGTATTTGCCGTCGAGAACGCCAAGGCGGTCGAGCGGGCCGGCGGCAAGGCGGTCAGCGTTCACGGGCGTACGCGCGAGCAGCTGTATACGGGCAAAGCCAATTGGGACATCATAAAGGATGTCAAAAACAACGTTTCCATTCCTGTCATTGGCAACGGCGACGTCTTCTCGCCCGAAGACGCAAAGCGCATGCTGGATACGACCGGCGTGGACGGCGTCATGATCGGACGGGGCGCGCTCGGCAATCCATGGATGCTGTATCGCACGATTCAGTACCTGCAGAACGGCGAGCTGCTCGGAGACCCGACGCCGCGCGAGAAGATGGAAGTCGCGATCCTTCACCTCGACCGCCTGATCGCGCTCAAGAACGAAGCGGTCGCCGTGCGCGAGATGCGCAAGCATCTGGCCTGGTACCTGAAGGGCTTGCCTGGCGGCGCGCGCGTCAAAGACGTCATCATGGAAGAGACGGACCGCGACCGGATGGTGTCCATCCTGGAGACGTACATCGCATCGCTCGAAGAAGCCGCGGACGAAATTCCAGCCGCCGCTTCCGTCCGATCGAACGATGATTCCGCCGAGGAAATCATGCATTAAACCGGAATTGAATACGACGTTTCAGCGGTTATTCGACACTCGTCGACAGTAACCGCTTTACGTCGTCATTGGGTTACGAGACTAGTGAGAATAGCTCACACCGAATCGTTTGTCTTTGATTGACATTCGGGAAACCATGCAATATAATCGTGCAATATAAATCAAACTTCTTCATAAAAGAATGCGCTTTATTCGGGATAGGTCTGACGGATTGAATGCGTAATATATTAGGTAACAGTGAATTCATACACGGTATGAAAATTAGTCACACGACAGGAGAATCGGAAAGATGAACGATAAGCAAATCATTCTGACTCAAGACGGGCTCAAGAAGCTTGAAGAAGAGCTCGAGAATCTAAAGTCGATCAAGCGTCGTGAAGTTGCCGAACGGATCAAGATCGCAATCGGCTACGGTGATATTAGCGAGAACTCGGAATACGAGGACGCGAAGAACGAGCAAGCTTTTATCGAAGGCAGGATCATTACGCTTGAGAAGATGCTTCGCAACGCGCGAATTATTAATAATGACGACATTGACATCGATACCGTAAGCATCGGTTCGATCGTAACGGTGGAAGACCTGGAGTTCGGCGATACGATGGAATACGCGATCGTCGGCACGGCGGAATCCGATCCGCTCCAGAATAAAATTTCGAATGAAAGTCCCGTAGGCAAAGCGATCCTCGGCAAGAAGAAAGGCACGGTCGTTGAGGTTAACGTGCCCGCGGGAATTATCCAATATAAAATCGTCGATATCAAGAAATAAGGTGCGCGAGCGCCGATTTCGAAAGCTTCCTAGCAGGAAGCTTTTTGATCGTTTATACGTTCATGCGAAATAAAGGAGATGAATGCAGTGTCGGAACATCAGAACAACGAGAGCAACGAGCAGGAGCTGAGCGAGCTTCTGCAGATTCGCAGAGACAAGCTGGATGAATTGAGAGGACTCGGCGTGGACCCGTTCGGCCAGAAGTTCGAGCGGACGCATCATGCCAAGGATCTTCTTCAGAAATATGAAGGGTTCAGCAAGGAAGTGCTCGAGGAGCAGGCGGTCAAGGTCAGCATTGCCGGACGGATCATGCAGAAGCGCGGCATGGGCAAAGCTGGCTTCGCACACATTCAAGACCTCTCCGGCCGGATTCAAATCTATGTGCGCAAAGATACGGTGGCTGAACATAAGTTCGCGGCGTTCGATCTGCTCGATATCGGCGATATCGTAGGGGTGCAAGGCGTCGTGTTCAAAACAAACACGGGCGAGGTGTCCGTCAAAGCGCTTGACGTCGACGTGTTGACGAAGTCGCTGCTTCCGCTGCCGGACAAACATCACGGCTTGAAGGATGTCGAGCTTCGTTACCGCCAGCGTTACGTCGACCTGATCGTGAACCCGGACGTGCAGCAAACCTTTATAACGCGTTCACGCATTATCCAATCGATGCGCCGTTATCTCGATTCCCTCGGCTATCTGGAAGTGGAGACGCCGACGCTCCATTCCATCGCGGGCGGCGCCGCAGCACGTCCGTTCATTACGCATCATAACGCGCTGGACATGCAGCTCTACATGCGCATCGCGATCGAGCTTCACTTGAAGCGTCTGATCGTAGGCGGCCTGGAGAAGGTGTACGAGATCGGACGCGTATACCGCAACGAAGGCATTTCGACACGGCATAATCCCGAATTCACCATGATCGAACTGTATGAAGCGTACGCCGACTACAAAGATATTATGGCGCTCACCGAGAATCTCATCGCGCATATTGCGCAAGAAGTGCTCGGCACTACGAAAATCAACTATCAAGGCCAAGAAGTGGACCTGACGCCGCCATGGCGCCGCGTCACGATGGTAGACCTCGTGAAGGAAATCACGGGCGTCGACTTCGGTGTCGAGATGACTGACGCCGAGGCGCATGCGCTGGCCAAGGAGCACAAGATCCCGGTCGAGCCGCACATGACGTTCGGCCATATTCTGAACGCGTTCTTCGAAGAGCGCTGCGAGGCGACGCTGATCCAGCCGACGTTCGTCATGGGCCATCCGGTCGCCATCTCGCCGCTGGCGAAGAAGAGCGAAGCCGATCCGCGCTTCACGGACCGCTTCGAGCTGTTCATCGTGGCGCGCGAGCATGCCAACGCCTTCACCGAGCTGAACGACCCGATCGACCAACGCGAACGCTTCGAGGCGCAGCTGGTTGAGAAAGACCAAGGCAACGACGAAGCGCATGAGATGGACGACGACTTCATCCGCGCACTCGAATATGGTATGCCGCCAACCGGCGGACTCGGCATCGGCATCGACCGCTTGGTCATGCTGCTCACCGATGCGCCTTCCATCCGCGACGTGCTGCTCTTCCCTCATATGAGGGAGCTTCGCTCGGGGGAATAATAGTTGTTATTGCGCGCAAGACCGCTTAGCCGATTTGGCTGAGCGGTCTTATTTTTTTTGCATGCAGCCGGCTTATGTCTGCCTCCCGGAACCCGAGCGCTTCCGATTTGATGCAGAAATGAGGGTAAGCGGTAGAGTCCTCCGGAATGAGTCCAGAGAATTATTTCTTAAGACCTCCTGCCGATGCTCTAGTCGTAAGACATTGGTCACAAAAAACTGAACGAAATCTGAAACAAAAGCTAGTAAAACGTTTACATAGCCAATTATTTACTTTACCACCAAGGAAAATCTAATATATACTAGTAATTGTTGAGGTAAAAAATCGTCGTCCGCTGTCTATGAGTGCCGAAAATACTAGAATGATGATACATTTTGTGTCTTTTGTCGTGGGCCCTCGGCTTTGGTTGCCGATTTTCTGTTAGGGAGTGTAGTCAGCATGATAGACATCCATACGCATATTCTTCCCGGAATCGATGATGGCGCCGCAAGCATCGAGGACGCTCTGGACTTGGCTCGCGCGGCAAGCCAAGAAGGAATCACGGCGCTCATCGCAACGCCGCACCATGCCAATGGGACGTACATGAACCCGGCGGGCGGCGTGATTCGGCTAGTAGACGAGTTAAATGAAAGGTTGACGGAATCGGGTATCCCCGTCTCCGTCCACACCGGTCAGGAGATCCGCGTGCATGACGATCTGCTCGATGCCTGGCATCGCCATGAGCTGCTTACGATGGCTGGCTCCAAATTCGTGCTCTTAGAAATGCCTTCGTCCCGGATTCCGAAGGGAATGCCGGATCTTGTGCATGAGCTTGCGATCATGGGCCTCTTGCCCGTCATTGCCCATCCGGAGCGCAACGCCGAGGTGGTGCAGCATCCGGAACGGCTAGAGGAGCTCATCGATCTCGGCGCATACGCGCAGGTCACTACCCATTCTCTGCTCGGAGGATTCGGCAAGCGAATCGAACAAGCCTCTTGGGAGTTCCTGAAGCGCGGAAACATCCATCTGGTCTCTTCCGATGCTCATCATGCGCTGCGGCGCGGTTTCCGCATGCGCGAGGCATACGCGGCCATCGAGAGGACGATGGGAGCGTCATGGACAGCGTATTTGCAAGCGAATGCCGCAAACGTCTTGGAGGACAAGCCTTTCGGCGAGCAACCTCCGATGGCCGTATCATCGGCATCCAAAGGCGCGGTTAAGAAGCTGTGGTCCGCCCTGTTCGCCAGATAGACCCGAACGATTAGGTTTTATTAGCCGTTCGCCCATTGCCGGCGAATGCACTATTACTAATATAGAGGTGATTGAAAGTGACATTAAGAAGAAAACTAGCGATTACGACAATCGCGACCAGCGTAGCGATGTCCGCATTCGCGGGAATTCCTCTCAGCAACAAGGGGTTGGCTGAGAAGCTGGGATTTGATGGAGTGGCTTATGCGGCTGCGGCTTCATTCCCAAGCTCAACGGTAACGACGAAAGTAACAGCGCTTCGTGCTGCACTTATCGAGACAGGCGGCCTGGGTGCTGTCCAAGCGCTTCGTGCGGCCATTAACGGCATTCCGAACAGCACCAAAGGAGCAATCGCGCAACCCATCGTCGAGAAGTTTATGAAGGATATCGAAGTAGGTGAGCAACCCGCGAAAAGTGCCGTACTGAAAAATCTATTCGTAGACGCGTTAAGCTTGACCTATGATCCGAATCTGACGGATCTGGAGGCGCTCCGCCTTGCATACAACCAAGAGCTTAGCGAGTATGCGGCTGCGGCAGGTGTTAGCGATCTGACGGTCGAGGATATCGTAAGCTACTTCATGCTTGCGCAAGAAGAAGCGATGGATATCTTGGAGTCCAAAACGCTTACGCAATTGGCGGCGCTTCTAACCGATCCGGAAGGCTTCAACGAACTGTTCGAGCAAGCATTGGCGAACATGCCGGCGGGAACTAATCCGGTAAAAACGGTATTCCTTTATTACGGGATAACGACGGAAGACGTACAATCGACCATTTCGGCACTCAAAGCTGCGGTGAACAATAACGAGACGTTCTTGAATGCTGCCCTTGCTCTGTTCGCGGCTTATGAAGAGATGACTGACATCGACACGCCGCCGGTAACGGGGCCTTCGACTCCTCCTGTCGTAGAACTGCCAGCTTCCGTAACCGAACTGAACAAGAAGCTTGACGAACTAAAAGACAAGCTCGCAACCGCATCTGACGAAGAGAAAGCGGCGCTTGTTGCCGCGGCCGTTCAGGAAGCTCAAGCCGTTGTGGACAAGCTGTCTAACTTGGCGAGCACGGTAACCGTCGAGAATGGCAAAGCGACGCTGAAGCTGGACGAGAACAAAGCGTTGTCCGCGATCGCGGGTATCGCGGCAGCGGCAGCAGCTCTGCAAGCTGCGACAGGCGAGAGTCTGCCTGCTCTTAACGTGACCATCGACTTCGGCGATGTGGCAGAGGACAATGCCGAGATCGGTCTCTCGGAAGCCGTTATGCAGCAAGCGGCGAGTGCAGGTCTTACGGGCATCTCCCTGAAAGTCGGCGGGTTGACGGTTGGATTGCCAGTCGGAGGCACATTCTCCAAGGCAGTCGACTTCTCGATCAACAAGTCCGATGCAAGCGAAGAAGTAACGGGCGGTCAACAAGCCGTTTCCCAAGTGTACGACTTCAACCTGACGGTTGGCGGAGTAGCAACAACATCGTTCAGCCAGCCTATTACGATTAGCATCCCGCTCGGCAACACCGAAGGCGTAGACACGGAGCTGTTATCCGTTGCCAAGATCGTCGACGGCAAGCTGCAGATCCAAGGCGGCAAAGTCGAAGGCAATTCCATTGTCGAGTCCCGTGATCAATTCTCTTCCTATGTCGTCGTCGAGAACAAAGTATCGTTTGGCGATACGGCAGACGTAGAGGCATGGGCCGGTCGCGCCATTGAAGTCATCGCCGCCAAAGGTGCAATCAACGGCAAAGCAGAAGGTGTATTTGACCCGTCGGCTAACGTAACGCGCGCTGAATTCGCGAAGATGCTGGTGCATGCCCTTGATTTGGATAACATTAATGCCAAAGAAAGCTTCACAGACGTGAAAGCCGGCGATTGGTTCGCACCTTACGTTGCCGCTGCATCCCAAGCGGGCATTATTAACGGCCGTTCGGCCAAAACCTTTGATCCGTACGCATCCATTACGCGCGCCGAGATGGCGACAATGGTCGCCCGCGCGCTTAAAGCGGTTCATGGAACGGCTGATGTTGCCAACGTGAATGCGGCGCTGGAAGGTTTCTCCGACGCCGGCGCCATCTCGGAATCCTTGAAGCAAGGCGTTGCGTTCGCGGCTAACCATGAGATCGTCGTTGGCAACAATGGCCAATTCGCGCCGAATGCCAGTGCAACCCGCGCTCAAGCGGCCGTTATCATTTACCGCGCGTTTAATTTCGAAGCTTAAGAAGGACTAATATTCTTCTGTTTTACTAAATAAGGAAAATAGTCCTAAAGAACAGTAACAAAATCTTCCTCCCATGTGGATGGGAGGGAGATTTTTTTGTTAAATGTGTAAAATTGTCCCGATTTATGAGTTAATATGAGGTTATTAATAGTTCTCAAGGCATGACAGAACGTTACATCTTATGCCTAATGGAGGAGTAATAAGTGTCTAACGAACTAGATCTTCGGCAGTACATGGCCATTATACGCAAGCGGCTTCCGTTCATTCTCATTCTAGTGCTTCTTAGCTCCGCGATTGCGGCAGTGTTCAGCCTTTTCTTTAAGGATCCGCTATACGAAGCCTCGACGAAAATCATCGTCAACCAGACCGCGTCGCAGCTTGCGACGGGACAACTGGATCTCAACCAAATCAATACGAACATTCGCATGATTGATACATACAAGGAAATTATCAAAACGCCCGCAATCCTGGACAAGGTTGCGGAAGGCTATCCGGAGCTTGGATTCACGGCCGAGGAGCTTGCAAGCATGATTAAAGTCAGCTCCGTCAACAATACGCAAGTCATGACACTGGTCGTCCAGGACACGCAATATCGCAAAGCAGCCGAGACGGTGAACGCCGTATCGAACGTGTTCCGCAAAGAGATCCAGCATATTTTCAAAGTGGAGAACGTGTCCATCCTGAACGAAGCAAACTTGACCGATCAGCCAAGTCCGGTATCGCCGAACGTGCCGCTGAACATCGCCATTGCATTCGTCGTCTCCCTCATGCTTGCCGTAGGCATCGTTTTTTTACTCGAATACTTGGACGATACAATCAAGACGGAAGCGGACGTAATGGAATATCTGGGCCAGCCGACGTTAGCCATGATTTCTAAGATGAATCCGGAGGATGTAACCAACAGCCAATCGAGAAGAGCGACCAAACCCTACAAGGCAGGTGAATTAGAGCGTGTCACGATCGAAAAATAAACGCCAGCTCATTACGCTGACGAACCCGAGGTCGCCGATCTCGGAATCCTACAGGGCGCTCCGCACGAACATCGACTTCTCCTCGATCGACGAGAAGCTGCAAGTCATCATGATATCGTCCGCGGGTCCCGGCGAAGGGAAAACGACGACCATCTCCAATCTGGCGATTGCCTACGCCCAGTCGGAGCGGAGAACGCTCCTCATTGACGCCGACTTGCGGAAGCCGACCGCCCATCACACCTTCTCCGTATCGAACCGGTGGGGGCTGTCGTCGGTCATTTCCCAGCAGTGTTCGCTGGAGGAGGCCATCCAGATGTCGAATATCCCGAACCTGGATATCGTCACATCGGGAACGATCCCGCCGAACCCGGCGGAGATGCTTGGCTCCAATCGTATGGCGGCGACGATCGAGCAGCTTAGAGAGCTCTACGACGTGATCCTAATCGACACCCCGCCGCTGCTGGCTGTCACCGACGCGCAGATCGTGGCCAGCAAGTGCGACGGAGCCATCCTGGTCGTGGACCAGGGCAAGGTGAAGCGTGACATCGGCAAAAAAGCGATCCAGAACCTGCAGGCCGTGAACGCCCGCATCCTCGGGGTCGTGCTGAACAATGTGAAGCGCAAGGCGAACGAAGAAGCTTATTACTATTATTACGGGGCTCAGGAATAATCGGGCAACGGTACGATGCAAGATCATTCATTGTTGTGATGCCGGGAGGGATTTGGGAATGAGCATGCGGAGAAAAAATGCCATCATACTGGTGGTCGATATCCTTATCATCTGGACTGCAGTCGTGAGCGCATATCTATTCCGCTTTAACGGAGACATCCCTTCCGGCTACGCAGCTCAAATGGTTATGTTCGCGCTGGTCTCGACGATGACGTGCAGCATAAGTTTCGCCTACTTCAGGATGTATAAGCGGATGTGGCAATACGCCAGCATTGGCGAAATTATTTCTTTGATTCAAGCCGTTCTGGCTGGGATGATCATCTCTTATGGATTGACCTATCTGATCGATGGAGACCGGGTGCCATTGTCCATCACGACAAGGACGGTGGAGACCATGCTGCTGTTTATGGGCGGATCCCGATTCCTATGGCGTTTAATCCGAGTTAACAGGTCAGTCAAGAATGAAATGAAGACGAATATTTTGGTCGCCGGGGCAGGAGATTGCGGGGCATTAATCGCCAAAGAAATCATGACCAATCGCAGTTTTAGCCAGAGCAAGCTCGTCGGATTTATCGACGATGATCCGCATAAGCGGCGGATGCAGGTAATGGGGTATCCCGTGCTTGGGAATCGCAACGATATTGCGGCTATCGTCAAGCATCATCAAATCCACGATATCGTGATTGCCATGCCTTCATCAAGGCGAGCGGACATTTCCGACCTGATAAATATCTGTATACTGTCAGGCGCCAAGGTCAAAATCATTCCGGCCATCGACGATATTATTACGGGCAGGCTGGCCATTCAGACCTTGCGGAACGTAGAGGTTGAAGATTTGCTGGGAAGAGAGCCGGTCAAGATCGACATGAATGGCATTATGGACTACGTCACCGACAAGGTGGTGCTCGTGACGGGCGCAGGCGGGTCGATCGGCTCGGAACTTTCCCGCCAAATTGCCACTTTCCAGCCCAAGAGACTACTACTACTCGGTCATGGAGAGAACAGCATCTACACCATCGAGATGGAGCTGAGAAGCAAGTTCCCTCAGGTTTCGTTGGAAACGATTATTGCCGACATCCAGGATCGAAGCCGAATAGACGAGGTGTTCCGGCAACTGAGGCCTCAGGTCGTGTTCCATGCAGCGGCGCACAAGCATGTTCCCTTAATGGAACGCAACCCGTCCGAAGCAGTCAAAAATAACGTGTTCGGCACGAAGAACGTTGCCGACGCGGCGGACAAGCATCAAGCAGAACGATTCGTAATGATCTCCTCCGATAAGGCAGTCAACCCTACAAGCATCATGGGAGCGACGAAACGAATCGCGGAGATGTACATCCAAAGCATAAACGTCGCAAGCCGCACGCAGTTCGTAGCCGTACGCTTCGGTAACGTGCTCGGAAGCCGAGGAAGCGTCATTCCAAGATTCAAGGAGCAAATTGCGGCAGGAGGGCCAGTAACGGTAACCCACCCGGAGATGGTTCGGTACTTCATGACCATACCGGAAGCCGTTCAGCTTGTCATTCAGGCCGGGGCGTTCGCGCAGGGCGGGGAAATCTTTATTCTGGACATGGGCAAGCCGGTCCGTATTCTGGATCTGGCCAAGGACCTGATTCGAATGTCCGGATTGGAACCGGATGTTGATATTCCGATTCGCTTCAGCGGATTGCGGGAAGGCGAGAAGCTGTACGAGGAATTGCTTACCGAAGCGGAGGCTACAACAGCGACGCAGCATGAGCGCATCTTCATAGGTAAACCTCAGCTGATCGATCGTTCGGAGCTTGATCTCAAGTTGCGGCAATTCGAGAAAGTATTTGGCGCTGAGCCTGCTGCAGTAAAGGCAGCGATTGAACAGTTGGTTCCATTCTATGTACAAGTACATGTTGAATTTAGACCAGAGCATGTCGAACAGCATGAACGGAGGGCGATATAAATGCGTCAGCGTAAGAAGAAAACAAAAACTTGGAAAAAGATCTTGATATGGGCAGCATCGGTTATCGTAGTGCTCGGCGTTGCCGGTCTATTCGCGGCCAACTATGCGATGGACAAGATGATTGCTCAATTGTCTGAAAGTTTGGAAGATGAGCTGTTGGAGGATGTGGTGGCCGAAGTGGATCCGCAACCTTCTGGCACAGGAGACACTTCGTCGAACGAGGGCGGAACGGATGAACCCCAGCAGCCGGCGGAAGGAACTCCCGACTCGGAAGTAAATTCCGAGACGAACGATGACGGTAAAGCGACGAATCAAGAACCGAACAATAATACGACTGGCGAAGAGATGGCTTCATCGAATTCCGGTACGAACGAATATAGCGCGGAGATATCCACGGACAAAGCCAAGGATGTACAGGAGAAGATTACCGTAAACGAGAAAGCGAAGCTGGCATCCGTTCTGCTTAAAGAATTGAGCGTGGACGACATCAAGGCGCTTCAAGAGCTTGCAGGCGGCGGATTGGGAATAGACGAAAAGAAAGAAGCGCGCACATTGATTCTGGAGAAATTATCGCCCGAACAATATGACGAATTAATTCAGATTGCCAAGAAATATGGCATGAGCCAAGGTAAGAGCTACGCGGAAGTGTCGCAGGAATAACGTTTAAGAGACAAGAGTGCAATCAGGGGGAGTGTTTGGAGGATGTACTTGCGAATAAAAAGGCTAGGAGATATCGTCCTCTCCTTGATCGGACTAATCTTGTTATCACCCATTTTACTGCTACTGGTTATCGCTATAAAGCTAGACACCAAGGGTCCTGTACTCTTCAAGCAAAAGCGTGTTGGGATTCACAAAACTCATTTCTATATCCTTAAATTCCGTACCATGCGCATTGACACGCCAAAGGATACGCCGACTCATCTGCTGAAAAACCCTGAACAGTATATAACGGCAGTAGGTAAGTTTTTGCGCAAAACGAGCTTGGACGAGCTGCCACAGATCTTGAACATCTTTGTCGGTCATATGAGCATCATCGGTCCCAGACCGGCGTTATGGAACCAGCATGATCTGATCGCGCTGCGCGATAAGGTGGGCGCAAATAATTTACTTCCTGGACTAACCGGCTGGGCTCAGATTAACGGACGAGATGAGCTCCCTATTGAAGTAAAGGCAAAGCTAGACGGAGAGTACGTTAAGAAGATCGGCGTTGCGATGGATGTAAAGTGCTTCGTCGGAACCATTGTAAGTGTTGTTAAGAGTGATGGTGTTGTTGAGGGTGGGACAGGTAGTGTTGGCAAACAAAAAGTGGCTAGCATTAAGTAGTAGGGAGATTTCGTCTAAATGAAAAGAGTCCTAATCACTGGAGCTAATAGTTATGTGGGGATAAACGCAGCTAAATGGCTATCAAAGTTCCCTGATGATTATTCGGTCGAGATGTTAAGCGTAAGAGATGAGTCTTGGGCAATCAAGGACTTTTCTAAATATGATGTTGTTCTTCATACTGCAGGGATAGCTCATATTAAGGAAACTAAAAATAATGCTTCACTATACTACAAGGTAAATCGCGATTTAGCCTATGAGGTCGCCAATAAGGCAAGAAATAGCGGAGTAGAACAGTTTATTTTTTTGAGTTCCATGAGTGTGTACGGTATTGAAAGTGGTGAAATTAATCGATTTACTAAGACTAGTCCGAAGAGTCATTACGGAAAATCAAAACTACAGGCCGAAGAACTGATTGGCTATTTGAAATCAGATTCATTTAAAGTAGCTATTCTAAGACCACCGATGATTTATGGTAAAGGATGTCCGGGAAACTTTAATGGACTAATAAAGATTGCAAAACATACTCCTATATTTCCGGATATGGATAACCGACGGAGTATGTTGCACATAAATAATCTATCGGAGTTTTTGCGATTAGTCATAAAGAATCAGGAAACTGGTTTGTTTTTTCCACAAAATCAAGAATTCGTTAACGTTAGCGAAATGGTCAAGATACTGGCGCAGAAATATGACAAAAAGATTACTTTGGTGAACATATTTAACCCACTTATTAAGTTGTTAATTGGGCGTGTGGGTGTTGTAAACAAAGTTTTTGGCAATTTAGTATATGAGATAGATCAATCCAAGTATCCTGAGAATTATTCTATCTTAGACTTTACGGAATCAATCAAAAACTAGTGGAGTAGGATGAACATGAAAAAAGTCCTGATACTATCTAATCATCATGTATATACGTACAACTTTAGGAAGGAAATCATCCAGGCCCTACTCGACAAGGGGTATGAAGTATATATAGTGTTGCCATATGGCGAGAAAGTTGAATTGTTAAAAGAAATGGGTTGTAAATACATAGAAGTGTCATTTGATAGACATGGAACGAACCCATTAAACGAACTTAAATTAATGCTAGAGTACAAAAAAATATTAAAGAGAATAAGACCGGATGTCGTTCTTTCTTACACAATAAAACCAAACATTTATGGTGGTATCGCATGTAGGTTCTTAAAGATCCCGCAGATTGCTAATATCACTGGTCTTGGAACTGCAGTAGAAAACGCTGGGATTATGCAGCAAATAACCGTACTGCTTTATAAATTTGCTTTCAAAAAAATTAGCTGCATTTTCTTTCAGAACGAGGAGAATATGCAGTTTTTCACTGATAGAAAAATAGCTATAGGCAAACACCAATTGATTCCAGGTTCAGGTGTGAACCTGGAACATTTTCGTGTGCTAGAGTACCCTCCGGATGACACGATTGAATTTGTGTTTATTTCTCGCATAATGCAAGAGAAAGGGATTGATCAGTACCTAGAAGCTGCACAATATATTAAACCAAAATATCCACATACGCGGTTTCATGTTCTTGGATTTTGTGAGGAGACTTATGAAGGAAGATTAGCTGCGTTGCAGCAAAGTGGAATTATTGAGTACCATGGAATGCAACAGGATATAAGATCTTTTCTTTTGAGGTCACATTGCACAATACATCCAACTTATTACCCAGAAGGGATTTCCAATGTACTTTTAGAGAGTGCAGCTACTACAAGACCAATAATAGCCACAAATAGGAGTGGATGTAGGGAAGTTGTAGAAGATGGGGTTAATGGATTCCTTATCAAAGAAAAGAATACAACTGAATTGATTAATAAGATAGAACATTTTTTGGGACTATCATATGAGCAAAAAAGACAACTTGGATTGGCTGGCAGAGGTAAAGTAGAAAAAGAGTTTGATCGTCAGTTCGTGGTAGATGCTTACTGTGCAGAAATTTTTCGTGCACAGAATCTTCTAATATAAAATTAAAAGGAACATAAAAAATGGACTATAAAAAAATAATTAAAAGTCAAAAATATAGATTCGAAATTCTGAAATTATTAAGTTTTATTCCGGATAATATTATGATAAAACTACAATATAAAATAAAAACAGGTAGAATTCTTAATTTAAAAGCACCTCAGAGATACACAGAAAAATTACAATGGTACAAGCTTAACTATCGAAATTCACTACTAACTCAGTGTGCAGATAAATATACTGTACGAGCGTATGTGAAAAAAAAGGGTCTTGGGCACATTTTGAACGAACTTTATGGAGTTTATGAGAAAGTAGATGATATTAATTTTGATATATTGCCTAATAAGTTTGTAATTAAAGTTACTAACTCATCAGGAACAAATATATTTATTAGTGATAAGAAAACTATGGATATCAATTTAGTTAAAAGCCAGTTGAATAGATGGATGGTTCCACAAAAAAAATCCCATGGTAGAGAGTGGTGTTACTATAATATAAAACCGAGAATTATTATTGAAAGGCTGATCGAGAGAGATTCTAATAATGATCTCCCTGACTATAAGTTCTTTTGTTTTAATGGTAGAGTATTTTGTCTATATACAATGATAGAATACGTTGATAATCATGAGAACGGTAAACTTGGGTTTTATGATACTAGATTCAAAAAAATGCCTTATCGAAGAATGGATTTCGGAGATATCACTGAGGAAATACCAAAACCGAGAGGTTTCGAAAAAATGGTGGAAATTGCAGAAGTGCTCTCCAAGGACTTTCCCCACGTAAGGGTGGATTTATATAACACTGACGGGAGAATAATCTTTGGTGAACTTACATTTTACAATGCAAGTGGTTATACCTCTTTTTATCCAGATGAATTTGATTATATACTTGGGAATCAATTTGAAATTTCTCAAAAAAGCTAGATTATAATTTAATTATTATTTTATATAATGGTCATTTTATAGGAAATTTTTAGTTATTAAAGAGATGGATTGTCAGGGGATGAGTACATGAATAAAAAAACCATACTATATTTAGGGAATTTCTCGTTTCCTCTTGGCAATGCTGCTGGAAAAAGGGTATATGCTAATGGGAAATTGTTGAGTGATATTGGTTATCAAGTAGTTTTTATAGGCACGAGGGAATACGAGGAATCAAAGAACTTGCTACTCACAAAAAAAAATTACGATAATTTTATTTATTATGAATTTAAATATCCTGCTTCGAGTATCGAGTGGTTGCAATATAGAGATACTTTTAATCAACTTCAGAGTTTGCTAAGTTCTACAGGTCTCGAATCAAATTTAGCTGCAATTATTTATTATGGTAGCCCTAGAATCTCTTTGTTTAATAAGTTGCTCATTAAATACTGCAAATCTCGGAATATAAAAGTAATATCAGATTGCGTAGATTGGCTAACTGTTAATACGAGAAATCCTATTTTCAATATAATAAAATGGGCAGACACGACTTATCAAAAAAAATATGTTAATAAACAAGCAGATGGTGTGATAGCAATAAGTAGTTATTTATCTAATTATTATGTAAAATCAGGAAAAAGAACATTAATTCTCCCCCCACTTTCCCCTGAAGAAAATTACTCGTTAAAAAATGAAAGGAGTCGTCTCGATAGCAAAAAGATTATTTCCTATGCAGGAAATCCATTTCGAAAGAATCAACAAGTTAAAGATGTAAAAAAACTAAAAGATAGATTAGATAAAGCTATAACACTACTTTCTAAAGTCAAAGATGAGGGAGTATGTTTTCAGTTTAATATATATGGTCATACAAAAGATGACTTCTTGAAAGCTCTCCCTTCACATAGCATTTATTTAAAAAATTTAGGTGATAGTATTGTGTTTCATGGCTATAAAAACAATTCAGAGGTTGTAAAGAATATCTGCGATTCTGACTTTACAATATTAATAAGAGATGTTAATAGAGACTCTAGTGCAGGGTTTCCTACGAAAGTCTCTGAAAGCATCAGCTGTGGAACACCAGTTATTACGACAAGAACAAGCGATTTAGATAGCTATATTTGTGATGGGGAGAATGGATTTTTTCTTGAAGCTGTTAATGACGAAAAAAATGTTCTCAAGTTATGCGAAATATTAAGGTTAGATTCTAGAATAATAGAAAATATGAAAGAGGATTGTAAAGAAAATAATTATTTTTTTTATAAAAGGTATCAAGAAATTACAGAGGAGTTTTTTATAGAAATAATGAGAAACGATAAATAGAGGGGTGGAGGAGGTAGTGTGCAAGAAAAGCCGCTTGTAATGATATCGTTTGTAGAAGGTGGAGAGAATGGAGGTCCTTATAATAGTCATATACGTATTATGGAAAGCGATTTGAAAAATAAGTATCAATTCCTGCCTTTAAATATACCTAAGGGAAGGATGGGAATATTTAATATTAAATTGGTATGTAAGTTAGTAAGAGATATTAGAATAGCTAATCCCGATATTATTCATATCGGAGGTCTTCAATTATCTGGTTTTTACTTAGCTTTAGCAAGCAGACTGGCTAATAAAAGAAAAATATTATTAGCTATTCATGGAAGTACTAAGGAAGCAATGGATATACCTATTCATAAGAAAATAATACTGAAATCATTAGAGGTTTTGACACTAAAAATGGCTGCTGGTACATATGCAGTTAGTAACTATGTTTCGGATTGGAAAATGGTAAGAAGACACTCGAGTAAGTTTCTTGGTCGTATCTACAATATGGCCATAGTTTCAGAAAAAAAAGAAGAGTATGCAACGAATAATTCAATAAGAAAAGAGTTAGGTATTAATGACGATGAGTTGATCATTGTATCGACTGGGCGAATCACCAAAGATAAAGGATTTGAGGTTCTGACTGATGCAGTAAAAAAAATGAATAATTATAATGGTGAAGTAAGATTTGTAATTGTTGGTGATGGTCCGTATCTTAAAACGATGCAAACTGAATTAAAAAATGAAATTTCTTCTAATAAAGTGTTTTTGCTGGGTTACAGAACGGATATAGATCGTATTTTGTATGGATCTGATATTTTTGTTATATGTACTCTTCATGAAACTTTGTGTATGTCGCTTCTTGAAGCAGCAAAATGTGGATTAGCACTTGTTGCATCAAACGTTGGCGGTATACCAGAAATAGTTGAGAATGACTATAACGGATATTTGATTCCTTTAAATGATAGTCAAGCAGTAAGAGATGCACTTTGTAAATTGGTGAGTGATCCCAACACTAGAAGTAAATTCAGTAATAATTCTAAAAAAGTTGTAAAAGAAAGATTCTCTGATGAAGAGATTATCAACCAAATCGATATTGCGTACAGGAGTTTAATTGATGGTTAATGTTTACGAGGGAAGTAATAAGCGTGAGCGAGTTCAACTCTTATTAATAGTCATATTTATAATGATACAGATACAGCTTTCATTTGAATCGGCACCTGGAATGTTACGCTGGGAGAAGGAAACATTAGCATTTATCTGGGTTGCCATAACTGGGTGTTTGTTTATTTTTAATTTTCTTTTTAAAGTTATTAAAGTTAATCCAATTAGTCTAGTTCTGGCGTTACTATTTACTAGTTCATGTTTACTGTCAATGATGATTAATGATGATTTCTATAGCGAAAATCTATTCTTTATAATTGCTGTAGTATCAGGCTTTTTGATTTCTCTTATAATAAATAGAGATAATTATCTTCAGGGATATGTTGTTGCAATTGTAATATATTCGGCCTATTCACTATTGGCCACCTATATTATTTTACCCTTACATATGAACAGTTCTTTTAATCTCTTTAAAACGTATGAAAGCATTCTGGGAGTCCCTTTTGTAGATATGTGGTTGTCTTTTTCTGTGGGCTGGCACGGACTTATGCGGAATCAAGGGATATTTCGTGAGCCGGGAGTATTTCAATTCTTTATTCTAGTCGCGCTAGTTATTGAAGTGTTTTATTTTAAGAACAAAAATTCTCAACTACGTATATTAGTTTTAATAGTCACTTTAATAACAACCTTCTCAACCGTGGGCTTAATTTGTTTAGTACCTATATTAATAGCATACATCTTTGTAAACAAAAAGAAATTGAAAATGAGAAATATTATGGTTATAGGAGGGCTGCCTGTCATTGTTTGTTTTATGTTTATAAATAGCAATGACATCATGACTAGAATTACAAATTCATTTAGCAAACTAGTTGAGGGGAGTAGTAATCTATCGTTTCAGGTTCGATTAGAGAGTATATATAATAATTTGGTTGCATCATTAGAAAGTCCAATATTCGGAAAAAGCTTTGTCAATGGATTTCACTACATACAGGATTATTTAATTACTTTTAATTCTGACGACATAACCGGAACTATGTTTTCGTATATTATGGCTTTAGGCTATTTTACAGGGCTTATAATACTGTTTACTTTTTATAGATTTTGTAGTGAGTTGAGTGATTCTGCAATATTAAAAATATTGATTTTTATTATATTATTCTTATCTATAAATACTCAGAATCTAGTCTTTAATTCTGTAATATGGACATTTATGTTCTTACCCTTTGCACATTCTGATAAAACAACTACTAACCTAATAAAGCTCAGTGAAGGGAGTTGAGTAACTCACATTGATTTAAGTTGTTTACTAAAAGTATTTATAGTTTTACTAATAAACCTTCTACATATAAGGCTAGGTGACTAATGGAAAATGAAAAAGATTAAGTACATTGCCTTTTACGAGTCGCTAGACAACCCTCTATCAGACAGACAATTTGCTCCTTCTGCAGTTAATAAAATTGATTATATCGTAAGTGCGTTGATTCAAAATAACTACGTTGTTGAGATTATTTCTCCAAGTTGGACGAATGCTACTAAAGGTTATAAAAGAGGAGAGAGAAGAAAGATAAAAGATAATCTAACTCTTACTACATTTGATACTTTTGGAGCGAGTACAAAAGTAGGACGTTTACTTAAATATCTGTTTTCATTAGTTCAACTTTTTTTTTATTTAATAATATCTCTAAAAAAAAATGAGCAGATTATCGTATATCACTCTGTAATGTTATCGTTACCGCTTAGAGTAGCTAAGGTAGTAAAGAAATTTAAAATTATACTTGAGGTTGAGGAAGTGTACGATGATATTCAAAACTTTCATTACTTGATGAAAGATAGCGAGAATAAAGCATTTAAAAACGCAGACAAATTTCTCTTTTCAACGGAATTACTGAATAGCAGAGTGAATCCGCAAGGAAAGCCATTTATTCCTATATATGGAACATATCGAGTTGAGTCTAATAGAAAAGTGGCTTATGTTGATGAACGCATTCATGTAGCATACGCTGGGACCTTTGATCCTAAAAAGGGCGGTGCTAGTCTAGCAATTGAAACAGCAGAATTCCTATCTGACAAATACCATTTACATATTATTGGGTTTGGTTCATCTGCTGAGCTAGAACGGATTAAAAGTCAAATAGAAGACATATCTTCCAAAACAAATGCTAAAGTTACTTATGATGGGCTCTTGAAGGGGGAAGCCTATATAAGCTTCTTACAGAAATGCCACATTGGTTTAAGCACTCAAAATCCAAATGCAAAGTATAATGATTCATCATTCCCATCAAAAATATTGTCTTACATTGCAAATGGCCTTCGAGTTGTATCTGTTCGTATTAATGCAGTACAGTCCTCATCTATCGGGCATGCTATTGAGTACTATGATAAACACGATCCGATTTCTGTTGCTAGAGCAATAAATGGAGTGAATTTAAGTGATAACTATAACGGTAGAGCAATAATTCAAACCTTGGATGCAGACTTTAGAGAAAAAGTTAGATTGTTATTGGTGAATTAATATGAAAGAGTTTATTTCAAGAATAAAAATAAGACTCAATAAACATAAATACAATAGTGTGATATTAAATAACGCAATAGGTGCTTTCTTTATAAAAGGCGGTTCCTTGATTCTGTCACTTTTGACCCTACCGGCATATATAAAATATTTCGAAAATCAATCAATATTAGGATTATGGTTTACCATGTTATCAGTATTATCGTGGATTCTTACTTTTGATTTAGGAGTAGGTAACGGGTTAAGGAATCATTTGGTGCCTGCCTTGTTACATAAAGATTGGATTAAAGTAAAGAAATATATTACTTCAGCTTATGTTATTGTTGGTGTACTGGTAATTAGTGTAGCTGTAGTCTCGTTTTTTCTTTTCCAAATAATAAACTGGAATCGAATTTTTAATATATCCGAAATAATAGTTCCTCAAGTAACCTTAAGTACGACTGTGTATATCATCTTTATAGGAGTGATCCTTCAGTTTTTCTTTAGGATAATCAGTTCAGTCCTCTACGCGATGCAAAAATCAGCTTTGAATCACCTTTTGGGACTGTTTAGCAGCATAATCATACTTGTCTATGTATGGATTGCAGAACCAACAAATGCCTATATCAGCATGATACAACTGGCTACTGTTTACGTTATAGCAATAAATGCTCCTTTGCTGTTTGCTACTTTTGGAGTTTTTATGAATAGTTTGAACAAGGGAAGGCCGCAACTGAGGTTTTTTGATAAATCATATGCTAAAGATGTTCTCAAGTTAGGCGGCGTTTTTTTATGGGTACAAGTAATGTATATGTGCATTACTACTACAAATGAATATTTGATTTCGTGGTTAGTTGAACCTGCTGCCGTTGTAGAATATACAACTTACAATAGAATATTCTCACTCATAAGCACCGTTATTGTATTATTATTGACTCCAATTTGGTCTGCTGTAACAAGAGCGGTAGTTGAAAAAAACCACCTTTGGATTAATAGCCTATATAGAAGATTGAATGTATTAGCATTCATAGCTACAGTGGGTTTATTTTGTTTAATACCCTTTTTACATTGGGCTTTTAATGTTTGGCTAGGGGAAAGCACGTATAAGGTTGATTATATATTTGCGTTAATATTTGCATCTTACAGTAGTCTTTTCATTTGGAATGGTGTTTTATCAAGTATAGCGAATGGATTTGGAAGATTAAAGGTGCAGAGTGTATGTTTCACTATTGGGGTTGTAATAAAGTTTCCTTTGGCCTGGCTTCTTGTGGATATGATGAATTCTTGGATTGGAGTTGTGTTGGCCAATGTTGTTGCTATGAGTATATACGTTCTATTCCAGCCTGTATGGATTAAGAAGTGGTTAACAAAATAAATAGGAGTTGTTCATAATGTTTGAAAACAAGACCTTACTTATTACAGGGGGAACAGGTTCTTTTGGTAATGCTGTCATGAAGAGATTCTTAGATACAAGTATTAAAGAAATCAGAATTTTTTCCCGTGATGAAAAAAAACAAGAAGATATGCGGAAATTATATAAGAATGATAAGCTTAAGTTTTACATTGGGGATGTTAGGGATCTGGCAAGTGTTAAGAACGCAATGTATGGAGTTGATTATATATTCCATGCGGCAGCATTAAAGCAAGTCCCATCTTGTGAATTCTTCCCGTTAGAGGCAGTGAAAACAAACGTAATTGGGACGGACAATGTTCTGACAGGCGCGATCGAGTCTGGGGTCAAAAAAGTTATTTGTCTATCGACTGATAAAGCTGCCTACCCGATAAATGCAATGGGTATATCTAAAGCTATGATGGAGAAGGTGTTTGTAGCTAAAGCCAAGACTGTGAATCCAGAAAAAATTCATATTTGTGGTACTCGCTATGGGAATGTAATGGCCTCGAGAGGCTCGGTTATTCCATTATTTATAGAGCAAATAAAAAATGGACAGCCTATAACGGTGACTGATCCCAATATGACCAGATATCTTATGAGTCTTGAAGAAGCTGTAGAGCTTGTCGTGTTTGCTTTTGAGAATGCAGAAGCTGGCGATATCATGGTACAAAAATCACCTGCATCGACAATTGGTGATTTGGCACAAGCAATTAAGGAATTATTTAATGCGGACTGTGAAATAAAGGTGATTGGTACTCGTCATGGGGAAAAACTTTACGAAACGCTGCTAACTAGAGAAGAACACGTAGTGGCGGAGGACATGGGCGGTTTCTATCGAGTGCCTGCGGACAAAAGAGATTTGAACTATGATAAATATTTTGTTGAAGGTAACAAGAGTTTGTCAACAGAGGAAGAATATAATTCACATAATACCCAGAGATTAAATATTGAGCAGATAAAGGATAGACTATTGATGCTTGACTATGTTCGAGAAGAGTTGAAGGGTTGGAATCGGAAATGAAGATTCTAGTAACGGGAGCGATGGGCTTTATCGGCAAAAACTTAGTAGCTGAGCTTAGAAACCGTAAATATGCAGATATTTATGAATACGGCAGAGATAGCGATCAAGTGCTTCTAGAAGCATACTGTCAAGATGCAGATTTTGTTTTTCATTTAGCTGGAGTAAACCGCCCCCAAGACCAATCCGAATTCATGAATGTAAATTATGGTTTTACAGCATTATTACTAAAAGTGCTAAAAAAGCACGGAAATAAGTGTCCGATACTGATTGCGTCCTCAACTCAAGCTGAGAGGGATAATCCATACGGTATAAGTAAAAAAGCAGGGGAAGAATTGCTCCATGAATATAGTAAAGAAACAGGAGCAAAAGTGCTAATCTACCGTTTTACAAACGTTTTTGGGAAATGGTGTAGACCTAATTATAATAGTGTTGTAGCAACATTTTGTCATAATATAGCCCATGGGCTACCAATTACTATTAACGATTCAAATACGATTTTAAATCTAGTATATATAGATGATGTAGTAAATGAACTTATAAATGCAATGACTGGAAATGAGAATGTAGTAGATAATACTTGTCAGGTTCCGGAGTATCACAAGGCAAGTCTTGGCGATATTGCAGCTTTAATAAGCTCTTTTAGACAGAGTCGCGAAGATCGGTCAATACCTGATATGTCAGATCAATTTGTAAAGAAATTGTATAGTACATATTTGAGTTATTTACCGGAGAATCAATTTAGTTATCAACTCAAAATGAACGTTGACAATAGAGGGTCCTTTACTGAATTTATCAAGACCCCTGATAGGGGACAAGTTTCTATTAATATATCAAAACCGGGAATTTCGAAGGGAAATCACTGGCATCATACGAAAAACGAGAAGTTTCTGGTGGTCAGTGGAAAGGGAGTAATTCGCTTTAGAAAAATTGATTCTAGCGAGGTAATTGAATATTTCGTAAGTGGTGACGTATTGGAAGTCGTTGATATACCAATCGGCTATACGCATAACATAGAAAACCTCGGTGAGACGGATATGGTTACTGTGATGTGGGCTAACGAACAATTTGATCCTGAGAAGCCAGATACGTTCTACTTAGGGGTGTGAATAAATGAAAAAGTTAAAGGTTATGACAGTTGTAGGTACAAGGCCAGAGATTATAAGACTTTCAGCTGTAATTCATAAGTTAGAGAAATCAAATGCAATCGAGCACATTCTAGTTCATACAGGTCAGAATTATGATTATGAATTAAATGGAGTTTTTTTTGAAGATTTCAAGTTGAAGAAACCAGATTATTTTTTGAATACAGCGACTGGTACAGCTGTTGAAACCATAGGGAACATTCTTATTAAAATTGATCCGATACTGGATGAAGTAAAGCCTGACGCGTTATTAATACTAGGGGATACTAATAGTTGTCTTTGTGCTATAGCTGCAAAGAGAAAAAAAATCCCCATTTTTCATATGGAAGCTGGGAATCGGTGCTACGATCAAAGAGTTCCTGAGGAAACAAATAGAAAAATCGTTGATCACATTGCAGATATTAACTTAACATACAGTGACATTGCGAGAGAGTATTTATTAAGAGAAGGATTACCGGCAGATAGAATTATTAAGACAGGTAGTCCTATGTTTGAAGTAATAAATTCAAGAAAAGCAGACATTGAGCAATCAGATATTGTTGAGAGGTTAGGCCTTGATGCAGGGCAGTATTTTGTTATATCGGCTCATAGAGAAGAAAACATCAACTCAGAATCCAACTTTAGAAATCTGGTTGAGAGTGTAAATGAAATTGCCGATGTATATCGCTTGCCAGTTATCATAAGCACTCACCCTAGAACCAGAAAAATGATAGATGCTAACGGAATTCAATTTAACCCATTGGTAACAGCATTGAAACCACTGGGTTTTAATGATTATATTAAGCTTCAAACTAAAGCAAGAGCAGTGCTAAGCGATAGTGGTACAATTAGTGAAGAATCATCTATTCTTGGTTTTAGAGCTTTGAATCTGAGACAAGCACATGAACGACCAGAAGCAATGGAAGAGGCAATGGTGATGTTGGTGGGCCTAGAGAAGGAGAGAATACTACAGGGACTGGAAATCCTCTCCGCACAAAACAAGGATACATTAAGACAAGTGTCAGATTACAGTATGCCTAATGTGTCTGACAAGGTTTTAAGAATTATTTTATCTTACACCGACTATGTAAATAGAGTTGTTTGGGAAAAGTAAATGAACTCTCTAAACTTTTCTGTTTGAGTAAGTAATAAAAAAATTCTGCTATCGTAACAAGAAGGGAAGCCATTCCAATGTTCAATATAGCAGTAGCCGGAACCGGCTACGTCGGCCTCGTTGCCGGCGTGTGTTTCGCGGAGATGGGTCACCAGGTGACCTGCGTCGATATTGATGAGAATAAGGTAGCGCTTATGAAATCCGGCACGTCTCCGATCTATGAGGCGGGGCTTGAAGAGTTGATGCAGAAGAATTACGCAGCTGGGCGGATTAACTACACCACCGACTTCAAGTCCGCATATAAAGAGGCAGACGCGATCTTCATCGGTGTCGGTACGCCGGAGCAGCCTGATGGATCGGCTAACCTTTCTTATATCGCGACGGTTGCGAGGCAAATTGCCGAGACGATCGAGAAGGATTGCCTCGTGGTCGTGAAGTCGACGGTACCTGTCGGTACGAATGACAAGGTGGAGCAATTCATCCATGACTTCCTGATAAACGATGTGAAGGTGGAGGTCGCCTCGAATCCGGAGTTTCTGGCGCAAGGCTCCGCCGTGCATGACACCCTTCACGCGGAGCGCATTATTATCGGGACGGAGAGCAAGTGGGCCGAGGAGCTGCTTACACGCATTTACGAACCTTTCCAATTGCCGATTGTATCCGTTAACCGAAGATCGGCCGAGATGATCAAGTACGCCTCCAACGACTTCCTCGCGCTGAAAATATCGTACATGAACGACATCGCCAATCTCTGCGAGCTGGTCGGTGCGGATATTCAAGATGTCGCCAGCGGAATGGGATACGATCCGCGGATCGGAAGCAAATTCCTGAATGCGGGTATCGGCTTCGGCGGTTCCTGCTTCCCCAAGGATACGAAGGCGCTCGAATATCTCGCCAGGCAGCACGGATATGAGCTGAGAACGGTGAAGTCGGCCATCGACGTGAACAAGGACCAGAAGACGATGCTGTACAAAAAGGCGAGCAAGCGGCTCATTACGTTTAATGGCCTGAAGGTGGCCGTGCTAGGCTTAACGTTTAAGCCCGGAACGGATGACCTGAGGGAAGCGGCATCGCTGGAAAATGTGCCTTTATTGCTGGAGCAAGGAGCCGATGTGTACGCGTATGATCCGATCGGAGCGTATAACTTCGCCAAGCTGTATCCGGAAGGCAAGAGCGGCAAGGGCAGCATGAAATATGTGGCGAATATCGACGAGGCTTTGGAAGGCGCCAATGTTTGTTTTATTCTGACGGAGTGGGGAGAAATTAAAGCCGTTCAGCCGGGAGTTTACAAGCAGTTAATGCGGACACCGCTCGTCTATGACGGACGCAATCTGTACAGGGTTGCCGACATGAAAGAGGCCGGGGTGGAGTATCATTCCATTGGCCGCGAGCCCGGCGTTCGGAACGGCGCGAAGGAGTCGAGATACGTTGAATGAGAATGCGAACAGTGTATATCTGATTACCGGAGCGGCCGGCTTCATCGGCTATTTCTTGTCCAGAAGGCTGCTGGATCAGGGGATTCGGGTCATCGGCATGGATAATATGAACGATTATTACGACGTTGGTTTGAAGCGGGCCCGCTTGGACCAGCTTATGCTGTATGAGAAGTTCGAGTTCGTGCAGGGCGATCTTGCGGATAAAGCCGCGGTGGTCCAGCTGTTCGAAGCGCACAGGCCCGATGTGGTCGTAAACCTGGCTGCTCAAGCCGGCGTCCGTTATTCGATCGAGAATCCGGACGCGTATATTCAGAGCAATATTACGGGATTTTTTCATATCCTTGAAGCCTGCAGGCATTACCCGGTGAAGCATCTCGTCTATGCTTCGTCCAGCTCGGTTTATGGGGCGAACGAGAAAGTGCCTTTCGAGGAGAAGGATTTCGTTGACCATCCGGTATCGCTGTACGCGGCAACGAAGAAGTCCAATGAATTAATGGCCCATACCTATAGCCATCTTTACGGAATTCCGGCGACGGGTCTACGGTTCTTTACCGTGTATGGTCCAATGGGAAGACCGGACATGGCTTATTTCGGGTTTGCGGACAAGTATTTTGCCGGCGAACCGATCAAGATTTTCAACAATGGGGATTTCGCCAATGATCTCTACCGAGATTTTACGTATATCGATGACATCGTGACCGGGATGGAGCGACTGATCGAGAAGCCGCCTGCGGGCGGGGCTCCCCATAAGGTGTACAACATCGGCAACAATAGCCCGGAGAAGCTAATGACATTCATTGAGACGCTGGAGCGTTGCTTGACCAGGGCGACCGGAAGGGAAGTCGTGTTTGACAAAATCTTCGAGCCCATCAAGCCCGGCGATGTCCCGGCGACTTACGCTTCAACGGCACTATTGCAGCAAGCGGTAGGATTCCGGCCCGAGACGCCCATTGAAGTCGGTCTGCAGAAGTTTGCGGATTGGTACGTGGAGTATTATGGAGTCAAATAATCTTTTTTAAAATTCTCGAAATGAAACGCGCTGCGCTGCCAAAGGACGGTGACAGCCGTTTCGCCTTGGGATGATCAAGATATAGTATTTGCCGATTTGAGAAAACTATATATAGTTTACATGTCAAATTGTTTGTTAAAATTACCTAATATACCTTGCTTTTGTGGCAAAATCTTACTAGTATAATGAAAAGCAGCTTTTTCGGAAAGTGATTATTGATTCCGCAAAGGGAGTTTGGCATGTTGGCAGAGAAAATATACCATGGAACATACCGGGCTCGGGGTCAAAGAATGTTGGCCAGCAACGCGTTCGAAGAATCTATTGGGGATCGGCATTGGTTGGGGGACGGGATCTACTTTTTTGTAGAAGACTTCTATGCCTACAAATGGATTGTCGATATGTATAATAAGCAATACAACGAAAGTTGCCGTGACGATGCGTTAATAGAAGAGTACATGATCATATCCGCAGGGCAAAAGGCAGATGCACGTATGTTCGACTTAATCAAGGCGGCACATAAGATTGAGTTCGACAAGACTTTTGCCGAACTGAAGAGAAAGAAAGAACATATCCCCCGATTCAGGACTGTTGAGATCTCGGATGGCGTGGTCATTAATTATATGTTTAATGAGCTGGGGTACGCCCAGGATTTCGATCTGGTGAGAGCGATATTCGGCTTGAACCCTCGACACTACCGTTCAGTGTTTACACGATTCGGCTTCATGCCGCAGGAGCAGCGATGTATTAAAAACCCGACAGTTGTCGAAGATGCTGATGAGTACCATTATGCGGACAATATTGCCGTGTACAAGGATCAGATCAGGGACATGTATTTCAACAATGTGATTCAGCCACCAAGTGCCAATAAAGTGGTCAAATATTCGCCAACTGCCGGAAATCCCCCATTCAGAATGAAAAGACGTTAAAATACATTGGCATATATTATGCATTATCGTATATAGGTTATGTGAGGGAGGTAATGGGTATGGGACATCAGGAAAGAATGGACAGAATTGAAGAGCACTTCCGGTCGGTTTCCGTTAACGAAGTGGAAGCTAGTCTAGTCAAGGCTGGTATAGATCGAATTGCGCCAGCTGCTCGGTTCCACATGACCATGTTGACCGAGGAGGATTTAAGAACCAACTTCCGTTACGACAGCACAAATATGCATGGCTACAGGCTGAGAGAAGGATTCCAGACTTTCGTCCTTTCCCCTGTTTCTTTGCGTCCGGAGGATGCGGCTTAATATGACCAATAGCGGCGTTGGCAATCAAGAGATTCAAAGTGTATTGCAGTTTCGTAATTATGTAGTTAATAGCGTGGAGTTTCATGTGAATCACGAATTTAATGCTGATGAGTCAGTCGATCTCGACTTTCAAGTGAGCAGAGAGATTGAATTTGTAGAAGATGAAGCGATTATATTGCTTGTCACACTAAACGTTGCTATTTTTAAGAATGCTATCGAGCGCAATTATCCTTTCAGCATGAATATTAGCGTCACGGGGTTCTTCGAAGTTGATGGAGCAAATGGCGAGCAGAAGCAGGGATTAGCCGAAGTGAACGCAGTTGCCATCTTATTCCCTTACATCCGAGCCTTAGTAACAACCTATACAGCCAATGCTAATATTAACCCATTGGTGCTACCGCCTATTAATATTGTAAAGATGATAGAGTCTCAAGCCCGTATTGAACAGATAGACAAACTAGTAGAGTAGACGGACTGTAATTGCGCAGTAATCGAACAGTTATCATTCAAACTCCGTTGCTTGGTAGCAGCGGAGTTTGTGCTAAATAAAGTGTTCGATCCTATCAATAAGGAGACGCCCATTGAAGTCGGTCTGCAGAAGTTTGCGGATTGGTACGTGGATTACTACGGCGTAAAATAAAGGATTTGTCCCATGCGAAAATTTGTTTACGGGGCTGTCGTGATTCTTTGGATGGCCCTTATTATCAGCTTCTCCAGCCAGCCCGCCTCTTCGTCGAACGAGCTTAGCTCCGGCATTTCGGATAAGATCGTGGCGACGGTCGAGCGGTTGGTGCCTGGCGCGGAGCTGGATCCGCGCGAGTTGAATCATGCGGTGCGGAAGAATGCACATTTTTTCATCTACTTCGTACTTGGCATGCTCGTTCTTGGTACTTTGACAAAGATAGGCGTAAGAGGCATGCGCGGCATGGCAATCACATTGCTGGTCTGCGTGTTGTTCGCCGTATCGGATGAAGTGCATCAGCTTTTCGTAATGGGAAGAGGAGCGCAGGTTAAGGATGTGTTCATCGATAGCGCTGGAGTTTTATTGGGGATAGGGCTTTACAAGTGGATTGAACGCGTAAGATCGAATAACAAGGATCGTTCAAAATAAAGCCGCAAGCTTCCGGAGAAGATTGAGCCGATAGACTCAATATTTTTTGGCGGCATTTTGATAATATACATACAACTTAATACCCGTGCAACCCTTACGATAATGGCAAACCCATCGAAAGATGGAGACGCAAAACTAAAGGGGCTACGCTCTTAAGTATCGGAGTATGCCAGCCAGTTACCGAATATCGTGCCTCCCGTCTGGGGTTGCGGGAACAATGGAGGTTGTTGCTTCATGTTGATCTTGTATTCCAATTTGGTCAGGGAATGGCATTATCTGTGCGTGGGCTTCTACGAAATGTTGTGGGAGAGCTGCTTGGATGAAGGCAAGCGTCTCGAGCTGTACCTGAAGATGAATCGCCATCGGGCGAAGCTAGCGAATGCCGTGGTTTTGAACCCACATTCCTAGCAGCATACAATTATGATAAAAATAAAAAGCCGGCGCCAGTATGACTGGGAGAAACGCCGGCTTTTTTTGTTTGGATTTTAAGTCGCAAATGAATTCAAGGGAGATAAGGATGACTTCAATGACAAAACGACAGAGGATGCTGCTCCTGGTTGTTGCTTTGCTGCTCGTACTCGGAGTAGCGTCCTATGGTGTGATCAGCTTGACGACGAAGCTGAATCAAGCAAAGGAGCTAAACGAACAACTAGCGGAAGCGGAGGACTCGGAAGGTCAGCAGGAGCCGGAGATATCGCTGGTCGTTGATGATAAGGAAGGACAATCGGGCGAGGAGATTGCCGCGCACGATTCCGAGGAGAAGCCGCAATCAAGCGAAACGTCTACTGGACAGGCGGGCGTGGATCCCGCAGCATCACCTGACGATAACGCGGGTCAGCCTTCGCCTACCAATTCCGTGGAAGCGTCGAATCCAAGCAGTCCGTCTACTGCACCCGCGCCAACGCCTATCGACAAGAAGGAACGCAAGAAACAGATTGATTCGACCATCACGGCCTCCATGGAGGCGCTTCGCGGCACGTGCAAGGCGACAAGCAGCCAACTGATCGCGCAGATCAAGGTGGAAATCACCTCTGATAAGGATGCGGCCCTGGAATCTATTCAAACGAAGTATCTGGGAAAGGTAGTGGCTGCGGAGGCGGAATGCGATGCGCAGTTTAATCAGCTGATTAGCGATGCGAAAGCGAAGTATGAAGAAGCAGGTTTGCAGCAAAGCGAGCTGCCGGACTGGGGCTCGGAGTACGAGAGCGCCAAGGCGAACGCCAGAAGCGAGGCGTTGGTCGAGCTTGCAAGCGCGCTTCAATAGGTTGCTGCACTTAGAATGGTATTCGAAAGGGAGAATTCAATGAAAAAGCGCAAATTATCCATACGAACGATGCTGCTAGTTCTGCTTGTCGCTCTTGCGCCGTTCCATGCCGTCGCGGCTAGCTCCGGCGACCCGGCCGCCAAAACGGTGCAGGTCCGGACGCAGCCGGTTCAATTGGTCTTCGACGGGCAGAAGCTGGCGCTGCCGAAAGGCCAGCATGCTTTTATCTGTCAGGGTCGAACCTACGTGCCTATACGGTATCTTTCTTATGCCTTGCTCAAGCAAGTGGGCTGGAACGGTGAGAAGAACGAAGTGACCGTGTCGGAGCCGACCGACTCAGAGCTAACGGAGCTGAAAAAGCAGCTGCAGCTTGCAAGCGGCAGTGGGACAAGCGGGTCGCAGCAGACGTTATCGATGAAGGTCAAGGAAGCGACGCTGGTCTTTGCAGGGGAAACGAAAGAGCTTCCGCAAGGGCAGTCGTTGTTTATTTACCAAGGCTCGATTTACGTGCCTCTTCGGTTTCTGGCCGAGTCGATCGGGACGGAGATTGACTGGGATCCGGCTACGAGAACGGTCAGCGGACAGTCGGAGGCTTACCGTGCGGGTCTTGAAGGCGGGTCGCAGGAGACGGGTGGCGAGTCCGAAGCGGGCGGGAACGGTCCGGGAGCAGGAAACGGCGGTGGGGGCGGCGGACCGACAGTCAAGCCGACGTACGAGCAAATTACGGCGAGTGCCGAAGGACGTTTGGAAGCATTGCGCTCAAGCTGCCAGTCCACGCTGCTTGGAATAGCGCTGCAATATTCGGGTGCCGATGAAGCGGGCAAGAAGCGGATCATCGCGGACATCGAGGCTGAGATCGCCGCATGTTCGGTGAATTTCGATGAGATTTTGGCGCAAACGACCGAAGCATTGATGGCTGGCGGCTACAGCACGGCCATTATTGCCGATTATCGCGCTACATTCGAAGCGGAGTTGGAAGCAGGACGGAAAATCGCGGAGGCGCTGAAATAGCTCGTTTTACAACAAAATAAAGGATCCCTGGCCAAACGGTCGGGGATCCTTTATTTTGTACTGTACATGTATGTAAGATCTGAGCTGCTCAGAATCAAAAAAATCTTTTTCGATTGTTGTTTCTAAATTTGTACCAATATCGCCCGTTCTCGTCTCGGAAAAGCCGTATACCGATAAGCTTGAGCGGCGTAGGTAACTCAGTAAACATCATATAACCGGACAATTCCATCACCTCTCTTCCATACTATTCTAATAATATCAAACTTTATGCCTACTTACTAGGGAAATATACTCATATTAATGGGTAAAAAAGACTATGAAATAAATGTTGATCAGTTATTTGTTCGCTGCTGCGACAAGTCTGTTTAACGGGTCAACAAGAACGGCGCTTCCGTATCGATTGAAGTAGGCTATTGTCAGAAAAATGAGTTGCAACTCTAGTAAAATGTGGTAATATAGAACCAAGAAAGCTAGACGCGATAACGGCAAACCTATCGAAAGGTAGGGACGCAAAGCTATAGGGCCTTCCGTAAGATGGCAGCCAGCTACCGAATGACTGGGCTTTTTTTGTTTTTCATAGGACCGTAATGAACGTGGTCTAGGACTTTATAGAACGTAGATTCAAGCTTCATACGATAATGGCAAACCTGTCGAAAGACTGGGACGCAAAGCTATAGGGCCTTCTACACAGATGGCAGCCTGGCCGCCGAAGGGAGTTTTTTATGATGCGCAAAATGATAATGATGGTCTTATCCGTATTTATGCTATTTACTTCTGTTCAAGTGGTATCCGCAGCCGAAGCTACGGCTTGGCTGGATACGTCGGAATTGTCGCAAGGCGTGGTCAAGGTCTCTTACGACGCGAAATCCGCTCCGAAGATGAAGGTTATGATAACAAAAGGCAAGGAAAGCTATACCTACAACTTGACGGCCGGACGCACGACGGAAGTATTTCCACTGCAGCTGGGCAACGGCGAGTATAAGGTTATGCTTTTGGAGAACATTTCTGGCAAGTCATATAAAGCAGTAAAGCAACAGGCGGTCACGCTCAGCTTGAAGGACGAAAAGGTTGTTTACTTGAATTCCGTTCAGAACGTGAGCTGGACAAGCTCGAGCAAAGCGATCGCGAAGGCGCAGGAACTGGCCAAAGGCAAGAAGACGGACGAGGAGAAAGCAAAGGCCGTATATGATTTCATTATTTCGAACATCGCTTACGATAAGAATCTCGCCCAAACCGTCACAACGGACTACCTGCCGAGCATTGATCGCACGCTGACGACGAAGAAAGATATCTGCTACGGCTACGCTGCTCTGTATGCAGCTATGCTCCGCAGTCTGGACATTCCGGCAAAGCTGGTGATGGGCGACTCCGATTATGTGGACGTTTACCATGCATGGAACGAGGTTTATCTGAACGGCAAGTGGGTTACGATCGACACGACGGTGGATGCGGGGATGAAGCAAAGCAACAAACCTTTGAGCTGGATGAAGGATGTAGCCAAGTATTCAAAAGCCAAACAGTACTAATATATAGATGAAGGAATAGTTAAGGACTCGCAGCTGATGCGGGTCTTTTTTAATGCCCGAATCGTAATCTATTAATTATTTTAAAAAAGTGCTTGCATTCCACTAGGCGGGCGTGATATATTATCTAAGTCGCCGCTGAGACAAACGGCCGACACGGAAGACATTCACACTCGATAAACTCGAGCGCGAATGCTTCGAGAAAGATAAGATTGTTCTTTGAAAACTGAACAACGAGCGAAACTGCCCGATACAATCGAAAGATTGAATCGATAAGAAGTTTTCATACTTGGCTTAGCCAATATGAAAATCTTCGTAGCAACAACGTTATTGAGCAAGTCAAACACCTTTATGGAGAGTTTGATCCTGGCTCAGGACGAACGCTGGCGGCGTGCCTAATACATGCAAGTCGAGCGGATCTGATGGAGTGCTTGCACTCCTGACGGTTAGCGGCGGACGGGTGAGTA
>NZ_JAVFVT010000016.1 GCF_030929555.1 Paenibacillus sp. LHD-117 | reverse complement strand
TGGTAACCAACCCACGGATAGCAGCGTGCCGACCGTCGCTCGCTTATTTGCTCCCGCGCCTAGTGTTTTGGTGGTGCAAAATGCAAGGGCTTGACTAAAACGTTCATAGCAACGGAACCCACTATGTTAACAGTTCAAAACAAAATGTACATGTTGGCGACTTCGCCTTTAGAGGTTTCCTGAGCAGAAGGGATGGTGCTCGAAGGCGTGCAATTGGTCATGAAGGTTTGCCGCATAGCGGCCTAATAAAATGAATGTCCCCCGGAAAAGCTTTCCTGGTTCGGACTAGCGGAACCCACTATGTTAACAGTTCAAAACAAAATGTACATGTTGGCGACTTCACCTTTAGAGGTTTCCTGAGCAGAAGGGATGGTGTTAGGAGGCGTGCAATTGGTTATGAAAGTTTGCCGTATGGCGCCTTAAGAAAAGAATGTCACCGGGAAAAACTGTCCTGGTTCGGACTAGCTGAACCCAATAAGTTAGCAGTTCAACACAAAATGTACTTGATGGCGACTTCGCTTATAGAGATTTTCTGAGCAGAAGGGATGGTGTTAGAAGGCGTGCAATTGGTCATGAAAGTTTGCCGTATGGTGCACTAACAAAAGAATGAGCCGAGAAAAACTCCCCCCTGGTTAGTACCGGCGGAAACTGAGGATTAGTATCTCTGAGGACAAGTATTTCTGTGGGCAACGGCACGGAGAGTCAGCCGACAAGCACGTTATCTTCGGGGTTTCCTTTGGCCATTTAATCGCCGATCGTTTTCACGTCCCGGATGATATCGGTGTTTTTCCCTTTGATGACCAACTTATCCCATTGTTTATGACATCATCCGCTTGAGGCATGAGCGCCGTGGTCGACAAACACCAAAAAAAGGACCGACCTCTGGCAGGTCAGTCCTTCGTTCATTGAGCCGTTACGATTTTGGTTCACTTTTGGCATCGTAACGCGTGCTCCATTCCGAGAGAACGGCATCACGGTTTTTCGCTGCCGATTGCAGATCGTATTTGATCAATTGTTCGATCGGATTTTTGGTATATCCGGCGGGAATCTCGGCCGAGTCATTTTTTATCGACACGATTGGGTAGTTTTTGGCGTACTCTGCCATCGCTTCGTCCGTGATCGCCCAATCGAGGAAGTCTTGAGCCGCTTTTTTGATAGAGTCTTTTTTCATCAATGCATTCGCTTCTACATCATATCCGGAGCCTTCCGTCGGGAACACGACTTCGACAGGCGATCCGCTTTCTTTCTCCGTAATGCCACGGTATCCAAAAGAGATGCCGATCGGGTATTCGCCCGTGCCGGCCATCTTGGCTGGCTTGGAGCCGGAATGCGTGTAAATGCCGATATTCTCATGAAGCTTGTCCAGGTACTCCCAAGCCTTCTCTTCGCCCATTAGCTGGAGCAGACCCGAAACGGTAAGGAATCCTGTACCGGACGAAGCCGGATTCGGCATCGTAATCAAACCTTTGTACTCCGGCTTGATCAAATCTTCGTAAGACTGGGGAATCGCAAGGCCCTTTTTCTCCAGCTCGACCGTGTTAACCGTAACCGCCGTTTCCCATGCGTCAATACCCACCCAATGCGCCGGATCGTTGCTATCCTTGAATTCTGGTTGGATCCGGTCAATACCTGCTGGGGAATAAGGCTCCAGCATGCCGTTCTGATCCAAAACGAGCAAGCTCGTTGCGGCAACGCCCCAAACGACGTCGGCTTGCGGGTTGTCCTTCTCCGCGAGGAGCTTGGCTGTAATGATACCCGTGGAGTCGCGAACGATGTTCAGTTTGACGTCCGGATATTTGGCGTAATAGGATTTCAAGTATTCCTTCAGCTGATCGTCTTCCAGCGCCGTATATACGGTGATTTCTTTGCTTTCCGTATCCGCCTTGCTGCCGCCGCTGTTCGCGTCGCTTACCGCCTCGGTGCCCGATTTCGCGTTGCTGCCGTTATTGCCGCCTGTATTGCCCGCATTGCCGCAAGCGGACATCAAAGCCACGATCGCGATGACGCAGACAAGCCATAAACCTCTTTTATTCATTCTTTTTCTCTCCCTTGGTTATGTTCTTTCTTACAATTCCAAGTATAAGGTTGGTTGTTTAACTCACCGTTAAATACACGTTAATAAATTGTATTGTTTTTAGTTTTAATTGTTTTTTCGTGTGTTTTAATCGGCGACAATCCAATGAATATCCTGATCGGCCATTTTGGCTTGCCAAGCGAGCGGAGGCGGCACATCGCTAATGATCATATCGACGTCTTTGAAATCCGCTATTTTGAAATAATGGGTCGTGCCGATCTTGGTATGGTCGGCAAGAACGATCGTTTGCTTCGCTTGTTTCATGTACATTCGGGAGAGCATGCCCCTCTCGTCCTCGTAGCTCGTAAATCCGTTGTCGATCTGCAGGCCGTCGGCCACCACGAACGCCTTGTCCACGTTGAAGCTGCTCATGAAATCGATGGCAAGAGAACCCGCCGTCCGGTAATGTTTGGTATTCACACGCCCGCCGACTAACACGATATCGCCATCGAAAACATTTCGGTTCCGATATCCGATCAACAGATTCAATGTGTACACCGAAGTGACCAATATCGTGAGCTGCTTTTTCAAGACGAGCGAATCGATCATTTGGAGAGTGGTCGTTCCGTCGTCGATGACAACAACGTCTTTGTCCTGTACCAAGGCTGCTGCCGTACGGCCTATCCTTCGTTTCTCCTCCGCCTGCAGCACTTCCCTCCGCACGTACGCCGGCTCCTCGCGTTCCACGTTGATTTTGACCGCGCCTCCGTATACCCGCTTCAACTTATGCTCATTCTCGAGCTCTTCCAAGTAACGCCGGATTGTCTCCGACGATACTTCCAGCGCTTGGACCAATTCCGGCGTACGGACTTTCCCTTGCAGTTGAAGCATGTTAATAATGATCGCTTTTCTTTCCTCACCGGCCAATGACACGGGCGATCTCTCCTTCTCTACGCGTTCTCGATACGGTGGTGGATGAAGATGCCACGTCTCTCCAGCTCTTGGAAAATAGCGGCCGGTTCAAACGTTTCCTCCGGCGTTACGATGCCGGCGCGGCCTTCGCAAATGGTTCGGCCGGACGCGATGAGCTCCGTCGCGATCGCAAGCGGAATGCCGACGTTCCGTGTGTAGGCGCGCAGCTTCTCCCAGCCGGGCACGGAACCGTCCGACGCGGGATGCGTGTGGGTCAATGTATGTTTGACAGGAAGTCCCGTATCTGCCGAAATACCCGTAGCTTCGATATGAAGCGCATAGCCGTATAGCTCGGTCGAATGGCCTTCCTGCGATTGGAACAAATATTCGCCGATAGCATCCATGATGCCGAACGGTTCGAAGGAAGGACTAAGCGTTACTTTATCGTTGCGCAGGAAACCATAATCGTATAAAGCGCGAACCAGCCTCATATTCTGCTGCGGCCATGTCCCGCGCACTTCGATCAGCTTCACGCCTTTCGATTCAAGCGCTTTGGCAAGCGTGCGCGTTTCCGCGTGCGGAATAATGTATTGGACGGCCTTGCCGTACGGTTCCGGCAATTCGATCTCGCGAGGCCGCGCGAACGGCTCCACTTGGATAAATTCCCCGTTCTCGTACACGACGCGCCCCGGCAGCGCCGGATCGTATTCGTACACCGTCGTCTCCGCGATCGACCTGGAGAATGCGATCGGTCGGTAAGAGCCGTGGCTTACGCGGACTTCATGCACCTCGCCGAGCGCATTCGCCGCATGCATCGCCATCATCTGCGTTACGCCCGGCGTCATGCCGAACCCCGGCAGGCACAGCTTGCCGTGTCGGACAAAACCTTCGTGGCTGCGGTCTTCGTCGCCGAAGCCGTTCAGATTCACCCCATGGCATCCGGCTTCCGCAATGCAAGCCGTCGACAACCCATTAAGCGTGATCGTCGTTCCGTCCATTACGATGTCATAACCCCGAAGTTGCTCAACCGTCGCTTCATGGTCATGAACGTTCACTTGCACGGCTTTCACCCGGGGATCGTTCAAAGAGGCGGCGAGCGCCTCGGCCGCTTCAAGATTAAAATCTCCGATCGTGATCGTGTCGAACGAGGAGTATTCGACCAAGTCGCGCACCGCTTCGCTGCATATCCGTCCCGCTCCGCCCAAACAAAACACTTTCATGTCATTGTACCTCCATGTATGTTTTTACAATTGCCGTTAACCGTTCCATATCTACTTCGCTTACGTCCCCGATGCTTCCGATCCGAAATGTCGGAACCGCGGTAAGCTTGCCCGGGTAAAGAACGAATCCGTTACTCTTCAAGTGCTGATAGAACAGGCTGAAATCAAAGGATTCGGATGGGTATCGGAAAGCCGTTATGATCGGCGATTGCAGTTCTTGGGCCAGCAACGCCTCGAAACCGGCTTCTTTTAATCCCGACACCAACGCGCTTTGGCTCGCCGCGAATCGACGATGCCGTTCCGCAATGCCGCCTTCCTGCTCCAATTCCTGCAGCGCTTGGTCGAATGCGCGCACGACATGCGTCGGCGATGTATAACGCCACTTGCCGCCGGAGCTTTCCATCGTCTCCCATTGGTCGTACAGATCAAGCGACAACGATCTTGCTCGGCCTTTGCAGCCCTTAAGCGTTTCCCTCTCCGCTATGACGAATCCGAATCCCGGCACGCCTTGAATGCATTTGTTGCTGCTGCTGATCAGAAAGTGGGCTCCGAGCTCATGGATATCCATGGGAATGCCTCCGAAGCTGCTCATCGCGTCCACGATAAACGTGACGCCGCTGTCTCGCACCGCGCTCGCGATCTCGGCGAGCGGATTAAGAATGCCCGTCGTCGTCTCGCAATGGACGACGGCGAAATGCGTCACGGCCGGGTCGGAGCTTAGCAGCAGGCTTACCTTCGCCGGGTCGACCGGCTCTCGCTCATCGAAGCGCAGCACGGCCGTCTCGATGCCGAGCGTCTGTGCGATTTGGACGATCCGCTCCCCGTATGCCCCGTTCACGGCGATGGCGAGTTTCCCGCCTTCCTTCGGCAAAGCCGTCCCGATCGTCGCTTCCACGCTGAACGTTCCGCTCCCTTGCATCAACACCGCCGTATAATCCCGCTCACGGCCCGGAGCCGCGAGCGTGGTCAATCGGTCGCGAATGGATCGGACCAGCCCGTTATACTCCTCATCCCACGTACACCAGTCCTTCAGCATCGCTTCCTTCACCGTCCGCGTCGTCGTAAGCGGGCCCGGCGTCAGCAGCAAATAAGGATTTTCCGTATCCGTCCGAACGATCGTTTGTTGTCCTGTCTGGATCAAGGACGTTCACCCGCTTCCATGCGATTGTTGATATGGGCAATGATGCGGTCCAATTCGCCGATTTCGCGGATGATGAAGTGGGCTCCGGCTTTCGTTAGGCGTTCGGAAATCTCAACGTACGTTTTTTCCTTCTCGCCCTCAGACAGCATCTCGTATTCCGCCAGCGATAGACCGACCTCGTTGCCGCCGAACACCACGCCTACCGTCCATACCCCCGCGTTGCGGCCTTCTTGCATATCCGCTTCGGTATCCCCGACTTTCACGTAACTCTCCATCGGAAATAGGCCAAGCTTCTCCGCGTTGCGGTAAACCATCCACGGCTCGGGGCGGCCGGCGGCCGCTTCGTCAGGCGTAACCGTGCTGTCCGGCGTGTAGCCGAGTTTCGCCGCTTCGGGCAAGATCAGATCCAGCATCGGACGCGTATATCCCGTCGTAGTGCCGATCTTGATCCCTTGGCCGCGCAGTCGATCGGCGAGCTCAACCGCGCCCGGGACCGGCTCCGCAAATTCATGGACGATGGACATCAGCATCGGTTCGAACGCTTCGTACATCTCGTCGATGTCGCTTTCGGTCGGCGCTTGCCCGTAACGCTCCAGCCAAGCGGCGGCAACATCCGGCTCGGCGCAAATGTCGCGGAGATGATCCTTCTTCATCCGTCCCATCGGCTTGCGAATGGCGCGATGCGAAGCTTCTATGCCTCTCTCCCGGAATAATCTTCGGAATGCCTCGACCGGCGCAAAACTGCCGTAATCCACCATTGTTCCTGCCCAATCCATAATGACTGCTTTAATCATATAAATCCCTCCAAAGAGTAGTTAGGTTTAACGCTTCTGCCAAGCCGACATCTTGCGTCTTAGCCTGGCAGTCCCGAGCTCGTATGCAGCGCGAACGAAGACGTTCAACAGGACGACGAGTACCGACATGGCGGCCGCGACCGCGGTATCGCCGGCATCGTCCATGCTGACGATCATGACGGATGCGAGCTTAATATCGGAGCTGTATAGGAAGATAACGGCGGATACCGTCACCATAGCGTTGACGAACAGATAAACGGCCATCTCCAGAATCGCGGGAAGCGATAACGGAACGGTAATTCGGAAAAAAGTGCGAAGCCTTGAAACGTTCATGGATTCCGACACCTGGTCGAACTCCTTGTCCATCATCTTGAGTGTCGCCGTAGCCGTCATGAACGGCACCGAGAAGAAATGCACGATGTTCGCCAGCACCAGAATGGCCATCGTTCCGTAAATAAAGTGAAGCGGATTGTCCGGATGGTTGAAGAAATAGATAAACGACAATCCAATCACCAAACCCGGAAGCGCCAAAGGCAAGATCGACAAGAAGTAAGCGGCTTGGCGGATCTTCCGGTAAACCTTCACATTCTCGATCAGATATGCCACGAGGAAGGTGACAACCGTTCCGATGACTGCCGTCCAGATCGCGACCTGCACGCTTGTCCAGAACGGCTCGTAACCGCCGGCGGCCGCGTTCGAAAAGTCGAAGTTGCTCCAGGTGAACGACAGATCGTATGGCCACTTCTTCACGATGGACGCCGTAACGACCGCGCCGATCAAGAGGAGCATGAACGCCGCGATGAGGCTGGCGTACGCGTAGGCAATCGCGTTGCGAAGCCGGTTCCGCTTCACCGCATACGGTACCGATTTGGACGTGACGTAAGCCTGCTGCCTCCTCGTTACGATCCGGTCCACGATAAAAGCGGCGATGGCCGGAATCGTCAGCACGATGCCGACGACGGCTCCCATGGACATGTTTTGCTGGCCGACGACTTGTTTGAAGATATCCGTCGCCAGCACGTTGTATTGCCCGCCGACGACCTTCGGAGCGCCAAAATCCGTAAAGCTTAACGTGAAACAGATGACGATCGCGCTGAGCAAGGCGTATTTCACCGAAGGGAGCGTAACGGTCCACAGCTTGCGCGGACCTGATGCTCCCATCGACTCCGCCGCTTCGTACAGTCGATAGTCGCTGACGGCAAGCCCCGCGCACAGAATGAGGAACGCTTGCGGGAGCGTGTAAACGACTTCCGAGATGACGATCCCCACCGGGCCGTACAAAGGAATGCGCCATTCGAACGGCAATAAGCCGAACAGCCCGGTCGAGAACATGCCTTGATGGCCGAATAGGTACGTCAGCGCGATGCCATGCATCATCGTCGGAGCGAACAACGGAAGCAGCATGAGCGCTTTAAACAATCCTTTGCCCTTGATATCCGTCCGCGTCATTACATAGGCCAGCCCGAAAGCAAGTGGTACCGATATGGCCGTCGTCGCCGCGGACACCGATACGGTGTTGAGGGCCGATTGCAGCAGAGACTTGGACTGCACGTACTGAACGAAATTCGAGAAGCCGATCCACGCGCCGTCGATGTCCACGAATGCTTGCCTGAACATGGCAACCAGCGGCAAAGCGATGACGACGACTAAAGCGAGCAAGGTGAGAAGCAGCAGGAGCTTGACGACGTTTTGCCCGGAACCGGCGGCGGTCACTTCCCTCGTTCGGAGCATACGTCCTTTTGATTTCATGAGTGAATGTGGTTTCATTATTGGCTCCTTCTACAAACTGGCTGCCTGGTCGGGATAATAAAGCAGCCGATCGGGCGTGATCCGGAATTTCACCAGCGAGCTTTTTGCGAGTGGGATGTTAGCTGCTTTCTCGGAAGGAAGATCGATCGTAACGACGGAATCCGTTACCGCTCCCCTAAGATCGGTCAGCTTCAAGCTAATCCGGCAATAAGCGCCCCGGAACTCCACATGCTGCACGTAACCGCTCTTGGCGTCAGCCTCGTACGCTTCCCCCGTCTCGCCGACAAGCATCTCGATATGCTCGGGTCTAACGGCATGAAGACCATCCTTGCCATCGACATAGCCCGCAGGCAGGAAATTTACGGCTCCGATAAAATCCGCCACGAACGGGCTGTTCGGCGCTTCGTATACGACCTGAGGCGTTCCCGTCTGCACGACCCTGCCATGGTCCATCACGACGATGTCATCCGCCATCGTCAATGCTTCTTCTTGGTCGTGCGTCACCATGACCGTCGTGATGCCGAGCCTCTCTTGCAACTCACACAGCTGCTCTCTTAGCTTTGCGCGTACCCTGGCATCCAGGGCGGATAACGGCTCGTCCAGCAGCAGCACCTTCGGGGACATCGCGACCGCCCTGGCGAGCGCAACGCGTTGCTGCTGGCCGCCTGATAACTGAGCAGGATAACGGCGCCCGAGCTCGCCAAGCCCGACCAGCTCCAGCATTTCATCGATTTTCTCTTGTATTTCGCCCCGTTTCAGCTTCCCTTTTAATCCGTATCCGATGTTTTCCCTTACGCTCAGATTGGGGAACAGCGCGTAGGATTGGAACACGATGCCGAAGTTCCGTTTGGCTGCCGAGAGGCTCGAAATATCTTCGCCATCAAGCAGCACCTGTCCCCGATTCGCCTGTTCCAGACCGGATATGATTCGAAGCAGCGTCGTTTTCCCGCATCCGCTCGGCCCTAGCAAACATGTGAATTTGCCTTTGGGGATATGAACGTTTATATCATCCAAAGCATGAAAGCTTCCGAACGATTTCGTAATGCCGCGCAACATTAATCCTTCATTAGCCATTCGTTTATCCATCTCCTCGCTCCATTTAACTTGGTTTCAGTGTAAGGCTGTATTGTTAACCCAGTGTCAAACACAAGTAAATTTTGTGTATTTAATTGTTTTTAAGTTGTATATTGTTGTTATGTTGTGGAATTGCCAAAAAAAAAGAAACCTCGGAGCTGTTCCGAAGGTTTCTTGTTTGCTTAGATTTATGATCCAGTTGAACGATTCAGCCGCTCCTTGAATTGTTTAGGCGTACAATCGGAATACCGTTTGAACAAGCCATAAAAATGCGCCATATTCTCGTAGCCTACCGCTTCGGCGATGTCCGAAATCTGGCGGTCGCTGATCGCAAGAAGCCGTTTGGCCTTCGCGATCCGCTTGCGATTGACGTATTCCGTAAAGGAAATGCCAAGCTTTTCCTTAAAAAACTTCGAAAAATAAACATAGCTCATACCGGCAATCCGGCTAACCTCCCTCATGTCGATTCTCGTTTCCAAGCGAGCATCGATATAGGCGATGACCGGCCCAAGCACTCCGGCGTCCAGCGGACCGAGCGAGGACAAAACCCCGTCCCTGTCGTTACGCAGGAGCACAAGCAGCAAATGTTTCATATGCATGCTGACCGCGAGCTCGTAGCCCGCTTCGGCACGCATCACTTCTTCATGGATTCGCGATATGATCCCGCCCGCCTCCGAACGCACGGAGAGATCGCTCGCGAACAAATCGTTGAATCCATCCAGCGGATACAGCAGCTCCATGAACCGGCCCATGAAGCTAATAGTCGCCGGGTCGAAATAAGCTTCGAGATCGACGTGAAGCACGATATATTCCGATTCATGCTCCGGTCCGACATAACCGCGATGCAGCTGGTTCGAGCCTACGACCATGACCGCGCCGGGCTCCAGACGGTACGTCCGGCTCGGCGTGATGATGTGGTGCTCGCCTCTCAGAACAAGAAGAAACTCCACCTCTTTATGAAAGTGCCAGCTGTGCGATTCCTCGTTATGTTTGCCGGACTGTACGAACGTCCATACCTTCAGGCATAGCTGCGGGTTTTGGTAGTGGATGGGTTCCTTGAAGATGTCCATGCGACTCCTCCTTCTCGCGTTCGCAGAGATTGAATATGGATATAAACGCACTAAATCCGCGCATATACGCGGGCACGCTCCGGCGGTATTATAATGCCAAGCAAACATTGCCATTCGAAAAGGAGATAACGATATGAATATTGCCGTTCTGGGCTGCGGCGGTTTGGGCGCCGTTCACGCCGACATCTACGCGAAGCTCGAAGGCGTCCGCTTAACCGGCGTCTGCGACGTCAGGCAGGAAATGGCCGACGTGCTCTCGAAACGTACCGGCGCGCCCGCCTACGCTAGCTTCCAGCACATGCTGGAAGAAGCCGATATCGATGCCGTAAGCATCGCGCTGCCTACCTATTTACACAAAGAATATACGCTGCTCGCGGCAAAAGCAAGGAAACATGTCATTTGCGAGAAACCGATCGCCCTGACGCTGGAAGACGCCGAAGAAATGATCGCTTGCTGCGAGGAGAACGGCGTCCGGCTATTCATCGGGCACGTCGTCCGTTTCTTCCCCGATTACGCGAATATGAAACGCGCGCTTGACGAAGGTTCGCTCGGAAAATCGGCCGTCGCGCACGCAAGCCGGGTCGGCGGACATCCTGGAGCGGCCTGGTACGCGAATATCGAGCAAAGCGGAGGCGTGATCACCGATTTGATGATCCATGACCTCGACTTTTTGAGATGGTGCCTTGGCGAGGTTCGCAGCGTTTATGCGCTGAATACGCGGAGAGAAGGAATGGATTATGCGCTCGTTACGCTAGAGTTCGAGAACGATGCCGTCGCGAACGTTGAGGCGCATTGGGGTTATCCCGGCCCGTTCCATACGAAAGCCGAAATCGCGGGGAGCGGCGGCATCATTCGGGCGGACAGCCTGAGAAGCAGCTCGCTCACCATTCGCAGAACGGCCGGCGCCGACAAATCCGGCGGAATCGAAATCCCCCAAAGCCCTACGTTCAGAAGCCCCTACGAGCTGCAATTGGAGCATTTCGTCGCTTGCATCAGAGACAGCTCGGAGCCCCTGGTTACGGCAAGAGATGCTTACAAAGCGTTGGAGCTTGCTAAAGCCGCGTACGAAAGCGTAAGCAGCGGCAAAGCCGTCGTTATTGGAAAGGAGAGAGTGCGCGCATGAAAAAAATCAAGATCGGACTCATCAGTTTCGCTCACGGACATGCGTATTCGTATTTGAACGCGCTGTTATCGCTGCCCGAGGTTGAAATCGTCGGACTCGCGGATGACGTCTTGGAGCGGATCGGCGAAGCGGCTGAAAAACACGGCCTTCGGACGTTCGGCGACTACCGCGAACTGCTGGAGCTTCAGCCGGATGCCGTCGTCATCTGCTCGGAGAACGCGCGTCATGCGGAGCTGACGATCGCCGCGGCAAACAAAGGCAGCCATGTCTTGTGCGAGAAGCCGCTTGGCATCGGCATGGACGAGATGCATGAGATGATCGGCGCCTGCGAAGCGAATGGCGCGCAGCTCATGACGGCTTTCCCTTGCCGCTATTTAGCCGCGGTTGCGCAAGCGAAGGAAGCCGTCGACAGGGGCGATATCGGCGATATCGTCGCGATCAAAGGCACCAACCGGGGAACGGCGCCCGGCGGCTGGTTCGTCGACAAGAAGCTGTCCGGCGGCGGCGCGCTACTCGACCATACCGTTCACGTCATGGATCTGATGAATTGGTTCATCGGCTCCGAGGTTCGCGAGGTGTACGCGTATGCCGCGACCCTCTTCCACGAAGAACTGGAAGTCGAAGATGCCGGGATGATTCACGTGAAGTTCGGGAACGGCGCCTTCGGCGTAATCGACACAAGCTGGTCCCGCCAAGCTCCATACCCTACATGGGGGGATGTCACGATGGAAATCATCGGGACGAGAGGCGTCATCAGCGTCGACGGCTTGGCCCAATCCAACGAGCTTTACAGCAACAGCCTAGCCTCGGGTACGTTATCCTACTGGGGAGAGAACATGGATCTCGGGCTCGTTCGGGCATTCGTGGCCGCGATCGCCAGCGGCGAGCCCGTTCCGATCTCGGGCGAGGACGGCATTCGTTCCGCGGAGGTTGCGCTCGCGGGATATCGATCGCTGGCAGCCGGTCAACCTGTCCTTCTATAGTTTCTGCAAAAAACCTCCACGCACGGCGATGCGCGCCAGCGTGGAGGTTACTTTTTACGTCCCTTTCCCTATTTCACCTTAAATTTCGAAACAAGCTCCTGAAGCTCCGAAGCCATCCGGCTGAGCGACTCCGAAGAAGAAGCGATCTCCAGCATAGAATGATGCTGCCGGCTCGCGGCATCCGATATCCCGTTCAGCTCGGATAACGAATGTTTGGAAATGCCGACAAGCTCGTTCATCGAGGCGGATACCTCTTCCGTGCTCGCCGACAGCTCTTCCGTCGCGGCGGACACTTCCTGGATTTGGGCGGATACGCCTTCCACCGCCTGCACGATGTTGCCGAAGATGTCGCCGACTTGTTCGATCCCTTCCACGCTCCTATGCACTTCGCCGATTCCGTCCGAGATCGATACGGCCGCTAGCGTCGTCGAGTGCTGTAGTTCTTGCAGAATGGCCGCAATGGATACGGTCGCTTGAGACGTTTGCTCCGCAAGCTTCTTCACTTCGCCCGCCACGACCGCGAAACCTCTGCCGTGTTCGCCGGCCCGCGCCGCTTCGATGGAGGCGTTCAGCGATAGCAGGTTCGTCTGCGTGGCGATATCGGAGATATACCTGACAATCTCGTTAATCTCCACCGACTTCGCCTCCAACGCTTTGACCTTCTCTGCGGATCTCTCCACGGCATGGCTTGCATCGGCAATTTGCCTTACGGCCGACCGAACCGCGTTGTCGCCTTGCGACACTTGCGCGTGTACGTGCTGAGCCTGCTCGCTGACATGCCCGGACGATTCGGCGATCCGCTGAATGCCGACCGCCATCTCTTCCATGGCCACCGCCGATTGCTCCGAGCCTTCATGCTGCGACTTCGCTCCAAGCGCGACGCGTTCGGCCGATTGGGCAGAGGCTTCGGCCGATTGGGCGGAGCTTCCGGAGATTGCCGTCAATTGCTCCGATGACGCGGCCGTATGTTCCACGGCTTCGGAAAGTTTCGTCAAGGTGAAGCTGAACGAGTCCAGCATCTCGTTCATATTGCGCTTCAGCTGCTCGAGCTCGTCCTCGCCTTTAACCGCCAACCGCTCCCTCAAATCGCCTCCGGCGACTTTTTTCATCAGGCCGGTCAGCGCATAGACGGGACGAAGCATGACGCCCGCCGACCAATAAGCCAGCGCGGCAACGGCAAGTCCGGCAACGATGATCGCCACGATTCCGGTCTGCTTGCTCTTCTCGGCGGCTGCCATCAGGTCTTTCTCATCGCCGGACACGATGACGCGCCAGCCCGTCAGCTTCACCTCCGCGTAAGAAGCCTGCTTGGCCGTACCATCCGGTTCAACGTAATAGGCGGAACCTGAGGCTTGCTTCAACACTTGCTCGTCGTATAGCTTGATCTTTGCTTCGTTCGCGTACTCGCGATAGTCCTTGCCGATTTTGTCCGCTGTACGATGGGCCAGGTAGATGCCGGATCCGGAGAGCAAGTAAGCATAACCGGTCTCCCCCATCTTCGTTTGGTTCAAGGTCGCCAATAGATGTTCGGGACTGACGATCGCCTGGATCAACCCTTTGAAGCTGCCTTGGCCGTCAAGGATCGGAACGTCGATAATGATAATGTTGCTGCCCGTCGCCGCGTCATTCAATATATCGGAGATGCCTACGCTTTTCTCTTCCTTGATCCGCTTGAAATTATCGAATGGCGATAAATCCAGCTTCTCGCCTTTATTACTCACCGACTGGCCGGATTCGTGCGCGTAGGTATACGAGAGCACATCCGAATTCGCCGCAGCCATGACTTGCAGAAGCTCGAGCTTTGCATCAGCATCTCCTTGCATCAGAACTTCTCCGTACGTCTCGATCAGCTGCTCGATCGAAGCGATCTTTCCGTTCAAAAAATCGTTGAGCCTAGCCGCGTTGGAGGCCGCCAAGCTCCGCTGCTGCTCCATAATGCCGTCGCTAACGTTGCCTGTAAACATATTCGTCAGCAACCACGCCACAAGAACGACGGGAATGACGGTCACAAGCAGAAGGAACGCGGTCACTTTTGTTTTGATCGATTTTCGCATTCATAAACCCCCTATGTATGTAACTACGATGAATAATTAAATTTATTCTACTTTGTTCGTCACAAACCTCCATGATTCGACAATAATCTACATAAAATTTGTTGGTCACCGTTCAACCAAGGTAAAACGGCTGTCTCCATCCACTGGCGGAGCAGCTCGTTTCATTCCGAGAATTCTAAGCCCTGATAAGGTGCAAAACTTATTAATTCTTAGAATTACAAAAAACACGCTCTCGCGAGCGTGCTTGAATGTTGGCTAACGAAATAAACTGACCGATCCGCTTAGCGGCGAAGCAAGTCCTCTCTAAGCGGCGTGAAACAGTCGAGCAGCGCGCTTGGCTCCAGCGCTTTGACGCCGTGCATGGCGCCGCTCGGGATCACGATGCTGTCGCCCTCGGAGATGATCATCGTCACTCCGTCGATCGTAAAAGCGATTCGCCCTTTGAGGCAATAGGACATCTGTTCATGCACATGCGAATGCTGATACCCTTCGGCGCCTTCCTCGAATTGCACTTCCATCATCATGAGCGATTCGCCCGGCGCCATGATGCGGCACTTCACGCCCGGCTCCGCAGCTTCCCACTTTCCGATATGCTCCATCCTTCGTCAGCTCCCCCGTCAGAAAAATACGATTGTCCGCGATCATCGTACCATTAGCAAGGATGCTGCATCAACGTTTTTTGGATGCATCGCCGGAGGACGCCGCGATTCGCTCGTGCAAATAATCGACGATATGCATCGCCTCCATCTTGAACGGAGGTTTATGTTTCTTGATGCCGTGTTTCATCTGAAGAAGGCAGCCGGGATTGCTCGTCAGCATGTACCGTGCCTGCGTATTGGCGGCATGCGCCATCTTATGCGCCAGAATTTGCCCGGCCATTTCCGGCTGCGTCACGTTGTAGATGCCGGCCGAGCCGCAGCAGCGATCCGCTTCCTTCATCTCGACGTACGAGACGCCTTCCACGCTCTTCATGAGCTGACGCGGCGCGGACGAACTCTTCATCACGTTGCGCAGATGGCAGGAGTCCTGGTAAGTGACCGTGCCATGCTCAGCCTCCGACGCCAGCTCGGCGAAAGCCGGGATGCGTCCCTTCTCGACGATCAGCTGGCTGACATCCTTCACCCGGCTCGCGAACCAGCTTGCCGCCTCGCGCACCTGCGGGTCGTCGTCCTCGCCGAGCAGATGGTCGTACTCCACGAGCAGCGCCCCGCAGCCGCCCGCGTTGGACGCGATATAATCGACGCCCGCCGATTGGAACGCGGCAACGTTCGTCCTCGCCAGACCGCGGGCGCCGTCCATCTCTCCGCTATGCGCGTGCAGAGCGCCGCAGCACACTTGCGTCTCGGGAATAACGACATCGAATCCGGCCTCGGACAGCAGCTTGACGGTATTCACGTTCGTACCTGCGAACATGACGTCCATAATGCAGCCTCTGAACAACGCCACCCGGGCAATCGGCTCCCCCTTGGCCGGGTAGAACGTTCCGAGCTGCTCGACGACGCCTTTCGAGGTCGATTCGGGCAGAATCGCCTCCATCTCTCGCAGATGCCGGGGGAATAACTTCATGATCCCCGTTCCTCGCGCAAGCTTTTGCAGCCCCGATTTCTGATAGAGACGCATGGAACCTCCAAGCAATTTAAGCTTGCTGCGGCTCGGGAACACGCCTTCGAACATAATCTTGCGGAGGCCCTTCACCGGCAAGCTATGCTCCGCGTGATCCTCGATCGCGTCTCTTGCCTGCTCGATGAGCTGGCCGTACTTGACGTCGGCCGGACAAGCGGGCTCGCATGCCCGGCAGCCGAGGCAATGGTTCATCTGATCCTGGAACGCCTGGTCGGGGTCCATCAGCCCGTCGGCGACCGCTTTCATCAGCGCGATGCGCCCGCGCGGCGATTCCGGCTCCAGTCCCGTTTCCCGGAAGGTCGGACAGGCGGGCAAGCAGAAGCCGCAGCGCATGCAGTTGGTTAATTGGTCGTAATCCAGCTTGTTCAGCAGCGTCCGCGCAAGCGGATTGGCATGGTGCACATCGGGCTTCTTCATGACGATTCCCTCAGCCATGCTGCAGCACCACCCTTTTTTTCGTTTCCTTGGCGAACACCTTGCCCGGATTAAGCAAGCCGTGCGGATCGAATGCGGCCTTTATGCCTCGCATGACTTCGATGCCGGAGGCACCCACCTTCCACTCCAGATAAGGCGCCTTCACAAGGCCGACGCCGTGTTCGCCCGTAATCGTGCCGCCAAGCTCGATGGACGCTTCGAATATTTCCGCGAACGCCGCCTCTACCCGGTGTACTTCCTCCAAATCGCGAGCATCGGTGGTCGCCGTAGGATGGAGATTGCCGTCTCCCGCGTGGCCGAACGTGGCGATCGTCACGTCATACTTCCGGGCGATCTCGTTAATGCGGAGCACCATGTCCGCGATGCGGGAACGGGGTACGGTCGCATCCTCGAGAATCGTCGTCGGACGCAGCCTCGCCAGCGCGGTAAACGCGCTTCGGCGCGCCGTCAGCAGCTTCTCGGCTTCCTCGCGGCTCTCCGCAACCTCGACGCGGTCCGCCGACTCCATCGCGCAGATCTCGCGAATACGCGCGATATCGGCCTCCACCGTCGCCGGATCGCCGTCCTGCTCGATCAGCAGAATCGCCTCCATGTCGAGCGGAAGACCCAGCTTGGCAAAGTCGTCCACGACGCGGATCGTCGGATTGTCCATAAACTCCAGCGTCGCGGGAATGATCCGGTTCTCGATGATGCGGGATACCGTTCTCGCCGCGCCGTACAGGTCGCGGTACATCGCCAGCATCGTCTTCTTCGCCTTCGGCGGCGGAATCAGCTTGAGCGTCGCCTCCGTGATGATGGCAAGCGTCCCTTCCGAGCCGACTAGCAGCTTCGTCAGATCGTAGCCCGCGACATCCTTCATCAGCTTGCCGCCGGTTCGGATGATTTCGCCGCTGGCCAGCACCGCTTCCAGTCCGATGACGTAATCCTTGGTCGTCCCGTACTTGAGACCGCGCAAGCCGCCGGAGCATTCGGCGATATTGCCGCCGATCGTGCTGATGCGCATGCTGCTCGGATCGGGCGGATAGAACAGGCCAAGCGACTCCACATGCGCGATCAGAGCGGCCGTGATGAGACCGGGCTGAACGGTGACGGTCAAGTTTTCCGTATCCGTCTCGACGATGCGGTTCATGCGGTGCATGACCATGACGACTCCGCCTTCGACCGGCACCGTGCCGCCGCACAGGTTGGAGCCGGATCCCCGGCTGACGAGCGGAACGCGGTATTCGGACAACGCCTTCATAACGGCGGCAACTTGCTCCGTCGAATCGGGATAGATCACGCCGTGCGGCAGCGACTGCAGCATCGGAGTCCCGTCGTATGAGTGGGCGACGAGCGCTTCGGGATCGTTGCGGAAGTGGCGTTCGCCGACAATGGCGCGCAATTTGGCAATCAGTTCGGGTTTAAGCATCATTACCTCCGTTTTCCGACCTTCCGATCAATAGATCAGGTCATCAGATGACTTTTCATTCATTATAGCTTATGCTTATATTAAATGACAGACCTTTCTAAGGTGCGGTTATGTACTTCTTATAAGCAATGGTTGTTACCAATCGGTTTATATAGACGCGGGAGGCTTATTAGAATGAAGATCGAAACGGAAAAAGGACACGAGATCGTCAGCCGCGTCCTCTTGACGAAAATTCGCGAAGGAGAATGGGATCCCGGCGCGAAGCTTCCTTCCGTCGTGGAGCTGTCGCAGCAATTCGGCGTCGGACGCTCAACGGTCCGCGAAGCGCTCAGCGCGCTCAAGGCGACCGGCTGGCTGGACATCCGGCATGGCGGCGGAACCTTCGTGAAGAAGATATTGCCGACGGAAGCTCAGCAAGGCGGAATGTCGCTATTTCAGGAGGCCGACTCCATTCTGGAGCTTCTGGAAGTCCGCAAAATCGTGGAGGCCGGAGCTTCGGCATTCGCCGCGGAACGCCGCGACGAACGCGATTTGGCGAAGCTCCAAGCCATTCTGGACCGGATGGAGCATGCGCTTCGCGATAACGATACGGTCGAAGGAGAACGAGCCGACGTGGCGTTTCATAAAGCGATTGCGGAGTCATCCCGCAACACGCTGCTGATCCAGCTTATGGATTCCCTCACGCAGAGGCTGGGCGAAACGATCGGCAAAACGCGTGAGCTATGGTTCTATCAACAAAAGTCGACTGCCGAACGGCTGCTGGAGGAGCACAGACATATTTACGGCGCGATCCAAGCAGGCGATGCCGGCCAGGCGACGGCGCTGATCCACGAGCATCTGTTCAAGGTCGAGTCTGTCCTGAGAGCGTCCATCCCGGCTTCCGACTAACCAGCGGCGCAATCAAGCGCCGACTTTCATTCCCATAACGAACAGGCAGCCGCCAGATTCCTTGAAGGGAAATGGCGGCTGCCTGCTTTTTTAATCATACGAACGAGATATTAGGATCGATTACAACGTCAACCCGCCGTCCACGAGCACGATGGAGCCCGTCATATAGCTGGAGTTGTCCGAGGCAAGGAAAGCGACGACCTCCGCAAGCTCGTTCGGATCCGCGAAACGGCCGATGCGCATATTCGGAAGCTCCTCGGGGATATAACCGCTCTCCTGAAATTGCTTGGGAACGCCGGCCGTAATGGCTGTGTCTACGCCGCCCGGACAGATCGCGTTGACGCGGATGCCCTTCTTCACGTATTCGAGCGCCGCGGTTTTGGTTAATCCGACGACGCCGTGCTTGCTCGCCGTATAGGCGGACAAGCTGTGCTCCGCGCGTACGCCCGTCGTGGAAGCGGTATTGATGATCGTGCCGAAGCCTTGCTTCTCCATCACCTTCAGCGCGTATTTCATGCCTAGGAAGACGCCTTTGAGATTAATATCGATAATCCGATCGAAATGGTCATCCTCGACGTCCGACATCATCGAAAACTTTTGGATAATGCCCGCGTTATTGAACACGATGTCGATCTTGCCGTATTCATCCATCGTTTTCTGCACGTAATGCTGAACGTCTTGGCTGCTCGATACGTCGGCTTTCACGAACAACCCTTCGCCGCCGTTATCTTTGATCGCTTCTATTGTCTCCTTGCCGGATTGTTCGTTGAAGTCGACAACAACAACCTTCGCGCCTTTCTCCGCCAGCTTGATGGCGCTTGCTCTGCCGATTCCGCTTCCTGCTCCCGTTACGATCGCGACTTTGCCTTCATGCGTTCTAACGCCGTTCGCTTCCGTCATCTTCATAACCTCCGATTTTAGAATGAATAATGTGATATCATTTAAATAGTGATGATAGCATTACTATCACTACTATACTAATAATATCACGATCGTTTTCCGTTGACAATGGATACCCTCTTTGTTAGCATGCATCGTATGAATGGAATGAGGGGACGGAATGGTTATGGATGCGAAGGGTAGATGGGAGCAGGAACGTCAAGAGGGCAAGGTTCAACGCGAGGAAAGCATCATAGATGCGGCCAAACAAGTATTTGCCAGGAAAGGGTTCGACAAATCGACGATGCAGGACGTCGCCAAAGAAATTCCGGTCGGCGTAGCGACCGTGTTTCGTTATTTTCCCAAAAAGGAAAAGCTGATCATCGCCGTAGCCTGTTCCGTTATTTCCTCGCAGACGACCGCTTTCCGAAGCATTGTCGCCGGCAGCGGCACCTGCCTCGACAAACTGGGCAACTTGTTCGATCTCTTTATCTCCTTCCAGCACGAGGAGCATCGGGTCAATATTCAGCTCGTGGAAGCTTTCGAGAGCTTCGCCGCCCTATCTGCCGAACCGCTTGACGGGATCGATGATTATCTCCTGGCGTACCGCGAAAGCATGGATACGTTCCGCGGCTTGATCGAACAAGGAATGCGCGACGGATCTCTTCGCCAAGACATTCCGGTCGAAGAAACGCTGCATACCATCATCAGTACGTTCGGCAACGTTTCGAAAAAGTTATTTCTGCTCCAAAACCTGCCGCGGTTCCAATCGGAGCATGAAACGAAAAAACAGCTCCTCATGCTAAAGGAGCTGTTCCTCGATTATTTGAAAGCCTAAAGCTTCTCTCGCAAAAAACCGGCCTGTGCGCGAAGCTTCGTTCCGGGCGACTTGCTCCGGCGTCCCTTCCGCCATGATCATTCCCCCCGCTTCGCCGCCTTCCGGTCCGATGTCGATCACGTAGTCCGATTGCCAGATGACATCGAGGTTATGCTCCACGACGATAACCGTATTGCCGGCATCGACCAGCTTATTCAGGAGCACCATCAGGCGGCGGACGTCGCCGGGATGGAGTCCCGTCGTTGGCTCGTCCAGCAGATAGACCGCATGCTGGCTCGTTTTCTTCCCTAGATGTTTAGCAAGCTTGATTCGCTGCCCTTCCCCGCCGGACAACGTGCTAAGCGATTGCCCCCATTTCAAGTAACCGAGCCCTACTTCGCACAGCAGCTTGAGCGTGTCGCCTACCTTCGTCTGGTCACCGATCACGGACAAGCTCTCCTCGATGGACATGTCCAGCAGATCCGAGATGCTATAACCATCATGCGTCACGGCAAGCACGTCGTCCTGGAACCTTCTCCCTTTGCACGCCGTGCAGCGGACTTCGATTTCCGGCAAGAAATGCATATGGATCGGCACGACGCCGAGACCTTGGCATTCCTCGCAGCGGCCGCTAGGCGTGTTGAATGAGAAGTGTTTGGCCGTCAGCTTCCTGCGTTTGGCTTCCGGGAAACCCGCGTACCAATTGCGCAGATGCGTATAGACATCCGTGTAAGTGGCGATATTGGAGCGCTGCATCCGGGATAACGGCGATTGATCGACGGTGATCAGCGAACCCGCGTGCTCCCAGCCGGTTATCCGTTCGCAGCCTAGCGGAACCAGCTTCTCCGGTCCGGATTCGGCCAGCAGATCGAAGACGAGCGTAGACTTGCCGGAGCCGGATACGCCTGTTACCGAAACCAGGCAGCCGAGCGGAAAAGCCGCGGTCACGCCCTTCAGGTTGCGAAGCGTCGCGCCATGCACCTTTAAGGCATGGCCGATTCCAGCACGCCGCTTCGGCATCTCCGCCTGCCTTTCCAGCTCCTGCCTGAAGTATGCGCCGGTCACCGATTCCGGCTGATCCATCAATTGTTCCAGTGTCCCTTGGCCAACGACGTTGCCGCCGTAAATGCCGGCGCCCGGACCGATGTCGATGATGTGATCGGCCGCCTTCATCACTTCCTCGTCGTGTTCGATGACGAGAACCGTATTGCCGAGGTCGCGCAGCTGCATCAAAACCTGGATGAGGCCGCCGGTATCCTTGGGATGAAGCCCCGCCGTCGGTTCGTCCAGAATGTAAAGCACGCCCGTCAGGCCGGAGCCGATAATCGAAGCCAGCCGGAGCCGCTGCGACTCGCCGCCGGACAGCGTGACGATCTGCCGGTCAAGCGTCATGTAGCCGAGGCCCGCCTCCATAATTCTCCGGATTCGAACGGACATATCATGGATGACGCCGCCTACCAGCTGTTCTTCGTTCTCGGAGAGGCCCGCGCGCAGCTTCTCCAGCCATGACAAAGTCTCTCCGAACGCGCTGTAGGAAGCTTCGTGAATCGCTAACCCGTTCACGGTGACGAGGAGGCTCTCTCTCTTCAACTTCGCGCCTTGGCAGCTTTCGCAGACGCGCTGCTCGAACATCGCCGCTTCGCCCGACTCGCCGCCCTTCTCCTTGAACCTGCGCCAGATGCCGGTAATGACGCCTTCGTATTTGCCCTGGCCAACCGTCTTCGGCGGTTTCTTGTCCGGGAAGCGGCCGGAGAACTGCTCACTCTCGACTCCGTAGTACAGCAAGTCCAGCGTTGCCGGATCATAGTCGTCTAGCGGCTGGTTCTCGTCGAACGGGATGCCGTAATACTTGGCCGCGGCTTTCAGCGTCCCGACATTGTAATCGATCCACATTTCGAACCAGAACTTGACCGCGCCGTCCCGCAGGCTCTTGGAGTTGTCAAATGCCGCATCCATGATCAGCGTGGACACATGGCCGAGCCCCGCGCATTCCGCGCATGCTCCTTCCGGCTTGTTGAACGAGAAATGCGACATCGTCAGCTTGTCCATCACATGTCCGCATGCGCCGCAGCACACTTTATCGCGGCCGCTCTCTTCCTCGTCCTCCCCCGCATTCGCCGGAGCCGTATTGTCGCCGATAAGGCTAACGACCTTTTCGCCGCAGGAGGGACACGGCCGCTCGCCAAGCTTGGCGTAGACGATTCTCATTAGCGTATAAATATCCGTGACCGTGCCGATCGTGGAACGCGGATTGCGGTTCGTCTGATGTTGGCCGACGCTGATGGAAGGCGACAGCCCTTCGATCGCGTCGACCTTCGGCTTGCTGACGGTATCGGATACCATGCCCATCGACTCCATGTATTGCCGCTGACATTCCCTCTGCAGCGTATCCATCGCCAGCGTCGACTTGCCCGAACCGGACGGCCCCGTCACGACGACCAGCTTATGTTTCGGAATTTCCAGGGACAGGTTTTTTAAATTATTTTCCCGCGCGCCCCTAATCTTGATCGTACCGCTCATTCACGTTCCTCCAATACGAAATAATCATTTACCAACTCATTCTACAACATTCATGCAAGTCCTAAAGTTTATCGCTATAATAGCTTATGTATCGCCAATTGAGCATAATCAAATCCGTCATGGAGCTTTAAGGTTTATGAAGAAGGTTGATGAAAGGTGGAACAGGCATGGGCAAGAAGTGGAAGCCGGCGCAAATCGCCCGCGAGTTGAAGATCAGCACAAGCGCGCTTCGTCATTACGAAAGCTGGGGAATCGTCCCCCCTCCGGAGAGGGCGGCTAACGGTTATCGCCTCTATACGGACGAGCATTATGCGTACTTCGCCTGCATTCGCGCCATGTTCCCGGGATTCGGCATGGATACCGTTCGGAAGGTGCTTTTGCTCATCCAGCAGAAGCGGCTGGACGATGCCATGTGGCTGATCAACGAGCAGCAGTCCGGGCTGTATCAGGATAAGAGGCTCGCGGAACGCACGATCGAGCTGCTCGAAGCCGACGCGCTCGAGGAGGTCGATCGCAAAGCCAGGCGCGCGGGACTTACGATCCGCGAAATTTCCGAGCTGACTGGCGTCCCGAGCTCTGCGATCCGCCATTGGGAGAAGGAAGGGCTGCTCGAGCTGCCTCGCAACAGCGATAACGGCTACCGTTACATGAGCAGCGCGCATGTCCGCCAAATTTCGATCATTCGCACGCTGCGATCGGCGAACCACCCGCTGGATGTAATCCGGCAGGTTATGCGGGAGCTCGATCACCACCATGTCGAGAACGCGAGACGCATCGCCCGCGACGCGGTCGACTATCTAAATCATCGAATAAGGCATCAAATCAGGGGTGCCCATTATTTCTATAAGCTATGTCTGGCGACAGGGTTAATGCAAGAGCCTTAAACGAGAATAAGCCATACCTTTTGAATCATTTTCTGCTATAATGGATGGCAACGACATGGGTCTAACGGACTAAGGAGGAAACGAGGCAGATGGCAAGGTACGGGAAAAGAATCGCGGAGCTGCGCAAAAAGAGGGGGATGAATCAAGAATCGCTGGCAGGTCTTCTTGGCATTACGAGGGCTTCCTTGTCCCATTACGAGACGGATCGCAGGGAACCCGATTACGAAATCTTGACGAAAATGGCCGACTTGTTTCGCGTCTCGTTCGACGATTTGATGGGCCGGTCGCCGGACGATCAGCCTACCGACCCTCAGATTCATATTACGGAATTTCTCAATCGCGTAGAGCTGGCCGATGATAAAATTGCGAGCAGATACGAACTGACGATCGACGGCAGAACGCTGACACCCGAGGAGACGAAACGGTTTATCGCGATTATTCGCTCTGAACGCGCGACGCATTCCGATCGGCTGGGCTCATAACGCCTTCTTTAATCGCGTCGAACAGAAACGCGACGGATTCCTGGCTCATGCCGAGCCGGTCCAATATGTCGCGCACGTCGATGACTACTGCGCGATCTCCTGTTTCTCCCATCCGATTCGCCTCTTCCCAATTGGAATTACCGCCGAACGGGTTCATTATACTAACGCCGGATCTATCCGTAAATGGACATCATTTGTCAAACCGTAGGAAGTTTCGTCGAACGTTTTCCTCGCATGCCGTTCCCGACCGATAAATAATCAGTTTCCCCGGCTCCTTTCCAATCGCTCAAGATCGGTTTTCTTCATTAATAGCGCGAAATATGAACAATGTTTGACAATTAACAAATCCATCTTCGCCCAAAGTGTATAGACCGCGCATCTTCTTGAAAAAATAGCTAATACCTGCTAGAATACGAATTTAGGTGAGTCGGATTGGAAAGGAGGTTATCGGCATGCATAAGTGGATTATGGCAACTCTGCTCGGAGTGGCAGGCCTGTTAGCAGTGTACCTGCTTACGTTTAATCTCCCGGAGAAGGAACATCAGGTAGCCGAAGAAGAATTTACGATTCCGGATACGCCAGCAGACGCGGCGGCGGCTGAAGCGTTCTACAAGAGCAACTGCATGGGCTGCCACGGCGACCAGTATCAAGGCGCGATGGGCCCTGCGCTCGCGAATATCGGCAGCGTCCTGAGCAAGGAAGAGATCTACAAGAAAGTGCTCAAGGGCGGCGGTGGAATGCCGGCGTTCGAAGGCAAGATCGCGGAAGAAGAAATCATCAATCTAACGAATTGGCTTGCGGAGATGAAGTAATCCTCCCTCAGCCGGAAAGCCCCGCTGGCGCGCTCGCCTTGCGGGGCTTATTTAATTTCCTTCCTTCTTATTCCATCTATTTCCCTCGGATTTTTTCTATTGACTTCTGTCCTCGTACGGGATAGAATTACGAACGTGAAGTTGATAATCATTATCATAGAAAAGGGAGAGAAACACCATGAAAAAAATACTGTTGCCCTTCGCGCTCGTCATGCTTCTGCTAATCAGCGCTTGCGGCGGGAACAACAATGCCCCATCCGAAGGCTCCAACAATGCGGCCGAACCATCTCCATCCGAGTCCGCGGCGCCAACGGAAGCGCCTGCAACCGGAACGATTACATACGAATCTCAATCAGGGCCTGTCGAAGTGCCTGCTAACCCGCAGCGCGTAGTTGTCCTGTCCTCCTTCGCGGGCAACGTCATGGCGCTCGGCGTCAACATTGTCGGCGTGGACTCCTGGTCCAAACAAAACCCGAAATGGGAAACGCGCCTGAAGGACGCGGTAGTCGTAACGGACGAAGATCTTGAGAAAATCATCGAGCTTGAGCCGGATCTCATCGTCGGTCTCGACAACGTCAAAAACGTGGAAAAGCTGAAAGAAATCGCGCCTACGGTTGTTTATACGTACGGCAAGGTAGACTACTTAACGCAGCAAATCGAGATCGGCAAGCTGTTGAACAAAGAAAAAGAAGCGACGGACTGGGTGAACGACTTCAAAGCCCGCGCCGAGAAAGCCGGCAACGACATTAAAGCGAAGATCGGCGAAGGCAAAACGATCTCCGTACTCGAGAGCTACGACAAACAAATTTACGTCTACGGCGACAACTGGGGCCGCGGCACGGAAATTTTATACCAAGCCATGAAGCTCGAAATGCCTCAAAAAGTAAAAGACACGGCGCTGAAAGACGGTTATTACGCGGTATCCGCCGAAGTACTGCCAGAGTTCATGGGCGACTACGTCATCTTCAGCAACTTCCCTGGCTCGGACGTATCCTTCAAGGACACGGATACGTACAAGAACGTCCCTGCGGTTAAGGATGGCCATGTCTACGAAGTAAATGCCCAAGAATTTTATTTCAACGATCCGCTCACGCTGGACTTCCAGCTCGAGTTCTTCATCGAGAAGCTGCTAGGCGAATAATCGCGAAAGAGTTGTTCTTATGACTACAAAAAAAACGATCCCTTATCCATACAAACTTCTTGCCGGCATTGTGTTTTTTGCCGGCATGTTTGTCGTTTCGATCATCTTCGGTGCGGCGGACATCAGCCTGGCCGATATTTGGAAAGCGATTACGTTCTCGAGCGTGAACAGCGATATTCTCATCATTCAAGAGATCCGGCTGCCGCGCGAAGTCGGCGCGGCGCTTGTCGGCGCGGCGTTCGGCGTAGCCGGGGCCGTCATGCAGGGCGTCACGCGCAACCCGCTTGCCGATCCCGGCTTGCTTGGCTTAACGTCCGGAGCGAACGCGGCGCTCGCCATTACGTTATCCTTCTTCCCTGCCATCGATTATTACGGCATTATGATCGCATGTTTCATCGGCTCAGCTCTCGGCGCCGCCATGGTGCTCGGGCTTAGCATGGCGAAGAAAGGCAAGCTGTCCCCTCTACGCGTCGTGCTGGCGGGCGCAGCGATCACAACCTTTCTAATCGCCGTTACGGAAGGTCTTGGCATCCTGTTCAAAATGTCGAAGGATGTATCCATGTGGACGGCAGGCGGCCTGATCGGAACGACTTGGGTGCAGCTTGGCATGATTGCTCCCTTTATCGCGATCGGCGTGATCGTCTCCATCCTGCTATCCAGACAGCTCACGATTCTTAGCCTGAGCGAGGAAGTAGCCGTCGGTCTCGGACAGAAGCTCGGTCGAATTCGATTCATGTTATTCATCGTGGTCATTCTGCTAACCGGAGCTTCCGTCGCGTTAATCGGAAACATGGCATTCATCGGTCTGATGATCCCCCATATCGTCCGCCGGTTCGCCGGAACGGATTATCGGTTCATCGTGCCGCTATGCGTTTTCTTCGGGGCCGCGTTCATGCTTCTGGCCGATACGGTGGCGCGTACGATCAACATGCCTTACGAGACGCCGATCGTGGCCGTCGTCGCAATGCTTGGCTTGCCTTTCTTCCTATTCGTCGTTCAGAAAGGAGGCAAATCGCTTACATGATCGGCAAATCGTTATTGCGCAAACAACGTTTCCTTATCATCGGCCTGACGGGATGTATCGCCGCGGCTGTTCTGCTCGCGCTCGGTCTTGGCTATTCATCGGTATCGTTCGACCGGATCCTGCCCGTCCTATTCGGGCAAGGCTCGTTTAAGGAGAAATTTGTCCTGTTCGACGTCCGCATGCCGAGAATCGCGATTACGGTGCTTGCTGGCATGGCGCTCGCGCTGTCCGGCTCCATCCTGCAATCCATTACCCGCAACGATCTGGCAGACCCCGGCATTATCGGCATTAATCAAGGCGCCGGCGTCGCGGTCGCGATCTTCTTCTTGTATTTTCCGATCGATGCGGGCACCTTTATCTATTACTTGCCGATTGCCGCGTTCCTTGGCGCTTTGCTGACGGCTTCATGCATCTATCTATTGTCGTTCCGCAAGTCGGAAGGAATGAACCCGATACGTCTTGTTATTATCGGCGTCGGTTTCTCCACCGCATTATCCGGCGTCATGATCGTCATTATCTCATCGACGGATAGAGAGAAGGTCGATTTCATCGCCAAATGGATCTCCGGCAACATCTGGGGCACGGACTGGACGTTCGTCGGCGCGCTCCTGCCATGGCTGCTCGTGCTGTTTCCGTTCACGCTGTACAAGGCGACGCGGCTGAATCTGCTTGGCCTGAGCGAACCCGTCTCGATCGGCGTCGGGCTGCCCGTGGAACGAGAGCGCGTTCTGCTGCTCCTTACATCGGTCGCGCTAGCCGCGTCCGCCGTATCCGTCTCGGGCGGCATCGCTTTCGTCGGCCTGATCGCCCCGCATATCGCGAAAACGCTCGTAGGGCCGCGAAACCAGCTGTTCATCCCGATCGCCGTCCTTATGGGAGGGCTTCTCCTGCTCATCGCGGATACGATTGGCCGCAATATCGCGACCGGCTTGCCGGCCGGCATCGTCGTATCGCTCATCGGAGTGCCTTACTTCGCTTACCTTCTGCTGAAGAAGGCATAGAAGACGGCTCCGATTGGCGCCGCCACATCCTCAGCTTCAGCTCCAGCCAGCGTGAAAAAGCGCTTGGCTGGAGCTTTTTTTGTCTGCTCGAATAAATGCAATTTGTCATTTCGCTAACATCCCGCTTCCCGCCTCCGCCTTTTGCAGCCGATCTCTCATTTCGTTTAACGCCAAGTAATCAATCGGCAGCAGCCTGTTCACATCCGAGTTCCGACTTCAACGATATTTTCCTCGGTCTGTCTCTCCCCCACTTAGTCCCTCACGCCCAGCATAAACCGGCGAATGCCGTCGAACGTTCACGAACGGCTTAATCCCCAAGTCCCTCACTAAAACAGGCCAATTTACATGATATACAAATAATTTTGAAAATTTTATACTTTAAGACGAATATATTTCGAAATTTTATTTCATGACGATTCATATTATCGGAAAGGAAGTGCAAACGTGATCGTGTATGGGCAGAAAAGGAGAAAGAGATTGGCGATGCTAGTCGCATTTACGATGCTGTGGGGAAGCCTGCTAACCGGAAACGTTTATGCCGAGCAGCAAACCGATGGGGTTCCGCAAGAAATCTCTTCACCGACCGTAACGACGGAGGTCGACTCGGCCTACGGAGAGGCGGATTCATCCTCCTCTCCGAACCTCGCGCAGCCGTTGCTGGCGGTTCAACCGACGACGAAGCTTATCGAAGATTTCGAGGAGCTGTCCGACATCGCCGTATCGGAAATTCGCACCATCCCGGGTTCTACGAAGCTGGTCGGCGGCAAACGTCCGGAGCCCGTTCAGTACGGCCATTCCTCGGGCAAGTTCAGCTACGATTTTACCGGCACGGAAGGCACCTCCGCCGCCTACATGAACTTCAACGGCTCGGCAGGCCGCGCTTTCGAAGGGTACCCGAACAAAATCGGCATGTGGGTATATGGTGACGAGGGCAAACACTGGCTCCGCGCCATGTTCCAAGATAACGCGGGAAGCAAACCTGTCGCGGATTTCACTTCAACCGGCGGCTTCAGTTGGGGCGGCTGGCGATACGTAACGGCCACAATCCCGGCAGGCTTGCAGGAACCAATCAAGCTGAGGCAGATCTATATTGCGGAGACAAACAATAACAACAAAAACGGCGGCACGGTCTACTTCGATCAGTTGTCCGCGATCTATACGAACGCAAGCCCGCATGTTATCGAGCTGACCGGCCTTGCCGGGATGGCCGTCGGCGATACGAGGCAAGCAGCCGTGTTAGCCACCGCTAACGGCAATACGGCGATCGCGGACGTATCGTCCCAAGCCGTCTATACAAGCAGCGCCGCCGACGTTGCGACCGTGAGCGAACAAGGCCTCGTCGAAGCCATCGGGCTTGGCACCACGACCATTACGGCAACCTTCGCAGGACTTGAAGCCGCTTACGTTTTGACGGTCGGCGCGACGGCTGCAGCCGTCGAGAGTTTGGAGCTCGAAGGCAGTACCCGCTTGGTGACCGGCGACGCGGAACAGCTGCGCGCGCTTGCCTTCTATGCAGGTCAACCAGAGCCTCTGCTTATCCAGTCGGGCGTCATCTTTGCCAGCTCGGACCCGCTGGTCGCAACCGTAACGGAAGAAGGCGCGCTCGCGGCCGTTGGCGAAGGCACGAGCGTCATCACAGCTGCCTTCGGCGGACAGACCGCATCGTATACACTCACCGTTTCGAAACCCGTGCCCGTCCTGCAGACTATCCGAATCGATGGATTGGCGCCGCTGACGGAAAGCCAGATAGGCCAGGCGAAAGTAATGGCGGACTACTCGCTTTTGGAAGAGGACTCGGACGTAACCGGTCAGGCGGTCTTCGCGAGCAGCAATCCTTCGGTCGCAACCGTAAGCGATGCCGGTCTCGTCACCGCGATCGCTGCCGGCACGGCGAGAATCAAAGCGACATTCGAAGGCAAGATATCCGATTATCTGCTGATCGTGTTAAAGCCAAGTCAGCTTCATAAGCGGGAGCTGCGGGCAGCCTGGATCGCTTCCGTCGAGAATATCGACTGGCCGGCGAAAGGCGCGACGACGGAGGCGGATCAGAAAGCGGGCTTTATTTCACTCATCGACGGCTTAGCGGCTACGGGCATCAATGCCGTCATCGTGCAGATCAAGCCGACCGCCGACGCCTTCTACCCATCGGAGTTCGCCCCTTGGTCGGAATGGCTGACCGGCAAGCAAGGACAGGATCCGGGTTATGATCCCCTTGCGTTCATGATCGAGGAAGTCCACAAACGAAACATGGAATTCCATGCCTGGTTCAATCCGTACCGCGTCAGCATGTCGGACGATCCGGCACGCCTGGTGGACGATCATCCGGCCAAGCAGCATCCGGAATGGGTCGAGAGCTACGGCGGGAAGCTGATCTTTAATCCCGGCGTGCCAGAGGCAAAGGCGTTCGTTATCGACAGCGTCATGGAAGTGGTCGACGGTTACGATATCGACGCGGTCCACTTCGACGATTATTTTTATCCGTATCCCGCCGATGGCGGCGCGGACTTCCCGGATGAGGCGGAATACGCGGCGTACGGCGGCGGGTTTGCCGACAAAGCCGCATGGCGCAGAAACAACGTCGACACGTTGATCCAAAGCCTGTCGGAGGAAATCAAGGCAAGCAAACCCTATGTCAAATTCGGCATCAGCCCGTTCGGCATTTGGAGGAACAAAAGCACGGATCCGAAAGGCTCCGATACGAACGGGCTGCAAAGCCACGACGCTCTGAACGCCGATTCGCTCGGCTGGGTAGAGAAAGGCTGGATCGATTACATCGCGCCGCAGGATTATTGGCATTTCGGCTACAGTCCCGCCGCATACGAGAAAGTGCTGGATTGGTGGAGAACCGTTACGAGCGGCAAGGACGTCCACCTATACGTCGGGCAGGCGATCTATCGCGTACCGACCTGGGAAAACCCGGATGAGCTAGCGAACCAAATCCGGTATAACCGCAGCTTCGCGGACGACGTGCACGGCAACATGCTGTTCAGCGCCAAAGACGTCCTCTCGAACGCGCGCGGTATTACGGATCGTCTCGCAAACGATCTGTTCCGTTACCCTGCACTTCCGCCCGCAATGACTTGGCTCGACGGCGACGCGCCGGACGCGCCGGCGCTGAATTCGGCCATCTCGATTCTTGGCAACGGGCAGACCGAGATCGGCTGGACGAACGCGGCAAGCGGGTCGGATACCGCCTATTACGCCATCTACCGCCAGGAAGGCTCGGTTGCGCCGGATACCGATAATCCCGCGCTGCTCATCGGGAAGGCTAGACATCAACCCGGCGCGGCGGCGCAATCGTTCGCGGACAACGGCACGGAGCCGTGGAAGACCTACACCTACGTCGTCACCGCGCTGGATCGGCTTCATAACGAAAGCGCGCCTAGCGAACCATTAACCTCGGAGATGAGGCAGTCGAATCCGCGGCAAGAGAAAATTTTGGCCAAAAACGCCAATGCACGGACGCTGGAGCTGGAATACAGCGGCGTGCTGAAGCTCGCCGATAACGCCGTAATCGAGCAGCGGCTCGGCGACAAGACGGTCAGCCGCCAGCTTTCCGAAGTGATGGTCGGCGCCGGCAACGCAACGTTCACGTTGAACGATAACAACGAAATCGTCAAAATATCGCTGCAAGGCGAAACGCCTCGCGACACGATGCGCATCGGCATCCGGAGCAGCATCGCGGACATTACGGACTTGACGCAGTTGAATCATGCGGGGGTCTCCATGACATCCGCTCAGCCGTTCCAAGTCATCGACAAGCTCGGCAAAGCGACGTACGCATTCGCTGCCGGCGACAGCTTGGAAGCGAAAATCGCAAACGGCAAAATCCAAATCGCGAGAAACGGCGAAACCTTGTTCGAGACGGAGAACCGCATCTATCTCGCTCCGGATGCCGGGGCGCTCCTGCAAGTCACGTCGATTACGCGGGCGCATGGCAAGCCGAGCTACCGAGGTTCGTTCGAGCTGTTCCTCTCTCCTGCCGGCGATAAACTGCGGCTGATCAACGAGGTGAACATCGAACATTATCTCTATCAAGTCGTGCCAAGCGAAATGCCTGCATCCTTCGGTCTCGAGGCGTTGAAAGCCCAGGCGGTTGCGGCGCGCACCTATGCGCTCACCGACTACGTCGCCAGCCGGTTCGCCGACCAAGGCTTCCATATCGACGACAGCACGCTGAGCCAGGTTTACAACAACCAGGTCGAGAACGCATTGACGACCCAAGCGATCGACGCGACGTCAGGCCAGATTATGTTAAGCGACGGCATGCTGGTCGATGCGCGGTTCTACTCCACGTCGGGCGGATTCGGAGCCTCCAAACACGAGGTGTGGGCGGACGCCGTCACGAACAAGTTCCCTGGCACGCCGATCCCTTACTTGACGGCGCGCAGCTATACGTTCGATCCCGCGAATGCCGGCTCGATGCTGACGATCGATACCTCGAATGAAGAGGCCGTTCGCGAGCTGTACCAAAATCTGTCCCTCACGGGTTACGATTCCGAATCGTTGTATTTTCGCTGGAAGGTCGGATTAAGCCGCCAAGAGCTGGAAAATACGATTAACAATAACATTAAAGTCCGTTACGCGGCAGAGCCGCATGCCATCCTGACGAAAAATGCGGACGGCGGCTACGCAAGCTTGCCGTTACCGGAAGCCGGCATCGGCGAGCTGAAAGGATTGATCGTCGCGAAGCGAGGCGCCGGCGGCAACGTCACGGAGCTGATCGTCGAAGGGTCGACGGGCACGTACAAGATTTTGAAGGAATTTAATATCCGATTTACGATTCGTCCGAACAAAACGGATACCGGCAGCGCCGCGGATATTCTCGCCTACCGCGCGAAAGGCGGTTCTTCCGGCTACGACGCCGCGGCCACACTGCGCAATCCGAGCATCCTCTACTCCGCTTTCTTCGCGTTCGAGACGGAGACGGGCGACGACGGCCGCATCGAAACCGTGACGTTCTACGGAGGCGGCAACGGCCACGGCGTCGGCATGAGCCAATACGGCGCGCAGATGCTGGCCAAGGAAGGCAAGACGTACGACGCCATCTTGAATACTTATTATGCGAATATGGCCATAGCCGATCTCGAGACTCCGATCGTGACGAGCATCGCAGTATCCGGGGAGACCGGCAGATACGTCGGTCAAACGGATCAATTGTCGGTTGGCGGATCCTACAGCGACGGATCCAAAAAAACGATCGGCGCCGGCGTCAGTTACGTCAGCAGCCGGCCTGCCGTAGCGTCCGTCGACGAACTAGGCCGCGTCCGGGCACTGTCGGCCGGCGAGACGGTCATCACCGTTACGGTGGGCGGCTTCTCGGCCGAACATCGCCTAACCGTCATCGCGCAGCCCGTCGATCCGGGACCTGGCCCTGGTCCGGGACCCGGACCGGATCCGGAGCCGGAGCCTGAACCGGAACCGGGGACCGAGCTGACCGACATCGAACGCCATTGGGCCGAGGACGCCATTAAACGCGCCGTGAAGCTCGGCATCGTTCAAGGCTTCGACGACGATACGTTCAGACCGCAGCGGGAAGTGACGCGCGCGGAGTTCGTGACGCTGCTCATGCGGGCATTCCCGCAAGAGAATAGCGCGAACGCGGAGACTTCGACATTCAAGGACGTTTCGTCCATCCCGGACTGGGCCAAGGAAGCGGTCGATCAAGCCGTATCCGCCGGCTTGATCGATGGTTACGACGACGGCACGTTCCGACCTGGCGACCCGATCACACGGTCCGAGATTACCGCCCTTATCGTGCGGGCGGCCGGCCTGCAGCCGGTCCCGGACGCGGAGCTCGCCTTCGTCGACGCCGACGAAGCGCCGGCCTGGGCGCGCGGATACATCGCGGCCGCGGTCGACGCCGGTCTGATGCAAGGCCGCGGCGGCAACCGCTTCGCCCCGAACGCGCACGCTACGCGAGCGGAAGCGGTCGTGCTGCTCCTTGCCCTGCTTGATCGCGACGAAACTTAAAGCAAAACGAAACCCCGTTCAGCGCCAATCGCGCCGAGCGGGGTTTGATTTTGGCGAATCCTGAATCTGCTCGGTCAAGCTCACTCCTTCTCGACCTGATAATCATAGATGCCTGAATTGATAATATTCACCTTGAACTCCGGTTCGATCTGCAGCTTCGGATACGTTTCATGCCAATTCATGTTCATCCATAGATCTGGTTTGTTCGCGTAGATATACCGGCCGATGCCTAGATAATCGCATTTGGCTTGCTGCAGCAGCCGGATCATTTTTTTGGCATTAACCGACATAATCTCTGACATCGCCTTTTCGAATTTGGCCAAGTCTTTTTGATTGATCGGTCTTTCCATTTTCCCGCGCGAAATATGCTGTACCTCCATCCGAACGGGAATGATGATTTTCTGTATGCCATCCGGTCCCGGGATGACGGAAAAGCTTCGCTTCACTTTATCTACCTTGACAATAAAAGTCTCGTTCTCGCCATTGATGTAGAGCAACTGATTTTTTTTATAACGATCGATCGTCATAAGCATCACGGATTGAGGGGGACTCAGGTCGATCCCGCTGTACGATCCGTCACTGAATAACGAGAGCCCTTTAATCTCGATTTTGTTATCCTTGGTTAACCCGATGAGAGGGACGGCTATATCCTTGAAATCATTCCGTTTGCTTAAGATAAGCTCCCATAACCTAATTCCGACCAGACTATTGCGCTGCTCGGCTTGATTAAGCATGGAGACGAGAATATTCGGAATCGTCGTTCCTTGAATTTTTTCGAGCTTGAGCAGGCTGCCCACCGATCCGTCAACGATTCCGACTCTTGCCAGCATCGGACTAGCCGGAATTTTCCCGATAAAATCGAGATTCGTACCCGGGTTATGCCGAGCGAACTCCCTATTTAACAAATAGATCCGATTATTCGCCAGACTTGCCGCACCGGGCATCTGCCGTTCGACCAAAGCCGCCGCTCCGAACAAATTTTCGTTTTCGGCTTCGTAAAGATGCGCGTCCGGCTTCCCTCCTCCTTGGAACGCATCGGCTAACGACGAAACGACATAGTTAAGATGAATGTTTCCGGCGTCCTTTTCCTGATCAATGCCGATAATGTCCACCATATGCAATGCCTTCAAGGATTGCCGGTCCCAACAGCCCGTCAGCAGCAAACACATCGCGACGATCAACCACTTTTTCATCATGGACCTCCTTGCTCTCGCTTAAATCTCGACAACATCCAAACGAAGAGAACGGCGGCAGCAAGGAACGCGAGCGAGAGGAACGTTCTATAATCCAGAATCGATATAATCGTATAGTGGTTCGGAATAAAGCAACCGACTGCGAAACAGCAAGCCGCAGCCCCCCACGCCCAATAGCCGTGTTTGTTCCGAGAATTGCCAAGCAAGTGGTCCAGCGCCTTGGCTGCCGCGAATAAACAGAGTATGACTCTTGCGATAGATACGAAAATCCATAAGCAAGAAAAGAAGACGTCAAAGCTTTGGATCACATTCGTCTCCAGTTGCTTAAGCGCGAATAAGATCGGGACCGGAACGCCATCCATCTGGGCCGACGTGTAAAGAAGCGACGATACGACCGAAACCGCCGCATACATGATCGCGCTAACGCCGTTCCCCAGGCTGACCGCGACCAAACCCGCTTTGCTCTTTTTCTTATCCAACAGCGGGAACGCGTACAATAACACCTCGTAGGAGGCAAAGGCCGAGAAGGATCGAATGATGCCCTCTGCAAACGAGCGATGGTCGTTATATCTGTCCCATACGGGCAGCAGTTTCTCCATATCCCAATCCGATACGATCATGATCACGATCATAAGCAATCCGATCGCGAATGGAAGCAGACTCACCTTTATCACGTTTATTGCGGCGCCGAAGCTCGCCGATGCCGCGTGCGCGCTTAGGACGAGGAGCAGGAACAATACAATCCAGGAAGGCGTACTGGATAATACCCATATTTTGACCGAATCGGCCATATAGATCACATCCGAAAAGGCCGTAAACACGAAATAGATCGCCAGTACCGCAAAAACAGCAAACGAAATCTTCCTCCCGCATTTCCTGACGACCCAAGGAAAGAGCCCCGTATTGCCGCCGTCCTTCGCTAACAACCACCACAACAGAACTAGAAGCAGCTGGGACAGCAGCGCTCCGGCCATTATGATGAATAGATTCTCGATCCCTGTCGCCCAGGGTCTGCGGAACAATTGAGAGCCGTTCTGCAGCAGCAAAACAAGCACGAACAGTTGGCGTGCCGATACATGCTCCAGCGCAAGCCGCATGATGATAACTCTCCATTCTGCTTATTTTTTGCCTGCTCCCGCTTTGCGGCCGGGGGTACGGAAGAACGTATCCTTCATCTGATCCAAGAACGGGAATGTCGCTTCGAAGTACGGCACGCCTAGCGTGTTCATCCGGCAAATATGAATCACGAACAGCAAAATGCTGAGCGTCATTCCGACGATGCCTAACAGCTGGGCTGCGAAAATGACGACAACGCTGTAAAGGCGAATGGAAGCGCTCATCTCGTATACGGGAATGACGAAAGTAGCCAGTCCGGTTAATGCGACGACGATGATCGACGTATTCGAAACGATATTGGATTGCACGACCGCGGATCCGAGCACGATACCTCCGACGACGCCGATCGTCTGCGCGATGGGGCTGGCTAGCCGTATCGCCGCTTCCCTGACGATCTCCAGCACGAACATCATGAATAACACTTCCATGACGGGCGGCATCGAGATATACCGCTGAGAGCTCTGTAAGGTCAAAGCGAATTCGGTCGGCAGCATAAACGGGATAAACGTCGTGAACGCCACGTATAACCCGGGCAATGCTAACGTCACGAGAAAGGCAAGCAACCGAATACATCGAATGGCGCTGCCCACAATCCAATTCATATTGTAATCGTCGGGCGATTGGAAGAACGACCAGAAGGAGATCGGCACGATAAGCGCATCCGCGCTCCCTTCGACGATCAGCACTGCTTTGCCTTCCATCAGGTACGCTTTGACGCGATCCGGTCGTTCCGTAATCATAATCGGAGGCATAAACGAAAAGGACCTTCCGGTCACGATACCTTTGATGTAACCGAGCGTGACTGTCGCGTCGATGCCTTCCGCGGCCGTGATTCGTTTCGTCAGCTCTTCGACTACCTCTTGCTTACAGATTCCTTTCATGTATGCGATCGCCACCCGAGTCACGGAATGCCCGCCAAGATCATGATAAGTTACCGCAAGCTTTGAGGAGGACGCATACTTCCTGATCATATAAATATTGGTTTCGAAGCTTTCGATAAAGGCTTGTTTGGCGCCGCGAATGACACGTTCATTGACGGGAATATTGACGGCTCGGTCATTGTTTAGCTCCGTGCCGAGCAGGAGGCAATACGATTCGCCATCCTTCTGGATCACCGATTTGCCGTTCACGACGGCGTCCAATGCGTCTTCTAATGTATCGGTCGGCTTGTTGTCCAGCATCGAAATGACAGACGTATAAGGTTTGGACGGATTTTCTTGGAGAGGTTTAATGACGTTCTCGTTAATGGTGTCGGTATCGACCATCGGCTCGAGGTAGACCATGAGATAATGGTAGTCTTCGATTGTTAGTTTCTTCAGCACCAAGTCCGAGCTGCTCGTTAATTGTTCCCTGAACCATTCCCCGTTCCGTTCGGCATCCGCGTGAACCTTCATCGTGTTCGCTCCTCTCGCCTAGTCTACCTAGAATATCCCCCTGCCGAGGAAGATCTATGCAATGCAGGCGGTCTGGAGGAAAAGCAAAGAAACCTTCCCGAGCGCGGTCGCAACACGCGTTCAGGAAAGTTTCTGCAGTTCCAGTCATCAGTCAAACGGATTATAAAATCTCGAGCCGTTGTCGCCCGTTAGCCGAGCTTCCATCCCGCGAATTGCTCGCGCATATGTCTCGTCGTCCACGCGTTGACCTCCATCAGATCCGCGATCGGCGCATTCGTGAACGGCTCCGTCGGCATGTAGCCTGGAGGCCCGAATTCAGCCGTAAACGTCGCGAAATCGCGCCCTTCCTTCGCTTGTCGCTCCATGATGCGCTTCCACCAGCCCGTGAACAGCTCGAGCTCGCCCTTGAAGAAAGGCGATGCAGGATGCGGAACCTGCGGCCCTTCCGGGAAGCCGATACGGCCATGGACATGAATCGTCCGGTCGATCGCCAGCGCGACGTTCTCCTCTTGATCCGTCAGATGGGATTCGCATACGTTAACCCAATGGCTGAAATCAGCCGTGATGCGCAGCTCCGGGAATTTCTTCAGCAGCCTGGACGTTGCCCAAGGCGTAAACATCGCTCTCCCCCTGTGCGTCTCGTGGCCGATCGGAACGCCATATTGCTGCTCGATCCGAAGCGCGCCCTCGTAGAAGGCATCCTGTTCGGCTTCGGTCATGCTGTCCTTCGCGCTATGCGCATTGATCAGTACTGGACGATAGGCTGCCGCCCGCTTCACTTGCTCCTCGAAGCTGGCAAGGTGGTCGCCCGAGGTGAAAATTTGCGCCACGTAAGTTAATTCGAGACGATCAAGCGTTTCCTTAAAGGCTTCTCCGTCCGCTTCCGACGGAACACCCGTTTCGATGCCGTTATGCCCTGCCGATTTGGCAGCTTCCATATTGTCCAGGAGCGTACCTTCCACTCCCCAAAACGCCAGATGCGTCAATAATTTCATCATTCTTCCTCCTTCTTCATTCCCATCGGCATCATCATGCCGTTATCCATTCCCATCATCGTCACGCTATTCGCGGCTTCTTCTCCGTCCGAAAGATACACTTCCGTCCCGAACGAAGGTTCGGAGTAAGGCAAGTGAGTCGCCCCTCTCGCCAAGATTTGGCGGTAATTGCCGGAATCCCCTTCGTACCCGTCGTGATCCCAAGGCACCCATGATCTCGCGTTGCAGTAATGGCACACGTAAGAACGCCGGAACCGGTCCGTCGTCCGGTTGGGATAGGAGCGATGGAACAGGTGCGAATGGAAAAACAACACGTCCCCCGGGCTGAGCGGCACCGGGATGGCCGGCGGATAGTTCGCCACGACCTTGGACAGCGTGTTCACTTCATCGTCGATATGGCTGACGTTCTGAACCGCATGGAGATCCCGGAACGCGTCCAGCGCATGCACGTTGCCGCCGCCGACGCCGTCGGGCGGATAGATCGGCTCATGGTTGGAACACGGCACGACCCATAGGCAGCCGTTCTCCTCGTCCGCTTCCTCGAGCGCGATCCAAGCGCCGATGAGCGTATCGGGATGCGTTTTGATATAACAAGCATCCTGATGCCAGCCCTGTCCCCCTTTGCCAGGAGGGTTCAGGAACATCATCGATTGCAACGCGAGCACGTCCGGACCGATCAGCGCTTCCGTCACGTCCACGATTCTCGGATGAAGCATTCCTCTCTCCGCGGCCGCGTTCTGCCTGGACAACATATGAATTCGCGTCGCTTTCGCGAATTCCTCCTTAAGCGGATCCTTGCTGTCCGGATCGGCCGCCGCGTCTTGCTTAAGCGATTGTATTCTCGATTGTTCCGCGAGCTCGTACAGCTCGGCGACATCGGACGTGGAGAGCAGTCCCTTGACGATCAAGTAGCCCTCCCGATGATAGTGCTTGTACGCTTCGACGCTGACCATGTAGCGGTCGTCGCGGGCGCGCGATTTTGGCAAATAATAGTTCCCCATTGCCGTTTCCTCCCTTAATGACCGGTTACTTACGTCCATTGTACTTGGGAGCCACGCGAACCTGCCATGGCTTCATGCGGGGAAACGATGTGTTTTTTTGACCACATAAGAATTTAGTTGCTTCCGAGGATTTCGGAAGCGTAAATTCTTATTGGCGATAAAACCTACCTTTAAACGCGGTCGCTCATCCTCGAGATGCCTCGATAGTGGTTTTCTCATCATAACAAGCATTTTCTCATTTTAGCAGGAGTTAAACATTTTCATTCACGACGACGTATCGGTTTAGCGGGTAAAGCGAATACGGGTCCGTTCCCGCGACCGTATGGCGGAAGAGGGGATCGTTGCATCGTCTCGAATATTCCGTTGCAGTTATGCCCCGGATATGTTTATACATCTTCGAGAAATGGTGTTCGTCCCGGAACCCCACCCAGAACGCGACCTGCTTCACCGTGCCGGAATTCCTCATCAAATGGCTTTCGGCAAGCCTGAGTCTCAGCTCTACGAGCATATGCATTTGTTCTTAATGCGGATAAGCTTTTTCGAACTCGATGCCGCATGGCCCGCCGTCGCCGTTAATCTCCAGATCGACCGACGTCCCGTCCTCGCGGAACAACGGTCTGTAGAAGTTGCTGATTTTTGTGGCCGAAGCATTTGCGTAATGGCAGATGAACGCCCGGCGGAACCGGTCCTTCGTCTTGTTCCGGTAAGAACCGTGAATCAGGTTGCCGTTGAAGAACAATACGTCCCCTCGATCCATGATGGCCGGCACGACGGCGCGGTCTTTCGGCGGCTTCACGTAATGGGTCGTGAATGATTCGGACGCGTCCGCCAGCTCCGGGCAGCTGATCTCGTATTCGTTCGTCCGCGGCACGACGAGCAGGCCGCCGTTCTCCATGTCCGCGGCGTCGACCGCCGTCCATGCCGCGATGCAATTGCCGGGCTCTACCTGCAGATAGAAATTGTCTTGATGCAACGCTTGCCCTTTCGAACCAGGAGGTTTGTAATAAAACATGCTCTGCGCCGCTAGCGCTTCCTCCCCGTACAAGTCGTGCAGAACTGCCATGACCGGCGCATGAAGCATGTATTTCATCGCATTGTCGTTAAAGCGGTGGGGATGCATGACGCGCGGGTAGCGCTTCAGCGGATCCGAATCGTCCGCCTGCATATCCGGATCGAAGTAACCCGGGACAGGTTCTCGGCTAATCTCCTCGAAAGTTGTATCGATTTCCTCCAGTTCAGCAGGCTGGAACAATCCTTTGACGATCAAAAAACCTTCCTGGCGGAATGACGCCAGCTGCTCTTCCGTTAATATACGAAGCTGCTCGTTCATCGAAAACACTCCCTCTTCCTTTAGCGTCTTATGTTGCGTTCTTCTTGGTTCCATTATAGAATGGCGAAGAATAAGGAGGAATGTTCGGAATGGTCGATTACATTAACGATCCTGCTATCAACGAAGATAGACACCCCCCTGGCGTACTCATCTCGGGTTACTTTACGGAGCCGTTTGGCTATGGCACCTACAGACCGAACGGCACGAGAGACTGGCTTATCACGCTGACGTTGTCCGGCCGAGGGGAATACAAGCTTCGGAATGAAACTTTTCCTTGCGGAGAAGGCGATATCGTCCTGCTTCCGCCGGGTACGCCGCATCATTATTACACGCCTCCGGAGAGCTGCTGGGAGTTCGTATGGGCTCATTTCGTGCCCGAGTCCCGTTGGCTGGAATGGCTTCGCATTCCCGCCGACGAATACGGCATGATACGAATCTCACTCGGCGGAACGTCCGCGACCTACGAGCGGACGGCCGGCGCCTTCCGTCGACTGATTCGGGAAAGCAGGCATACCGGACGTTACGGAGAGCTGCTCTCGCTCAACGCGCTGGAAGAAGTACTCCTCCATATGACCCAGTTCGCGGCGAAAGAATCGCATGCGGATCCGAGAATCGACGATACGTTGACTTTTTTGATCGATCATCTTCATCTCCCGCATTCCATCGAGGGACTTGCCGGCCGGGTATCGCTTTCGCCTTCCCGCTTCTCCCATCTGTTCAAGGAACAGACGGGCGACTCCGTCATGGAGACGCTGCTGAAGCTCCGGTTGAAGCGCGCCGCGAGGCTGCTGCGACATACATCCATGCTGGTATCCGAGATCGCGGGCGAGGTCGGCTTCCAGAGCCCCTTCTATTTCACGAAACAATTTACCGCGATCTATGGCACGAGTCCAACCGAATATAGGAAGAAGATGAACGAATCGGAGCCGGGGAAATAAATTCGGCTATCGAACTACGCCGTGTCCTGATCCATTGCGTTCAAAGCGCAAAAAAAACGCCCCGCTGAGCCTATGCCACGGAACGCTTTTTCGATGATCTGTTCTATTATAAATCTCGCACGACGCGGAACCCGCAATTGCCCGTCGAGCTGTCCGGTGTATTCGAGCTGCGGGCAGCTACCCTGTAACGGTTGCAGTAGGAGCGATGGCATAAATAAGAGCCACCGCGCATGGAACGTTTGCCGGTCGGCTTCGCATACTTCGGATTCACGTTTTCCGTCGTCTTGTGGTAATGGGGGGAAAACCAGTCGGCGCACCATTCCCACACATTGCCGGACATTTGATATAAGCCGTAACCGTTCGGCTTGTAGGCATCGACCGGCGCCGTGCCGACATACCCGTCGCTAGCGTTGTTCTTCGCCGGGAATTTCCCTTGCCAAATATTGCATCGGTGTTCGTCGTCCTGCTTAAGCAGATCGCCCCACGGGTACGTTCTCCCTTCGAGACCGCCCCTCGCCGCGTACTCCCATTCCGCTTCGGTCGGCAGTCGCGCGCCCGCCCAGCGGCAATACGCCTCGGCGTCATTCCACGAGACATGCACGACGGGATGATCCAACCGATCCTCGATTGAAGTATCAGGACCTTCTGGCGCAGCCCAATAAGCGCCTTCCACGACAAGCCACCAAGGGGTAGACTCAGGCACGTTTGCAACCTTCGCCTTCGTCTCTTCGGAAGCCAGCAGATGAAAGACGTACGACCAGCCGAACCGTTCGGCTTCCGTGACGTAGCCCGTAGCCTCTGCGAATCGGCGAAATTCCGCGTTCGTCACGGCATGCGGCGACATGCGGAATGGCTTCATCGTCACTTGCCGAACCGGACCTTCGCCGTCGGCCGGGAATCCTTCCTTCGTGTCCGTGCCCATCAGGAAGGAACCGCCGGGAATGTCCGCCATGTCAGCATGCGATGATTGGCCCGTTTTCATATAAAAGCTTCGATCGAGCGCGACGAATTCAGCTTGTTCCGCCGCGTAGGGCCGTACGTCCGAGCGTGCGGCAGAGCAGCATGCCTGCAGCTTGTCCTTGTCATCCATGCGTGATCCTCCTTAACATTCCACAATTTGACTAACTATATATGGCGATCCCGATCAGACCGGAAATCAAAATAATGGAAAGCGGATGTTTGCGGAAAATAAGAAGCGCCGCGAGGGATCCCGCGAAGATCAACACCTGGCTTAACGTGAACCACGACAGAGACGTGACCAGACCGTTCCGTACCGCAAACATAAACGCTGCATATAGGATAAGTCCTGTTATGACGGAACGCAAGCCGTATAACGAGGATTGCATCCATTTGTTCTGATGGATTTTGAAAAAAACCGCGCCTACCGCCACGATGATCATTAACGAAGGCAGCACCATGCCGAGCGCGGCGACGATTGCGCCTCCCAGTCCCGCTTGGTGCATGCCGACGAATATCGCGATATTCGTCGCGATCGGACCGGGCGACATGCCCGCCACTCCGATCATGTCCGTAAATTCGGCAATCGTCATCCAGCCGTGCCGGTCAACGACTTCTTGCTGGATAATCGGAATCATCGCATACCCTCCGCCGAACGCAACGAAGCCGATCATTAGGAAAGTCAGAAACAGCTCTATCAGGATCATTCCGCGCCTCCTTGCCAGGCTATATCATATAGTCGAATATTTGCTCCTGCTGATGCGCCTTCGGCTTAGATGTCCGCTCGCGGCCGAACCTCGCCTTTGCCGCTTGGATGGCGATGCCCGCGGCGGCTCCGCCAGCGATAAGCAGGACGGGATGAACGTACGACTGCCCGAAGAAAAGAAGCAAGACGGTGACACCGATCAATACAGCCGATGATTTGTCAACGAGCGCTTTTTTGCCGTATTTAATAGCCGCATACGCGATCAGCGCTACGATCGTCGCTCTGATCGACATGAACGCCGCTTCGACCTTGGGATTGTCTTTCACCTGCAGAAACACGAACGACAAAGCGACGATAATGCTGAAGGTCGGCAGCAACATGCCTGCCATCGCGGCAATCGCGCCGCGAATACCGGCAATCCGGTAGCCGATGAAGGTAGCCGAGTTGATCGCCACCGCGCCTGGAATCGATTGGGCAACGGCAAATACATCGGCGATGTCGCCGCTCTCCAGCCATTTTTGTTTCTCCACGACCTCCCGCTCCATCGCCGGCATCACCGCATAGCCGCCGCCGAAGGTAGCAGGGCCGATTCTCAGAAATGTAACGAATATCCGCCACAGCAGCTTCCCCGAAGCCTTCACATCATCGTCTCCCTTAATCATACGTTCTTTTAACTACTGCTATTATAGCATCTTTTTTTCATTTTGGAATTATCTTTTCGAAAAAGGGCTATAATGATAACTAATGATAGATATAAGGGAAACGAAATCAAAAAATTTGTAACTAAATTCGAATTGGATTACTTTGAATTGAATTCGTTTTTGTCATTTTGCAAAAAAGCAGGCATGCTCCACCTCTTCCTAGCTAGCTCCTTTCTTTTAGGTTATGATTAAACAAATAGGAGAAGTAGGGATGAGGATGGACCAACACGCTACGAAACAATCGATCAAACAAACGATATACCAGCATATCGCCCATCAAGGCGTCGTGTCGAAGGCGGATCTTCTCCCCAGCTACTCGTTAACGTCCAGCACGATGAACCGCTTGCTGGAGGAATTGCTTGGCGACCGGCTCATCGTGGAGTCCGGTTTCGGGCCGTCGAACGGCGGCAGAAAGCCGATTCTGTATCGGATCAACGAAGCATACGGCTACGTCTTCGGTCTGGAAATTTCCCGATTCTATTCCACGCTGGGATTGTTCGATATGGGCATGAATCCGAAGTCGTCCGTTCGCTGGCGCATGGACGAAGACATGACGCCCGAACATTTTGTCGCATACGTCGCCGGCCGGATCAGACAGCTGCTCGCAGATCATCAATTGCTCGAATCGCAAATCGTCGGAATCGGCATCGGGGCCGTCGGCCCGCTAAGCCGGGAGGACGGCATGATCCTGAACCCGCTTTATTTCCCCGCGAAAGGATGGCGGAACGTGCCGATCTGCAGCCTGATCGAGCAGGCGACCGGCATTGCGGCCAAGCTGGACAACGGGGCGAATACCGCGCTTATCGGCGAGCATTGGGCGCTCAGTCATGAGGGAATCCAGCATATGGTTTACGTACATGCGGGAATGAGCATGCGCTCCGCCATGATGTCGCATGGCCGGATCGTATACGGCTCCGTCGATATGGAAGGTTCAATCGGCCAGATGATTATTCAAGCCGATGGGCCGCGCTTGCACGAAGAAGGGAATTACGGCGCGCTTGAGGCGTTTGTTTCGATCCTCGCTCTGGAGAAGCAAGCTCGATCGGATGCGAAGATGGGTAGAGGCGACCTGACGGCGGCCTATCATCTGGCAGCGGATCAGATCGGTTACGATACGCTGCTTAGGGAGCTCGCGCGCGAGAACGTCTACGTGTCCGACCTGTTCCTCCGCGCCGCGCGGTACTTCGGCATCGGGCTGTCGAATGTGATCAATCTGTTCCACCCCCAGACGATCGTGCTTGGCGGGACGCTCGTGAATTCGCATGAGCGGTTTTTCCAGACGGCCATCGAGGTCGCCAGAAGCAATGCGTATTATTATCCGGAATACGTGCCCGTGTTCTCAAAGGGCGTTCTTAAGGAAGACGCTGTCGCGACCGGCGCCGCCCTGATGGTTTGGAAAGCGATGCCGGTATGACCGCGCGCAAAAATCCCTTCAACCTTCCGTAAGTTCTGGGACCGGATGGTCGAAGGGATTTTTTCAGCTGCCGTATTGCCGCTACTTCATATAAATAAACCGCTCGCCCGGCGCGAACAAATGCATGCTTTGATACGGATATCGTTTGTACATATAATCGACGAAGAACGCCGGGTTCTCGTCGTTATGGGCGAACAAGCCGTAATGCATCGGCACGATCAGCCTTGCGCCGATGGCGGCGCCCAGGTCGGCGGCCTCCCGGTAGTTCATGTTGCCGATAATGCCCTGCCGCTGCCTGACGTAATCCCGTCCGTTGATGGGCAGCAGGGCAACGTCGATCGCTTGCGGCTTTAGCCAATCTTCAAGCTCCGCAAACCCGATCGTATCCCCTGCATGAAGCATCTTTACATCCCCGAACGACGCGACGTAGCTCAGGTAGAAGTGTTCGCCGGCTTCGTCCGTTTCGAACTCCTCGTGTTTTGCGGCATGCGCTTCAAGCGACAGGCCGTCCCCAAGCGTGAGCTTCTCTCCATGCGAGATGCCGATCAACCGACTTTCCTCGATCCCCCATTCTTTCATGAGACCCAAATGGGCCCTTGGCACGACGAACCGCGTTTTGGCCGATTGGCCGATCGCTTGCAGCGTCAGCTTGTCCATGTGGTCCTCGTGATGATGCGAGCAAACCACGTAATCGACATCCAGGCATTCCGATGGCCGAAGCGGCGACTCGAAAGCCCGCTGCCAAGGCGCTCCCGCAAGCTCGAATACCCAATTCGACAGGTAGGGATCGAACAAAACGGTCGTTTCTTTCCATTTGACAAGGAATCCTTCCTGGCCGAGCGACCATAACGCAATGGCATGCCCGGGCAGCGACGTGTTATGCATCTGATCGATGATGGATGGTTCGTGCGGCGTTCGAATCATAAATGCTCCACTCTCCTAATCTTTTTACTTTGGATGGTAAAGGCCAAACGCAATTCGCGGTTTCCGTCTTCTCGACGATTCTATATAATGGAACAGAATCTATCATCCGGCATGGAAAGGACGAAGCTGCTTATGACCGATTTCAAGGAACGCGGGCGACAGGTAAGGAAGCTTATCGCCGATCAAGCATGCACGATGCCACTATTGCCTAGCGGACTTTGGTTTCATGGCGATATTCGCGACAACTTTTATTATGCGTCCTATCTCTACGCGGCCGCAATAGAAGATGAGCAACTTGCCGTCGGAAAAGTAGCCGCCATCAATAAAGCAACGTCGGTGCTGCTCGGCGTATTATCGCTGCAAGACCGGGATCCGGGCAGCGACACCTACGGGCATTGGCCGCTGAACCTCGGCGAACGACCGGCGCAAGCGCCGATTAACCGGTTGCCCGTCGAGCTTATGGGATGCCTGATCGCCGTATTCAACCAACGTTACGGCGACAGCCTGCCTTCCGCGCTGAGGTCGTCGTTGTCCCAATCGATCGAACATATGTATCTCTCCCGCTATTACGCCGCGCCGCTCCGAATGTACAACCATCACGAAGCGAAACATACCGCGGCGGCCATCCTGTTCGGTACGATCAAACAAGATCGCGGACTTGTGCAATCTGGCGGCGAACGGGTCCGATCCACGCTTGCGCAGCTTCAGGCGCACGGCATGACGGAATATGGCATATTGCCTTGGTTCTGGCATTGGACGCAGGCCTATTCAGCCGCTTGGGAAATCGTTCAAGACGACGGCATTCGGGCGGACATCGAAACGTTATTGGAATGGCTGTGGAAGGAACGCGCCGATCATTATTTCCAAGGCGCTTGGGCCGGACCGCATTCCCGTTCGCTTCCGATGGATGCCCCTGCCGACCGCTGCGTTGCGTTCGATTACGTCCAGTTCGGTGACTTCCCATTGCCTCTTGGCGTGCAGCGGGCCGAATATGCCGGATTGCTTGCCTATGAAATTTCTGAATCACTGAGGCGGCAGGTGCTGGAGCGACAATATCCTTTCGAAATAACGCGCGATTATCCCTCTTCCGTACTGGAACAGGACCAAACGCGGCATAGTTACGTTTATATGGATGAACATTTTGCCCTTGGTGGCATGCTCGAGCGCGCGTCCGAATTCGATAACGAACAGCATCGGTGGGACTTCACGTTTCCGATCCGAGATGGTTCCGTTAATCAGGCCTATTTCGTCCATCCCGCAGCAAACGCCAAGGACAAGCTGCGCCATAGCAGCGACGCCGAAGAAATCGCCTTGAACCGGAACTGCTTGGTCGCTTTGTATCAACCGATTTCCGAAGCGGACAAAAAACAAGGGATCGTGGGCATATTGCCGCTTGGGGAATGGGTCACAGGCGAGCTTGCTTTATATGGGCAAGTTGGTCAAACGTATCTGGCGGTCCATTTCATGAAACCGTTCATCATGGAAGCGATCGAAACCGGTTTGGAAGTAGAAGCGCTGGAAGGCGGTTCGAATGGCGTCGTACTGGAGGCGATCTCGACGATCGAGGCGGCGGCATACGGCATATCGTCCTTAGACGACTTCGTGACGGACAGAGGCAGGAACAAACCTCGGTTTACGTACATCCCCTTGTCCGCCTCTTATGTTTCGATAACCGGGATGCCGCTTTCGCTTAGGCATAGCCGGTAAAGCGCGGCAATCTGCATCTGCCAACAACGCGGGAGCCGCCCGTTCTTATCGGGTGAACGCAGATAGGGTCCGGTCCATGCGGCCGGGCCCTTTCCCGTTCCTTTAAATCGCGCCCCACTTCGCCGCCCATCTCTCCATCTCCTTAAGCGAGTCCAGGAAATCGATGCCTTTCTCGGTCAAGGAATATTCAACCGATATCGGGACCGAGGGATACACTTCGCGATGCACAATCCCGCTTCTCTCCAAATGGCGGAGCGAATCTGTCAGCGACTGCGTCTTCACGACCGCGACGTCCCGATGGAGCTGCTTGAACCGCCTTGGCCCCTTCGAAAGCTCGGCGATAACCAGAAACGACCATTTGGCGCCAAGAATCTGAAGTACGGAACAAATGTGGGAGAAGTCCGGCTGCTCTTGCTGCTCCTGCTGCTTATGCTGCTCTTCGGCCATGGCTTTTCACGCTCCTCACTTACCAAAATGTTAGTTGGTCAGTTTATTTGGATAATATCCAAATACTTTGCCTTCTTACATAAAGTATGCAACACAAATATAATACATGTAAACCACAAATGGAGAGGAATGGTATACATGTATCGTTGGACGGTCTACATCTTGGCTTTCGGCGTTTTTCTCACCGCTACGTCGGAGCTGGTCGTCTCCGGCATTATGAACATCATCGCCGATGACTTGCAAATTTCGCTCGCCCTCGCGGGGCAGCTGGTGACGGCGTATTCGCTGGCTTTCGCGATCGGAACGCCGATATTCGTGTCGCTCACTTCCCGGATGAAGCGCCGCAAAGTACTGGCGTATATGCTAGTCGTCTTTGCGGCTGGCTCATCGCTTGCTTCTTTCGCTTCCGATATTTACGTGCTTATGGGATCAAGAATCATCTTGGGCATAAGCTCCGGAGTATTCCTGGTCGCCGCCTTCGGCGCAACCGCCAAGATCGTGCCGGCCGGCAAACTCGGGAGCTCCATAGCCACGATCGTCATGGGCTTTAGCCTCTCGTTGATATTAGGCGTGCCGGTTGGCATCCTGATTACAGAGTGGCTGAATTGGAGGGCGATTTTCTTGATCTTAAGCGCAGCCAGCCTGATCATGGCGTATCTAGTTTACAGGCATGTTCCGGAAATCGAAGGCGACGAGCCGGTCGCGTTCGCGAAGCAGTTCAAAACGTTGGGAAGCGCGGCGATCGTCGGCGGCTTGATCTTCACGTTATTCCGCGAGTCGGGAGGCTCCGTCCTGTTCACCTATATCATACCTTATATGCAGAACATTCTAAGAATGGATCCTTCCTACGGCAGCGGCATCATGTTGGCTTTCGGTTTATTCGGGGCGATCGGCTCACGTCTAGGCGGCTACGGAGTCGATCGATGGGGCGCGGGCCGCGTCATTCTGGTCAACCTGGTCATTCAAATTCTGGCCATCGCGGCCATGCCGTTGTTTAGCCATTCGACCGCAGTCGGCATCTTGTTGATCGGCGTCATGATCTTCATCATGTTCGCTACGGGTCCTGCCGTCCAGAGTTATTTCATCCAACAGGCTCCCCGCTCTACGAATCTGGTTCTAAGCTTGAATACTTCGGTCGTTCATCTTGGCTTGGCGGCGGGCGCCGGCGCTGGCGGTTATTTGGTAGACGCTTCCTCCACGCTTCGCTTTCATCCATGGCTTTCTGCTTCCTTACTCCTAATAAGTCTGGCGGTCATTGCAAGCTTCGCTTACGGTAGAAAAAAAGCGTTCTCCGGACCGGCCCGACTCGCCAAAGAAGGTTAAGCCCGCGGGAGCGGGCTTAACCTTCCTTATTCATTCATTGAGATATGTCGTCACCCGGTTCTGGATGAGCTTGCTTACTTCTTCGGCCGATTTCTGTCCGCTCATAAACGCCGCGAATTCCTCCATGGCGATATTAATGACGGTCATGTCGCTTGTCCTCCGTTCCGCTTCGCCATTCAGAAGCTCCTTGATGGAATCGATCGACTTGCTAACGGCTTCATCCCTGGCTTGCACCGAAATCTCTTCAAGCTTAGCCTCGACAATGCTTTTGTTCATCGGCAAACCTATTAGGTCCGATGAAGCCTGCATTTCGTCGGATAACAAAAACTTGATAAACGCCCACGCCTCCGGTTGAACCTTTGACTTGCTGTTCATGCCCAGCTCGAAATAAGATTGAAAGCCTACGCCATTCGATTCGCCGTCCACCGTAGGTTTCCGAAGAAATCCATCTTTGTTGAAGGCAACTTGTTCCAGGCTCGCGAGGCCCGCCATCCTAAACAAAGACTTTTCGTAATCATACGTAAATTCTTCTTTCAGAACGCCTTCGTCGTACATGGATTTGATTTCCTTCATCATGTCTCTGAACGTTTCCGAATCGAAACGGGGTTTGCCGTCCCGAACGAGCTGCGAGTAGTTGCTGTTAATGAAATCGTAAAGCAGCTGATTCGAGAACAAATTCACGAACGCAACGTGATCCGGACCGGTATGTTGCTGCAGCTTCTTGGCTATCTCCTTTAGTTGCTTCCAGGTCCAAGTCTTGTCGTCGAACGTAATGCCGGCTTGCTGCATGAGTTCCGTATTGCCTTGAATCAAGTCGAGCGCAAAGGAAAAAGGCATGGCATACAAACCGTCGCCGTTCTGCGAGGCTTTCATTATATTTTCGTAATACTTGTTTTTCACGAAAGACGAATCCGTGTCCATCAGCTCGTTCAAATCAACCAGCAAACCCTTATCGACAAACTTGTCTTCGGGCAAGGAGTTCATGTAGATCAGATCCGAGCCCTTGCCGGCGATGACCTGCGTCGTTACCGTTTGAACGAATTTCTCCATATCGGCAATCGAGATCGCCCCGGTCATCCCGTTCCCGTTCGTTTCCGGAAGAGCCATGTACTCCTTGATCTCGACATGGATGTCCGGATGGAGCGTTTCGAACTTCCGAACCGCGGTTTGCAAGAACCCGTCCGCGTTCATGACGGCGATTACGACGGTTTTCGAACCATCGCCCGTTTGCGCGTCCTGCCCCCCGCTATTGCCGCTGCACGCCGAAAGAAACAGCATGACGGCTGCCAATAATACGAATCCTTTTTTCTTCATTCCCATCGTCTCCATTCCATTATGAAATGCGAAGCTTATCCCTTCACGCCTGAAAGCTGGATGCCTTCGATAAAATAACGTTCGGCGCACATAAACAAAAGCACCATCGGCACCATATAAACGACTGAAGCGGCAAACGAAACGCCGAAGTTCTCCTCCTGCATTCGCGACAGGAACACGGACAACGGCTGCAATTCCGTATCCTGCAGGAAAATAAGCGGCTGCTCGACCATGTTCCAATAATCGGCGAACAATAAAACGACTAACGCGGCAATGCCGGGTTTCACCATCGGAAGAGCAACCGAAACAAAAAGGCGAAGGTAACCTGCCCCGTCGATCTTAGCCGCTTCCAAGTAAGCCGAATGGATATGAAGCATAAACTGCCGAAGCAGGAACACGCCGAATACGCCGAATATGCCCGGCAATATGATGGAGCTGGTAGTGTCCAACAGCCCTAACCGATCCGCCATGATGTAATTCGGCACTAGCGTGACTTGGAACGGCATCAGCATGGTGATCAAATAACAAACAAACAGCTTGTCCCTGCCTGGGAAACGCAATTTCCCAAAAGCAAAGGCGGCTAAAGCCGAGATGACGACTTGTCCAGCAATGATGGGCAGCGTCATCCTAACGGAGTTCCAGAACATGTTTTGAAACACAGGCGAATCAAACAGCACTTTGGCATATTGCTCGAAGGAAACGACGCCAGGAATCCATTTCACATGGACGAACTCGCTAGTATCGGTCTTCCCCAACATGCCGTAAGCGGTCAGAATCTCGCGTTCGGCCATCAACGAATCAACGACGGTCAGAATAACCGGCATAAGGATAAGCACGGCAACCGCCACCAACAAAAAAGTTCGCAAAACCGGCAATGCCGCATTTTTGTTCATGTCTTTCACCTCTCTGAACTTCGATTACTCCATAAACGACCTGAACAATCGTTCGGCGCGGAACAGAACCGCAATGAGCGTCAGGATGCCGATCGCCATAAGGACGGCCGACGCAGACAGCTTCTGAATGTCAAGCGATAGGAACATATTGTTCATGTAATGCTGCATCATATAGATACGGTCATGCGGATAAGCGCCGGCAACCAGATAAGTCTCCCGAAAAACTTTGAACGAGTTCAGTACGGACATCAGAACGACCAGGAAAGTCGTCGGCGTCAAATAAGTCAACGTGATCCCGACCAGTTTGCGCATAGGACCAGCCCCTTCGAGATCGGCAATCTCGTAATATTGATCCGGAATATTCTGGAGCCCGGCCAGAAACAGCACGATGTTATACCCAATGTTTTTCCAAACGTAAATAAGAACGATAACAAAGCCGGCCCAATCCGATTTCATCCAATCGATCCTGCTTTGACCGAAACGTTCGAGCAGCATGTTCAATGCGCCATTCCAATCGAACAACACTTGCCAAACCAATACGATCGACGCAACGGGTACGACCAGGGGAAGCACGTAAGCCGTTCGAAGCCAGCGGCGGAACCATACGCGTTCATTCAGGAGCAAAGCAAGCGCCAAGGACGATGCAACCAAAACCGGAACGCTGGTCATCATGAACCAGAACGTATTGGATGCCGCCTTCTGGAAGGAAGAGCTCATCAGCAACTCCCTGTAGTTCGCGAGCGTAAGAGACGAACCGCCAAGTCGATCCCGCAAAGAATACAGCATGCTCTGACCGAACGGAACGAGATAAAAAACGGCGAAACCGGCCAGGCTCGGGGCAAGAAAACAAAAGGCGACAAGCATTTCCTTCCGCGCCAGGCGCTGAATCTTCATCATGTAATCCTCCAATGCATGTTTATTCGGTTAGCGCGCAGCGGATCGGATTCACCGTTTCCACAGGTATTAGTGTACAAGTCATATCCGGCAAAGCTTTGGGATAACTGTGTAAAAAGTGTGGAATCGGCCAAGCGCGATCGCTTTTTTGATACAATGGTGGTTGTTTAGAGATTGGAGTTTGGAATTTGGAGGCCCATTGACATGAAATCCTACCAAATCGCCGTCGTGGACGACGATCATCAAATACGCGAAATCGTTGAAGCTTATTTGGAGAAAGAAGGCTACCGGACGATTCTGCTATCTTCGGCGGAGGAAGCATGGGAGCTGTGGAGGAACGATCCGCCGGATATGTGGGTGCTCGATATCATGCTGCCCGGCATGAGCGGCTTCGACTTTTGCCGCAATATCCGCAAGGAAGCGGAGGTTCCTATCATTATGATCTCGGCGCGGGACGAGGAAGTCGATAAAGTGCTCGGCCTGGAGCTTGGCAGCGACGATTATTTAACCAAACCATTCAGCCCGAGGGAATTAGTCGCGCGCGTGAACCGGCTGTTCCATCGCATCGGCTCCATTCGCCAATCGGCTCCCAAACAAGGGGCGGCTATGGAGATCGGCGACCTGAAGCTTTCGCTCGAAGAAAGGCGGGTATTCTGGCAGGGGCTGGAGATCGAGATGACGCTAAAAGAGTTTAAGCTGCTGCAAACGTTCGCGGAACATCCGAATCGCGCTTTCTCTCGGGAAGAGCTCCTCACTTTGGTATGGGGAGAGGATTATTACGGGAGCGACCGGGCCATCGACGATCTGGTCAAGCGGCTTCGCAGGAAAATAAACGAGCTTCCCGTCGAGACCGTATGGGGACACGGTTATAGACTGAGGGAGGAAGGAAAGTAGGTCTTAATAATGAAACTCATCTATCGGCTAAATTTGTCTATCGGATTATTGCTGCTTTGCATATTGGCGATAACGGCCGCTCTCATCTATCCCCTGTTGCTGGACACGCTCGTGGATGGCGAGCGGAAGGAAATGCGGGAGCAGGGCAGCAAGCTGATGCAACTTACAGTTCCCACCATTCCGGCCGAAAAGCTAACGCCATCGATACCGGTCGGAAATTGGCCGAAAGACGCAATCTTAACGGGCAAAATGGAAGCGATTCTCATCACGCCAAGCAAAAAAGTCGTTTACAGCACCATGAGCGATGAACAAGCCGCAGCGCTAGTCGATCAACTGAAGCAGCAAAGCGCAGCCGATGGGTTCTGGCAAGGCGCGGACGATAAATATATCGTGGAAACTTTATCGCCCCCTCTGCTCGACCAAAACTCCGAAGTCATGCAAGGCATAACGACCATTATGGCGACGCCCCTAAGCGAAGTGCGAACGTTGCAATTTGACTTGTTCCAACGGATGTTGGTCATCTTGTTGATCGGCGGCCTCTTAACCTTCCTCATGAGCATGTATATCACCAAACGGCTCGTGACGCCGCTCGGCAAGCTTAGAACGGAACTGAAGAAGGTTGAAAACCGTCGGTTCTCGGAAGTTAAAGTGGTGGAAACTAAAGGCGAAATCGGGGAAGTGGCGCGAAGCGTCTACGTGCTGGCCGGGGAGCTGCAGCGATTTCAAGACGCGCAGAAACAATTTTTCCAGAACGCTTCGCATGAATTGAAGACGCCTTTGATGTCGATTCAAGGGTACGCGGAAGGCATTAAAGACGGCATTTTTACCGGCGAGCGGGCGGATAAAGGACTAGATGTCATCGCAAACGAATGCGAGCGGTTAAAAAAAATCGTGACGGAAATGATCCTTCTGGCCAAACTCGAAAGCGAAGAAGGCATTTTCCGAATGGAAGACGTTCCTGTAGGGGAGTTGATCCGGGAGACGGCGGAGAGAGTAAAGCCGATGCTGGTCAAAAGAGGATTGCGCCTCGATATCTTGATTACCGACAGCGAAATGGTGATCAGGGCCGATCGTGAGAAGCTGCTTCAAGCTTTGTTGAACATCGCGGGAAACGCGACGCGTCACGCCAGAACGACGATCCGGCTGCGCGCCAGCGCTAACGAACAAGGCATCAAGCTTGAAGTAACGGACGACGGCGACGGTATCCCGGACGAGCTGCTCCCTCGGCTGTTCCAACGGTTCGCGAAAGGCAGCAACGGGGAAACCGGGTTAGGCCTCGCGATATCGCGCGCGATCGTGGAACGGTGCCGCGGGCGTATCGCCGCAAGCAACGGGCAGGAGGGCGGCGTGACATTCGTCATGTCATTCCCGCCCTTCCGCCATCCATCCGATTAACCTAAAATTCAGCGGGAGCTTTGCTCATATCCATGTAGAGCAAGTTCCAACGATGGCCGTCGAGATCGATGAAGTTGGCGCCGTATAACCAGCCCTGGTCATTGGGTTTTCCATGGACGCTCCCGCCCGCTTCTACCGCATTGCGCAAAATTTCGTCCACTTCTTCCTTGCTGTTCACGCCGAGCGACACCAATACCTCATTTCCTCTGGACGTATCGGATATTTCGTTGCCGGTATACGATTGGAACGTCGATTCGGGGACCAGCATCACGATCACTTTCTGTTCCCCGACGACTAGCGCCGCCGCATCGTCGCGGCCTTCGTGCCGGGGATGGAAGACAAAGCCGAGCTTGGCGAAAAACGCCTTGGAACGGCCAAGGTCCTTCACAGGAAGATTAATCCATAAATCCTTGAACGCGGACATGATATCCCTACCTTCTTTAAATAGATTTCAGTACCATTTTATCATATAATTGGATTGTTTAGTTCGTTTCCGTTATACGGTTAAGGTAACGTCGGCTCCTTCGCGAACTTCTCCCGGTACATCTGCGGAAGATGGTTGATCTTGTATTCGATCGTCTCCAAGCTGCACTTGATGTCCTCCAGCTGCTCTTCGACGTGCCGCTTATGGTTGACGAGAATTTGAAGGCCTTTGTCGAGAACGGCATCGTTGTCCGTGCAATGCTCGATAAAGGTTCGAATGTCCTTGATCGGCATTCCCGTATTCTTCAAGCAGCAGATCAGATCGATCCAATCGATATCCTGCTCATGAAATACCCTTGTCCCGTTCCTGCGGTCGATGAAAGGCAGAAGTCCTTCTTTGTCATAATAGCGAATGGTATGGATGGATAACTTGGTTCTCTCCGCCACCTGCGAGATCGTATACGTCATTTCCGCATGCCTGCTTTCTTTTACATATAAAGAGGTTGTTCAAAAAGTGTTTAAGTGCTTAGAGGTTACGCCAACGATCGCCGATTGTCAATTTCTTTTGGCCAAACAGTTGACCTAGAGTCCACTCTATCGTTTATCTTGTAGATGAATAAGAACCGAAAGGAGCCGCTACGTCATGAAATACATTCCGATAGCCAAAACGGATTTGCAGGTTTCCAACCTCATCCTGGGCTGCATGCGCATTATGCAGCTGACCTTGCAGGAGACGGAAACGTTGATTAGAACCGCCATGGAGGAGAACATCAACTTCTTCGACCATGCGGATATTTACGGCGGAGGCGAATGCGAGACGCATTTCTCCCAAGCGATCGGCATGAACGCGAGCTTGCGCGAGAAGATGATCATTCAGAGCAAATGCGGCATTCGGAAAGGATACTTCGACTTCTCCAAGGAGCATATCCTTGCATCCGTCGACGGCATCCTTAATAGACTGAACACGGATTACTTGGACATCCTGCTGCTGCATCGCCCGGATGCGCTTGTGGAGCCCGAAGAAGTCGCAGAGGCGTTCGATCAGCTGCAGACAAGCGGCAAAGTGCGCCACTTCGGCGTATCCAACCATACTCCGATGCAAATCGAGCTGCTCAAAAAATACGTGAAGCAGCCGCTCGTCGTCAATCAGCTCCAGTACAGCATCACGCATACGAAGCTGATCGATTCCGGCATCGCGCTGAACATGAACGTCGACCAATCCGTGAATCGCGATGGCGGCATCCTGGATTACAGCCGCTTGCACGATATCACGGTACAAGCATGGTCCCCGTTCCAGAAAGGTTTCTTCAACGGCCCATTCCTGGGCGACCTCGAAGAATACCCGGAACTCAACGCCCTGATCGACACGCTGGCGGACAAATACGGCGTGACGAATACGGCAATCGCCGTCGCTTGGATTACGAGACATCCGGCGAACATCCAAGTCGTGCTCGGCACCACGAACGTTGGCCGCCTGAAGGATTCCTGCCAAGGCTCCGACATTCCGATGACGCGCGAAGAATGGTACGGCATCTACAAAGCCGCAGGCAATATCGTACCTTAGAATATTTTCAGTAGCGATTTTATGAGAAAAACTCCTAACGGAGTAATTCGAAGATGTGCGACCTACAGCTTTGCAAAGCAAAGCAGCTTCGTAAGCATAGGGAAGTTTTTATCGCCAATCAGAAAGATCTCCTTTACGCTTTATCGCTTTAAAGAACTTAAACTTTCTGATGTGGTCAAAAAAGGCGCTTTCGTCTCCGCACGCCGCGGGGAAGGAAAGCGTCTTTTCCTTGTCTATTCGCTATCTCGGCCGGATGTAGTCCAGCATCATCTCTTTGACGAGCGATAGCTGGCGTTCCGGCTCCACGTCCGACGGCAGCATCAGCACGTTTTTGTGAAAGGCCAGCTTACTGGCGAATTGACCGAACGCGTTCACCAGCGTAATTAACACGTCCTGGATCGGCAAGTCCCCTCGAAGCGATCCGTCTTTCGTTCCTTCCTCAATAATCGAAACGAATACGGCGAAGATTTTGCGATCCGCGAGTCCGTCACGGTACGTCTCCTCTTCTTTTTCCCCGCCATGGGCCATGCTGAGATGCATTTCCTCAAGAAATTTAACGAAGGGACTGCGATTAGTCTCTAGCATGGTTATAAAATAATCGAAAAGCATCTCGACCTTGCCCAGACAGTCGGTCTGGCTTGCGGCTATGGACTCGAACGCTTTGCGCGTTTCCTCCATTATGCCTGCCGACAACTCCAGCACAAGCTTCTCCTTCGACGGGAAGTATCGGAATACGGTCGCCACGCCGACGTTCGCTTCGGCGGCGATATCGTTCATCGTGGCGCCTTCGATTCCCTTGCGGAAAATAACCGCCTCGGCCGCTTTTACGATGTTGTCATGACGCTGCTGTTTGATGTCGGTTCTCTCTTGCTTGTAACGTTCCTGCGGTTTCATACGGTTCTCCTTCTCTCCATTATGACCAAATTATACCCATCGTCCGTCCGCATCACAAGGCGCGTCATCGCCGTCGGGGCGAGATTGAACAAATTCGAAGCTAGTGATATAATTAATTATGATAGTGATAGTTATTACTATCATTTTCACAAACAAACTATTCATTCACCTTGGGGAGGCTATCCTATGACTAGATTAAGCGGCAAAACGGCAATCGTAACGGGAGCGGGAAGCGGCATGGGACTGGAGGAAGCCCGTTTGCTGGCACGGGAAGGCGCAAGCGTCGTGCTGACCGACATTAACGAAGAGGCCGTTCGGGCGGTGGCGGCAACCATTCGCGAGGAAGGCGGAGAAGCTTTCGCGATGAGGCATGACGTCGCTTCCGAGGAGCAATGGGCGGAGGTCGTGTCGGAGACGGCGAAACGTTACGGCAAGGTGGACGTGCTCGTGAACAACGCGGGCATTTCGATGCCTGCGGGGTTGCTGGACACGACCGTAGAGCAATGGAACAAAGTGATGGCCATTAACGTGACAAGCGTGTTCCTCGGCATGAAATACGTCGTGCCGAACATGATCGAAAACGGCGGCGGTTCGATCATTAATATCTCTTCCATCGCGGGATTGACTGGCGGCAGCGGAGCCGGCGCCTACACAGCCTCCAAGGGCGCGGTCCGGATGTTAAGCAAAGCCGCGGCGGTCGACTACGGCCAGCACCATATCCGCGTGAACTCCGTGCATCCGGGGTTTATCTCGACCCCGATGAGCAGCCAGTTCGTGAACGATCCGCAGATGCTGCAGTGGTTCCTGTCCCAGACGGCTCTGCCTAGAGTCGGGGAGGCTTCGGAAGTGGCGCGTGCCGTGCTGTTCCTGGCTTCGGACGATGCTTCTTACATCACTGGCGTCGAGCTGCCGGTCGACGGCGGCGTTACGGCGAAGTAAAGACGGAGGATTTTTTGCCTGAAAGATGCTCTCATCGAATCGCCCTCCTGCCTCGAAGCACTCGCAGCAGGAGGGCGATTTGTTTTTGAACGCGGAGGACGGCGACAGCCGTTTAAGCTTGAGCGCCGTATTTTTTCGCATAAGCGGATAAAGTAAGCAACGGCCAAATGTAGTTGTTGCTTGGATAATGGGCATACAGGCTGCCGGGAAGCATCGCTCCCGTCGGATACGAATAAGTCCAATCCCGCTTCTGCACCGATCGCAGAAGCGCTTCGGCTCCTCGTTCCATCTCCGGCGTCGCTTGGCCGTTTGCCGCGATTAGGGCGTCCATTGCCCAAGCCGTTTGGGAGGGCGTGCTTGCGGACAAAGGCACGTACCGCTTCACTTCATCACTCATGCAGGATTCGCCCCAACCGCCATCAGCTTGTTGAATGCCGAGCAGCCAGTCAACCGCCTTCATGACCGCCGGATGATCGCTCGCGAGCCCTACGGACAACATACCTTGCACGGCCATGCCCGTTCCGTGAAGGTAGGCGATCCCCCATCGGCCGTACCAGCTGCCGTCCCGTTCTTGCCGCGACAACACCCACTTCACCGAGTCGTCCACCCATCGGTGTCCGATCGTCATCGCAAGCTCCTTGCCTAGAAACCCAAGAACCCTGCTCGTCAAATCTATCGTTGACGGGTCCGATGCGATATCCGACTTGCCTTCGAACGCGAAGAATAGATCCGTCACCGCGCTCCCCTTTCGTTCGAAAGCCGGCCATCCCCCGTCGTCGTTGCGCAGCGCGAGCACCCAATTCAATCCCCGCTGCCAATTGGCGCGTCCACCTGCGAGCCTGTTCAAATAAGGCCGAATGGCGCGCAGCGCGGCTACGCTGTCGTCAACGTCGGGGTATAAGGTGTTAACGTCCGAGAATCCCCAGCCTCCCGGTTCGGTATGGGGACTTCTTCTGCTCCAATCCCCGATTCGGTTTTGCTGCCTGGATGCTAAATACAATGCCGCATTCTCCAGCGCCGTTGACGTCTCGGAAGCTGGCAGTCCCGATTCCCTTAAGGCATAACTGATCATGGCCGTATCCCAAATTTCCGACGATGCCGTCTGAATATGGGCTCGATCCCGGCATCGAAGCGACCAGATGCCTTGCAGCAGTTGGTCCATCAACGGGGACGTTTCGGGTTCATTCAGCGCCATGAGGGCGAAAGCCATCAGAATGGTCGAAGTGGAGTACGTCAGCAGCGTACCGTTCGGCTCCAGTCTCTCCAGCATAAAAACTTTCGCTTCCTCAAGCGCGTTCGGCGAACCGATTGCGGGTATGCTATCCAAAGGCAAAGCGGACAAAAAAACGTTCAGCGCCGATATCCAAGTGTTATCGTTCGTGAAAGTTCTAGCCCCTCCGACAAAAAGGTCGGACATATCCGGGATCCATTCGTTCCGCACGGAGAACAGCTGATTGGACATAACGAGCGTCGGGATCAGATGGACGCGGGCATGCCCGGATAACGAATAGAGATCCAGTCCAAGCTTGGAGAAAAAGAGCTCCAGCGGCAATCGAAGCTGCTTTGGCCACTCGGCCTGGCCGGTTGCCGCGAAGACGACTTGCGTCAGCAAGCTTTTTGCTTCGGACAATCCGCCTTTGGATTGGATAAACTGTTTGGCTTGCCGAATCTTCATGTCCGATGGCTTGTAATAACCGGAACAAAGGAGCGCGTAACAAGCTTCGGCCGTCGCTTCCAAACTTCCTTCCTCGTCGGGATAAAGCTTCCATGCCCCGTTCGGCTGCTGCATGGACGCGATGCGCCCGGCTAACGGATGGATGAAAGCCCCATCCCTTCTTCTCATCGCGGTTAACAATATAATAAAGTAACAATCGGTCGTCACTCCGGTATCCATGCACAATCGCCACGACCCGTCGGCAGTCTGCCGCCCCATCACTTCGTGCGCCAGCTGGCGGATCCCGTCCCGCAATACGTTTATGTCCATTCCCCGCTCCATCCTTTGCCCTTTTCGTTGCTTCATATATATGCGGAGATCGGCGTTGGCATTAATAAGGCTGCCGAAGTATAATGGAGGCAACAGACGAAGAACGTCCAATCCATCCCTCGGTGAGCGGGTGGCCATTGGGCGTTCTATTTTTTTGGAAAGGGCGATAGATGATGAGTTTTGAGGACGCGCATCTTGCATTTGTGAGTAACCACATCAAGAAACGATCTGGAGAAAGAAAAGGTCGGTTAGAACGGGGGCATCGAGAAGCCGAAAAATTGTTTTGCCGCAATGTTTGGTGGCCCGTTTTCGGGAATTTCGACGACTTGCATCCCGAGTTCGAGGTATTGGATTGGCGGGGGTTGTCTTACTTTTGTGATTTTGCCTATTCGACGCCGGTGGAAACGTTTATTTTCGAAATCAAAGGATTCGGTCCCCATGTCAAGGATATGGATCGGCAGAAATACTGCAACGAGCTTAATCGAGAAACCTTTTTATCCGCCATGGGTTATCGAGTCATCTCGTTCGCCTATGACGATGTTTCGCAACGTCCGGAATTGTGTATCACTTTGCTGCGCATGATCCTGGGACGATACGTAAAGGAATCGTCGCCGATTACGATGAAAAAGGTGACCGACCGGGAAATCGTCCGGCTGGCCTGCATACTCGCTCGTCCGTTACGGCCTATCGATGTGGAAAAACATCTCGACATCAACCATCGAACCGCGGTGAAAATACTGCATTCGTTATCCGAGAGGGGGCTATTCACTCCTATATCCGGAGGTGAAGGAAAGTATGTCGTTCGTTACGAAATGAACCCTGCCGCTTTGCGTTTATTGTAAAAGGGGAAAGCCGGTAGACTTACTGAGCTGTATCTGCTGAACCTTCGGTTAAAATGTTGCAGAACATACAGGAATTTCGACTTGTTTTCAATGAATAAACGAGTAATCCTGCAGTTCATGCAGCAATTCAGCCCATTATTAGCGAGTCGTCTTCAAAACTAAGGAATATCCTGCACATTTGCAGGAATCCCTTTATGGAACTATTTAAGCCTGAGAATTGCTGTATGAAATACAACAATTCTCAGGCTAGTTCTTCGCTGCATCAACAACACCTAGTGAATATAGGCTCAAAACGCTCCAACACCTATAATTTTTATACCAAAACCCATAGTTTCTAAGGGTTTCTTGCTCCTCCTTATTTGTTATGATAGAGGGAATAACCCACCTTAGGAGGAACTAATATGGCAAAACCGAACGAACCATTGGTGACTCACATCTATACGGCAGACCCTTCCGCCCACGTATTCGAAGGCAAAATCTACATTTACCCTTCGCATGACCTCGATCACGAAAAGCAATCCAACGATAACGGCGACCAATACGATATGGAAGATTACCACGTATTGTCGCTGGAAGATACGGACGCGCCTTGCGTCGATCATGGGGAAGCGCTTCACTTGCGCGATATCCCTTGGGCCAAGCAGCAGCTCTGGGCGCCTGACGCAGCCTACAAAAACGAAACGTATTACTTGTTTTTCCCGGCGCGCGACCAAAACGACGTATTCCGCATCGGCGTCGCGACAAGCGCCTCCCCTGCCGGTCCTTTCACCCCGGAGCCGGACTACATTCCGGGAAGCTTCAGCATCGACCCCGCCGTTTTGGTTGACGACGATAACAACGCTTACATGTATTTCGGAGGATTATGGGGCGGACAGCTGGAGAAGTGGCAGACGGGCGAGTTCCTGCCCGATGCCGAAGGACCGGACCCGTCGGCGCCTGCCCTTGGACCGCGCGTGGCCAAGCTAAGCGACGATATGCTCACCTTCGCGGAGCCGCCGAAAGAGATTTCCATCGTGGACGAAGAAGGCAGTCCGATTGCTGCCAGCGACGAGGACAGAAGGTATTTTGAAGGCCCCTGGGTGCACAAACATAACGGCAACTATTACCTCTCGTATTCAACGGGTTCCACTCACTATATCGTATACGCGATGAGCGATAAACCCGAAGGGCCTTACGTGTACAAAGGCAAAATTCTAACCCCGGTGATCGGCTGGACGACTCATCACTCCATCGTGCAATTCAAGGAGAAGTGGTATTTGTTCTACCACGACAGCTCCTTGTCCGGAGGCGCGGACAACAAACGAAGCGTCAAATATACCGAGCTGAAATACAATGAAGACGGCACGATCCAAACGATAGACCCTTACGGCAATTAATCCGCGGGAAACAAAAAAGAAGGCTGGCTCCAACCGAGCTCAGCCTTCTTCTCCGTTCATCATACCTTCTTCTCCGTTCACAATTCCGAGCACGAATCCGTCATAACCTTTGGCCCCTACGGTCTGAATGGCCGTAGCATCGATGCGCGGCTCCGCCGCCAGCATGTCGTAGAACGCCCTGACCCCGATCACCTTCGGGTCATCGCTGTTCGCGTTGACGGCTTGCATGAAGCCATTACGGCGGTCAAAGCGGGTTACGGCGCCAACTTCGTCTCTTCGCTCGTCGTGCGCGAAGCCATCGAACGGGGAGAGTTAAGTCGCGTATACGTGGAAGGAATTCAGCTTCAGAACAGCATTGCGGTCTGCACAAGGAAAGACGAGCCGTTAAGTGCGGCCGCCTCGCGCTTCATGGACTTGATTCGGATGCAGCAAGCGTAACCGGCAGCCGCCGTCCTTCGGCGGCTGCCAATAAAAAAGACCGCCAAGGAGCTGAACTGCCCCTCAAATGGTTAGAGGTTGTCTAACCATTTGGGCACAGTTCAAACTTGGCGGTCTTTCGCGTATCAATCGAGCGCTTCAGAATTGTTGCCATTTGTGCGCGCGTGGTAAGCTCGTTCTGCGCGAATAGATCGTCGGTTACGCCTTTCATGAGACCGGCCGACACCGCTTCCGAGGCCGCTGCCATCGCCCAGTAAGGCTCAACCCGAATGTTCTTGCCAAACATGCTCGCGGTATTGTCCGGGTGTTTGCCCCGTCCATCTCTTGAACGCGCTCTGGAAGGCGCTAGGTTCCGAGAAATGCAGCGCATATGCGATATCGCCGACAGAAATATCCCGTTTCTTCAAATACCCCATCGCAAGCTCCTTGCGGATCAGGATCGACAAATCGTTAAACGAAGTGCCTTCGAGCTTCAGCTTGTGCTGGAGCGTTCTTGCGCTCATGCCGAACGTCTCCGCCGTCTGCTGGACGGTAGGGAAGTAGGCAGGCAGACAGCTTCGCATCCACCCGATAATCCGTTCGGGGAACGGAGCTTCCGCTGCATCCTCCTGCGTCAGTTTAACCTTTGCCTGCTGAGCGATCGATTCGAAAATATCGAGCAGTCTGGCATCGGAGTACAAAATCGGATAATCCAGTACTTCCCTGCTTAATCGCAGCACGTTATCGCGTTCGTCGAACAGCGGCACTTTACCGAATACTGGCAGATACGGTGCCGTATCGCCGGACGAGCTATGCGCGAAAGCCACTTCCTTGAGCGGTATCGCGCGGTTGCTCAGTTTTCCGATGAGCTTGAATAGGGAGCTCGCCATATCCTCCGAGCAATGCCGCGACAACCGCCCATGCCCGGGCTGTTGCGGATACATCCGAATGGAGAGCTCGTCGTCCCTCAATTCGCAATCGAGCGTAAAATCGCTGCACAGGATGTCGTTGTAACGCCTGTAAGCGGCAAGCGCATCCGCCACCGTGCGGGAATGCATCATCACGTAACCGAGGATGCCCAAATCCGCGTATTCCGTTATATCCCCTTGATGGAGGCCAAAATGGTCGTCGCCTGTAAACGCGGCGGCGGCAAACATCAACCGCTCCAGCTCTTCGCCGGGAATGCGCGCCTCCGCGTTTTTCAACAGCCCGGCATCAAACGATGCGTAAGCGCAGAATGTTTCCGCGGAAAATCCCTTTTGCACGATCGTTTTCATAATGGGATAAACCATTGTGATCGTTACGTCCCGGTTGCCCAAACCCGCCACTCCTTCCTTGCGTGAATTCGCAACCTCCGTTGCGCCATCGATCATCCACATGCCGGCCGAATTGTCGTATCCTGAACTCAGCCACAACATAAACGATCATCATACGGAGGAATATGAATATGAACAAATCCAATATCCTTGTCATTAACGGCCATCCGGATCCGAAAAGCTACTGCTTGGCGTTAACCGAAGCTTACGCGGCCGGCGCATCGGGCAGCGGAGCCCAAGTACGCACGATCGATCTCAGCCGGATCACGTTTAACCCGAACCTCGCTTTCGGTTACCGCCAAAGAACGGAGCTGGAGCCGGAGCTGCTGGAAGCGCAGGAGCTGATCCGTTGGGCGGATCACTTGGTTTTCGTCTATCCAACCTGGTGGGGATCCATGCCCGCCGTTCTGAAGGGATTTTTCGACCGCGTCTTCCTGCCCGGCTTCGCCTTCAAGTACCGCGAGAATTCTTCGTTATGGGATAAGCTTCTTACGGGCAAATCCGCGCATCTGATCGTGACGATGGATACGCCGTCCTGGTACAATCGGTTGATCTACCGGCATGCGGGCCATAACGTGATGAAAAAAAACATCTTGAAATTTTGCGGAATCAGTCCGGTCCGCGTTACCGAGATCACGCCGGTCAAACCTTCGACGAAAGAACAGCGTTCCAAGTGGCTGGAACGGGCGAAACGACTCGGAGCAAGTCTCGCCTAAACTAGTCTTTTATTTCCGGTATATGATCCATAATCGCTTTCATCGTGAAAGAAATGCAGGATACATGAGGGGAGCCTACCGGCTCCTCCCCCTGGTAGGTATTGTAGAGCTCATAACGTTCCCCGTCCAGCACATGCTGCTCCAAGGTTCCAAGGGTCGGTTCAACAATCCAATATTCCGTTATGCCGAATCGCGCGTAGGTTTTCAGCTTGTCCCGTTTATCGCGCCGCAGCGTCGTAGGAGACAGGATCTCCACCACAAGATCGGGAGCTCCTACGATTCCTCTTTTGCGAATAATGTCCATTCGGCTTCGATGGATCATTAACAGATCGGGCTGACGGACTTCGTATTCGGATAAGATCAAATCAATAGGCGCACTCAGTACGATATAGCTCGAATGGCACGAATCAAACATCGTTCTCTGCATCTCGGAGCTTACCAGTTGATGAAGGGATGCTGGACCAGGACTCATGAGCTCCAATCGGCCGTCCACCAGCTCATATCGAAGTCCATCGTCAAGCGAAGCATAATCGTCATAGGTCAACTTTTTCTCATCGCCAATCCCCTTGCCTTGACCCCGGTTCTCTGTCATCTTCTCAAACTCCTTTCGTTGTCCACAAAAAACACCCCGACAAAGAAACACTGGCAGTGTCGTCTTTGCGAGGTGTTTCCCCGTAGTTCCTATTGAATCTATTTTCGAATAAATTCAAGTTGCTGTCAATACATGCCTTAATTTCTCCGGATTCGCGACGCAATAGATCGTCTCGATCCGACCGTCCCGGAAGGCGAACGAGTACAAATATCGGTTCCCATCGTCGAAGTCGAACCGTAGACCCGGAAGCCCATTGATCGTCTCGTATGCGAACGCGAACTTCCCGTCGTACATGACGAGCAAATTTTGCAAAAGACCGATAACGGGTTTGAACCCTTTGACCGGAACTTACGCCGCTTTCACCTTGCCTCCGCCGTCCGAGAGGAATACGACGCTGTCGCTGACGAGCTCCAGCATCCGGGACGTATCGCCTTGCTTGACGGATTGCACGAACGCCTTGACCACCGAATCCGCTACCGGGACCGGCGGATGCTCGGGCTTGCCGTCGTGGATGCTCCTCTGCGCCCGCACGAAAATTTGGCGGCAATTCGCGCTGCTTTTCCCGACTATGTCCGCGATTTCGTCGTACGAATACCGATAGAGCTCGCGCAGCAGGAAGATCGCGCGTTCGACGGCGTTCAGCTGCTGCAGCAGCATGAGGTATGCCGTGGACATGGATTCCCGCCGCACGTAGGCCTCCGCCGGATCCCCTTCGACCGGATCATTGCCGAGCAGCGGCTCCGGCAGCCAAGGACCGACGTAGAGCTCTCGTTTCTTCGCGGATGAACGAAGCAGATCCAAACAGCGGTTCGTTGCGATTTTGTACAGATAGGCCCTTTCATTCTTAATCGCATCGGCATTCGCGGATTGGCTGAAGGCCAGAAACGTTTCCTGCACGATATCCTCCGCGTCCATGACGCTGCCCAGCATCCGATAGGAAAGCGCGAATAGCTCCCTCCTGTACGCGTTATACAGTGACTCTATATCCATGGCCGAAGTTCCTTTCCTTGACCTCGCTTGCAAGCAAATGCTCGACGGCTCTTCTTGCGCTGGCCGTGGCGGCATCTACCAATAATTCACCATGCGACGCCCAATCCCCTGCCACGTACAGACCTTTGATCTCGGGGACGTCCGGCCCCGGATTGACGCGGCCGCGAACATGAAGGAAATCATGACAGACCGTAATTTTCGGCAAAAACTGTTTGGACGCGAGTTCGCTCCGCCAGCCCGGCTGAACGAGATCAAGCGTGCTTTCGAGCTCCCGCAAGTCCTTCTCCGGATCCGTCTCCGCTCCTTGATACTTGATGACGCACACGACCTGCGCCCCGTTGTCGCTTAACTTGGAAGCGCGGGATTGATTCGTCAGGAACACCGGCCGGTCGATGCCGTACACGAATTGCTGCTTCGGCTTCGTCAGCTTCCGCAAGGCAACGTCCAAACAAGCCGCCGTCACTTCGATCGCTTGTTCCTTCCAGACGCCAAGCGAGGTGCCGTCCGCGTGAGGAACAAGCTTGCAAGCGACTGCCGGAGCTGCGGCAATAATGACATGATCCGCTTCAATACGCGTTCCGTCCTCGAATGAAACTCCCTTCACCACCCCGTCCTGATGTTCGACGGCAGCCGCCTTGAGCTTCGTTCGGAATTGAACGCCGTATTGCCTAGCTTTTTCCTCCAGCTCATCCATCATCGCCCCCCAGCCTTCGTCCAGGTACAACACGCCTTTCAAGGCGTTTGCAAGCTGCCTGAGGATCGGTCCCGCCGCCTGAAGATCCGGCGCCATCACGTAACTAGCCGTTCGCAGCAGCGAATAAAAGACATGGCGGACCATCGGGTCTTGGATGTTGCCTTCGATCCAATCCCTCAGACTGATCGCGTCGTAAGCGTGCGTATCCAGCTTCGGAAACTTAGCCAGCCATCCGACGAATTCCAGCTTCCCCTTCCAAGTGAACAGCGGCGAAGCGAGCAGCGAACCGATCCCGGTCGGCAGCACGCTTAACTCCCCTTGCCATATCCCATGGGCGTCGATCGAAGGCTTTCCCCCTTTCAGAGTCAGCCCAAATTCGCGGAACGTGTCGTAAGCATCCCCTTTGTACAAAGCATGCCCGCCTAGATTGAAATACGTCCCATCCTTCTTGTTCGTCATGGCCCTGCCGCCCAGACGCTCCTGCTTCTCGATGACGATCGTCTTTTTGCCCGCTCTCGCGGCAAGAACGGCCGCCGTCAGTCCCGCGACTCCTCCGCCTATGATCGCAACGTCGAACTTTTGCATCTCCATCATCCCCATTTCGCATATTTGCTAATGTGACGGACGAGGCTGCCGCGATGTGACAACTGGACGAAAAAAAATTTGGCAGGGACCCGCTGCTTGATCGATGCGAGATTGGCCATGCGGATTACGCCCCCCGTTTTCTCCATATCCTTCCACCAAGCTCCGTGGTATAGTGGAATGAGCCTATGAAAAGTTTAGGAGGTAACCTATGGAATATATTCGCGATTACGCGATGTACGCAGCGGTATTCGGCATGTTCAGCTTCAGCTGGTTCGGTTGGGCTCAGGAAAGGCCTCGGCAAGAGTGGCGCCTCTATATCGGCATCGCGTCGGCGCTGGCGCTTCTGATTTGCCTAACCGGGGTTTACTTAAGCATCACGAATTGGGAATCCGCATCTGCTCTGTCCGATTTGGGCTCGTTCCGCGATTATCTGATTACGGTCTACATCGAGTTTTTCCTTGCCGGAGCCGGAGCGTTTCTCCTCATTCGGAAGAAGCGCTCCGATTACGTCGCTCCGTGGATCGCGTTTATCGTCGGCATTCATTTCATCGGCTTGGTGCACGTGTTCGACGATCCGAGCTTATACCTGCTCGCGGCGCTATTGGTGGTCGTCTCCGTCATCGCGGTGTTCGCTGCTCCCAAGCTTCAAGTCGCGCGCAGCGCGATTACGGGCATTGGCTCCGGAACGGTACTGTTCGGCTTCGCGATACTAGGTTTAGTGAGATTCCTATCCGTCTCTTAACTAGATCAGTTTGTGCTTGTACCACTTGTCGCCCTTGAAACGCCAATAAAAGACGAGTCCGCGCACGCCCCATTCCGCGACCATCGCCACCCAAACGCCCATGAGGCCGAAGCCGAGCGTAATGCCGAGCACGTAGCCGAGAATGATGCGGAACAGCCACATCGTAAGCAGCGAAGCGATCGAAGTAAACTTCGAATCGCCTGCTGCCCTCAGCGCGGACGGCAGGATGAAGCTAAGCGACCAGAGCAGCGGCTGCGTGATCGAGATCAACAGGATCAGCGCGAAGATGTCCGGCACGATCGTTTTCGGCGGCGCGTACAGGCCGACGAGCAGCGGGAAAAGGGCCAGCAAAAGAATCGTGATCAGGACAAAAAACACGTTGGACAATCCAAGGAACGACGAAATGAACTTTCTCGCGTCCTCCACGTTTTTCCTCCCGATCGACTGGCCCACGACCGTGACGATGGCGGCGCCGAGCGCCATTCCCCCGATCTGGAACAGCATCGCAAGCGAATTGCCGATCGCGTTGACGGTGATCGCCATCGTGCCCAGCTGGACGATGAACGTTTGGGTGAGCAGCTTGCCGCCGTTGAAAAACATTTGCTCCGCCGCGAACGGCAGGCCGATGTACATGATTTTCTTAAATAGCGCTACGTGCACCTGCAGCAGATGCTTCAGCTTGAAACGCAGCGTTTGATTGTATCTGACCAAATAAAGGATCGATACGATCATCCCGAGCACGCGCGCGAGGATAAGCGAGATCGACAGACCGACGACACCGAGATCAAACCATTTGATCAGCACGATATTCAGCAAGAAATACGAGACGTTCAGAATTAACGATAAGACCAGGCAGGCTTTGGTCTCGGCCACGCCCCTCAGGGCGCCCGTCACCGCTTGATAGATCGCGATGAACGGATACGAGATGCAGCTGCCGATCAGGAAAATCTTCGCGTTGTGCAGCACGTCCGCATCCGCATTGCCGAAGAGCAGCTCGAGCGCAGATGCGTGGAATACGATAACGAGCGCGCTAATGAGCACCGATAACGCGGTGACGGTCGATATGGCTTGCGAAGCCGCTTTCGACACCATCTCTTCGTTGCCGCTGCCCTTGTATTGCGCGACGATGACCGTTCCGCCCGTCGCGACGGCGACGAACAGATTTATGATGAACATATTAATCGAATCGACCATGCTCACCGCGCTGACGGCGGCGACACCCGAGGAGCTGACCATCGCCGTATTCATGATCGCCATAAGCACGATAAACGCCGAATCTACGAAAATCGGAATAATAATCGCGAAAATTTGTTTGTAATCCATCGAGCTGCCGTTGAAATATTTAGTTAAGAGGGCCGTGCTTCGCTCGTGAATTCTAGTTGATAGGCCATGCACTTCATCATCACTTCTTTTCTTCATCTCTGCCGCAGGAGCGCCATTGCTTCTCCGACCTCCCAAGTATAACAAAAAAAGCGGCAAAACTGCCGCTTTTCGAAATTTTATTTCATATGCAACGATCTTGCTCGAAGCTGTTTTTTGTCGAGTTTGCCCAGTGGGGTGTACGGAAGCTCGTCGAGAAAAATGACAGCTTTCGGAAGCTGGTATCTGGCGAGCCGTTCCCGCAGCCAATCTTTAAGGGCAGCTTCGGTCATGCCGGCCTGAGGCGCTTGCTGTACGTACGCGATCAACCTCTGCCCGAACAGCTCGTCCGGAATGCCGATGACGGCGACGACATCTACGGATGGATGTAAAATGATGGCTTGTTCGACCTCGATGGGATACACGTTCTCGCCCGCGGACACGATCATATCGTCCACCCTGCCGCATAAGCGGTATAGGTCATCCGGATCGCGATATCCCAAGTCTCCCGTCTCGATCCAGACCGCTTTCTTCTTAGCGAAGTTTCGTTTGCCGCGGATGCAAAGCCGGCCGACTTCGCCTATTTCCGCCCTGCTTCCGGAGGCATTCCGGACATGAAGGGGAACACCTTTGATTCGCCTCCCGATGGTGCCTGCCGAAGCCCGCAAGTCCCTCGGCGTCGCAATCGTCGCCAAGCCGCCTTCCGATGTCCCGTACAAATTGTACAAGACGTCGCCAAGCCGGCTCATCGTCTCTGCGGCTAACTTCGGATTCAGCTCGGACCCGCCGGAAGCGATGCAGACGAGCGACTTTAGATCCTCCGCGTTATGCCGAAGCATTTTGTGAATCATCAAAGGGACGACGGTAACGGCATCGACTTGATGCTTGCGGATCAGACGGCAGGCCTCGGCGGCTTCGAATCGGGCGGATAAGACGATTTTTTTCCCAAGCGCGATGTACAACAACAGATTCGCGATCCCGTACCCATGGTAGATCGGCGTCGCGATGTAGACGGTCCGGCAATCGTTCAGAGGGAGTCTCGCCAGAAGCGAAGAGAACGGAGGCAAATAATGAAACAACGAAGGCTTATGCGCCACTCCCTTGGATTTGCCCGTCGTGCCGCCGGTCAACAGCATGATACGGCCGGAAGAGGAGCTTCGGGGCTTCCGAGCCGGCTGCTCCGCGTGCTCGCCATCGCCGAATTCATCGCGCTCGTTGCTGGGCGTCAGCTTCAGCTTGGGGCAGTGAAGCGAATCAACCAGATGCGTCAGTTCTTCATCGTGGATGATCAGGTCAAAGCCGTACTCTTCCGATAAGGCGCGGAGCTGGCTAGCGCTCATCTCCGCGTTCAACAGGTACAGGTCGGCTCCCGTGGACGACACGGCAAATACGGATCTGACCAACGTCAGCCGATTCCTGCCCATAAGTCCGACTTTCTTGCCGCCCGCAAGACGATAACGGTGCCTAAGCATGCCGGAAAATCGCTCCGATTGGTTCAGCAGCTGCTTGTAGCTTGCCGTCTCGCGATCATCCGTTACGACAGCCGAGTCGCCGTATGTACGCACCGCGATATGCAGGAGCGCCATTACGTTGACGCCGCAATGACGAATGGCCGCTAGCAGCCGCCCGATTCCGGCAGGCGATAGCAGATGCATGCGGTACATCACGTGGAGAAGGAAAACAAACGGCACGGGCATTACTCCTTTCGGCGCAATCGGCTTGGGGCGACGCGTTCCCATATGCCTCTGCCCCAGATCGAAGCAAGCTGCCCGAAAGGCAGCCACCAAGGCCGAACCGTACGTTGCTTCGTATACATCGACTTCGCGATCCGCCGCGCCGCATGGTCGGCGCTCATCGCGGGCATTTTCGCGTAAGCGTCCGTCGGGGCGATCATCGGCGTGCGTACGAGCGGCAAATAAACCGATGTCGTCGCGATGCCTCTCGCGTGAAGCTCGGGCGAAGCCGATCGGAACCACGTGTCGAAGGCGGCTTTGGACGCTTGGTATGCCGCCCAGTGCGGGAACGGGATCAGCGCGACGTTAATCGTAGAGACGTTGATGATCTGTCCGCGATTGCGCTCCAGCTCCGGGATGACGGACAGAAGCAGTCGGACGGGCGCCGTGTAGTTGATCGCCATCGTTCTGGCGAAATCATGGGACCGGTCCAGCGAATCGAAGATGGAACGGCGGATGGATAACCCCGCGTTGCTGACGACGATATTCGGCGCGGTTGGCAACGAATGAATAAAAGCCAAAAAACCATCCAGCTCCTCCTCGTTCCGCAGATCGGCGTCATATACGGTCACCTTTGCGGATGCGGGAGCAATCTGCTCGATTTCTTTTTTGATCTTCTGCAGCTTCTCTACTCTTCTAGCCGTCAAGATGAGATGCGCATCGCACTGGCCGAGCAAATAAGAAAGCCGTTCCCCGATGCCGGAGCTGGCGCCCGTAATGACGATTGTTCTGCCCTGCAGGGCGCGCCGAAGCTTCTCGCCGTTCAGAGGCGTTGAAGGAAACAATAGATTTTCCAACAAGCTGTATTGGCGCATAACGAACCTCTTCTTCATTCTATATTGTCGTTGATAATCGCGAACAACTTGAGGTCATGGTGCATTCCCTTGGTGAATACATTTTTGCACAGCGTGCCTTCGAAAGCCATTCCCGTTTTTTCCATCACCTTAGCCGAGCCTATGTTTGGCAGTAGGCACCTGGCCTCGAGTCTGACGAGCTGCATGTCCCGGAATCCGAAATCGATGATCCTGCTCACGACTTCCGACATGATCCCTTTATTCCAGTAAGCGCGCGATAAAGCATAGCCCACCTCTGCTCGCGCGTGCACGGTATTCCAATAGACGAATCCGCAGGTTCCGATTAATTTCGATGTTTGTTTATCCACGATTCCCCAAGGCCCGATATCGCTGTTCCCGTATGCATGCAAGACACGCTCGATGAACACCTTCGTGTCTTCAAGCGTTTTGTGCGCGTACCATGTCGTATATTCCGAAACCGCCTCGTCCGAACAATACTCGAACATGTCGTATGCGTCGGCCATCGTTATTTTCCGCAATAACGTTCGTTCCGTCTCAAGCACAGGCAAATCCCCGAAGATGTCGGCAACGTTCAATGAAACCGCCCTCCTATTGTCTATTTAGATCCTTCTTAAAATAGTAGTGTTTATATCCGGTAGGAGCATCTTCGATGATTGCGATTACCTTGTAGCCATACTTTTTGTAAAATTCCGGAGCTTGGAAACTGAACGTATTTAATTTTATAAAATCGCAATTATTCTGTATTGCTACTTGTTCTGCTTTTTCCAATAAACGTTTGCCGTACCCTTGTCCGCGATGGTCATCGCTTACCCATAAAATATCGATCTCCATCCAGTTCCAGCATATCGCGCTATTGAGACCGGCAATGATTTCTTCTTTGTCATTTTTTATGCATAAATTAACCTCTTCATAGATGCCGTTCGGTACATGTCTAGAATTAAACGCAATGAGTTTTTTTCTTACATCATTTGATTCGTCATTTGTACTAGAAAGAATTGTAGGCGAATTCATCGCTAGAACCTCCTGTAAATATTTGCTGAGATTGTAACTTCAAGGCCTTAATGAATTCTATTGGACTTTTCATCTATATAAATATCTAATGCTTTGATCCCTCGATGAGCGAGCCTGATGAATAAAATCAAACAATATACGCCCAGACCCGCTAATACAAGGTAAAAAAATAATAGCAAGATTGAAATCATACCAAATGACGCTCCTACGGTTGCTGCTCCCATGATCTAGTCCTCTCCTCTCTTCTATATGCAATTACTTTCGTTCCTCGTCTCTTACACCGATATACAACAGATGCGATGCCGTCCCTAGCAGATGGGGGTTCTCCGACTCCTTCAGCACCCATTCCATAATCTGATTGTATTCCGCTTCTCCTCGCTGCCGCCAATAATCCCACTGCTCCTGTTTCATCGCCCCGGCTATGCTGCTTGAGCCGATCAGCTTCAGCGTTTGGAAGCCCTGCTCCTCCATAAAAGGTTTAATCTCGTTTATTTCAAAATAATAGGCTCCGGTAAATCTGCCTTCGTCCTGGTGGTTAAATTCCCCCGACTCCAAAAACCTCTCGATGCCTTGCGCGGTATGGTTCGGCTTCCACGCTTCAGGATGCAGGATCGAAGTCGTCAAAAAGCGCGTTTTGGACATAAAAGCAACAAAAACGAGCCCTCCGGTTTTCGTTACTCTATGCAATTCTCGTACTGCTTTGATTCGGTCTTCCGCCTTCTGGAGATGATAGAGCGGACCTAACATTAATGCCGCGTCAAATTGTTGGTCAGGGAAGGGCTCCAGATCGCGTGCATCCGCAACATGAAATCCACGGAATTGATCAAGCAATGACGACTCCTTCGCTTTTTCCTTGGCGATATCCACGAGCTTCGGGGTCAAATCGGACAGCGTCATTTGATAACCGCGTTTAGCCAGCTCCATGGCATATTTGCCCGGCCCGGCGCCGTTATCCAAAATATGGCCGGAAGCAGGCAGATTCGCCAGCATATGATGCAGGTTCACTTGAAATTCAAGCGGCTCCCGGTCAAGACGCCCCCACTCGTCGAAAGCGCTGTAATAGTTAATGATGTTTTCCATCAGGCTAGCTCCTCTCTTGCATCTCCTTATTCTGGCTACTATAATATTCCACTTGACAGTTGCGAATCCTTTTCGGCTTAGGATCAGTAGATTACGCTTAGCCCGTATAGTCCAACATTCAAAATAAGTGTATGATGTAACATAAATGAACGAAAAGCGGGAAGGAGCGGATAGGATGACGCGATACATCGATCGTTATATCCGAAACGAAAAAGAATGGAGACGGGTGAAGACAGTCGAGCCGCTGGCTGCCCGGTTTGCGGAGAGGGCCGAGAAACATGACCGCGAGGGGTCCTTCCCGTTCGAAAATTTCGCCGACCTGCGGGAAGCAGGCTATTTGAAACTAACCGTTCCTCCCGAATACGGCGGGGACGGAATCTCGTTATATGAACTCGTGCTGCTACAGGAAAGGCTGGCCTACGGAGACGGAGCAACCGCGCTCGCCGTCGGTTGGCATATCGGTCAAATCTTCCATTTTGGCGCGACGGGCAAATGGCAGAAAAGCTTGTTCGCCGAATTATGCGAATCGGTCGTCAGGGACGGAACGATGATCAACACGTTCGCGAGCGAAGCGGCTACGGGCAGTCCAAGCCGAGGCGGGAAGCCCGAGACGGTCGCGGTTCCGGCGGAAGGCGGATGGCGATTGACGGGACGCAAGACATTCAGTACGTTGTCCCCTGTGCTAGACCGCTTCGTTGTATCCGCTTATCTTACGGATGAAGGAGTCACGAGCGAATTTTTGGTTAGACAGTCCGCGCAAGTCCGTGTCGTCGAAACCTGGGATTCGTTAGGGATGCGAGCCACCGGCAGCCACGATGTCGTGCTGGACGGCGCGTTCGTTAGCGAAGGCGACCGGATCTCCGGGAAAGGTATCGACGACGGCGGCGGCTGGCTGCTTCATATTCCCGCATGTTATATGGGCATCGCCATGGCGGCAAGGGATTACGCCCTCGAGTTTGCCCGCACCTACCAGCCTAATTACACGGACAAGCCGATCGCGTCTCTCCCCGCCGTGCAGATGGCCATTGGCGAGATGGAGATCGAATTGCGTACCGCGAGAACGCTTTTATTCGCGGCCGCCGATCGTTGGGATCGGGAGAAGGATAACCGGCCGGCGCTAAAGCCCGAGCTCGGTCTCGCCAAGTATACGGTAACGAACAACGCGATTCGCGTCGTAGACCGTGCCATGCGTATCGTCGGCGGCGCCAGCTTGTCCCGCAGCCTTCCGCTAGAGAGATACTACCGCGATGTCCGAGCGGGCCTGCACAACCCTCCCATGGATAACTCGGTCATCCAATCCTTGGCCGCATCCGCTCTGGAGGATACTTCCAAACCTTAGCGGCGTTCGTTATCTTAAAAATCACAACTTTCGCAGCGCTAAATGGACTTGGAATTCCGAGTTTAATGGAGGGTTAAGACATGCGACGCGATGAGTTGGAAGCTCCGGCCATGCATTTATTCCTGTAGTTGCTGCAAACATACATCATTTCCTGCAGCTGAGCGATCCATTTTGAAGGAATGATGCGATTCTGCATCATTTTTCTTGCCGAAAGCGCTTTTCAAGGTGTATTGGAAAAAAATACTGTACAATCGCATCAATCTCCGTTTTTTGAAGCAAAACGGTGACGAATTGATGTAGAATCGCAGCATTTCTGGTTCTCGCGACGGTACCATGGGGATCCCACCCCAACCTAGAGTCATCTCCAGCAATGGCTGTCGACTTACCCCAGCTCCATCATGGCTTGCTGGCCAATTTCATGCTGCGAAAGTTGAGTTAAAATAAATCATGCGGGCTCCTACGAGGGACTTGCTTGTCCCCTACCAGGAAATATTCATGACTGCCGAAATGCCTCATCGCTTCCTCGTCGGGAAGCCATACCCACTCGTCGATCTCGGTCTGGCAGCGATGGGCGCGGTAAGCGGCAAGCTTCGAAGCCCGCTGCGCGCGAACGTCGATCTTGACGACGTGCTCCCGGCTGTATCCAAACCGCTCGGGCTGCTCCATCGCGTTCCCGAACGTGATGAAATACAGTCCGCCTCGGCGACCGCCCCTCCGATAGGCGGCGGTCGCCGCTTTGCCGATCGCGCAATGGTCCGGATGGCCGCCGAATCTTTCGTGGAACGTAAGGACGATGTCCGGCTCGATCTCCTCGATCAAATCGAACACTCTCGCTTCAAGCATCGCGGCATCCTCGAACTCGACCGTTTTGTCCCTAATATCGAAAAATCGGAGATCGCGGATTCCCAAATGCTCGCACGCTTCCCGCAATTCCGCCTCCCGAGCGGCCGGCATCGACTCCCGGTTCAAGTAAGGCGGATTGCCCATCCTCCTGCCCATCTCGCCGCGGGTAGCGCTCACGAGCGTAATGTCAACGCCTTCGCAGGCATATTTCGCAAGCGTTCCCCCGCAAATAAACGTTTCGTCATCGGGATGTGCGAATACGGCTAATAATTTGCGCGCCTTTTCATTCTCTTTGCGTTTCATTCCGAAAACGGCTCCTTTCCGATATGCAGCGCTACGTTCATGCGGCCTCTGTCGTCATATCCCGCAAGCAGAAGCCGGCTATCCCCTTCTGCTTCATAATGGGTGAGCGCTTCCATTCTCAGCCACCCGTGCCCGTCGAAGCGGAGCGCGGCGCGGTAGACCGGACCTTCCCCAGCCACGAAAGCATGCGTTACGTTGACTTTAAAATTGCGAACGAACATGAATGAAGTTGCTTCACTATGAAGGTAAACATCCGCCCCGACATAACTCCGGAGCATGGATTCAACGACTGGCTTGTCGATTGGGTTCATCATTTCCGTTTCTCCCCCCTCGAATTGTGTTTTCTCCGCTATCTTAACACAAGATCGGGCAATATTCCGCCAAGATCGGATAACGAAATCGGGATAGAACTGCACTATAATAGGGTTGCACGCTCTAAAGGGAGGTTCAAAGAATGACAACCGATTATCGTATTGTTGTGGCCGGCTGCGGAGGCATGGCGAACGCTTGGGTCGACTATGCCTTGAGTCGTTCGGATGCCTCTATCGTCGGATTAGTCGATATTAAGCCGGAAGCGGCCATCGCGCTTGCTGAGCGGAAAGGGCTTTCCTGCCCCGTGTTCGCGGATATCCGGGAAGCGATTGCGGAGACGAAAGCCAATCTGGTCTTCGACGTGTCGATTCCGGCCAGCCACTTCGGCATCGCATCCGCCGCGATGGAACTTGGCAGCAACGTGTTCAGCGAGAAGCCGCTTGCGGAGACGATGCGCCAATGCTCGGATTTGGTACGGCTATCGGAGAAGCTCGGCCGAACGCATGCGGTGATGCAGAACCGCAGGTACGATCCTCGTATTCGTTCGCTTCGCAAGCTGGTAACGGACGGAACGATCGGCAAGGTCGGATACCTTGGCGCCGACTTTTTCCTCGGGCCCCACTTCGGCGGATTTCGCGATGCCATGGAAAGCCCGTTATTGCTCGATATGGCCATCCATACGTTCGATCAGGCAAGACTTATTACCGGAGCCAACCCCGTGTCCGTGTATTGTCATGAATTTAATCCACCGGGATCATGGTACTCGGGCGGCGCGATGGCCCTCTGCATCTTCGAAATGTCGGACGGTTCCGTGTTCGACTATCGCGGTTCCTGGTGCGCGGAAGGCGCGCCGACTTCATGGGAGGCCGCTTGGCGGGTCGTCGGCGATAAGGGGACCGCGATATGGGATGGCAAAGAATTCCCTTATGCCGAGACTTTGGCGCCCGGTTCGCAGGAAGGCAAGTTCCTGAACGAATACAACAAGGTCGAAGGCGAGAAAATCGACATGCCGTTTACCTTCCACAACGGCTGCCTGCAGGAGATGTTCGCGGCGCTCGCGGAAGGCCGTCAGCCGGAAACGGCGGGCAGCGACAACATCCATAGCATGGCCATGGTGCTGGCTGCGGTCGAGAGCGCGCGTAGCGGGATGAAAGTCGATATTTCGACTTACATGAAGGGATAACCGACATCGCGAATTCGCATGCCAAAAAGCGGCGCTCACCGGTAGGTGCGCGCCGCTTCCTTTTCCCTATGAACCGACGACCGCCTGAAGAAATTTCTCCAGCGCCGCGAGGTCCGTTATATTTTTGTTGCAGGCGCCGCTGTCTACGCACATATAGTTGCCGATGGCCATGTAATAATCCGGCGAAGCATTGGCCGGTCGTAACTTGGACACGGATGTGAACAAAGCGACCTCTTCATGCCTATTGCACAGGAAACATACGCCTTTCTTCGCGGGCGTAAACCTTCCTTCGATGCCCACGAATCGGCCATCCCGCTCATAGACGATATACATGCGGCCCGTGGCTACATCGGTCCATCCGACATACGTCACGAACCTATAGTCGATAGCCGCCAAATCGGGTAACTTCAATTTTTTGACCTTCGGGAACAATCGATTCGCCTGCTTCGCCGTCAAGGAGGGGAATTCTGCCATATACGGCTCAAACGATTGCAGGTAAAGCTGGAACTGTTCGGAGGTTCGAAGCACCGCGATCTGCTCGAGCAGGCCGAGCTGTTCCTCCGTCGCGTTCGGGAATGCTTCTATCGTTCTGGTCGTTGTGCTGTACCGCACCGCTTCGATGACTTTCGGATCGGCGACGGTCGCGCAGGCGCGCTCCAGCAAAGCCGCTTGCTTGCGAATGACGTTATATTGATGGTTTCTAATGAATGGTTGCATAGGATACAGCTCCTTATTTGTTTGTTTTGATCAAATAAGCAGCAGAGCCCATTCTTCGAAACGATAGCTTGTTCGATCGGGCGACTTCTGTTCCGATATCCCGTCCGCCCATGCAAAGTATCGCCCTAACCAACTAGGCTCTGCATGAGCTGCTTCTAGTTCCGGCAAACTGATTTGCCATATTTACCGACCACCTTTCGATTCCCATTATAAAAGGCGGCCGGCTCCCTTCGCAATTCATCAAACGATTATAACGAATTTCACCCGCGGACGGCCGTATATGCAGTGGCGCTCACCGTACCGTTATGACGACATTGCCTTTTTTCCGACCTTCCTGCACGTATCCGTGCGCTTCCGGAACTTGGTCAAGCGGATAACGCCTATCGATCGCCGGCCGATAAATTCCCGCCTCCATTAAACCGTTCATGTATGCCAAGTCTTGGGACAGCTCCTTGGCCATGCCCTGCCCTTCAACGGACACGAATGTCCCGTTCTGAGCCAGCGCGCTCTTGCAAGCAGCCTTTGACGTTTTCCCCACCGCATCGAAAATCAAATCGTACGGACCGCCGCTTGCCGCAAAATCCTCCTTGGTGTAATCGAAGACGCGACTGGCTCCAAGCGATTTCACCAATCCCATGTTCGCCGTGCTGCATACGCCCGTCACCTCCGCTCCAAGCGCAGCCGCGATTTGCACCGCTGCCGTTCCGACCGCTCCCGAAGCGCCGTAGATCAACACGCGTTGACCGCTGCCCAGCTTACCTTTGCGAAAAAAATGCAGAGCCGTCGTTGCCCCGAACGCTACGGCAGCCGCATCCTCGAACGAAACGTTCGCCGGTTTGACGGCCATGACGCCGGCTTCAGGCATGCAGGCATACTCGGCGTAAGCGCCGAACCTCATACCCGATAACCCGTACACCTGGTCACCCGGTTTGAATCGCGTGACCTGCTTTCCGACCGACTCGACCACGCCGGAGAATTCCACGCCCAGGATCGGCTGCCTTGGTTTCGTGAAACCGAGAACGATCCGCATCGGGATCCAATAAAGGGTTGGGCATTCGAAGCTCCGTGCTCTGCAATCGCCCGAGGTAACCGTCGTCGCGTGGATTTGGATCAATACCTCTTTGTCCTTAGGTGACGGTTTCTCGACATCCGCAAGACGAAGCACATCCGGCGAACCATAAGCCGTGCATACAATTGCTTTCATGGAATCCTCCTACACTTCAATTTTGCAATTCGTATAGTGAATCTGACTCCAAACCTGCAGCTGCTAAATTATGGTTTTAAGGTATTCATACATTGATTATAAGAAGCGCCGACCTTAAGCGTCAATAAAGTCGAGCTTGGACTGCCGCTAAGGACGAAGCAAAATTTTACCCGTGCTTGTCCGGCTTTCCAATAGCCGATGGGCCTCCGCGCCTTCGGACAGCGGGAAAATCGTCGGAGACTCCAATTTTAGCCGGCCGTCGCGGAGGAAGGCGAACAATTCATTCGCCCGTTCGATCCGCTCGTCCTTGCTCGTGACGTGGTTCCACAAATCTCCTCCCGTAAGCGTCTTGGACGAATCCATCAGCATCCGGGGATCGACATGCGGCGGGTCTCCGCCAGCCATGCCATAGAATACGACGGTTCCTCTCGGCCGTACGGCAGCGAAGCTCTCCATGAGCGTAACCCCAACCGAATCATAGGCGGCATGGACGCCTCCTCCTTCCATTGACCAACGTTTTACGGCGTCGGACCAGCCTTCCCGGTATAAAAGCACCTCGTCTGCCCCCGCTTCCAGTGCTTTTGCCCGCTTGTCGTCCGATGACGTAAGCCCAATGACGCGTGCGCCCTTCAGCTTGCATAGCTGCGTCAGAAGCTGTCCGACGCCGCCCGCTGCGGCATGAACGAGCACCTCGTCGTTCAGCTTCACGGAGTAACTGTCGTTCGTCAAATAATGGGCCGTTAACCCTTGGAGCAGCACGGATGCTGCTTGTTCAAACGAGATATGCTCAGGCAAAGGAATGATTCGCTCGAACGGCACACGCACGATCTCCGCATTGGCGAATGGCACATCGGCGAATGCAACGCGATCGCCGATCTGGATCCCTTTCACGCCTTGAGCTACCTCCGCGACAATTCCCGATCCTTCATAACCCAAAATAAACGGAGGTTTGCCCTCCAAATGATAATGCCCTTTACGGCGATACACATCCGCGAAATTAAGCCCGATGGACGCCGTTTGGACCAGCACCTCTCCCTCGGAAACCTTAGGCCGCGGCAGCTCGGCGTATTTTAATACTTCCGGGCCGCCGAATTGTTCGAATATCAATGCTTTCATAGGTTGAAGGCAACCCCTCTCTTATCGTCGATGACTTCATTCATGCCCATTATGTACGCTTCCGATAATCGGTTTCCACTTATTAACCCACGAAAAACGACCCTCATCTCCGATAACGGGGAATGAAGGCCTTCGTTGGTACGACTGTTTCAGTAGACTGCTAGTTCGCTCGCCCCGAAGTTACCTTAACCATTCGTTGATCTAACGGAACTCCGTGCTCTTATTACGCGATTTTGAGCCTCTATGGATATCTAACGGAACTCCGCGCTTTTATTCTATTGAAAATGACGTTTTTCAGGCTAAGAATCATAAATAACGCCTTATGCATCCGTTAGATTTTCAAATTGAACTAAATGAGCCGAATAACGGCAACTGATTCCGTTAAAATGCAAGAACAATGGCTTTCTTGTCTGCGCCACTCGCAGCTCGCAGCGTGCGGTCGGACTATGCTGGTGTCACCATACTTCTAGGTTCTTTCTACTCGCTCGTTAAACCGGACAACGTATAACGTTCCTTGATTACGTTCATATGATGAAGCTCGTGGCCCGCAATGATATAAGCAAGCGCGTTCACCGTTACATCTTTGCCGTTCGCATTGCCCCTTCTGGACCATGCTTCCTCCGGCAATGTGCGGAGCAACGACAGCGTGGATCGGCGAGTGCTCTCGTACCTTTCGATCAGATCGGGCAGAGGAACGGAATCGAACATCGCCGTCGGGATATACGGATCTTGGTCAAATCCCGCAAGCTGGGTTGTATCTCCTCTTGCGATACGCAGCAGGCGGTAGCTCATAATCGCTTCGGTATCGACAATGTGACCCAGCACTTCCTTCAAGCTCCACTTATCAGCGCCATACCGGTATAACGCCTGCTCTTCGGACAACGAGGACCAATAGGTGATCATCGGTTCAAAATTGCCCTTCAGTTGTTCAAGAATATCCCCTTCCGGGACTTGACGAACATAATTTTCGTAATACGATGCGTACTCATCGGTTCCTGGTCGTTTTGTCATATGGATCTCGCATCCTCTCTTATTACTTGATTTCATCCTCAAAAGCACGTTCGCTCGTTTCCCATTCGATTTGGATATTAAGCCGATCCTTTTCGATGGCATCAAGAGCCGAATAACCTTCACCGTCCTGAATCAAATCGTATTCGATCAGAAACTCGCCTGATTCCTTGCCCTTCGCGGGTTCAAACTCGGTCACGACCTGCGTCCCTAAGGAAGTGCCTTGCGCAAAAACGATTTTTTTAACGTGATCGAGGTCGTTAGGATCGCCTAAATAGGCGTATCGGATTTGGAAATAACGTTTGCCGTTCCGCTCCAATACCGTATTGTCGACTACAGCTTTCCAGTACTCCCCTTCCGATTCGAAAATCGTGCGACGCTCGCGACGCTCGGGTTCAGCTTCGTTCGAACAGGCGCATAACAACGAAAGCATGATCATGATCATCCCTATCGACCGTTTCATGAAGGCCGCCTCCTTGTATGGCGATTCACCATTCCATTCTTTTTACAAAAGATTCGATCTGCGATATATGATGTTTGTTATGCCATACGAACCTTTGCAAGGCTATGTCCAATGTGATGCTTCCTAATAACGGAGTGGTTAGTTTCCGTTCAAAATCGGTAGGTCGCAGCCTTGTGAGCAGGATGACGAATCGTTGATGCAAGGCTTCCAGAAGGAGGATCGAAAGTTCGACAGGCGTATGAGTGTAGTCTACGAGTTCGGCAAACAGATCCTCTCGGTAGGAGCTGGCCAGCGGTTCGGCTTCAGTGAGCGCCCTCTTGAACCTCAGATAGGCGTTCATATCGTTGTCGGCCATATGATGAATGATCTGTTTGATGGTCCATCCATCGGGGCGATAAGGAACATTGAATTGCTCCGGTCGAAGGCCGCCGATTTTGCTCCTCAATGAGTTGACGATTTGTGAGCATTCGTGTATCCAAGTCGCTCTCTCTTCGTGGGAAGAAACGCTAATCGGTTGAAACGAGCCTATCGGAAATCGAATATCATCCAATTTTCGTATCCCCCCCTTCCTGCTTCGAATTATTCGACGTAAATGACATGTTCATCTAACTCATCTTTGCTCACATAATCGGCGGATAACCATTCATAATGAACAAGACCGATCAACTCGGCAAACGCAAATGCCGGCGATTGATCAAAATCAAAATCCTTTAAATCAAATAGGCCTTCAAGGTCAGCCGTCGAATTCCCTTGATTGATCACTAATTCCTTAATGAGATCAAGATCGAATAGCTCCTTCCGGATTTGAATATCATCCGTCCAATCGCATGTGTAATCAAATACAATCTCGTCTTTATTAAAGATCCGCAGCTCCCACCCGTGGTCTTCGGCATGCGAATAATGGACCAGCATCCCAGGGTTGCAAGAGATGACCGATTCACTGATATCGAAGGCTGGACCTTCGATCAAAAACGTTACCCATCCATTGGTTTCTTCAAACACAAAACCCGTATTACCCGAATCTCGGATTAGCTTCACAACCTGATTCCGATCATCCGTCTTCAGATGATAACTTGCGCTGAATTCGCTCATTTTACATCCCCCTTACGACTTTTGAATCTTAGATCAGCTCCAACAATTCGGATAGTTGATCGATGGTGTATACAGGACTTGCCGTTAAGCCTTCCTTCCACGGATGATTGACCTTGATCCAGATCGTTTGCATCCCGATTCTAGCGGCGCCTTCCATATCGTTCACGGGATGATCCCCAACGTACAAACATTGTTCGGAGCTTAACCGGAGCCTGTCGAGCGCCATTTCGAAAATTTTCGGATCGGGTTTCTTTACGCCGGCTTCTTCCGACACGATGATCAGATCAAAGAGATCTCTAATGCCTAACCGATCGATTTTTCCATATTGAATGGCGTTTCTTCCGTTGGTAATCAGTCCCGTTCGGTACTTCGTTCTAGCGTGGGCAATGACTTCACTTGCATGGCTCATCAATACGGCGCTATTCACGTATTCCGCCCGATAAAAGTCCATCAACTCGTTGACGGGTGGTTTCGATTTCCAAGGCAGCTCTTCGATTAATTCGGCGAATAAAACGTTTTTGTCCTTGTATCCATCCTCGTCCAGTTCAACGATCCGATCAAAAAGCTCATTCGTCGACTCCAAATGATTAAAATACCTGTTCAGCAGCAATCTCGTAAAATGTCCAAAAGTGCTCGTTCGATCCAGCAGCGTATTATCCAAATCGAAGAGAACCGCTTTTATCGCGTTCATAGGTGGGTTACCTCCTTCATAGATCATGTAATTGGATGACGCCCCACATGTTGCCGTTTAAATCGATAAATTTCAAAACCCATCCGAAACCTTCGTCCTGGAAAAAGGTTATCTCAACGTCGATCCGTTTAAGATTTTCATGGAGCTGATGAATATGCTGCGTTCGATAGAGGAGAACCGGCATAAGTTGTCCGTTATGTATAAAGTTCGCTTTCGATTCGTCCTTCGTTTCCCATAACATGAGCATCGGACCTTCAGGCAGGGTCAGAAAAGCATGTTGATCTCTTTCCGATTTCCCCCGTAACGAAAATCCCAGATGCTCCACATACCATTCAACCGACTTGCTTAAGTCTTTAACGGGAATTTGCATATGCTCCAACTTCTCTAGCATGCTTATCATCATCCTCTCATGAATAGGATTACTCCAATCATATGAAACCGACTATCCAATAAATCCAATAGGACGCCGGAAGAAAAACGAGCTGAGCCAGCAACGTTCCTGCCAATCTTGAGATCATCAATAACCCGAACACCTTGCCTAGTCTGGTTTTTTCTTTTTCGTTTTTTAATGCCTTGTCCGTGAGCAGCGCGATTTTGGGATCGATGATGATGGTAAGAATAATCGTGGCAATGCCGTTGATCAAGCCGGAAGCTTGCGAAGCCGCCATGCTATTCTCCGAATTCAAGAACGAGGCGTATAGGGATGACATGACCCCCGTCGTAAAGATGGCGGTTACGAAACAGTTTAGCAATAGAAGCCGTTTCGGTATCCCGTAGATTCGTAATGAACTTAACATTCGGAATGTAGGGGCTTTGATTAACGATTTGGCGCTTTTGATTTGATTGAAGCCCACGGTCGTCATTAATCGCGGGATCGAGCCCGCCTCTTCGAACCTCGCAATTAATCTGGCAGCTATAAACACCGCGGTAGGAAAAAGGATGATCGCAATGATCGTCCCTATCGAAGAAGCTCCCAGTATCATTCGAAAATAAGCTTCGATTGGATAATCCATATTGTCTCTTGCTTCATCCACCATATTGCCGGTTATCGGAGCTTGTATTAAATTCGACGTTCTGGAGACGAGAACAACGATTCCCGAGAGCGATAAAGCAACGGCGTATTTCCCTACCCTAACCCCTGCATATCGAATGGAATAGGACAGCGTGTCCGAAGCGTGAATGAGTACGGTAAGTATCATGACGAAAATCAAGCTTATCGGAATAGTAGTCACTTCCTTAAGCAAGCGGTTAACCCTTGCATGATCGTTTACTCTTCCAAAAACCCTTCTAACCGATGCGAAACGGCTTCCCATTCATCTGGAATGATGCTGTAAATGATGTAGTCCAAGTTGTGGTACTTCTTTCTTAAGACCCCTTCTTTTACGGCGCCTAGTCTTTCTATCGCTCTCTGAGATCTTTTGTTATCAGTGCTCGTTACAATTTCCACTCTGTTTACTTGAAGGATTTCAAAAGCATATTTCAACATCAAATATTTGGTTTCCGTGTTTACTCCGGTTCTCCAAACCTCGGGAGCGTACCAGGTTGATCCGATATTCAGGTTATTGTTCGCTTCCGAGATTCTTAAATATCGAGTGGATCCTACAAACTTGCCTAGTTCTTTGTCAAAGACGGCAAACGGATATTGTTCATTTCGTTCGCGTCCTTCCAATGCCTTCGATACAAAACTCTCCATATCGGCAAAGGTTTCGATCGTAATCGGATAATGCGCCCAAATCTCCGGCGCCTGCGCCGCTTCGAAAAGCGGATGCGTATGCGCGCGCTCCAACGGGACTAATTTAACTCTTTTTCCTTCGAGACTTGTAAAAGAGAACATGTTATCCCTGCCTTTAACGGTTTAGCGCCGCCTTGCCGCGGTCGGCGTCATGCCTTTGTACTGCTTGTACATTCTCGTAAAATAATTGGCATTCTCGCACCCGACTTTAAGCGCGATTTCGCCGACGGTTGCCTGGGTCGTCAGCAGCATGCGCTCCGCCTCGTTCGCCCGGCAGACGTTGACGTATTCGATGAAGGTCCGTCCCGTCAGCTTTTTGAATTGTTTGCAGAAGTGGAATGGATCCAGCCGCACGATCTCCGCCCCCTGACGGACGGAAAGCTTCTCCGCGTAATTTTCGCCGATCCAGTCAATGAGCAGCTTGAAGCGGTCCATGTTCGCAAAAAACGGCTCTGCTTTCCTTGACGCAGGCTGCGCATGCTCGCTGTGGCGAACCAAAAGCACGAATAGGGCATATAATTTCGCTTTGACGACGAGCTGATGGCCTTCCTCCTTATGCGCAAGCTCCTCGATTATGTCTTCCAATCCGGATCGGTATCGATCTCCCCAAGCCTCTTGCGCCGGGATGATGAGAGGGAATTGAGCAAGCCCCGTCAAGTAGGGCACCGCGAGCCGGGCATGAACCGGATCATTCACCCATTCATTGAACAACGACGCGTTAAATACGATGCAATCATAGGCCACGTCGCCGTCGGCTTGCGCATATCCGACATGCAAGCTTCCGCCGGGAAGCAGCAGCATATCGCCTGGACCTGCCTCAACCGGACGGCTGTCGATATGGAAGATCGCTTTCCCTCGCCTGATCATGATCCATTCCAAATGTTCATGCCAGTGCAAATAAAGAACGCACTCTCCCGCCAGCTTGCTCTCGGCTTTATTCCGGAACAGCTGGATCGGGTACGACTTCTGCCGCAGCCGCGTATTTTCCCACAATTCATTCGGATAGCTCATTTACGATCACCGCCGCAAGCATCTATTTCGATATTTGATCAATCCAAAATATAACGTTCCAAATACTCGTTCCGGAATTTCCCCTGCGGATCGCAGCCCCGGATGAGCTCCCTGAAATCCGGAAGTTTCTCGTAGAGCGGCTGCAGCCGCTCGGCTGTCATCGCGAACAGCTTGCTCCAATGCGGTCGCGCACCTAGCGGAGCAAGCTCCTCCTCGATCATGGGCAATACACGGCTAACCGCTGCCGGGTCCGGCTTCCATGTAAAATGGATGGCGACTGAATCCTGCTTGTAACATGGACTCATCCACAGATCGTCGGCGGCGATCGTTCGAACCTCCGACACGTAGAGCAGCGGGGATATGTGCGCCCGCAGCCGTTCGATTCCGCGAAGTGCCCGATAAGCATCCTCTCTGGCAACAAAATATTCGCTCTGCAGCTCTTCGCCGGCACTTGGCGTAAAGTCCATCCGGAAATGCGGAAGGCGTTCATGCCATGAGCCTTCGATTCCCAGCTGCTCGCTGCAATTGTCCGCCGCGTAACCCGGCACCGGGTGCATGTTCGCGCCGGCGAGCGTTGCGCCGTGATATTCCGGCGTTGCATGGACGAGCGACGGATCCGTCAGCAACCTTTTGATCCATACCTGATTGAACTCAGGCTTCTTCCAATCCGAGAATAAGCTGACGCTATAACCGCCGGAAACTATCGCTTCGAAATGCTCTTCCAGCTTCGATAGAGGCAAATTCTCATAGACGTGTTGGGCCATCCGATAGGACGGTACGACATTCAGCGTCAGCTTCGTCACGACGCCAAGCGCGCCGAGACCGACGACTGCCCCGGCCAGTTCCCCGTCTTGTTGATCGCGGGAGAACATGATCGTTTCCCCGTCTCCCTTGACAATCTCGATGGCATGCACAGCCGTCGCCAGATTGCCGTTCCGGTCTCCGGAGCCGTGCGTAGCCGTCGCGCACGCGCCAGCTATCGTAATGTGCGGCAACGAAGCGAGATTATGAAGGGCGTACCCGTTTTCGTAGAGATAGCCGCATAACTCACCGTACCTGATTCCGCCTTCGACCGTTACCCTATGATTCTCGCGATCCAACGCGATGACTCGATTTAACCGTTCGAGCGAGAGATGCGAGGCTTTCGTATCCCCGATTCCGTTAAACGAGTGGCGAGTGCCGAGTACCTTGATCCGATTGCTTCGGGCAACCAGCTCTTGAACCTGTTCGATGCTCTCCGGAACAAGGCATTCCGCAGCGCTATACGTGTAATTGCCAGCCCAGTTACGATCATATCCCACGGTGATTAACTCCTTTGAAATGGTTGTATGAAAATCGTTCGAACCTATTAATATCTCTTTCCAGTTTAGCTTAGATTACGATCCTTGTCCTCAAAAACCGCATCGGTGACTAAGCCAGTTGATCCCTTCCTCCCATTAGAAAGAACCTCCGCAAACTAACTTATTCCATTCTTCCAATTCCGGGATCGCTCCCTGCTTGATGCCAGGCGGGGTTATCGCGCAAACTTGTTTAGGCATGCCGCCCGGTCCGAATGTAAGTATGGCTTGCGTGGTTATCGATTTCCCGTCTATCTCGAAGATCAGATCGGCGTGTCCCGTGCTGAAGCTGCCGTCGTCATATTCGGCTCTCACATTTTGATAGGCTGCAAGCTGAAAACCTTGCCCGTCATGCAGCTTTCGCATATCGGATACCCAGTTGTCGTAGCCGATTGACCCGCCAAACAACGTAACGGCTTCATCGAATTTTTGCGACTGGATGCACTCCAAAAACGCTTCGGTTTTCTTTTTGATGGCAGGCGGATTCCACCACGTCCCATAAGCCTGGTAGCCAATAAAGGCAAAAACCCATATCAAGAGCAATAAAATGCCTGCCTTTATTACGATCTTCATCGTTTGCCTCCATTTTCCTTCTTTCGATTTACATATTACTCCATATGAGTAACGTTTTCTAGGAATGGATAGTTGCGAACGAAGGGTTGCATAACCAGAAATACCGTCCTTAAACGGACAAAGGAGCCCGTCAAGGCTCCCTTCACCATTATCATTTCATTCAAGGCCCGAACGTTTCCAGCGGAATGCTCAGCACGTTGATTCGGCTGCCGTCCTTGGCGCTGTATTCGAACAACTCCAACGTTAAAGTACCGTTCGCCGGCAGCTTTTCCGGCGGAATGACAATATCGAGCGTGAACGGCGACCAGGCGGGGGCGCCTTCATCCAGCATGTGATGGTTTTCAAGCAAATAGTTGTGTCCGTCCTCGACCGAGTAGTTCATTACCGCTTCGAATACTCTGCCTTCGCCCGATACGATGTATTGGCCGCCCGAGCCGCTGACCCTAATGTTGCAAAAGGCGTTGTTGCACGGCGACGGCACGTGCCCGGATTGGATGACGACGCGTCTCCGGGCTTCGTCCCATATGACGGATGCGCCAAGCATGTCGCCGACCGCCCTTAGCGGTACGTAGGTATTTCCTTTGTAATTCAATATCGGCAATTGCGAATCCGAATACGTCGCTCCGTCAACAACAATCGGATACGTGGCCTCCGTTAGCGAATACGTCGTCTTCTGCGTCGCGGCCATCGTTGGCAAAGCCGTCATCAGCAAACCTCCCATCGCCAATCCGATCAAGAAACCTCTATATTTTTTAATCATGCCGGCACCTCGCTTTGAGCATTTTGGCCGCACGGGCCCTACTTCATCCTATGCCGAGCGGGAGCCATCCCATGAGTATTGCCACAATCGCATATAAACAAAGTAAATCGTCGGCTTGTATTGATTAGCTTCAAGGTCTACGCTGGATGTATAACGTTCAACAGAATTGGAGTGTGATCAAAATGTTTCGTCAACGTTTATCGATCAGCAGCTGGAGTCTTCATCGGTGTTTGGGCCCGTTGCGCTGGACCGTCTGGGATGAATCGATTAAGACGCAGGCCGTTGCCGCGGACGAGCAGCCCGCCAATTTCACCTTGCTCGAATTGCCGGCCATCGCTTCATCAAAGGGGCTCGTTTATTTGGAGCTTTGCCATTTCCATTTCCCTTCGCGCGAAGAGACGTATTTGAGCTCGCTGAAACAAGCGTTCGGGGACGCAGGAGTAACGTTCCATACGCTGCTCGTCGATTATGGTGACATCTCGTCGCCGGATCCCGTTCGCAGATTGTCCGATATTCATTATCTAAAAGGTTGGGTGGATACGGCTGCGCAAGCGGGAGCTTCCGCCGTGCGGATCGTCGCGGGTGAGCAGCCTGCGGGAGACGAAGCGGCTATCGCGAGAAGCATCGAGGCGCTGCGCGAATTAGGCGATTACGCGGCAAGCAAGGATGTCCGCATCGTCACGGAGAACTTCTGCGAGTTGACTTCTACCGTGAACAGTTGGTCAGCCGTTATGGACGGCGCCGGCGATTCCATCGGCACGATCGTGGATTTCGGCAACCTCGCCAAACACGAGAAAGAAGAGGGGATTCGGTTCGGAGCGCCGTCCGCCCATTCCTTCCATGCCAAACCCGATTACAAGGAAGACGGCTCCATCAACGAGGAATCGTTGCTGAAGCTGCTCCACATCGCCGCTCAAGCGAACGCGGACGCGCCGGTATCCGTCATTTTCGATCAAGAAGGTGACATGTGGGAAGGCATCGAGCGCATTAAAGCGGTTATTCTGTCCGGCGAAAACTAAAAAACCGTTGCCAACGGGTTGATCAGCATGCGAAAAAAACTCCCCTTTCTTCCGTTCGGAAGCAGGGGAGTTTCGTGTTAACCGGCTAGGATCCTTAAGACATTTTCACCAAGCTGTAGCTTTTCTTGCCTTTGCGAATAATAATGAACCGGCCTCCGATCGCTTGGCCCGCGGACACTTCAAGTGCCAGATCGGTGACGCGTTCGCCGTTCATCGAGATGGCACCGTTCGTAATGTCTTCGCGCGCTTGGCGCTTGGACGGCTCGATACCAAGGTCGACGAGCCAGTCGACGATGTTTTTGGCTTCCGAGGTCGCTTCGAACGTCGGCATTTCCTTGAAGCCTTGCTCGATTTCGTCAGCCGTAAGCGACTGGATGTCTCCGGTGAACAAAGCCGCCGTAATGCGCAGCGCCTGCTGCAGCAGCTCTTCCCCGTGCACGAATCTCGTCATTTCTTCGGCCAGCTTCTTCTGGGCTTCGCGTTTATGCGGCTCGGACTGCACCTTCTCCGCCAGCCCGTCGATTTGTTCCTTGGACAGGAAGGTAAAGTATTTCAAGTATTTCACGACGTCGCGGTCGTCGGTATTCGCCCAGAATTGGTAAAATTCGAACGGCGTCGTTTTGTTCGGATCAAGCCAGATTGCTCCGCCGGCCGTCTTGCCGAATTTCGTGCCGTCGGCTTTCAGCATGAGCGGGATCGTGAGACCAAACGCCTTGGCTTCGCTTCCTTCCTTCTTCCGGATCAGGTCCAGACCGCTCGTAATGTTGCCCCATTGGTCGGAACCGCCGATTTGCAGCTGTACGTCTTCATGCTGGTACAAGTGCAGGTAGTCGAGCGACTGCAAAATTTGGTACGAAAACTCGGTAAACGAAATGCCGCTCTCCAGCCTGCTCGACACGACGTCCTTCGCGAGCATCGTGTTGATGCTGAAATTTTTCCCGTAGTCGCGCAGAAATTCGATGACGTTGATTTTGTGCGTCCAGTCGTAGTTGTTGACCATCCGGATATTGTTGTCGCCGTCGGTGACGAACAGCTTCCGAAGTTGCGCGGTCAGCGCGTCGACGTTCTCCTGGATTTGCTCCAGCGTCTGCAAGGAACGTTCCGACGTCCGGCCGCTAGGATCGCCGATCGTCCCCGTCGCTCCCCCGATCAGAATGACCGGACGATGGCCGGCCAGCTGGAACCGCTTCAGCACCATGAACGGGATCAAGTGGCCGATATGCATGCTGTCGCCCGTTGGGTCCACGCCGCAGTAGAGCGAGACCGCCTTTTCGTTCGTCAGTTCGCGGAGTCCTTCCGCGTCGGTCTGTTGATTGATGGCGTCGCGCCATTCGAGTTCGTCGATAATGTTCATTTCGGTTACGCTCCTTCATTGGGTTCATTCTGCCTAAACAAAAAAACGCCCCTTGTCTAAAAAGACATAGGGACGATCGTTAACCGTGTTACCACCCAAATTGCACTTGCATCGCGATTGAATCGCGGCGTACGTGCCACTCGCGGCGAGATATCGTTCGCCATTCCGCCCGGCATTACCCGAGATGCTCCAGAGTGTATTTCGCGGGACTTAATGTGTGCCGGGTTCCATCGCCCCCCGGCTTTCTGAGACAGGGATTAAGCCGCTACTGCGCTCGTTCGTCGCATATTGCATATCAGATTACAGCAAGTATAGAGAATGGACCATCGAATGTCAACCGTTCGGATGGAAGTCGGCGCGAGATCGTTTATAATACGGTTAGAAAAAAGAACGAAGGAGGCAGCGACATGCTTCACATTGTCAATGGCGACTCGGTCGGCGATAAACTAAAGCAAGGCGGCATCGAAGGGGATATTCTTGTCTGGCGCGAAGTCTATACGGCCGGTCCGGTATTTCCCGATATGGCAGAAAGCCGCTCGCGACTAACGCGAGCCCAATTCATGGAACAGGCTTTCGGCGTTCCGCTGAATGATTATATCGCGATTTCCGGGGCGCAGGAACAAACGCTTCGGCAATACAAGAGCCACGACGAAATCGTATTATGGTTCGAATACGATCTGTTCGATCAGACGATGCTGAGCCAGCTTCTTCACTACTTCTCGGGACAGCAGCTTGGCGATACGAAGCTGAATCTGCTATGCCTCGGCTCATTCCCGGGTATCCCGGATTTCCGGGGACTCGGTCAATTGACTGCCGAACAATTAATGTCCCTGACAGGGACATGGAAGCTCCTAGGAAGCGAGGAGCTTGAACTCGGGCGCAAGGTTTGGGAAAGTTATGCCTCGCCGGATATCGAGGAACACAACCGGATGCTCCAAGCGGATTTATTCCGGCTGCCCTTCATGCGAGCCGCGCTCGAAGCCCACTTGTCGAGGCTGCCTTCCGTCCATAACGGGCTTGGCAGCATCGAGCAAGCAACGCTGGAAGCCGCGGCAAGCGGTATCGGCAGCCCTTACGAGCTGTTCGATTATGTGGGGGGCCGCCTCCATTCGCTTGGCATAGGCGATCTGGAATATTGGCTTCGTCTAGCGAAGCTGACGGAGCAGCCGGAGCCGCTCCTGCATAAGGAAGGTTCATCTAGCTTCCCCGACTTTCACGGGCATCCGCCCGAGTTCAAGGAGAGCTTCTTCACGTTAACGGAGCTTGGCCGCCGAACGCTTGCCGGAGAAGCGGATTGGACCGAGCATTTCAGAATAGATGAATGGCTGGGCGGCTTCCGCCTTCGAAGCGGATCCCCATGGCGATGGGACACGTCGCGCCGCGCGGTTGTCCGTTCGGAATAAGTTACTTTTGGGCATCGGATCTATTCGTCCTTGCTTCGGATGGAGCATACCCGTAATATCGCTTGAACAGCTTGCTAAACGTATAAATATCCGAGTAGGCCAGCGCCTCGGCTACCTCCGTGACGGTCATGGCCGTCTCTGTCAGCAAGTGGACCGCCCTCTCCATTCTCAGCTTCGAGATCGTCTCCTTGAGCGTAAGTCCGGTATGCCGCTTCATGAGGAAGCTGACATAACGGGAGGTTAGACCCGCCGAAGCAGCCAGAACCTCATAATCGATCGTTTCCGACAAGCGGAACCGAATCTCGTTATGAACTTGCTGGATCAACCGGTCAACATAATAGTGTCGCGCAGGCTCATGCCGCTTATCCTTTTCCCTGTGCCAGCGGGTCAGGATCAGCTTAAGCAGCAGGTCGAACTCGGCTTCTTCTCCGGACTTCTGGTTCGTCGCCATATCGACGAGCTGGTGCAGGAGCGGCTCCATCCGGTAGGTGTCCCTGATGCGGACGCATCGGTCTTCGGGCATGGGAGACGGCGAGGTTTCTTCGATTTTCGCATGGCCGTTCGAGACCCTAAAGTGGCAATACAGAACGGTCAGCGGATCATCTGGATGCTGGCTTGCCCTGATTTCGTCACCGGGATGCAAAATAAAACAATCGCCCGGCCGAATGTCGTACAAGACCCGGTTAATCCGCATTTCGCCTTTTCCTTTGACGGCGTACCAGAGATCGTAATCCGGGAGCGGCGCCGGCTGCCAAGACCAATTCGGTTCGCATCTGGCTTTGCCGCTGGTACCACTTAACGAAAAAAATCGACCCTCCAACGACCATCTCCGATCATCGCTTTCATCGCTTTCGCGCATCCTTGTCACCAGCCTTTATTAGCAATAAAGTCCAAATTAAAAAGTCACGCTTCCATTCCTCTATCGTATGTCCTCTGTTACCTTAATAGCAAGAGGCATGAAGTCATAACAAGGAGGAATGGACAATGAAGCAACCCCATTTGAGTTCGGAACAAATCAATGCCGTCATGTATCGATACAATCAAGTGCATGTAAGTCTAAACGGATGCGGAGAGCTGAAGGAAGAGCATTTCGCGCAATACAAACAATCGGGGTTCCTCGCCGTCGAAGGCGTGCTGGATGAGCTTGAAGTCCGCCAATCGCTGCAGGCGATCATGGATTTGCTGCTTGTCGATCGGAAAGGAGCCCGACTGCAATTCACCAAGCCGGAGAAGGAGCTGCGCACGCCGGAAGATCGCGAACTGGCGATACGGAAAATCTCCGAATTCGTGGATTGCGAGGAACGTCTGCGCCGGATCGCTTATCATCCCGACATTATCGGCACGATTCGGCGAATATTCGGAGAGGAGCCCAAGCTGATCCAGGACATGGCGCTGCTGAAGCCGCCGCATGGCGGGGGCGAGAAGCCTTGGCATCAGGATATGGCTTACGGCAGCTTAACGTATACGAAATCGGCTATCGGCGTTTGGATCGCGCTTGACGAGGCGGCGGCCGACAATGGTTGCATGCACGTCATTCCCGGTTCCCATCAGGAAGGCGCCACCCCGCATTACGCCGTGCGGGACTGGCAGCTGTGCGATTCGCAAGTGCCGGTGAACCGCGATGTCATCGTCCCGTTGAAGCCGGGGGGTATCTTGTTCTTCCACGGCATGTTATATCACGGCACGCCTTCCAACCTTTCCGCTCTTCGGCGCCGTGCGCTGCAATTCCACTACGTCCCTGCCTCGGCAGAGAAGGTATCCCCGCAAGAATATAAGCGAATGTTCACGAACGAGATGACTGGCGCGGAATGTTAGCATAGCAACGGATGAACAGCGAAGCGCATTTTGTTCCGAAAAAAAGCGCAACCCATGCGGGTTGCGCCTTTGCTTTTTTATTTATTTCATCCACTGGAAGTGGAATTTGCCCGGTTGGTCCACACGTTCGAACGTATGCGCCCCGAAGTAGTCGCGCTGCGCTTGAAGCAGGTTGGCCGGCAGACGCTCCGTGCGGTAGCTGTCGTAATACGCGAGCGCCGAAGCGAAAGCGGGAACCGGAATGCCTCTCGATACGGCCGTGGCGATCACGTTGCGCCAAGCGTCTTGGTAGTCGCCCACGACGCCGCCGAAGTATTCGTCCAGGAACAGGTTTTTCAATTCCGGATTCCGGTCGTAAGCGTCCTTGATGTTCTGCAGGAACCGTGCGCGGATAATGCAGCCGCCGCGGAAGATCATGGCGATGTTGCCGTAGTTCAGATCCCATTCGTACGCGTCGGAAGCGGCTCGCATCTGAGCGAAACCTTGCGCGTACGAAGCGATTTTGCTGGCATAGAGCGCCTTGCGGACGGCTTCGATGAAGTCCTTCCGATCGCCTTCGTAGCCGGCAACAGCAGGGCCGCTCAGCTTCTTGCTCGCGGCGACGCGTTCTTCCTTCATCGCGGAGATGAACCGCGCGAACACGGATTCCGTAATGATCGACAACGGTACACCGAGGTCGAGCGCGCTTTGGCTCGTCCATTTGCCCGTTCCCTTCTGTCCCGCGGAGTCAAGAATAACATCCACCATCGGCTTGCCCGTATCCGGATCGGTCTTCGAGAAGATGTCGGCCGTAATTTCGATCAAATAGCTGTCCAGTTCTCCGTTGTTCCACTCGGTAAAAATTTCGTGCAATTCTTCCGTGCTTACGCCCAGCGTGTCCTTCAGCAGGTGGTAAGCCTCGCCGATCAGCTGCATGTCGCCGTATTCGATGCCATTGTGGACCATCTTAACATAGTGGCCCGCGCCGTCTCCTCCGATGTAGGTGGAGCAAGGATCGCCGTTTACTTTCGCCGAGATCGCGGTCAGAATCGGCTCGACGAGCTCGTAAGCATCCTTCTGTCCGCCAGGCATGATGGACGGACCGTTGAGCGCGCCTTCTTCGCCGCCCGAGACGCCCGCGCCGATGAAGCGGAAGCCCTTTTCTTGCAGCTCTTTGTTCCTTCTTTGCGTGTCTGGGAAATAGGCGTTGCCGCCGTCGATCAGAATATCGCCTTGATCAAGGAAAGGAACGAGCTGGTCGATCGTCGCGTCCGTTGCAGGTCCCGCTTGGACCATGATCAAAATTTTGCGCGGCGTTTCCAGCGATTGAACGAATTCTTCGATGCTATAAGCGCCGACGAAGTTTTTGCCTTCCGCTTCGGCAAGCAGCTCCTTCGTTTTCTCGGGCGAGCGGTTATAGACCGCTACCGAAAATCCTTTGCTTTCGATGTTCAATGCCAGGTTTTTGCCCATGACGGCAAGGCCAACTACGCCGATTTGTTGTTTTCCCATTTTTGAAATGCCCCCTATGTTATTCTTGACCTGCTGCGGTTAATAGCTTCTCTTGCTCTACTGCTTCGGCTTCGGCCGTGTCGAACCACCATTGGAATCCGTCCTTCGCGAGCAGCGCGCTCGACTCGGCCGGGCCGTATGAACCCGCCGCGTAAGGAAGCAGCGGAACGAGATTTTCTTCGTAGGCTTCCAGGATCGGCTGAACCCATGCCCAAGACGCTTCGACTTCGTCCCAATGCGCGAAGAACGTGGCGTCGCCTTGGAGCGCGTCGTGAATCAGATTCTCGTAAGCTTCGGGCAAATCGCCGTGTCCCGGATCGATGTCGATTTGGATCGGCTTGACCGCGCCTTCGTTGCGGGCGCCCATCGTATTGAGCTGCAGCGATATGCTTTCGCCCGGACTCATCTCGATCACGAGCAGATTCGGTTCAGCAGCGCCTTCGTCCGAGGATGAAGATTGTTTTAACGGCTCCTTGAATTCGATGACAATGCGCGTCGACTTCTCCTTCATTCGTTTGCCCGTCCGGATATAGAACGGCACGCCCCGCCAGAAGGAATCGTCGATCGAAAGCTTCGCGGCCACGAACGTATCGTTCATCGAACCGGGAGCAATCCCTGGCTCGGAGGTGTAACCGGCTACCGGCTTGCCTTGAATGCTTCCGGCCGCATATTGCCCGCGAACGATTGAGGCAGCGACATCCTGTTTCTGCAGCGGCTCGAGCGCTTCCATCACGAGTTTCTTCTTGAATCGCACCTGCTCGGCGTCACTCTTATGCGGAGTACGGATCGCGGTCATCATGAGCAGCTGCAGCATGTGGTTTTGGAACATGTCCCGGACCGCTCCGACATGATCGTAATAACCCGCTCTCTCTTCGACGCCGACCGTTTCGTTCGCCGTAATCTGCACGTTCGCGATCGAACGATTATTCCATAGGGTTTGGATGACCGGATTAGATTGCTGTAGAGCTTTGAACCGCTGAACCATCGGTTTGCCAAGATAATGGTCGATTCGGAAAATTTCATCCTCCGAGAACGCTTGGCCCAGCATGTTGTTTAGGGTTCTGGCCGTTTGCAAATCGTGGCCGAAAGGTTTCTCGATGACGAGGCGTTTCCAGCCGTTCGCGGAACCAAGCCCGCTAGCCTCGATGTTCGCGGCAATCGTCTCGAAAAATTCAGGCCCCACGGACAAGTAGAACATGCGGTTCGGCTTCAGCTTTAGTTCTTCTTCGCGCCGTTCGATTTTTTGAAGGAGCTTCAGATAATCTTCCTTGCGGCCGATATCCAGAACGTTATACTGGAAAGCCTGCAAAAACTGATCTACTGCCACGGCGTCCTCCGGCCCGCGTCTGGAGTAGTCGCGTAGCGATTGCCCGACATTTGCGCGGAACGCCACGTCCGACAGCTCCCGGCGGCCTAGTCCGATTAACGAAAAAGCTTGAGGCAGCTTGCCGTCGATAAACAAATTATAGAGAGCAGGGTAGATCTTGCGTTTGGCCAAGTCCCCTGTCGCTCCGAACAATACAAAGGTAGTTGGTTCCATACTCCTTCTCCTTCCAGCATCGCTCTGGTTTCTTTTTCTTTTTTCTAATTCCACTATAATACGTCGGCGAGCCATATAAGTAATTAATATATTTCACAGGAGCTATAGATTGGGTCTATGGTCTTTACGGAACGCCAAAAAGACCGGCATTTGGTTGCCGGTCTTCGTTTCATTCGGGCGGAAGTTAGGATGCCCTATGTTCTTCGCATATAAGCTTTGACTGTAAGCGGAGCGAAAATCGCCACGATAACGGCGGCACCGATGAGCGATATGACAAGATCGGAACCGGCGGTTCCGTAATTGGTCAGCTCCCGTACGGCCGAAATGAGATGCGACACCGGATTGACGTTCACGAACCATTGTAGCCACTTCGGCATCGTCTCGACCGGAACAAACGCGTTCGACAGGAAGGTCAGCGGGAACAGCGCGAGCATGGAAATGCCCTGAACGCTCGAAGCCGAGCGGGCGATTACGCCGAAGAAGGCGAAGATCCAGCTGATGGACCACGAGCAGAAAATAACGAGAACCGATGCCAGCGCGACGTATTCCAATCCGCCCTCGGGACGGTATCCCATAATATAGCCCATCGCGAAGGTCAGCACGGTAGCGATCGTATACCGGACGGTATCGGCCAGCAGCGCCCCCGCGAGCGGCGCGATTCGCGCGATCGGCAGCGACTTGAAGCGGTCGAACACGCCTTTGTCCATGTCTTCGCGAAGCTGGACGCCGGTGACGAGCGAGGTCGTGATGACGGTTTGCACGAGTATGCCGGGAATGATTACGGGCAGGTAACTTGGCACGTCCCCGGAGATCGCCCCGCCGAAGATGTACGTGAACATCAAGGTGAAAATAATCGGCTGGAACGTTACGTCGAACAACTGCTCCGGCGTGCGTTTGATCTTCAAAAGGCCTCGATAGGCCATCGTGAGCGAGTTGCGTATCGTCTGCCCCAGGCTCGTATAGTTTTTCAGCTGTCGTCCGGAAACGGATTTGATAGTCGTATTACTCATACTCTTGCCACCTCCGGCTTCATCGATTCATCATGGGCCTCAGATTGTTGCTCCGCCACGCCTTGGCCGGTAATGGTGAGGAATACTTCGTCCAGGGTTGGTTTCTGCACGCTCAATTCCGATAATGGAATGCCTGCGGCGCGAAGCGCGATCAACAAATCGGTCACCCGGTCCGCGTTCGCCATCGGAGCCGTTATTTTGCGCGCTTCCGGCGATACGCTGGTCGGCACCTTCAGCACTTGCTCTACGGTTCGCCTCGCGACTTCGATATCCTTCGGATTCTCGATGTTTAAGTGTAGCGACGAGGTGCCGACCGATGCCTTAAGCTCATCGACCGTCCCTTCGGCAACGACATGGCCGCGATCGATTACCGCAACTCGATCCGCCAGTTGATCGGCTTCGTCCAGGTATTGCGTGGTGAGCAGCACTGTCGATCCCGTCTTCACCAATCGCCGGATCGTATCCCACATCTGCGAACGAGTGCGCGGATCAAGCCCTGTCGTCGGTTCGTCGAGGAAGATGAGCGGCGGCTGCGCGATCAGACTCGCCGCCAAGTCGAGGCGGCGCCGCATGCCGCCGGAGAAGTTTTTCAGCGGGCGCTTGGCTGCCTCCGTCAAGCCGAATTCCTCCAGCAAATCCGCGGCTTTGCGCTTCGCTTCCGCTCGTCCAAGCCCTAACAGGCGAGAGAAGATGACGAGATTTTCCGTAGCGCTAAGCGATTCGTCTACCGATGCGTATTGACCCGTTACGCCGATCAGCTGGCGCACGATCTGCGGCTCCTTCACTACGTCGTAGCCGAAGATGCGCGCCGTTCCGGCGTCAGCCCGAAGCAGTGTCGCCAGCATGCGGATCGTCGTCGTCTTGCCCGCTCCGTTCGGACCGAGCACGCCGTAGATCGATCCCGCCTTCACCTTCAAATCGACGCCGTCCACCGCGCGGTTGTCTCCGAACGTCTTCACGAGCCCGTATGCTTCAACGGCCCAATCGCCGCCCGTTGGCTCCGTTCCTTTTTTGAATCCATGAACCATTGCGATTCCTCCCAAATAACTGAACTTGTTATATTGGGATCTTAACCGTCTTATTTAAACGGAGTTTAAACGAAGATGAGACTTCTCTCCGCCTTCGGTATCGTTCGCGCGTTACGCTAGTCGTTTCATGCCTTCCAGCGCGAAAGCGACGACTTTCATGGCTTCCTCCGTCGCCTCCGGCCGGATCGATTCATTCGCGAGCCATAACGTTGTTTCGTTGAGCGCGCCCGAGATAAAATGCGTAAGGGCGTGGAGCGAAATGGCTCCGAAGGATCCCAGCCGTTGCATGGTTTCGAGCTGTTCACGCAACATGCTCATCGAATGTTCTTCGTCCATTGCGCGCCAGATCTCCCAGCCTAAAATAGCCGGACCGTCGATCAACATAATCCGTTTGTTGCGTTCTTCTACCGCTGCCATGACGAATGCCCGGCAACCCAAGAAAAGCTGCTGCCAGACATCTTCGCTTGCGGAAGCTTCCCGCTCCACCCGTTCCGCAACCTCCCGCTGAACCGCTTCTAACACGATGCGGAACAAGTCCTTTTTGCTCCGAAAATGATGATAAACCGCTCCCCGCGTTAACCCCGCTTCCTGCACGATCGCCTCCAGCGATGTGTTCGCATAACCGCGCTCCGTAAAATGCGACCTGGCGATTAGGATCAGATTCGTTATCGTCTCGTTGGTTTCCGCTTTATTTCTTCTCATCGTGTTCTCCGTTTCATTGTTCTGCGATGTATTGGGCGCTATAGTCTTCGGTCGGCGGGATTACGGTAATGACATCGATCAATACCCCGTTCGGATCGGAAACGATAAAATGCCGCTGGCCGAACGCTTCGTCCCGAATATCCAATTGCAGGGGAAGCTTTGCCCTTGTAATAAGCCGTTCGTATTCAGCATCCACGTCTTCCACTTCCATATTCAGAATCAAACCCTTAACTCCCGTCCGATACGCCTCCGGGATTGTCGCATGCGTAGAGTCGAGAATGGCCAATTCGAAAGGGATGTCGCTTCCCGACATTCTTAAGCTGATGTACCAATCCGCTTCAAACACCTTCTCGAACCCGAAGTGGTTCACGTAAAAGGCGGAAGTAACGGCAACTTGCTCGGTCAAAATAACCGGATAAAAGCTAGACACTTTCATTTTAATACCCCTCTCTTAGATATGATCTATGTGTATATTAACATACATACAGTATGTATGTAAATAAAAAATTCCCAATTCACGCCAATTGCCCCGCCGCAACCAATTGACAGGATCGCCATAATACAACAGACTAAATTTGATTCATCGCCGCTTGTTTATCATTCATGCAAAGGAAGTGAAGTGTAATCGTGAATCGATTGCTCACGGAGGTTATCGCACATAAACAGATTCAACGTTTTGCCGCTCCCCCGACTCACCGGCTCGCCATCGGCCTTATCTCGAACGGCGAAAGATTGGAATGGGCTGATAGCAACATTCATGCGAATACATCTTCAAGCCCATTCTACGAAATCGGATCCATCACGAAAACGATGACCGGCCTTCTGCTCGCCGTCGGAGAACAAAAAGGGTTTTGGAGCCGCTCCGACAGCTTGTCCGATCTGATTCCCGAATGGTCCTCCAGCCCTTATGCCAAACAAACGACGCTTCAGCAGCTTGTTACCCATACGGCCAATTTGCCTAGAGTCCCCCTAAACTTCAAAGCAACGATCGCGGATAAAAAAAATCCTTACGCAAATTATACGGAGGAGCATCTAGCGGAAGCGGTATTGTCGGAGGTTCCGAAGACAAATCGCGGTCACGCCTACTCTAATTATGGTTTCGGGTTGCTTGGATGGATTCTTTCCAAACGGCTAGGAATGAGCTTGCACGATGCATTCCAAACGATGATTTTTAATCCACTCGGCATGACGAATACGATGCTGCGCTCGAATAACACGCACTCCCCGGATATGATTCCGGTGTTCAATGCCAAAGGCAACCCTGTACCGCATTGGGACTTTCAGGATGCCACGGCAGGCGCCGGAGCAGTTTGCTCGACCCTCCCGGATATGCTTACATACATAGAGGCGAATTTGAGCCGTGCTGACCAACCGCTGGGCGATGCATTGGCCGTATGCCATCAAGAACATTACTCCATTTTCCAAAGCAGGGGCATCGGCGTCGGCTACAGTTGGATGTTTTATAAGGAGAAGGATGGCTCGACGACCCATTGGCACAACGGAGGCACGTACGGATCCAGCAGCTTCGCGACCTTCAACCGGGATAAAGGAAAAGGCCTCGTCATTTTGTCCAATTACGGAACCGACATTCGGAGTCAAATCCCGCTCGTCGGCATGGGTAAGCTGAACGTGGATAAGCTGGCGCGCACGTTAACCTCCAAGTTGTATCAAAAGGATTAAGCGAAGCAAGCATGCGATTTTTTGTTATTTGCATCATTTCCGTTCAGGGTTATAGCCGAATACCGCAACATCAATCGTAGCGGGACCAGGGTGCATGTCGGCTTTCGCCAAAATTTCGATTCCCAGTCCCGGAACTTGGTACACGTTGTTAAAAGCTTGACCCGGGGAAACTTCGATCGTGTCCAATGTCACAAACCTCTCCCGCTTGATGGTCATAATAATGCTCAACGTAACATTGCCTTCCGAAGAGGTTCGGCTCCCCCCCGCGATTCGGATGGCTTGATACGGACGGACGTTAACGCCGTTTGGGAAATCCTCCGTCAGATTCATGCTTTCGCCTGCCTGCAAGGATTGTCCGCCGACCGGCGTTCTGAACGCTAGGCTGTTTCCGGCTTCTTCTTTTCTATGGGCTGACATGTCACATTCCCGCCTTTCCAACTGCAAATTACAATAGAATATGAACGTTCTTGCGCGTTGGAAACGGACAAACAACCGTCGTCATACGCAGAGCATGCCGAAAAGAGCTATCCTGCAGCAGGATAGCTCTAATCGGCTTTTTACTCAAAAAAATAACAAAATCACTGTCAATACAGCCTATCCTCTCTGCTTCCGGTATTCTCTCGGCGAGGAGCCGAACTTCCGTTTGAATACCCGGTCGAAGTGCGGGATCGTATTAAAGCCGGCGGCAAAACAAACCTCCGTTACGGGCAGTTCGCTGCTACGAAGAAGCGCGGAGGCAAATTGCAATCGCCTGTCGTTCAAATATTCTTGATAAGAGAGACCGACTTGCTTGCGGAAACATTCGCTGAAATAATTGGCCGAAAGTCCCGCGTAATCCGCGGCGACGGCAAGCGTAACCGGCTCGCGGAAGTGATGCTGGATATACAATAGCGCCTTCCGTATGGAAGGCTGGATCGTTTCTTTGAGCCCTGCCTTGTCATCCGAACGGTTCGCCCCGAGCTGCCTGGCCAGATGAACGAGAATTCGCTCGAAGCTGCCTTGTACGACAATGTCGCTCCCGAATTGCCAATGCTGCGTTTCGTCCCAGATCGTGCTAAATTCTGCTTCCAATCGGCGGGCTCCCTCTCCTTCGAACGTATGAAGGAATAGACCTGAATGACCGAAGAGGGATTCGTGAATGGCCGGCCTTATAAAGGAATCGTCGAAAATAAAATCGAACAGCTCGATCGTCTGTCCTTCATCCGGGTACAGCTCATGGAAATCCGCCGGCGTCAGCAAGAATACCATGCCCGGCTGAAGACGGAAGGGCTGCCCGTTTACGATATGCCAGCCCATTCCGGAGACGATGCAGCCCATTTCAAAAAAATCATGCCAATGGGTGTCGATCTTGTCACTGATGACATGCTTAAATAGCCGATACTGGGAAGACAAGGTCAGATAATTGCTGCCGAGCAGACGCTCGGGCGATCCGTTCATCATCTTCTCTTCCCCCTTTTAGCCTCTTTGCTCCTATTATACGTTTACAAAGTTGCTTCCGGCTAGATCCTTTCCCCTTGCCAGCCATACCTTGTGTCCTCGATTTTTCTCCTCGATGACCTTGGCTTCCGTCGAGAAATACCTCATCGTATATCCGCAGCGGCGATACGGGCTATTGTTCGGCGCAGCGCCATGGATAATGCGGGAATCATGCAGGGAGCACTCGCCCGGCTCAAGCTCGAAGTAAACCGCTTTAGAACCATCGATCTGTTTGATTTCCGTTCCGAAAATATTCTGATTGCCATCCACTTCCTCGTATTCGGAAAATCCGCCCGCATGTGTCCCCGGAATGACGCGCATGCAGCCGTTCTCCTCCCAGCTGCGGTCGATCGCGAGCCAGACCGTCACGATCTTGTCGAACCGGTTGAGCCGGCCGTTCCAATATGCGGAATCTTCATGCCACGGCGTTTGTTTTCCGACCAGTGGCTCCTTGCAAATGAAATGGCTGGACCATAATCCGATGTTCGGCCCGATAATCGGTTCCACCAAATCAAGCACTTCGTCGCTAAGCAAAAATTTGAGCAGGCGCGCGTCGCGGAAATGCGGCGTATCCAGCTCGCTGTTCAGCTTCCTGCCGACCAGCTCCCACTGCTCTTCGAAGATGGCGCTCAGCTCGTTCAATTTCTCCTTGCCGAACAGTTGTTTCTTATGGAGCATGTAGCCGTTTTGCTTATAAAACCCGACCTCTTCTTGCGAAATTACCGCATTCGTCATGTTCGTTCCCCTCCGTTATTGTGGTTTGCTGCCGATAGACCCATCATAACGGAGATCAAATGCCGGAACCTCTCCTTCCTTCCGGTAATGTTGATCTATCTTCGGAATTGACATTTGAATTTGTATATTGACAACAAAACCCAGAACGAATACAATTGAACTGACTAGTCAGTCTAATAAAACGAGAGGATGTGCAATATGCAAATGTCTTACGTAGTAAAAGCCGATTTGGGGTCGAATACCGGGAAACGCGGGGAGCGGGCATCGCTAAAAGTACAGTTTGACAAGGTGCAAGAGGGTCGAACGATCGACAAATCGTTTGTCCGCATCTCGGATTACGGCATTTTCGATGTGATGAAGAAGCAAGAAGACGGCACTTTCCTTTGGTCTTATCCTATCCCTTGGGAGGCGCCGATCCGGACGTACAACATCGATGTATACGCGATTGACACGGAAGGCAACAAAGGCCCCATCGAAACGATCAAATTCCAGGTGACAGCTTAATACTTACGAATAATCGCCGGCAATCGTTCTGATCGCCGGCGATTGTTCTTTTCTATACATGATGATTGGGTCCGTTCTGCTCGATCTTCTCCCCGGTCCAAAGCCTAAGCCAAGTATCGAACCCGGATTCTCCCTCTTGGAGACGTATTACTCTTGCGCCGTGAGGGAAATGTTGACGGAAATACGTATTCAGTCCCGTCTTCGCGATAGCTCATCGCTTCGCTCATACGCCAATCCCTCCCCCTGCGTCATAGACGAACCCTTCCTCCATCATAAGCTGCTCTGTCTCCATCGAGGCGGCCGCAACCGACGCGGGACTATGTCCGACGATCCAATTGCCGGCAATGGCGACGCCGCTGCACGCGTGCAGCCGAATGAGCTCAAGCGGCCGGCCCGCAAGTGCTGTTGCAGCCGTCCGGCAATCTATCTTGTTCTGCATGATGACAAGATTGCATGTACTCTTGGCTTCCACGACTGATGTTCCCGCCCATTCGAACCGGTTCTCCAATACGGCGATGTTGAAGTGAACGGGATGTTCCCATGCGACATCCGTATTTTCCGGATGAATGTAAATAACGGGTTCGCTGCCCCCGCCGCAGCCGACGAAGTCGTTGTTCCATATCCGGACGTCTCGAACCATGCCGGATTCGAACCAGCTCCCGGCATCGTCGGCGATCAGGATTGCGCTCATCCCCAATCCTTCGAACCGGTTGCGCTCGATTTCGACCTTCCGGCGCGTCGTAACGAGTACGCCTCGGGTCGGTATCCGCCTGAAGACATTGCCTCGAACGTACACCTCCGGCGTCCAAGTGACGTTCTCGATGACATCTCCTTCTTCGATTCCATCCGGCACGGGAGCGTCTAGCTCGATCTCCATCTCCCTCAGGCCAAGTCGCTGGGCGGACGTGACCCGGCGGGTCGCGTAAGCCGTCAGGCGGGCGACGCTGACGAAATCGACCTCATCCCCCTCGCGAAACGCGTTGAACCCGTAGCTTTGATGATGCATGAACCGCAGCCGCAGCCGATTGCCGCCTTCCACGCCCACGATTCTGAGATGTGTTCCATGAACGTTGATCGCATCGTCATGGGCGCCCTCGAATAGGCAGTCCGAGATGGAGACGACACCCTTCAAGCCGGATAGGTGGACGAAGTCGGCGAACGCGGCAGCCGTCCTTCCGCTCTCCGGATCCGGTGCTAGACGCAGCTTCTCCAGCCTCACGTTCTCACTGAATTGTCCCACGATGCCAAGTCCGTGCATGTACTTGTACCATACGTTGCGAAGCGTGACGTTCCGACAGCCGATCAGCAGCGTGCCGACCTGATCCCGGATTCCGTCGCGCATTTGGTACACGCAGCCAACCTTCGTTGCCGGAGCTTCTGCAAATCGCAGACGCAGCTTGCCTGGCTCCAGCTCCTCCACATCATCGGCGAGCGTGACGGGGTTCGGTACCCTCCACGTTCGGTTGACAGCCGGATCGAATGCTTGTGCCGGGCCTGACCGATAACTCCAGTCCTCTCCGATCCAGAACAATCGGCCCTCTTGCAGGGCATAGCGGGATTCCGGATGAACCGTGACGTCCCAGCTGCTGTCGCCTGCGGCATCGACCCGCATCTCGGACATAGTCGGCCGGGCGAAATCAACTTCCAGATTCGTAATTTCAGCGTCGTTGCAGCCATCAAGCACAAACGGGGTCATTTTGCCGTGGAACAGTAGAAGCGATCCGTTCCCTTCTACCCGCAGTCGGCTTGCGCCTTTAATAAGCAACCCGATTGTTTTGACCGGATCGGGATGTTCTGCCTCGCTCGCTGTATTGGATACGTAGTAAAGCGCCTTCTCTGCTTCGTCGGGGTAGAGATCATACCGGCCCTTCGGAAATTCGATAATCGCCGCGCCCTTTGCCGCGGATGCAGCGGCAATCGTACGTTTAACCGCCATCGTCGCGTCTTTGCCACTGTCAGGCACCGCCCCATAATCCGTTACCCTGAATATTTCCGGCAGCCCGTCTTCCTTTATTTCAATACGATGCGACAATGTTCATCCCCCAGTGTTATGGCCCCTTCAGCGATTTCTCTCCCTACGACGATCACTCCGCCGCCGGAGCCGTATTCATTGTTTTCGAATGCCACCTCATTCGCACGATCAATGACAGCGATCGGATGGCAATCCATAAACCTGTTTTTTTCGATGGTGACGCCTTCCGCTGATTGAATTGAGATACCTAGCCCTTGCCGGCCGTATACGACATTATCTTCAAATCGAATGTTCCGCTGCACGTAAGCGGTCGGCGTGTCGCATTCCGCGCTGATCACCATGACACCCGCCCCGCCAATCGTACCCGCTCCGAAGCCGCAGCCGCGGAATACGTTGTTGCGGATCGTAACATCGCTAACGGTTAAACTCTCGTACCAATGAATGGAGCAAGTGACATGAATGGCCGTACCCGTGCAATGATCGAGCGTACAGTTTTCAATTCGAACATTGCGCGTCTGGACAAGGAATGCGCGTGCCCGATTGTTGCGAACCGTACAATTAGCAATCGATAGAGAGGCCGATCTCGTTGCGTTCGCCATGAGGCCGGATGCCATCAAGAAATCCGGAACGGGGTTCCGGAACCTGATCTGCAGGATGCCCCCTTCTTTCATACGTACATCAACCACCTCACCCTCGGCGAACGGCTCCATCGTCCCCCTACTCACCCATTCAATTCGGTCCCCGATATCCGGATAGTCGGTTTTCTCCGATTGCGCATGGATTTCCACGTTCGCTTCAGCTTCCACCGTATACTCGTCGATCTTCCGAACCGGCTTGTAATAAAAGCCATGGACATTGACCGCATCGTCTCCCATACCCTCGAAATAACATTCGTCGAATGCGATATGTCCCTTGCAGCTGATGAAATGGGTGGCATCCGTATTCGTGGACAGAATCCTTCCTTTGCTAGGCTTAACCGAAAGTCTAACGAACTCCAACCCTTCGCAGCGATGCCCGATAATGCCCATACCAGGCGTATAATGCAGCGTCACGTCGCGGACCCGAACCTGCTCGCACTCGTACAGCAAGATGCCCATCCGGTAATTCAGCACATGCCTCAGCAAGAGATGCATGCCCGGCTCCATGGACTGAGGCTTCGAATAAAAGAGCTTCAATCGATTCGGGGCGGACTGTTCCGTCCGTTCGATCTGGCTGAAAGATTCTACGCTTCCAATTAACGGGTATTTAGAGGCGGGATCGTAGTTAATCAAGGCTGCGACAGGAACAGCCCCATCCACTTCATTTCCTTCCAAAAGCTCGATCTCCGCGCTGCTGCCATCTGTCGACCGTACTGTTCCAACCGAGAAGAGCGGCCGTTCCCAATCCACCGTAAACCGGTGCAGCAATAGCCCCCGGCACCGCACGAACGCGAATGGCTGAGCCAACCCGTGAAACACGAAGCTCGCTAACCCCCCGTCCCATTCAAAATGATCCATATCCTCCAGTTCGAACGCAATAACCTTCTGATCGGAAGACTGCCCTAAATCCATGTGCACGCCTTGTTTCATCACCTTGTCGTACTGATCCAGGAAAGTCGGATGCTTGAAGTCGTATCTTCCGCGCTCGAATACAAGCTTGCCGATACCGTTCTCCCGGCAGTAGGCTATCGCCTTCCGCACCGCTTCTGTGCTGTCTTCCCCAGTATCCGGCACGGCTCCAAACTCTGTCGCCCTGATGAATGATTGCTTCATTTACCTCTTTCTCCTCTCATTTCGCACATTCCTTCCAACTCGCTGTCCTCGTCCCTATTTATTTCACGGAAGGAATAATCGACACGGCCGCTCCCGGTTCCAGCGACAGCTCGAGCACACCGCCTTCCACGGGCAGTCGAAGCCACATTTCTTTCAAGCCATCCGCCATAATCCGGCGCAAGTCAACTGCTTCCACGCCGCTCCATTCCGCCGGCAGCGACCATGTCTTGGCCGTATAACCCAGCTTGCTATAAGCGATCAGCTCCCGTCCGTCGCGCCACTGAGCTGGCAGCAGCAAATCGTCACCTTCGCGCAGCAGCCTGCCGCCCTTGCGGACGGAACGGTCACTTAACCGGACTTCGTGGCCGCCGGAGAAATGCATCACCCTGCCATCTCCTTCTCCTTCGATCCGGATGCGGTCGAGACGGTTCAAATATTGCCCGTGCAGCGCGTTCAGGCAAAATTTCTCTAAAAAAAGATCATGCCATTGATCGCGCGGCTTCTGAAGCTCGCTATCCAAATAAACATCTTCTCCGTGCATGCTCGCCCCGAATAGAAAAGCCAAATCGTGACGGAACGGAATGCCTGGCACGGTATAATCCCGAATGACCCCTCCGCTTACTAGCGGAGCCGGCATTCCGATCATTCGTTTCTCATCCGCCACGTCGAACACCCAGCTCCATGCTTGCAGTCCGATAAAAGGGTCATCCCTAAGATGGGTCAAATTTTCGCTTGTGACATCGATGCCGCACTGCCGGAAATACCGGATCGTCCTGCGCATATAAGAAGATTCTTCCGTTTCCGAAATATCGTAATAGGCGTTGAATCTCGGGAAATAGGCGTCGAGATGGACCGTTCCGACCTTATCCAGCTCCAGAAGCGAGATCAGCTTCTCGATGCGATGAACAGCAAGTCCGCTTTCCCATTCCATTTTGGGACAAATGTGATACGCCGCCCTGTCGTTATAAACGCCGATTTGCTTCCATGTGCCGTCTTCATTGCGGGCAATCGCGTCATGCTCCAAATACAAATCCCAATAAGGACTGTCATCGTAAGCGTCTGTCATATTGGCATGGACGCTGATCGTTGTATTATGTTTCCTCGCTTCATCGACGAGCCACAGATAACTGTCTCTGGCGGTCGCGTCCTGCGGTCTCTTCAGATGGACGTTCACTTCATCCCATGCCGGATATTTGTCGTCGTGACCGTTGTATTGCCAGCCGACCAGATAGATGATTTTCGGTATGCCTCGCGTAAGGCGATCCGTTTCCTCCACATATCGAAGCGCCTGCTCGAATGTGCAGAAGACGCGGGAGCCTCCCCTCAAATCCGGGACCGCCATAGCCAGCTTCATCGTCAGCGTCTTGCTATAGTCGTGGATATAATGAGACTCCGGCTGGAGCGTCTTAGTCCAATCGTAATAATGGCCCGGAATGCCGCGCCATGTCGCATCGGCCGCTTTCGTGTGAGACATCGTATTCTCTCCCTTGTTCGTTATGGATTCGTTCGATTAATAGAGAAGCCTGACAGCGTCCATTCTAGGCACGCTGTCAGGCTCCATATTTATTTCGATACCTGAGCGTTCATCATATCTACGATCGATTGATAATCGCCGATATCCGACAGCTCTTTCTTGAAGGCATCCCACTCGCTGAAATCTCTTTCTCCGAGCAGGAATTTAAAGATATTTTCATCTAGATACGTTTTCACCGCAGTCATAATTTGAGCTTTGTTAGCCTCTTCTTCTTTGCTCAGACGAATGACAGGCGATTGTTCGTATGGCGCAATGGCAGTATCCGGGTTCGCAAATTTGCCCATTCCCTCTTGTGGACGCATTTCCTCGATATTGCCATTCGCAAAGAACTTCACATTTTTGTATTTAATGTAGTCCGTCGAGTAGTTTTGCGGTGCGTATACAAAGCCTTGACGCGTTACGCCGTCTCCAGCAAAATCTTTTGTCTCTTGCCAGTCACCGTTTTTATTAATAAATTCTTTTTTACCGTCTACAACTTGATAGGTTTTGCCTTCTACGCCCCAATGCATCAAATCGATCATTTCCGGTGAATATTGATAGTCGAGCATCTTCACGATCAGCTCAGGATATTTCGTTTTCTTGGAAATCATGACGCCGTAGTTCGGATAAATCGTTTGGCCCAGAAGCGCCGGTCCGAGAACCCATTGGTCGCCATATTTTGCGTTTTTCGGGTTAACCGCTGCGCCCCATTCGATGCCTTGATCCGGAACGGAATATTTCTCCCACCAGCCGGCCCAAGCAAGCGGAATCATAAACGATTTGCCCGTCGTTACTTTCGCTTGAAGCTGGTCCTGCGACTGGCTCAGGAATTCGGGATCAAGAAGCTTCTCGTCGAACAATTTGCGGATAAACATCAATCCTTCTTTATAGGAATCCTCTGTCGGCCCGTATACGTATTTCTCGCCATTCCAATAAATATCGCTGTTCGTATGGTTCGAGAGGGATGTCGCATCCCAGAACTTAGGCCATTCCTGTGCGGTGACCGGATAAGAGTCTGGATATATTTCTTTCAGCTTTTTGGCTGCATCGTAAAACTCGTCCCAGTTTTCCGGAATTTTGATATTGTTCTTCTCAAAAACATCAAAGCGGTACAGAGCAGGATAAGCAGAGCCCGCTAACCCGGTATCATTATTGAAGCCATCGCCGAAGAAGAACATTTTGCCTTCCGGCGTGTACATGCTTTTATCCGAAAACTTGGTTGATTCCAAAAACTTCTTATAATTTGGAGCGTATTCGTCCAAATACGGCGCGATGTCCAGCAGAGAGCCTTGGTTACCGAATTGGAACATAACCTCGGCATCCTTCACCCCGGACATAATATCCGGCGTATCGCCGCTTGCCAGCGTCAGCTTGATCTTCTCCGAATAATCGTCGCTGTTTACATAGATCCATTCGATATCCAGCTTCTTACCGATATGCGCTTCCATCTTCTCCTTCCAAAGTTTATAGAGCTCGGTATTTTTTGGATCGGATCCGAAGCTCGACATATAAGCTTTAATCTTGATCGTTTCTTCCTCCGGAGCAGCCGACTGCTCCGTTCCGGAATTGTTCGGTTTTTCTACGTTCTCTTTGTTGCCTCCATCCTTGCTGCAAGCGGAAAATACCAGCATTGCGACAAGCAGAAGACTTAGCGTTAGAAAAGCCCTTTTCTTCAATATAAACCCCTCCATGATCAATTTGTTGTCAATCTATCTATGATTAATATAGACCAACCGCTATTAACCTTTCACCGATCCGATCATCATGCCGGACACAAAATGTTTTTGCAGCATCGGATAGACGAACAGAATCGGTAAAATCGTGACGATGACCGCTGCCATTCGGATGTTTTTCGGATTCAAATTAAAGGTGTCAAGGAAGCGCTGCACGTTACCAGTTCTTGTATCGTCCGTCAACTCGATCGTCATCCTGCGTAAAATCAATTGAATAGGCTGGTATTTCTCATCGTTGAAATAAATCATCGGTTCGAACCACATGTTCCAGAACATGACGGCGCCGAACAAAGCGAACGTAGCCAGAAGCGGCTTGGACAAAGGCAAGTAGATGCGGAACAGAATCGTAATATCGTTCGCTCCGTCCAGATAAGCGGATTCTCTCAATTCCTTCGGAATGTCCTGAAAGAACGTCCGGAAGATGATAATATTGAATGCGCTCATCGCCAGCGGAAGCACGATCGCCCACATCGTGTTGAATAAGTGCAAATCTCTCATTAAAAGAAAGGTTGGGATTAATCCCCCGCTAAATACCATTGTAATAATGACCATGATGGCCAGCGGCTTGCGGAATATAAATTCGCTAATAGATAGCGGATAAGCGAACATGGACGTCAGCAATAATTGGAGAAAAGTGCCTATCGCCAAATAAACGATTGTGTTTTTATAAGCGTTCAGTATGTTGTTATCCTGAAAAATGTACTGATAACTGTGAAAGTCGAAGCCTTGCGGATACCAGGTAATCTTCCCTTGTGAAATCAAATCCGCATCACTTATGGATACTGAAAACGTATTCAGAAGCGGGTATAACATAATGATGCAGAGCGCAGCCATAAACGTGTAGTTGAAAATATCGAAAGCCTTCGACCAGAAACCTTCATTATAGACTTTCACCTGCGATCACTTCCTTACCATAAGCTGTTTTCGGATACTCTCTTCGAGAAGGAATTGGCGAGCACGATCAAGACGAAGCTGATCACAGACAGCATAAGCCCGACCGCTGCGCCATATTCGAATTGCCCGCCTTGCACGCCTACCCGATAGACGTAGGTTTCGATGACATCTGCCGTATCGTAAATTTTCGGATTGTACATGAGCAGCACCTTCTGAAAATCCGTGCTTAAGATCGAACCCAGCTTCAGAATCAACATGACCGATGTCGCTGGAATAATCGCCGGCCACGTCACGTACTTCAGCCTCTGCCAGCGGTTCGCCCCGTCGATAACCGCAGCCTCATACTGAGCAGGATCGATACCGGTCAAAGCCGCCAAATAAATAATGGCTCCGTACCCAAGCTCTTGCCATATGCCTGAACCGATATACAGCGGACGGAAAGCCTCCGATAAGTACAGCAGCGCCTTTGGTTCGGCTCCGAACCAGCCCATCACTTTATTAATGATGCCATCCACGGAAGAAAATTCATGAACGAATCCAATCACGATGACCGCGGAAAGAAAATGTGGAAAATAAGTGATCGTCTGTACCACTCGCTTAAAAAACTTTTGGCGCAATTCGTTGAGCAACAAGGCGAATATAATCGGCGCCGGGAAACCGAATAATAAGGAATAAAAAGCAAGCAGCAGCGAGTTTTTAATAATTCTCCAGCTCATCGGGCTATCGAAAAACGCTTGGAAATGCTGTATGCCGATCCACGGACTTCTTAAGAAGCCGAGCGATGCGTCATAGCTCTTGAAGGCGATCGTCACTCCATACATCGGGATATACTTAAATACCAGAATGAGCAGGAGACCCGGCAGCACCATCATAATTAAATATCGCTGCTTCACGCATCTTCGCAGAAAACTCTCTTTGTTCTTTAATGTTTGACTCTGCAAATTCACCCCTCCTGTACGCTTTGCAAACGCGTTAATGAAATGTAAGCCTTTTCTTTATTCGCCGTACCGACCTGCCAAGCCATGTTCCGCTCGGTGACCTCAGCATAATGGACATTCTCGTTTCTCGGCAATCGTCAACAATTCATATCGTTCCGATTAATTTAAGTGAGCTGAATTTAGCGATTAATATGAAGGATCGAAAGCCGCGGCAGCGGACAAGTACCTGCGTTTTCCAATAATTAATGCACCTTTCAAAATTTAAACATCCCGAGACAGCCCAATGAAATTCATCTATAATGATGGGAACGGCGAATGAGAGCGGCAAGAATTTTGCAAACGGTTACAAAATTAATGATAGAGAGAGAACAGTCCGTCAAAATGTACCTTAAGGGGGGTTCGCCAACATGAACGGATTATTCCGCAGCGTCGCAACTCGCTTCCACGGGAGCAGCGTTCTATTCAAACTTCTAATCGTCAATCTCATTTTTATTGTCTTGCTCTCCGGATTGCTCGCATTCAACTATTCGTATCTGAAAAGCAACGTAAAAAACCAGGTTCTGCAGACGAATGAAGAATTTCTTAATCAGCTGTCCAGAAACATGGCGGAGGAATGGCAGGCGATTCGCGATGCCGTATACAACTTCAGCGTAAGCGTGGATACCAAGTTTCTGTCCATCAACCCTAAGCAATCGCGTTCCTATTATCCGGAGCTGCTGGCTTACAAAAAAAAATTAACGGAAACGAATCTGGGGTTGCCGTTCCGGGCACAAATCTCCGCCTACTTCCCTAAGCAGGATCTCGTCGTCAGCAGCGACGGAACCCGCAGTCTCCGTGTGTTCTACGATAGCTTGGGAAAAAAAAACAAAGAGGAGATCTGCCGCGGCTGCCTGCTTCAAAGTGAAGAAATGGAGCATTTGTTCAACTTTAACCAGATGATCTTATATACGTACCGTCTCTTTCCCGAAGGCTACATCTTTGTTCAAATTGATAAAGAGCAGCTTGCAGCTTTTCTTTCCAATGAAACCAAGCTTCTCGATAACATCATCGTGCTGGGTGACAAAACGAATCATCCGATTGTAAGCACCACAGCGCTGGATTCATCTGTAATGGATCATGTCCGGAGTTTACCTAACGCAGTCGCTATTGAAGGGAAAAAATATTCTCCCATCGTAAAAAACGCCAATTTCTTTACGTATACCGTATTGTTCCCGGAGAGTCAGATGCAAGAGAAGCTGAAAACGACCAATTGGTACACGTTCGGGTTGTTTGCCGTGTTTCTGGCCGCCAATATGGCCTTCTTGCTTGTCAATTGGTCGATGTTCAGGCCGCTGCGCCATCTCGCTAGGACATTCAATCAATGGACGACTCCGCTTGCTACCAACAACGAATTCGCCATTATATCGGATAGGTTCAAAGTATTGAACTCGGCCACCGCGTCCATGCAGCTCGAAATAACCGAGCAATCCGAAATTATGGAGCACAACGCGCTGCTTCGTTTAATTGCCGATAAAAACTATGCGATGAAACCAAGCGTGAAGCAGATGCTGCAAGGCAAATTCGACTCGTACGTCGTCCTCTCCTTCATTGAAGAGAACAACGAAGGCAAGTCATCTCAGGAGTATGCTCCCATACTGGAAGCCGCCTTAAATCTCGCCGGACCATGCATCGGTTTGCATGGCTACAACGACAAAACCATCTTTATTGCCAGCTGTGTCGACCTAGGCGAGATGGAAACGCTAGTTGTCCGGACTCTAAGCGACATGTCTCCATCGAATGATTCCGGCTTTGCCTTATGCGGAATAAGCTCCCTTCATACACGTCTGGAGGATGTCCGCACAGCGCTGCGTGAATCAATGGAAGCGATCTTCAAACATGTCCCGGACTTGGACGGCATGACGAGGGTCGTGCTCTATCAGGATTGGGGGGGCGAGCGGGCTTCGGTTATCCACTTGTCCATCGACAAGGAGCAGGAACTGGTCAACTATGCGTTAAAGGGCAACTCGGATGCCATCAATCAGTTTTTTGACAAAACGATGGAGAAGACGTTCAATCAGCTGACGTTCGAGCAATTCCTGAACATGATGCGCTACTTGCACGATCTGCTTCTCGTCATCATGAACAGCAAGAAGATCGGCGCGAACGAGGTATGGGAATCACCGCCGGATTTCTCGCGTACGTTCCATCTCCCGTATTTGTTCAAGCAAGTCCGTACGGGCTACCTGTTCGTCGCGAAGCGGTCGGCCCTTGCCGATACGCCTCTTATGGATCAAATCAAACAATACATCGACAACCATTATGCCAATCCGGATTTGTCGCTTACGCTGATCGCCGATCGGTTCGGGATTACGCATGTGTATTTGTCCACCTACTTTAAGAAACATTCCGGACATAACTTCAATTACTACATGCACCTGATCCGGATTCAGGCGGCGCATCGGCTCATCGAGTCCCATCCGAATTTGGCCATGAAAGAGATCGCCGAGAGAGTAGGTTACTCGAACGCAGGCACGTTCATCCGCCATTTCAAGAAAGTATCGGGAACGACGCCAACTCAGCACGTCAAACTTCTGCAGGAATAGCGAGAATGGGCATGACTGAACATACAACCTGCGTGAGAAAACCTCTATCGAGGCCTTTCGAAGATGAGCGACCGCGTTTAAAGGTAGGTTTTATCGCCAATAAGAATTTGTTCTTCCGATGAGCTCGGAATTTTATAAATTCTAATGTGGTAAGAAATATTCTTCCGATCGCTGTTGTATCCAGATTCCTTGAACGATTGAGGCTGTCATAGGCAATCGATTACATTCAAAAATGGCGATGCTCGGAATCATAATGTGAGCACCGCCATTTCATGTTTTAAATGTTTATAGCTTAACAACTCGGTCTTCCCCTGCCCCGAACCGGGTTGCGCGCAATTCGCCTTTTGCGTAATCGATGCTGATCATATCGAATACCGTCTCTGAAGCGGTATCGGGCGTCCTCTCGGGGCTTTCGTCATAATTCCGGTAGCCAGCCGCATTAAGCGTTGAAATCATCGGAATCCCGTCATTGTACAGCACTTGGTCGATATGGACATGACCGAACAAGCAGGCGACGACATGCTTCCGGTTTTGCTTCATAATTTTCCACAGCTTCTCGCCGTTGCCGACTTCGCCGTCGACGTATCCGCGAACTCCGCGTTGAATAATGGGGAGATGGGAGAAAAAGACGACCTTCCAGCTGTCGCCCTCCTCCATGCCGGAGAAATCGAACACCGTATGCTCCACCCAATCGACCTGTCTGTCCGAGAATGCGTATTCCCATTGCCCGTTTTGCCGCAGCATGCCGTCCGCTTTTACTTTGTACAAGATATCGACGCTATTGAGCAAAACGATTCTCGTTTTTTTGTCCGGAACATCGTAATAGTAATACAGACCGGTTTCATTGCCTTTGTCGAAAGCAACCGTGCCATTCAAGCTCTTATAGATATCCGCGTACGCTTCGACCGGGAAAATGACGTTATTCGCTCCTTTTAAGTCCTTGTGAAAATCATGAATGGAGTTGTCGTCGTGATTGCCCTTAATCGGAAACGAAGGGCATTCTGGCGCTTGAATCGCCTCCATAAATTCGGATTGGGCGAATACGACGCTTTCCTTGACATCGTTGTCGACGATGTCTCCTCCGACCACGATACAAGACGGCAACAGCTCGCTCGCCGCTATCTTGACCGCTGCGGCAGCCCGGAGCTGCTTGCCCCCCGGCCGATGATGGGGATCGGTATAGAAGATAAGATCGACTGTATCCTCCCCTTGCGCCTGCTTCGCTCTAGCTATAGCTTCTTGCAGCGGCGCCAGGTAAGCATCCGGCAATTGATGATTGGAATCGTTCGCTGGCATCTGATCGTCCTCCTAGAAATCGTAGTCTCTAAACCGACAAAACCGTAATCCGCAAGCTGAACTCCGCCTCCGCCTTGAGGCTTATAATTCTTGCAGGCTGATCACCGCTTGGCCTGTCTTCCATATAGATGTTTCGCTCTTCCTTGAGCGGGGATATTTTCAGCACGATCGGCCCTTTGCGGAGTTCATCTCGGAAATGCTTTAGACCAACCTTCCAAGGCTGACCGTTATAAAATTGATCCGCGACGCATCGCCCAGCGATATACAGCTGCGCCACATCCCCGATGTAATCGATGGTCAGCGCAAGATCATCGACTTCGTCCAGCATGGAAGCGTCCAGCTTAATCTCCCATTCCGGAGATGCGCCGACTTTGCCCGTTTCTTCAAAGAGGAAAGGGAACAGTTCGTCGCTTAACGGATATCCCGGGGCGTTGATGCATGTGACTTCAATGTCCTTTATGCGCTCTACTAGGGGCTCGAAGATCTGGAATAGGCCGTCTTGCCGGTCGGCTATTGGGACCTGACAGCTTGTTAGCGGCTTCTCTACGACCGGATAGATCGAAAACACCGTTTGATTCGGTTCAAATCCGTACAGACGCAGCCCCCCGCCGTCGAAGAGAATATTCGATTCGCACAGAATCAATCGTTCCTCCCCGAAAGCCGTGCCTTTCCATGCGCGGCGCGATTGTTCCTCCGTTAGTAGAATGAGGCGAACCGCCGTTCCGTCGTTCGATACTAGGTGAATATCGCAAGCTAGACCTGGCTCCAGATCGTTCAATACGATAGTTCCCGCCCGCCGGTCCACCCGTCCGCCACGTACCTCTATCGACGCTATCGTATCGCCTTCAAATACAAAGCTTGGCGCAACGCCACCCGCCTCGAAGAACACATAAGTCGTCTCGCCGCCGCGAAGGAGCTTGCATAACGGCTGCGCCGTCGCGTACTTCAGCTGGATGCCGTCCATATCCATCCGGAACGGCCAGAAGAAATAAGCGTCCTTCTGCAAGGTGAAGCCCTCATCCGGCACGTTCAACTCTCCCCCAGGAAGCCTCAGACTTACTTGAATGTCATCCTTATTTACCATCTCCGTCATTCGTTGATAGTTATTAAAAAATAAATAGCCGCTTTCGTCCTTTGCTCTTGCCGCGACGCGGACCGTCTCGACATCCTTTAAGGTGGCGGGGCGTTCCTCCGGAAAATAGGTGCGCATAGGCGCAAGCTCTTCTCCGAAGTCGCGGATAAACAGGTGGAGCCGCCTCAGCAGGGCATACGACTCTCTCGTAAACCCGAATTCCCCGATTGGCGCTTGAAAATCGTAGCTGAACACGGGGAGCTGGTTGCCATGGGGTTCGGATTCCTGCATCGTGGAATGCTCTCCGCGAGGATGGCTGCCGCCGTGGTACATGTAATAGCCGAGCAGATTGCATCCGTTCGCGATGCGTACCGTAGCCATCGCGCCGACGTCGTCGGCCGATATCTCCGGTCGCCTATGGTACGTCATCTGCACTCCGCTCCCAAGCTCGCATGTTCCGTTCGGGTATCGTTCAATATTCGCCAGGTCTCCTGCGGCTCCTTCTCCCGCTCCAATGACGTCGCTGCCGATCCCCGGATCGTTGCGTATGGAATGGAAGAAATAATGCGGGCCGGGCGGGAGCTTCTCCGTATGTTTGTCCCAAGGATGGTCGGGATACCCTCCGAATAACGGTAGCACTTCATCCTTTGGAATATGGGCGCCGCCTGGACCGCCCCAGCCCGTGACGGAATAGAGCGGAGTCGTTATTCCGACTTCCGATGCGAGCTGCTTCAGCGTTAATAGATGCGGGGCGTTCTCTGTCAATTCGTTATCGAATTGGATGCCGACGACAGGACCTCCATCTTGATAGGAGAGTCCACGAAGCTGCTCGGCAATTTGCCCGTACAACAGCCTTGCGTAATGCAAATAATCCTCGTCGTCCGTCCGGAGGGCGCACTTGCCGTACAGCCAATCCGGGAAGCCGCCGTTGCGGCATTCGCCGTGCGCCCAAGGCCCGATTCGAACGAATACATCTAGACCAATTTTTCCGCATAATTGAATGAACCTTCTTAAATCCTTATCCCCCGACCAATCGAATACGCCTTCGGTCTCCTCGTGATAGATCCAGAACACGTAAGTAGCGACGATCCCGATGCCCCCGGTTTTCATCTTGAGGAGCTCATCCTCCCAGCTGCGGCTCTTCGATCTGGAGAAGTGGAATTCGCCCATAACCGGCAACCAAGGCTTCCCGCCTCGGGTCAAGTATAAGCTGTTCACTCCGATCTCTTCGCCGTTCGGGTGGACGCCTCCCATTCTGAGGTGTCCGCTTAAGATAGGCTCCCGCCCTTGTTCGCTTGCATTTACCAACATCCCCATGGTTCATCTCCTTGCTAATCGTAGATTCAGCTTCATTGTATACGCGGGAAAGTCATTTAAAAGTATCTGAAAACGCTTTTTTTATACTCTATTTTGATGTTGGCATTAGTCCGTTTTTAATGGCCTATTCAAATTTTAGTTTCGGCTTTGGAAAAGCGGCATCTCACCGATCAAATATTGACAGCTGCAGATTTTTGCCTCTATACTTATTGTACTGACTAGTCATTCTAATTTTCGGATTTGAAAGGGGAATGGGTATGAAACACGTTCGCGCAGTTGACGGGCGCTTCGTCGACGAACAAGGAAGGCACGTCATTCTTCACGGCATCAGCATGGTGTGCAAGGAAAAAGAAATGAACTATATCGGAGATTGGTCGGAGAAGGATTTCATCAAGCTGCAAGAATGGGGCTTCAACGTCATCCGGCTCGGCATCATCTGGGACGGAATCGAACCGGAGCCGGGACGTTACGATGACCGTTATCTGGAGCGCGTTCGCGAGATGATCAAGCTAGCGTACGAGCACGGGATCTACGTCTTCTTGGATATGCACCAGGATTTATACAGTTCATTGTATGCCGATGGTGCGCCGGAATGGGCTACGCTAACGGGAGGCCATACTTACGAGAAGACCGACCTGTGGAGCGACGCATACCTGTTCAGCGGCGCGGTCCAGAGCGCATTCGACCACTTCTGGAGCAACGCTCCCGCTCCAGACGGCATCGGCTTGCAGGACCACTATGTCGCGGCTTGGAAGCATGCCGTACAGCAGCTTCGCAATGAACCGAATCTGATCGGCTACGATATTATGAACGAGCCGTTTATCGGTTCCGACGTGCTCGGAATTGTGCATGCGATGTTCGCTGCATTCGCCGATCTTGCGGCCGAGCAGTCCGAAGGGCCTGCCCCCGGCGTGGAAGAGCTGATGACGATTTGGATGGATCCGGAGAAGAAGCTCGAAGCGCTTCAAATGCTGAATTCCGCTGAGGCCTATCGCAAGGTAATGGAAACGACGGCCGTTGCCCAAGCACACTTCGAGCAAAACATTCTGTCGGCATTCTACCAGAAAGCAAGAGATGCGATTCGCGAGGTCGATCCTCATCGCCTTCTGTTTTTGGAAACCAACTATTTCTCCAACATGGGCGTACCGAGCGCCATCATGCCTGCCACAGACGCTGAAGGCAAGCCGGATGCGCAGCAAGCTTATGCGCCGCACGGATACGACCTCGTGACGGATTCGGACTATGTGCACGCCGCAAGCGGCGAACGCGTCGACGTTATATTCAATCAGCACGAAGCGACAAGAGAGCGGCTCGGCATGCCGATGATGATCGGCGAATGGGGGGCTTACGGAGAATCCGATCTGGCGGAGGAAGCTTCGCTCCATGTACAGAAGCGTTTTGAGGAGCTTCTCGCAAGCGACGTCTACTGGTCCTACCTGTATCCGGAGATGGATCGTTATTCCTCGTTCAAAGGCGTATGCCGCGGGTATCCAATGGCCGCTTCCGGTTCCATACTCCGCTACTCTTACGACCACGAGAAAGCCGGCTTCGAGATGGAATGGGAGGAAGACGGCAGCAACGAATCGCCTACACTTGTATACCTTCCGAATTTGAAGGCGGAGAATCTCCGTTCGATCGAGCTTTCGCCATCTGGCAGCAGCTTCGAATGGACGGAGCTGAACGATGCTGGTGCAGGTGTATTACGAATCGCGACTGCCGGAGGCGGCAAAAGATATATTCGCATCTAATAAGAACAAGTTTCCGTATAAATCACGATAATATTGCGTAAATGCACTCTATTTTGATATTGTTGAATCAAATGAGTGTCCAGGAGGCGCATCGCGATGAAACCGGTACGGAAATCGTTTTCGAGTGAAGGGCTGTTCCCCTTCGATTTCGTATACAAAGATACGAAGAGCCCGGAGCGTGAGCTGCCGGATCATCTACACGAGCGAATGGAGCTCGTCTATGTGTACCGTGGCAAAGGCACGATGTTCATCGATCAGAAGTTATACGATATGAAAGACGGGGACTTATTCATTATCCCGAGCCATTCCATTCACCGCGCCATGCCTGACCCGATCGATCCGGTAACCTCTACCGCCGTTTTTTTCGGGCCGGGCCTTGTCACGTTCGGCAAGCTGGACGATACGTACAACGCCTTCCGCTGCTTCGAGCTGGCCAATAAACGCAAGCATTATCGAATGGAGCTGCCGGACGAGCTGAAAATAAAAACAGAATCCGCTCTCGAAGAAATTCAGACGGAACTGGAGCAACAGAAAACGGGCTACCGCCAGGCGGCAGCCCTTCTCTTTCAGCAATGGCTTCTGCAAATTAACCGGGAAGCGAAAGCCACTCTGACGGTCGGGCTCGATCATTCTTCGATCGGCCCTCAATGGATGCAAGACATACTCTATTACATCTCCGCCCATCTGGAGAATGATCTGAGCCTGTCCGCCCTAGCCCGCCAAGCTTCCGTAACCGGTTCGCATTTCTCCCGGGTGTTCAAGCAGCTGACCGGCCTTAACGTCACCGACTACGTCAATCTGAAGCGGGTCGCCTTGACGAAAGAGCTGCTGCTCGCTTCGGACGACAACGTCGGCACGATAGCCGAACGCTGCGGCTTCGATTCGCTGCCCCACTTTCATCGCATTTTCAAACGAGTGACCGGCGAAACGCCTGCTGCTTACAAGAGACGGATTAACGAGAACGGGGGGTAGTAGGCCAGACCCGGATGGCAAGGCCTATCATTCGCTTAGGATGTTTTCGATTTCCTTGAGCGCGTCTTCCGGCAGGCCGATGCCGGAGGCGGACACGTTCTGCGCGACTTGCTCCGGTCTCGTAGCTCCGACGATGCAGCAAGAGACGTTCGGCATCCTTAAGTTCCAGGCCAATGCCAGCTGGACGAGCGTAATGCCGAGCTCGCCTGCTATGCCGCTCAGCCGCTCCACTTGATCGAGTCGTCTCTCGGATAGCAGGCCCTGGCTGACGATCCAGTGGTTATGCTCCGGATTAGCCGCCCGCGATTCTTGAGGAATCGCCTCTCCCTTGCGGTATTTGCCGCTCAGCACGCCATGCGCCAAAGGCGAGAAGACGGCTTGCCCGATTCCGAGCCGCTCGCATAACGGCACAATGCCGGGTTCGATCCGGCGGGTGAACATATTGTATTCCGGCTGGTTCACGACGATCGGATCAAGCTTTAGCCGTTCCGCAAGCGCCGCCGATTCCGCGATCTCACCTTCCCTCCACTCGCTGATGCCGACGTACAGCACTTTTCCTTGCGTGACCAAATCATCCATCGCCCGCAGCGTCTCGTCTAAAGGTGTATGTTCATCGTAGCGGTGACAATAGTACAAGTCGATGTACTCGACGTCTAGTCTTCGCAAGCTCGCTTCGCACTGCTCCATAATATGTTTGCGTGACAGCCCTCTTTGGTTCGCGCCTTGCCCCATGTCAAAGTACACTTTTGTGCCGAGCACGTAAGTATCTCTTGCATAGCCGGACAAAGCACGGCCCATAATTCGCTCCGCCTCGCCCCCGGCATACATATTGGCGGTGTCGAAATAATTGACGCCCAGCTCGTACGCCTTGCGAATCGCCTCTGCGGCTGAAGCCGCTTGAGCGGCATTTTCATGCGTCAGCCAGCTTCCCAGCGCGATCTCGCTTACTTGAAGGCCGCTTCTTCCTAACCTGCGGTATTTCATCATATGTGTATGCTCCCTTCATCTGCCTCGCCCTAGTTCGTGCCGTCCTATATCTCCCGTTTACCGGCCGATCCACTTTCCGTTCGTAAAGTCCGGTATCGCGACGGGCTGCCCGCCCATGGCGACGGAATCCTCCGACAACGTCGTAATGCTCATCCATGCGGCCATGTCGTATACGTCTATTGGCGTCTGCGTCCTTTTCCGCGCGCTGTCGAAAAAGTCCTTGAGCACAAGCCAATCCATGCCGCTATGCCCCTCCTTGACGCCTTCCGCCAGATAGGACTTCCATATCGGATGATCAAACTTTTCCGTAAAACTCTCCTTATTTCCCCATTGCTTCTCCCACTTGGTCTCATACGGCCGGTGAAGGTCGTCGATGAAAAGAGATTGGTTATCTTCCATAAACATCCCTTTGGTGCCCCTTACGACGAACCCTCTCGAATAATACCGGGGGAGCGTCGTATCCAAAGTGAGCGTAATCGTCTCACCGCGCGCACATTTAATAATCGTCGTCACGATGTCGCCTTGCATAAATTTGAAATCGGCTAACTTGTCGTCCTTTTTCTCATTGCGGATGTAATCTTGCAGACCTGCCGACTTGGAGGCGACGGATACAAGCGACACCATCCGGTTGCCCCGGTTAATATCGAGAATTCTCGCAATCGGCCCAAGCTGATGCGTCGGATAATTGTCGCAGTTCCGATGTTTGTATTGGTTCAGCCGGTAATGACGGTTCTCCTCGCCGTAAGCAATTTCGTAACGCAAGTCATGCTGGTATCCGCCGGAGCAATGTACGATTTCGCCCAAATACCCCATCTTCACCATATTCAGCAGCATGAGCTCATCCCGGCCGTAGCAGCAATTTTCCAGCATCATGCAAGGGATGCCCGTTCGCTCGTACGCCTCTACCAGCTTCCAGCATTCCCGCATGGAGAAGGCGCCGCCGACTTCGCAGGCTACATATTTTCCATTCTCCATGGCCGCGATCGCCAGATCGATGTGGTCCGACCAAGATGTGCAGATGACTATGGCTTCTACCTCGTCGGCATGCAGGAGCTCCTTGTAATCCCGCGTAACCATCGGGCGTCTGCCACCCGACTTCTCGATCGCTTCCGCCGCTCGTTCGCATCGGTCCTCGTACAAGTCGCACACCGCGACAACTTCGATATCTTTCATTTTCAAAATGACGATTTCCAGCAGCCCGAGGCCACGGCCGCCTAGTCCGACCAGGCCGATCTTCAGCTTCTCCTTCATCCCCGTGCGCCTCCCAGCATAATCGTTCTGTCTTCTCCCGCTCCGAAACGGATAGCTTGGAGCTTGCCTTTCGAATAATCAATGCTGACAATGTCGAAGGCCGTTTCTGTAATGGTGTGCAGGGCTCTCGCAGGTGCGCTCTCGAAGTCCTGATACGTAACCGCGTTAAGCGACGATATAGTCGGAATGCCGTCTCTTACGATGACCTGGTCATAATGAACGTGGCCGAAGAAGCAAGCTGCTACCCGGCTCCGGTTCGCGCGGATGATGCTCCACATCGCTTCTCCGCCCGCCACTTCGTGATCGGCGCCGTATACGCCATCCTGAAGGATAGAGACGTGGGAGAACACGACGGCTTTCCACCCGTCTCCATCCGTGTGGGTGCTGAAATTGAGCGCTTCGCGCTCCATCCAGTGAAGCTGCCGATTAGAAAACGCGTATTCCCATTGGCCGTTTTGCGCAAGTCCTCCTTGCTCCGTGACCGCATACGGGATATCGATGCAGTTCAATATAATCATTCGGGTTCGTTTGCCCGGAATATCGTAATAGTAATACAACCCGCTTTCATTGCCCGTGTCGAATACAGCCGTCCCTTCCAGCTGCCGGAACAACGTCCGGTACATCTCCTCCGGGAAGATGACGTGGCCAGTACCGCCCGTTTTGTTCGTGTAATCGTAGATGGAGTTGTCGTCATGATTGCCTTTGACCGGCAGCAAGGGATATTCCGGTGCGCGAAGCGCGTCCATCATTTCCTTCTGCGCCTGCAGGACGTAAGCCTTATCCCCGTTCTCGCTTATATCCCCTCCGCACACGATGCAATCCAGCGCACAATCGCGGATGAGCCGGTTCACCAAAGCTGCGGTCCGAAGCTGATTGCCTGCCGTGCGGTGATGAGGATCCGTCAGAAATAGAAACTGGACGATTTCTTCCCCCTGTGCCTTTCTAACTTTTTCTACGGTATGCGTAAGGTGAGCGATGACCTCGCTCGCAATCTCTATATCGTGAAGTTCAAGTTTATCGCTCATCGGCTTAAATCCCCTCTTCTCTTAACATTCAAAGCGCGCTTCCACGTAACTCTGAGGCTCTTCAAACTGGATTTCCAGCCTGAGCAGCCCTTCCTCCGATGCCGCCTCTACAGACAGGCCGTTCCCCGCATGGCCAGCGTACCTGTAACCCTCTGGAACCGCAATCCAATAGGATTCCGTTGTTTCTATGACGCCGCTCAGATCAAGCCGCAGCGTTCCCCCGTTCCATGCCTCGCCGAGCACGCTGACCGCGTCCATGCTCACATGCCGAGAGGAAGCGATTAACTGCGGATGCTTCTCCGCTTTGATCAAAGCGATGATTTGGCAATGCCCCAGCTCGAGCGCTTCCATCTCCATCGAACGTGCGACCGTCCCCATATAACGCTGCTTCCAAAAATCGAACGCATGATAAGTTTCATCCGGATCAAGCGCCAATGCTTCCAGCTTCAGCACGGTGGACGCAAGCGGAATGACGGCGAATCGTCCGGTTACGCACCACCTCCGGAAGGTCTGGTCGAAGTGGATCGCCCATAAGGAGGACGGCGGATACGGCTCCTGCGAATCGGCGGTTAATCCCAGCATCGCGTACGGCAGCGCCTGCTCTATAGCGGAGTCGCCATGTGCCTGCGGCAGCGTTAAGTCTAATGGATACGTCATGTCCAGATGGCCGGTCTCTCCCGCTGCGGTAGGGAGCGCAGGCATACATCGCTGAATGGAATGAATCCGCTCTTTGTCATACAAATCGGGATTGTCGCTGATCATCAGCAGTCCTCCCGTCAGCGTAACAAGCGACAAAAGCGACTTGCCCCACGCTTCTTCCGTGCGGACGCATACGTAATCGGGATCGTTCAAATACAAGATGCGCTGCGTGTGGAACCACCGGGCCGACTCGACCATCTGCTTGCACACGGCCGACCAGCTCGGATTGGAATCCCCCGCGATTCTGCAAGCATCAACGATTCCGACCGCTTCCGTAAGCACGCCCCAGCATGCGAGAAAGTAGGCGTCATCTCCAATATGTTCCCTCGCACACAAGAGATATTGGCGAAGGCGATCCGCCGCTTCCTCGCTCGTAAGCAGCCCTTCGTTAACAGCTTTATGCAGACCGTCGAACAGATAATGCCGAATTTGATCCGTCTTGAAATAATCGTAGCCCTTCTCTTTTAATCCTTCGTAATGCGGAGCCGCCTGCTCCGCAAGAACGTCCGCCGCTCCCTTAAGCACATAATAAATCCAAGGTCCGTACAGCGGCTCTCCCTTCTCGTCCAGCTCGAAGAGATCGCGGTTCGCTTCGGCAAAATCAACGTTCGTTACCATCGCGCTTGTCCATATTCCCGCTTGAAAGCCGCGATTTCGAATGCTCGCAACCAGCTCCTCATGCTGGCCGGGAAAACGCTCGTTCGTTTGCAGCCACGCGTCCGGCACGGCTCCATCCGAGGTTGGCGGGATGTGTTCCGTCTGATAGCCGTCGTCGATCTGCATATAGCGAAGGCCGTAATCCTTAAAATGTTTCTCTAGGAAAGCGGCCGTTCGATCGATATCGTCCGCCGTCACTCCTTGTCCGAACGCCTCCCAAGAGCTCCAGCCGGTAATCGGCTTCAGATTCGGCCGCCATTCCCAAGGCTTGTGATGCTCATAATGGAGATGCGTTCTGTAATACTGCATCCGCAGATTGATGATCCATGGCTGCAGTCCCGCTTCCAATTCCGCTTCCGCCTGCCAAGTTCCGTCGCCGGTCAGCTCCATGCTTGGTTTCGTCCATGTCCAATCGGGACCGTGCCAATCGATGAGCAAATCGCGAAGGACGTCGTACAGCCCACCCACTCCACGCAGAAGCGGCTTCCCAACCTGGCCTAGAATCGCCTGCCCTTTGTTCGCGCGATGCGGACGCATATTGAGCGCATCCTCGCTTAAGTGAAACCGCACCTTCACCTTTGCCGGCTGGTCCAGCGCCAAATAAAGCTGCTGAACGAAAGGGCTGCTCTGAATGTTGCCGTTCGAATATTCCCGGTAAAACGCTTTCACATCTTCGGGAATAAACAGAGACAACAATGTCGACCATCCATATTCGTAACTAAGCGTATGGCTGGCTGCGTCCCATCTATGCGCCGCTTGCGCAATCGGGGGCGCTTTAACTTCCGCCGAGCTCATGACTTCCCCTCCCGTTTTCATACTGTTCTAACGTTCCACGCGATTATCGTATGAGAGTTTCCTCGCCCGGACAATAAGCATAAATTCATCTAATAGGCGATTATTGAGATTTCCAGAAAAATAGCAAACATAAGGACAATCCGTTATGGTCAAAGTCAGCGGTCCGAGGTAGAGTAGCTCTGATCAACGAGCAAATCCATAAGGGGGACGACAAAGATGGGATGGCACGAAAACGAAACGTCTATCATCGTAGAGCATGGCAGCATGTCGCTTACACTCGATAAAATGAGCCTCGCGGTCAGAGTAGATACGGGAACCGCCGTATGGGAAACCGGAGCCGGCGCAGCATACATGGCTATTGGACATGAATCAACCGGCCTAACAAACTTGCAGCTCGGCCAGGCTTCGGATAAAAAATTCATTCCTGCCGTGTCCGGATACTTCGAAGGGTTATACATTCATTTGGGAGGTTTCTCGGCCAATGGAGCCGCGATCGATCTTCAAGTGACTCTTCGCCTGTTCCTCGATACGACGAGCGGGGACGTCTCATTCGAGACAACCGATGTCTCCGGCTGCTCCGATTGCTTGCGCGAGATCGCTTGGCCCGGCGCTTTCGAGTTCTCAAGCGACGCCGATTCCGATTATACGGCGATCCCGGCCATGCAAGGTTATTTGATCCCCGCTTCGTGGGACCGTCCAATTCTTCGATATCATAAGGGCATGATGTTTGGGCGGGACGCTTATATGCCGTGGTGGGGCCAAACGAAGGGCGGCAATGGCTATCTGGCTATCATCGAAACGCCCGACGATGCCCGAGTCACCGTGGAGCATCTCCCCCGTATGCAAACCCATGCCGCGGCGGTATGGCTTCATTCCCATAAGGAGCTCCGGTATGCGCGGCGATTAAAATTCCGGTTCCGGAAAGGTTTGGACTATGTCGGAATGGCCAAATCGTACCGGCAATACACAGAACGTCTCGGCAAGCTGCGCACCTTGGAGCAGAAGCGGTTCCAAAACCCGAAACTATCGGGGTTGTTAGGCGCGGCGGTGGTTCATACCTGCGTTCATACCCATATAGCGCCCGTCTCCGACTATTACGATAAGGAGCATCCGGAGCTTAACGACTTCGCCGTTTCTTTCGAAGAGAGGGCAAGCCAGCTCATCCAGCTTCGGATCCGGTACGAAGGCAATCTCTATGTGCATGTGGATGGATGGGGTCTCAGCGGTTACGACAATATGCATCCCGATATCCTGCCCCCAAGCCCTAAGGGTGGCGGATGGGAAGGACTGGCGAAGCTCAAGCAAGCGTGCGCGGATAACCGGATTCTGCTTGCCCTTCACGACAATTAACGCGATTATTACCACGACGCCGCTTCCTATAGCGAAAGTCTAGCGATGAAGGACGAGGAAGGAAATCCGGAATATTGCGATATTTGGGCTGGCGGGCCTCACGGCTGGTTATGCACTTGCTTCTCGAAAGGGTATGTCGAGCGGAATTACGATACGTTAATGCTGCATGGCGCAGTACCGGACGGCGCATACCTCGATGTCTTCGCCGTTGTCCCGGGAGACGAATGTTACGACCCTCTCCATCGCATGACCCGTTCGGAGTCGCTCGCCTATCGCGCGGCATGCTTCGAAGAGATAAGAAGCAGAGGCATGATCGTCAGCTCCGAAGAACCAGCCGATTGGGCGGTTCCGTATCTCGATCTCGTTCATCATGCGCCTCATGCGCTCATCCCGGGTCCAGGCAGCGGGCCGGCCATCGGCGTGCCAATCCCTCTGTTCTCGCTCGTGTACCATGACGCGGTTGTTGTCCCTTGGTCGCTGGAGAGAGGGGCTTGGGGCATCCCCGAAAGTGATCTTGGTTATCTGTACGGGCTGTTGAATGCGGGCATTCCTTATCTATCGATCCAGCCGAACGACGTGGAAATCGGCATTGTACGGGCTTTGGCCGAGCTTCATGGGCGGGTAGGCTTCTTTGAGATGACGGGCCATATGTTCATCGGCAGCGGCCATCGGCGCCAGCGCACCGAATATTCGGACGGCACGACGGTTGAGGTAGACTTCAATACGGACGAATACCGGATTGTTGCGCCAGACGGTACGATTGTGGCGGAGCATCCGGGAAAGTGATTTTATAGATGGGCAAGCGAAGAGGCTCGGCCATATCGGCTGGGCCTCTTCGGCTTGTATCCATTAAGCGTTAGACGCTTTTATGATATACTATTAGCCATATTAGGATCACAGAGAGGAACGGTAGCAGGTGAGCAAAAACAAAATTATCGACGCAGCGGTTAAACTATTCTCCGAGCTTGGTTATCACCGGACGAGCATGGACGATATATCCAGAGAAGCCGGGGTCGCCAAAGGCACTCTGTATTATCACTTCTCCGGCAAAGGAGAGCTGTTCGAAACGATCGTCACGTACGGCTACACCATGCTGATGGATCGGATTAAAGTCATTCTTCAAGAAGATCAGCCCACCGATCTCCAAATCCGGGCGATTGTCCATAAACATCTGGAGCTGTTCCTGCAGTTCAGCGAGCTCGTCCATATCATATCCAACGAAACGACGAACGGGATCGAACCCGATATTTTGCAGCGCATACGCGATCTGAAGCAAGGCTATATCGCGTTTCTATCCGGCGTACTGGAAGAAGGCATTAAGGAAGGCGCGCTCAAGCCGGTGAACAGCGAGCTGGCCGCATCCGGCATGCTGGGCATGCTCGACAGCTTATGCGTCCAATACGTAGGAAAGGAAGGCAATTGGTCTCTCGAAGAGCTGTACGAAACGGCGAATGCCTTTATCCTCCCGGCCTTGCTAAAGGATCACTGATCCCGAAGCAAGGCTTTTTTTTCGAATTGAACCCTACTTCGGAAAATATCGCTTCGATCGCCTTGTCGTCTACAGCAGGAGACGCTGCGCTTCCTTCACACAAGTGTCAATTCTTGTCACACATTATTCAAAAGTTGCGTGATATGCAATTTTTCCTAAAGAGTATCGTTGCCCATTGGGCAACAAAATGATAACGTATAGCCATGCAGAAAAAAGCATCGTGAAGAAACGAGGTGAAGGAACATTGTTGAACAAACCAAGCTTGCGCGATCTCAAACGGGAAGCGACGGCGCATGCCTTGGCGCAAGCCGCGTTCGAGCTTGCGCTTGAACGGGGGCTCGACGGATTCGTCATCGAGGATGTCGTACAGCGCGCGAATTATTCCCGCAGAACGTTCGCGAATCATTTCTCTTGCAAAGAGGAAGCCGTGGCGATGGCGGCATTGCCATCCATCGATATGGATGAAGCAGCAGAGCATATGCAATTGCCCGACGGCTTTACACCGCTGGATGCGCTTCGGCAATGGATGAAGATGCAGCTAACGGCCGAGCTGTTATGGAAAATGCGCGAGCTCATGTCGATCTCCAAGAAACATCCGACGTTGGAGCCGTATATCCTCAGCGTCTACAAACGGCTGCAGAATGCAGCTCAGGAGACGCTTGACTATTTCTTCCAAAGCCGATATCCGGAAGGGTACACTCATCTTCTTGTCGGCGCGGTGATCGGAGCCGTACAGCCCATCGTAAACGGAAGTCTCCATGTGCGGCTGCCGGGCGATTCGGGAGACGAACGGGATGACGGGGAAATGACATTCGATCAGTATTTGGAAACGACGTTCGGTTACTTGCGAAAGGGCTTCTAGGTACCAAAAAAAATTAGCGTTAAATAAAGGAGAGCCATCACCGCATGTCTACATTTTTGTACAAATTAGGGAAACAAGCTTACGATAAGTCCTGGTATTTCATTGCCGGCTGGATCGTCATACTCGGAATCGTCATCGCGATGCTGGGAATCAACGGAATGAACGTGAGCTCCGAGATGAAGCTTGAAGGCACGCCTTCTCAGAAGGTATTGGATAAGCTGGAGCAAGCGTTGCCTGAAGCATCGGGCGGTCAAGCGAGCGTCGTATTTACGGCGCCGGAAGGCGAGCGGCTCGATACGCCGGAACGTTTGACGGCAATCACCGAGGCGATTAACAAGGTGTACGGCCTTGATTATGTCATCAACCCCGCTGAATTGGCGGCAGCTGCTGGCAACGCCGCGGCGCAAGGCGATCCGTCGCAGGCGGGAAGCGCCCAAGGCGGGGATGCAGCCGGCACGGCAGGCGCCGCCCCGGCGGAGATGCCGCCGTACGGCCCGCTTATCGTGGACGGCATGCCCGTGCCCGGGATGTTGATCGCGACCGACGGCAGCGTGGGCTTGTTCCAATTCCAGTTCACCGTCCAGCAAACCTCGCTTCCCGCCGGCGTCGCGGATTCTGTTGTCGAAGCGGTCGAGGAAGCGGCGAGCGGCACCGGCATTACGGCGCTGCCGAGCGACTCCCTTAAGACGCCGGATATCCCGATCGGAACCAATGAGATTTACGGCTTGGTCGTAGCCGTTATCGTCCTGATCGTCACGCTCGGCTCCATCGTCGCGGCCGGCTTGCCGATCGTCATCGCCCTCTTCGGCGTCGGAATCGGCGTCGGCGGAGCCTTCGCGATTTCCAGCTTCGTTACCATGAGCTCCGTCACTCCGGTTCTGGCCCTCATGGTCGGCTTGGCCGTGGGCATCGACTATGCGCTCTTTATCGTGAACCGCCAGCGCCGCCTCATATTCGATCAAGGCCTATCGGCGCGGGAAGCGGCCAGCAGAGCGGTAGGCACGGCAGGTAGCGCGGTATTCTTCGCCGGATTGACGGTTATCATCGCGTTATGCGGACTGCTCGTGATCGGCATTTCGTTCCTGAGCATGATGGCGCTCGTCGCCTCGGTAACCGTATTCCTTAACGTGCTCCTCGCCCTCACGCTTCTGCCAGCACTGCTCGGCCTGCTCGGCGAACGCATCTGCTCCGTCAAAGCGCGCGAGAAGAGCCGTTCCAAGTCGTCCGGCAAGCAGCATGGCATCGCGGACGGCTGGGTGAAGGGCATCGTCAAATTCCGTTGGCCTGCCATTATCGCCATCGTTCTGGTCCTCGGCGCGGCTGCGATTCCGGCCGCCGAGATGGAGATGGGCATGCCTTCGGGCGCCACCGCGAACTTGGATACGTCCCAGCGGCAAAGCTACAACGCGATCTCCGAAGGTTTCGGGGAAGGCTTCAACGGTCCGCTCCTGATCGTCGCGGAGCCGAAAGACGCTTCCGGGACCATTGCGCCTCAGTCGCTCATGGCTCTCGTGCAGGACATTCAGAAGGTCGAGAACGTGTCGGTGGTTTCGCCACTAGGCATGAACAAAGAAGGAAACATCGCAATTTTGAGCGTCGTTCCGAAGACCGGTCCCACCGATTCGGAGACCAAAAACCTGGTCAAGGATTTGCGGGCTGCCGATTCGACGATCGCGGAAACGCATGGCGTTACGCTCGGAGTGACGGGCTTCACCGCGATCAACATCGATATGTCCGTCAAGCTGGCGGAAGTGTTCCCGATCTACATCGGCATCATCGTGATCCTCTCGTTGATCATACTGCTGCTCGTCTTCCGTTCGATTCTGGTTCCGATCAAAGCAACGGTCGGTTTCCTGCTCAGCGTGCTCGCGACGTTCGGAATGTCGACGGCGGTGTTCCAGTGGGGCTGGTTCAATGAGTTGTTCGGCTTCGACACCGGCGGTCCGATCATGAGTTTCATGCCCATCATGGTCACGGGGATTCTATACGGACTCGCGATGGACTACCAAGTCTTCCTGGTTTCTTCCATGCGCGAGTCATACGTCCATGGACATCAAGGCAGCCAAAGCGTCATCCATGGGTATAGCCAAGCAAGCCGCGTCGTCGTGGCCGCCGCCATCATTATGGTCGCGGTATTCGCGGGCTTCATCTTCACGCATGACATCATGATCAAGCAGATCGGCTTCGCGCTGGCACTTGGCATCCTGATCGACGCTTTCGTCATCCGCATGGCGCTCGTTCCGGCCGTGATGGCCCTCTTCGGCGACAAAGCGTGGTCGCTGCCGCGATGGCTGGATCGCATGCTGCCGAATCTGGACGTTGAAGGCGATAAGCTGATCGCCGAGCTGAAGGCGAGTGAAGAGGCCGCAGCGCTTCCGCAAGTTCGCGTCGCTAACCAATAATACATTGGCCGCGGTTGCTGACCGCCAAATCAATAACGCCGGTGAGATCCCTATCGAAGGGGATTTTACCGGCGTTTTTTCGGTGTGTCCATTACGCATTTTAAGAGATGGAAACTTATGCATGCTTATGTGGTAAAATAATCGCATATCGGTCAGAAAGGCGGACTAGCCATGGAACATGCGTTTACGATTCAACCTCGAGCCTACACGGCTTTCGATAACGAAACCGAGCAGCTCGACAAGTGCAAGGAATGGGGGCTGCTATCCGACAAAGCGGTCAAAATGAAAGCCCTCTTCTACAAAAGAAACGGAATGAGCTTGTCCTGCAGCGTCGTCGGATTCGCGGACAAAGCTACCGCGGTCATTCGATTCGACAACGATCAGCTCCACTGCATTCATCCGTCCTACCTGAAAGAAATGCAGGCATCCAATTACGGGGCCAAAGCCTCCGCAGCGGATACAGCGGAAGAGGCCGGCGCAGATGCCGCCGCGGATGCAGTTGAGGAACCTGCTGTTGAAGCCGCCGCGGCGGACACGGTCCCCGCAGCCGATGAGGTCGCTTCCCCTGACGTCGCGCTCGCCGCTCCTTCAGTCGAGGCGCCGCCTAAGAAAAGCAAAGGCAAGAAAGAAAAGCTAGAGCTGCCGGAAGGCAAGGTGAGCATGACCGCCACTGTCCAGGAGTTCACGACCGTGCCGAACAATTTCTCGGACACCGATGACGAAGTCGTCATCTACGAGGCGGTATCGATCTTGGACCCTGCAATGGAGCTCGGCGTCGCCTGGTCCAGCCATAGCGCGACGCTCAAGAAGTTGGAGCTTGCCATTGGAGACACGATCCTGTTCGAGGCCAAGCTCGCAGCCAAAAAGCTAACTAAACACCCCGTCCCGTATAAGATCAATAACCCCTCCAAAATTCAAAAAGCGTAAGCTTTTCCGCGCAGGCCAGAGCGGAAGTATAGGGGACGGCACATACTGCTCCAACCCGATCGAGAAGACGGAGGCCCCTAGCCCCCGTCTTCTCTTTCTTTCGGCTCTAATCAATGACTAATCCAATAAGCCCTATCATTCCTTGCTCGACGTTGCTCATAAATGATGAAAAAAAGCCAAACAAACCTTCACTTTAATGAATATACAACCTTATGTATAGTGAATTTAGCGATATCGCTAAGTCGTACAGGACATTCAAGTTGTGACAAGGGAGGGGCTTTCAGGATGTTCGGGATGTTGGGCATTTCCGGTCTGTCGTTTTTGCTTGTGGCAGTTTTTACTCCGCTTCTCATTTGGGGTCTGCGTACCTTGAAGCTAACGCAGCCTATTCGGTCCGAGTTGCCCCCTGACCATCAAGCCAAGCGGGGGACGCCGCTGATGGCCGGCCTCATTTTGCTTATCGGTGTGGTAGCTTCGCTGCAATTCCAGCCCTCGCCATTGATGATCTTCTTATGCGTTACGTTTCTCTTATTTAGTTCTGTTGGTTTGATGGATGATCTAAAGAAGGCTGTGTCGCAAGATCCATCAGGCATCTCCGGGCGGGCGAAGCTTATGTTTCAGTTCGCATTTACCGGTATTCTGCTTATTGCTTTGTTCCATTCGTTTACACAGACAAGCGATGTCTCGTTGTTAAATGGTTATCGGCTCCACTTGCCCATTTATGTGTACATAGCGATCATGATGCTATTTGTGGTTGGATCAGCCAATGCGATCAATTTTACGGATGGTCTGGACGGGCTATTAATCAATGTTGCAATCCCGACTTACTTTTTCTTTTTTCTAATCTCGGACAAGCAGGAAGTTCAAACCTTTTCGCTGGTCATGATCGGCTGTCTGCTCGGATTATTTCTCTACAATATCTATCCCGCTAAAGCATTTATGGGGGACACCGGATCGCTCGCAATCGGAGGTTCGCTCTCCATCTTAGCGGTTATTGAAAAGGTAGAACTATTGATTCCCATCCTGTTTTCCGTTTATCTGGCTGAACAATTATCGGTCATCCTGCAAGTCTGGTATTACAAACGCACAAAATTACGCCTATTCAAAATGGCTCCGATTCATTATCATTTCAGCTTGAAGTATGGCTGGAGCGAGAATAAAATAGTGATGGTATTTGGTTTCGTTTCTTGGGCGTCCGCTCTTATCTGCTGGTTGATTTGGAAATATCTGCTCTAGAATCAATCCTCGGCACGAATGTCCGCCGCCTTCATCTTCCAGATATCCATTCTGGAGACGATCCCGCCGCTCGAGCCTAGCTCGATGCCGTCGCGATCTTCCCCAAGGATGGCGGTGCCATGCCTTATCACATTCGTCAACAGGTCCCCGCTGATCGTGCCGGTCTAGCTATGATGAACGTAAAAACAGCCCCGTATGTGCTTCACGTCGTAGGTTAAAAATGGGAAGTAAGAACACAACCATTTTCAGAGCTACATAGCAAAAGGAGCTGTTACTATGCAG
>NZ_JAVFVT010000015.1 GCF_030929555.1 Paenibacillus sp. LHD-117 | reverse complement strand
CGACGAGGTTGATAGGTTCGGGGTGGAAGCACAGCAATGTGTGGAGCTGACGAATACTAATCGGTCGAGGGCTTATCCTACACGCTTGATCCGCTCATACAAGCGACAAGCAACAGCTATAAGGTTCAGCAAACCTTTCGTATCCAGTTTTCAGGGCGCAAGCCTTGGACTAATTTTGTCTCTTAGCCGCTCAAGCTCAAGGACGCATTTTCAACAAAATGTTTAATGTTCCCTGATAGCTCAGTTGGTAGAGCACTCGACTGTTAATCGAGTTGTCACAGGTTCGAGTCCTGTTCGGGGAGCCATAAGCTCTCATAGCTCAGTAGGTAGAGTGCATCCATGGTAAGGATGAGGTCACCGGTTCGATCCCGGTTGAGAGCTCCATTCCCATCTAGGAAACCTTACAGCAGCGCAAGACGAACATTGCTTACGAAGCAGTTTTGCTTCGCAAAACTTTTAGGCCCGTTGGTCAAGGGGTTAAGACACCTCCCTTTCACGGAGGTAACAGGGGTTCGAATCCCCTACGGGTCACCATTCATGGAGGATTAGCTCAGCTGGGAGAGCATCTGCCTTACAAGCAGAGGGTCGGCGGTTCGATCCCGTCATCCTCCACCATACCGTTCGCTGGGGATTAGCCAAGCGGTAAGGCAACGGACTTTGACTCCGTCATTCCTAGGTTCGATCCCTAGATCCCCAGCCATTTTATTAAGAGCCATTAGCTCAGTTGGTAGAGCACCTGACTTTTAATCAGGGTGTCGAAGGTTCGAGTCCTTCATGGCTCACCAGTTATTTAACCAAGCATCACCCACGCGCGTATGGCGGAATTGGCAGACGCACTAGACTTAGGATCTAGCGGGCGACCGTGGGGGTTCAAGTCCCTCTACGCGCACCATAACATGAAGAAACCCTTCGGAAACGAAGGGTTTTTTGCTGCTCGTATTTAGATATTCGTTCGCACTGGATATGCAAAGGGCTAGACGCAAGTAAAGGACTCGATCGATCTTAAATCGAAGCCGGCGTAAATCCAGAAAAATCCGGTCCATCTAAAACCGGCAATGGAACGCGGTCCGACGAATACGGGGAAAAACCAGAATTGGCTGCCGTTGTGCATCCAAATATACGTGAAACGGAATACGCAGCGGCGGATTCCGCCAGGGTCTACGGCCAACAACGATGCGCTAGGCTGCTGCGGAACGAACGAAGGCGGCGGCGAGGACGGCGCCGCCTGCGGACCGCCTGGGGAAGGTCCTGGAAATGGCCCGGGCGATGGTCCGGGGCCTGGACCCGGTCCTGGACCAAACGGAGGTCCCGGAGGTCCGAAAGGAGGACCGAATGGCGGGAAAAATGACATGTTGTTATCACTCCTGTTTGAATTGTTATACAAGTCATTAGCAAAGCTGTGGTTGAGCTTAGGTATTCTATTCGCGAGTCGTCTTATGGGTGTACATCTAATGACTGAGAAATTTATCATAATAAACATCAACCAAGCAAAAGATATGAAACATGGAACAAAAATGCGCGTATTAAAGAAATGATGATTTTTTTAAATATGTAGGAGGTGAGTCCCTCAATATAGAGGGAACGAATTGGACTTAGCCATCTTAATTAATCTGCTTTTGGTTGCGCTGCTTATCGTCATGACTGCGTTTTTCGTTGGATCCGAATTCGCGGTCGTAAAAGTCAGAATTTCCCGAATCGATCAGTTGATTGCGGAAGGAAATAAGAAAGCGGTCGCTGCAAAGAGGCTCGTAACGGATCTGGATTATTACTTATCGGCATGTCAGCTCGGTATTACGGTAACGGCGTTGGGACTTGGCGCTCTCGGCGAACCGACGATCGAAAAGATTCTTCACCCGATCTTCCATAACTGGGGCATCTCGGATGCATGGGCTACTCCAATTTCCTACGCGTTGGCCCTGTCGTTAATGACGTTCTTGCATGTAGTGTTCGGCGAGCTGGCTCCCAAGACGCTCGCGATTCAATTCGCGGAACGCATGACGCTTATGTTGGCGGGACCGCTTGTATTGTTCGGCAAAATTTTATTCCCGCTGATCTGGGTTCTGAACGGTTCGGCACGCGTATTTCTACGTATGTTCGGCGTTCAGCCGGCCGGCCATGAACAAGCACATTCGGAGGAAGAGCTGAAAATTATTATGGCGCAAAGCTTCAAGAGCGGCGAAATCAACCAAACGGAGCTTGCGTACATGCAAAATATATTCGCATTCGACGAACGCGTGGCGAAGGATGTCATGGTACCGCGCATGCAGGCGATTGCGATTGACATTCAGATGACGAGAGACGAAGTGCTCGCCATTATCGACAGACATGAGTACACGCGTTATCCCGTTACGCAGGATGGCGATAAAGATAAAGTCATCGGGTTTCTGAACGCCAAGGAATTGGTGACAGCTATCGCGCTCAATCGTTCGACTCCGATGAAGGATATGATCCATGAGATCGGAACGGTCCATGAGACGGCCCCTCTGCAGGATGTGCTCATGAAGATGCAGAAGAAAGGCGTCCATATTGCCCTTGTTATTGACGAATATGGCGGTACTGCCGGCATCATCACAATGGAGGATATATTGGAGGAGATCGTAGGCGAGATCCGAGACGAGTTCGACAGCGATGAACAGCCGGATGTGGTCAAGAAATCCGATAACGAATACGTATTGAGCGGCCTTGTTTTGTTGGAGGACATTGAGACGCGTTTCGGCATCAAATTCGAAAATGATTTTGGCGTCGATACGATTGGCGGCTGGCTGCAGGTGCAGCAGTTCTCTTCCGAGGAAGAACCGGCGCCGATCGAACATGGCCGCCATCGCTGGACGATCGTCGAGATGGATAACCATCAAATCTTGAAAGCATCGCTAAGGCTCAATGCGGTGGACAAGCAGGAGGAAGCCGAAGTTTAAAAGCTGCGCCTAGCTGACTATGTCGGCTAGGCGAGCGTTTTACTTTTACCTGCATAACTTCATCTAGTTGCGCCCTTATGGTCGGGCGGTTACAAATCGCAAAGTCGAGTGGCGGTTTTCGTTTTTCCAGTTAAATTAGACTTGCACGGAATACAAAAATCGTGTATGATCTAATTCTAGAGTTAACCACGCGCGTATGGCGGAATTGGCAGACGCACTAGACTTAGGATCTAGCGGGCGACCGTGGGGGTTCAAGTCCCTCTACGCGCACCATAACATGAAGAAACCCTTCGGAGACGAAGGGTTTTTTGCTGTATATATGGACCATGGGAATTAGGGTACTCCCTTCTAGGCGTCGGGGTGCGGCTTGCGTCCGCCGAAGCCGTCATGCCAGCCATGATATTGCGTGATGCGCTCCTCGCCTTCCTTCCAGCATAGCAGTACCTCTTCGCCGTCCATGATGGCAGGGAAATCGATGAGTCCGGGTTGAATCATTTTGAGCAGGACGCCTTGACGGGCGAAGTTCTGCATATAGATCTGTAATTCCATTTGCTTAAAGTCCATCTGGCTTTCCATCTCGAACAGGAGTTCGCCGGATTGTTCCCCGTGCCCCGCCTTCACTTTGCGGTAATGGATATATTGCTCCTCCAGCTTCTCGGAGAGCTCTTGCAGCTGCTTTAGATTCCGCTGTACCTCGGGGAGCAGCGCGTTTGCTTCCGCTAACGAAAATCTTCTAGTCATCATGGTTATCCTCTCCTTACCACCCAGTATACGAAAAGTAACCACTCGGTTCAAATCGGAAACCTAAAAAACGCGATTCAATCATGAAGCATGGATGAAGATTGGCATTGACAACGACTCTGAGAACAATTATCATTAATATGTTGTTGATAATCGTTTTCATCTATTAGGATATGCTGTCTGCGCCGGGCGCAGCGGGAGGAGCGTGCACCACCATGATTCGTCTGAAAACTTCGGACTTGGCTATTTCTTATGACGACCGTCTCATTGTCCAAAATTTAAACATTTCCATTCCTCAGGGGAAGGTTACCGCGCTTGTGGGAGCGAACGGCTCCGGCAAGTCCACCATTCTGAAGACAATGGCCCGGATCATGAACCCGTCGAAGGGCAACGTGCTTCTGGACGGCAAGTCGATTCATAAGCAGTCAACGAAGGAAGTGGCGAAGCAGCTCGCGATTCTGCCGCAGAACCCTACGGCGCCGGACGGACTGACCGTCGCGGAGCTTGTCTCTTACGGACGTTTCCCCTACCAGAAGGGCTTCGGTTCCATGAGCAAGGAAGACCGCAGCGTCGTGCAGTGGGCGATCGAAGCAACGGGCATGGGCGAATTCGCGGACCGGCCGGTCGACCAGCTGTCAGGCGGTCAGAGGCAACGCGCGTGGATTGCCATGGCGCTGGCTCAAGAGACGGATATTCTGTTCCTGGACGAACCGACGACGTTCCTCGACATGGCGCATCAGCTGGAAGTGCTTCACTTGCTGCAGAAGCTGAACGAGAAAAATAACCGGACGATCGTCATGGTTGTACACGATTTGAACCATGCGGCGCGTTATGCTCATCATATGATCGCGATCAAGAGCGGCGTCGTGCGCGGCGAAGGTTCGCCGATCGAAGTCATCACGCCTGATATTATGCGCGAAGTATTTAACATCGAAGCGGATATCGTACCGGACCCAAGGACGGGCGTTCCGTTGTGCCTTCCTTTTGCGCTCGCCGGTTTGCCGACAGCGGACAAAGTAATGGGAGCCGGCACGCAAGGCCAAGACGAACAGCAGCAGCCTTTAACGGCGGCAGGGGCATAATCCGATCATTTGCCACATAGATATTTAATGACCTCATTCTTCGACGGAATGGGGTCCTATTGTGTTTATGGGAGCGGGAATGCCGATTTTTTATAAAAAAGTTTAAGTTTTCACGAAAAAAGAGTTGCATTTTGTTTTTCAGGGTGATATATTATTACTTGTCGCCGCGATGAATTGAATGATTTATCGGCTGACAAAGTTACCGTGCGGAAGTGGCTCAGCGGTAGAGCATCGCCTTGCCAAGGCGAGGGTCGCGGGTTCGATTCCCGTCTTCCGCTCCATAGTTTTTGCGGCCTTAGCTCAGCTGGATAGAGCGTTTGACTACGAATCAAAAGGTCAGGAGTTCGAATCTCTTAGGCCGCGCCATTTTCACTTATGAATACGTTGTTTTACTCTCGGGACGTAGCTCAGCTTGGTAGAGCACCTGGTTTGGGACCAGGGGGTCGCATGTTCAAATCGTGTCGTCCCGACCATTCATAATGCGGGTGTAGTTCAATGGTAGAACTTTAGCCTTCCAAGCTAATAGCGTGGGTTCGATTCCCATCACCCGCTCCAGTATGATAACCGACAGCCTTCTGCGATGCAGAAGGTTTTTTTTGTATTCATCGCGAAGTATTCGTTGAGAGGGGGGCTAAAGCTTGAAAATATCCGCTGTTGCGCTGGATCTGGACGGTACGTTGCTGAACGGGCGGAAGCAAGTATCGGAACGTAACTTGCAGGCTGTCCTGAGTTGCTTGGACCATGGGTTGCGATTGATTATTGCGACGGCAAGGCCGCCGCGCTCCGTGAAGGAGCTGTTGCCGCGCGAGCTGCTGGATCGGTCGGCCTGCGTTTATTATAATGGCGCCATCGTGCGGGATACGGGGGCCGGGATCGATGAGCATCGGCCGCTGTCCAACAAATTGACGGCCACGATCGTCAACTTTTGCGCAGAGCGGTTTCCGGACGCGCATCTCAGTTTGGAAGTGAACGACTTATGGTATGCGAATCGAGAAGTTGCGGACGCCGCGTTCTATCATTCGAAGTTTCGTCCGGAGCTTGCTTCCGCCGAAGAGCTTGCAAGCCGGGCCGCCACGAAAATATTGATCTCGGAGCTTGAGGAATCCGAACAGCTAAGCCGAGAGTTCGCCCATTCGACCCGGTTTGTCGTCACCGATGGAGGGAAGTTGATTCAGATCATGAATCCTTCCGTTTCGAAGGCGACGGGGATCGCACGGTTATGCGGCCACTACGGCATAGAGACGGCTCAAGTGGCCGTCTTCGGAGACGACCATAACGATCTCGATATGTTCCGAATGGCCGGACATGCGGTCGCGATGGGCAATGCGGTGCCCGAGCTTAAGACAATCGCGAGCGAAACGACGGCAAGCAACGACGACGATGGCGTGGCCCTCGTGCTGGAGCGATTACTGGCTCGAAGCGTATGATATAGCATAGTGGAGTCGCGCTAAAGCGAAAAAGCAGTCGAAAATCCGCGCCCGGCGCGCGATTTCGGCTTTTTGGCGCGAACGGATTACACGGCAGGGCTTCAATGACGGGGTATTTTGTAGTATGATGGTAGGAGTGATTACGCCATTAACTGAGAGTAACCTTACGATATTGGATTAGGCATGTGCGTCAGTTGAGCGGATGCTTTCAAAGTGGGTTTGCTGCACAGATTTGTAGGAGGAACGGTATGTCGGAACAATCTGTATCATCTACGTCGGCTAGTCGGACAAGCACCAACAATTTGCTCAGACGGGACGTGCGCTTCCTTGGCAACATTCTTGGCGAAGTGCTCGTACACCAAGGCGGCCGCGAGCTGCTGGACATTGTCGAGCAAATTCGGGAGCAGAGCAAGGCGCTTCGAGCGGAATTCGTGCCGGAGCTGTTCGACCAATTCAAGACCAAAGTATCTTCGCTGAGCCCGGAGATTCGCCACCAAGTCATTCGCGCGTTCGCCATCTACTTCCAGCTGGTCAACATCGCGGAGCAGAATCACCGCATCAGACGGAAGCGGGACTACGAAGTATCCGCCGGCGAATCGGTTCAGCGCGGCTCCATCGAGAGCGCGATCCAAGATTTGAAGGAACGGGGCATCGCGGTTCATGACGTCCAAGACATTCTGAGCGGCATTTCCCTAGAGCTGGTCATGACGGCGCATCCGACGGAAGCGACGCGCAAGGCGGTGCTCGACATCCACAAGCGCATCGCCGAAGATGTCATGCAGCTTGACAATCCGACCCTCACGTTCCGCGAGCGCGAGAAGCTGAAGGAGAAGCTGCTGAACGAAGTGCTGATCCTGTGGCAGACCGACGAGCTTCGCGACCGCAAGCCTACCGTCATCGACGAAGTGCGGAACGGCCTTTATTATTTTGACGAAACGCTGTTCGAAGTACTGCCAAGCGTATACGAGGAGCTTGAACGCTGCCTGTCCAAATATTATCCTGACGAGCATTGGCATGTGCCGGCTTACCTCCGATTCGGCTCTTGGATCGGCGGCGACCGCGACGGCAACCCTTCCGTAAGGGCCAATGTTACCTGGGAGACGCTCCAAATGCATCGTCAATTGGCGATCCGCAAATACGAAGAGAAGCTGAACGTCCTGATGGACCTGCTCAGCTTCAGCACCAATCTCGTCGCGGTATCCGACGAGCTGCTGGAATCGATCCGCACGGACCGCGAGCATGTCGAGCTGAAATGCGTCGACTTGTGGCGCAACGCGAAGGAGCCGTACCGCATCAAGCTCGGCTTCATGCTGGAGAAGCTGGCGAATACGCGCGACGAATCGCTTAAGGGCTCGCCGATGCGCTATAACAATCCTAGCGAGCTGCGCGAGGATTTGATGGTCATCGACCGCAGTCTGCGCAACCACTATGCCGATTACGTCGCCGATACGGATCTTGCTACGCTCGTCCGCCAAGTGGAGCTGTTCGGCTTCCACCTGATGGCGCTGGACGTTCGTCAGCATAGCCAGGAACACGAGAACGCGATGGCGGAGATTTTGGCGAAGATGCATATTGTCTCCGATTACGCGTCGCTCTCTGAAGAGGAGAAGACGGAGCTGCTGCATCGTTTGCTCAACGATCCGCGTCCGCTCACATCGAGCCACTTGGATTATTCCGATTCGACGCGCGAATGTCTGGACGTGTACCAGACGATTTATCGCGCGCAACAGGAATTCGGCGAAAGCTGCATTACAAGCTACCTGATCAGCATGACTCAAGCGGCCAGCGACATGCTGGAAGTGATGGTGTTCGCGAAGGAAGTCGGCTTGTTCCGCAAGGAAGCCGACGGTACGGTTCGCTGCACGCTGCAATCCGTGCCGCTCTTCGAGACGATCGACGACCTTCATGCGGCCCCGTCTATCATGAAGGAGCTTTTCGAGCTGCCGGTCTACCGCAAGGCGGTAGAAGCAAGAGGGAACCTGCACGAGATCATGCTCGGTTACTCCGACAGCAACAAGGACGGCGGCGTCGTCACGGCGAACTGGGAGCTGCGCGTCGCGCTGAAGGAAATTACGGCCGCAGGCAAGGAATACGACGTGAAGCTGAAGTTCTTCCACGGCCGCGGAGGCGCGCTTGGCCGCGGGGGTATGCCGCTGAACCGCAGCATTCTGGCCCAACCGCCGCACACAATCGGCGGGGGCATTAAGATTACGGAGCAAGGCGAGGTCTTGTCCTCCCGTTACTCCATGCAAGGCATCGCGTACCGCAGCTTGGAGCAAGCGACTTGGGCGCTTGTCACGGCGGCGCGCCTGGCGAAATATCCGCAGCAAGAGTCGGCGGCGGAAGCTGAATGGGATGCGATCGCGCGTTCCATCTCGGAGACCGCGCTGAACAAGTATCAGGACCTGATCTTCCGCGATCCGGACTTCCTGACATTCTTCAAGGAGTCGACGCCACTTCCGGAAGTGGGCGAGCTCAATATCGGTTCCCGTCCTTCCAAGCGGAAGAACAGCGACCGGTTCGAGGATCTTCGCGCGATTCCATGGGTATTCGCTTGGACGCAGAGCCGTTACTTGCTTCCCGCTTGGTACGCCGCAGGTACAGCGCTTCAAACGTATGCGGGTGGCGATGAGTCGAAGCTCGCGACGCTTCGAACGATGTACGAGCAATTCCCGTTCTTCCGTTCGCTGATCGACAATCTGCAGATGGCGCTTGCGAAGGCCGATCTTCTGATCGCGAAGGAATACGCCGACATGATCAAGGACCAAAGCATCCGAGACCGGATCTTCACGCAGATCGAAGACGAACACAAGCTGACATCTTCGCTGATTCTGCAAATTACGGGCCAAGACGAAATTTTGGACAACGTGCCGGTCATTCAAGAATCGATCCGTCTGCGCAATCCGTACGTCGATCCGCTCAGCTACATGCAAGTGCAGCTGCTGACGGAGCTTCGCGACCTGCGCGCGAACGAAGAAGACGATCCCGAGCTGCTGCGCGAAGTGCTGCTTACGATCAACGGCATTGCAGCCGGCCTTCGGAACACGGGCTAATAACCGTAATAAGCCGAATAAGACGCTCCAGCCAGCCACTATTTTGAAACGTGGCTGGCTTTTTTGTTTTTAGGGAGCTTTTAGGCTGAGTTAAGATTGGTTTAAGGAACATCCCTCATGATAGAGCTATCAGATGAGACAATAGCAGCTAGATAATCTGGCATGGGAGGATGACACGAATGAGAGAATGGGAAACATACAAGAACGAGCAGGCGCAAAACGCGAAGACGACAGAAACGGCAGAGACGACAGAAACGGCAGAGACGACAGAGAAAGCGGAGACGATCCAGGCGGCAGCGATTACGCGCACGGCTCCGCAATTCGAAGCTTATTATAAGGAAATCGGTACATCCAAAGGTGCAAAAAAACGCAGCAAAATGAACCCGGCGTTGCCGATGGTGGCTGCTTTCTTGGCAGGCGCAATCCTCATCGGCGGACTGGCATACACGGCGGACAAGGGCAACTTGTTCACGGGCGGGACAGGCGGGGAGCAACCGGCGACCGGTCAGTCGGCGAACAATAACGCCGGTCAGGGCGCAGGCATATCGACCGCTTCGCTGAATACGAGCGACGATATTGCGTCAGTCTACGAACAAGCGAGCCCGGCCGTCGTGAAGATCGAGAATTACACCGAGCCGCAGCGCTCCAGCATGATGGACGACCCGATGTTCCGGCAATTTTTTGGCGACATGAACGGCAGGGGCGATGGGACGGAAGGACAAGACCAGGGTACGCAGGAAGGAAGCGGGGAGCTGCAGCTGTCCGGCTCCGGCACGGGGTTCTTCTTCGATAAGGAAGGATACATTCTGACGAACGAGCATGTGATCTCCGGCGCCAAAGAAGTGAAGGTGACGATACAGGGCTACGACGAGCCGCTCACGGCGGAGGTGCTGGGTTCCAGCTACGAGCTGGATCTGGCGGTATTGAAGGTCACGGATCCGAATGGCGGAGACTTCCCTGCGCTTGAACTTGGCAACTCGGACGAGACGAGCGTCGGCGACTGGGTGCTGGCGATCGGCAACCCGTACGGCTTCGACCATACGCTGACGACGGGGGTACTGAGCGCCAAGGAACGTCCGATTACAATCCAGGACGAGCAGGGCGAACATACCTACGAGCATCTATTGCAGACGGACGCGTCGATCAATCCCGGCAACTCCGGCGGGCCGCTGCTGAACGAGCAGGGCGAGGTGATCGGCATCAACACGGCAGTGAACGCGGAAGCGCAGGGCATCGGCTTCGCGATTCCGACGACTACCATCGCCAAGGTGCTTGAAGGATTGAAGACCAATTCTTTGTAGGGATGCTGGCAAGCAGCAATGAGCAATGAGCCGTGCCTTCGGGTACGGCTTTTCGTTTACTGTCCAGTCCTATTTTCGACAAGCGGATGTAAGGTTTGTTCGCGTTCTCTCTTGCTTTTTTGGTGCCAGTCGATTACCATTTTTTAAAGAGTGCGTCGTTGTATGGTTATTCTATGGTGATTGCGCATCGTATCGAAGCTTAGGCTTTATCGATTTCGATTGAGATATGGCGGAGAGCCCGTCGGACCGGAAGTTTGGAGGAATAGACAAGGTGAATGTGCTGGAGAACCAGCTTGCGAGGTTAGCGCTGAAAGGCGACCAGCAAGCTTTCGAAGAGCTTGTGGACCTGTATCAGGATAAGCTCTTCCATATGGCCTACCGAATGCTCAGCAACCGGCAGGAGGCGGAGGATGTCGTCCAAGAGACGTTCCTTCGCGTGTATAAAAACTTGGATCGATTCGACGAGTCGTTGAAGTTCTCGACTTGGATTTATCGGATCGCGACGAACCTGTGCATCGACAGGCTGCGCAAGCGCAAGCCGACCTATTCCTTGGACGCGGAGTCGAGCGAATACGAGGGACTGGACGGTTATTCGATGATTCCTAGCGATAACCGTACGCCGGAGTCGGAGCTGATCCTGTCCGACACGCAGCGCATTATTCATCAGGCGATGGAGACGCTGCCGCCGAAGTACAAGTCGGTCATGATGCTCAGATATATACAGGACTTGTCCTTGCAGGAAGTCGGGGACATTCTTGGCATGCCGGTAACGACGATCAAAACCCGGGTCCATCGCGGACGGGAGTTTCTTCGAAAGAAGCTGGAGCACCGTTTGTAACGGACGAAGTTAAGTCGTCATTGATCCATCGTACATAAGCAAAAAAAAATGAAACATCCCCTCGATTGATACGTATCCTATACCGAGATTATGCACATCAGCAAGAAGAGAAAGGAATGGCTGCTATGGAATGCAAAGTCGCCATCGTCAAAATTCACGATTATCTGGACGGCGAGCTGCCGCGAGAAGAGAAGGGCGCCTTACATGCGCATATGAATAATTGCCCGGACTGCCGAGCTCGGTTCGAACAGCTGGAGAAGACCGATGCTGCGGCATTCCTGGCCATGGATGGAGCGGCCTCGGCCGTATCGGGTTACGATGCGGAGGCATCCAGTGAGCTGAAGAACCGGATTATGGCGTCGTTGCCGAAGGGCAAGGCCAAGGAGCGGAACAGGTTCATCCGCATGATCTACCGCTATCCGGGGATTACGGCGGCCGCGGTATTTCTGCTCGTTATGATGGGAAGCATGTTCGCGACCTGGGAGCAGGATTCGAAGCTGACCGTATCGGGCGAGGATCTGCAAAATGTCGTCATCGACGGCAACACCGTCATCGTTCCGGAAGGCGTTGAGCTCACCGGCAATTTGACGGTAGAGAACGGCAAGCTTGAGGTTCAAGGTTCTGTGGAGGGCGACGTCACGGTTATCGACGGATCCATGGTGCTCGCGTCGACCGGCCATATCGCGGGGCAGAGCCGCACGATCGACCAGGCGCTCGACTGGTTCTGGTACAAGGTCATCTCCACGTTCAGCGGCGCCGGAGCAACTCCATGAGAAACAGACTCGGAAACATGTACATTCTTATGCGGTAACAACGGCTTCCCTCCCGGAGGGGAGCATTTTTTTTCAAATTAGAGGATTTCCATCCGGAAAAGTAGAAAACAATACAGTTGAAATGCGATAATAGAGATATACGCGAACTGTAGTTGGGGGTGGACGCATGAGCTACTTTACGGATTCAACATGGCAGGATTGGCTGAAAGACCTTATAGACGTAGGTATCGTAAGCTTTATTATTTATAAAATGATTTTGCTTGTCCGCGGCACCCGTGCCGTGCAGCTGCTCAAAGGCATCTTCGTGCTTATCGCGACATGGGCGATCAGTACGTGGTTAAATTTATATACGCTGAAGTGGCTTATGAATCAGATGTTCACGCTCGGTATCGTTACCGTGATCATTTTGTTCCAGCCGGAGCTGCGCCGGGCGTTGGAGCAGCTAGGGCGCGGGAATATTTTCTCGCGCTCCAACAGTCCGGAGAAGACCGCGCTGAGCGAGCAGATCGACGAAGTCATACGCGCCGTGCAGCATATGGCGAAGCGCAAGATCGGCGCGCTGATCGTCTTCGAGAGGCAGACGGGCCTCAGCGAGATGATCGAATCGGGCATCTCCATGGAATCGAGAATTACGTCGGAGCTGCTTATTAATATCTTCACCCCGAACACGCCGCTCCACGACGGAGCCATTATTATTCGGGGCAATCAAATTATGGCCGCGGGCTGCTACTTGCCGTTGTCGGAGAATCCGTTCATCAGCAAGGAGCTCGGCACTCGCCATCGGGCCGCCATCGGCGTATCCGAGATAAGCGACGCGCTGTCCGTCGTCGTGTCGGAGGAGACGGGACAAGTGTCGCTGTCGCTGAACGGCATGATCGTTAGGGACATTAACGAAGAATCGCTGATCTCGAAGCTGTTCGAGGAGCTGACTCCGAAAGCGAACGTGCGCGGGAAGGAGCGCGGCAGCGCTAAACCCGCGTTCTGGAAGCGGAAGGGGGACTAGAAGATGGACAAATGGCTAAGCCACCCTACGGCGCTGAAAATCATATCCGTCCTTCTTGGACTGCTATTGTTCGCGATGATACATGTCGATCCGGAGACGTCGCCTCAGACGGCCACGTCCAGCGTCGACACCAAGGTGATCGAAGCGGCGACGATCGTGCCGATCGGACTCGATCAGACCAAATACGTGCTGACGGCCATGGAGCCGACGGTCACGCGTCTGGTCGTCGAAGGCAGCATCTCCAAGCTGCTCGCGGCGTCGAACGACGATTATGTCGTGAACGTCGATCTATCGAACGTGAAGCCGGGCATTCAAGAGCTTCCGCTCACCATAAAGCTTCCGAAGGGCATTCGGGAGGTCGAGCTGTCTCCGCGCCGAATCACCGTTCAGATCGAAGAAATCGTGACCAAATCGTTTGATATCCAGGTCATTACGGAAGGGGAGCCGGCAGAGGGCTACATGCTTGGCACGCCGGAGATCGTAGCGGAGAACGGAGGCGTCGCGGAAGTGACGCTGCCGAAGGACGATATGGGACGCGTCGGCGTCGTCGCCGTTACGCTGGACGTCGCCGGAGCGGACAAGACCGTCTCGAACAAGAAGGCGAAGGTCGTCGTCTACGATACCGAAGGCGTGGAGATGACGGGCGCGTTCGTCACGCCTAGCACCGTCCACGCGGAAGCGCCGGTTACGCTGCCGTTCAAGCAAGTGCCGCTCCAGATCCGCTACAGCGGCACGCTGGACGAGAATCTGAGTCTCGTCTCGGTTAAGCCGGAAACGGAACAGGTGACCGTGTACGCCGAGCAGGACAAGCTGGATGCCATTCAAATCTACGACGGCGCGGTGCTCGATCTGAGCAAGGTGAAGCAGTCCGGCGAGATCAAGGTGAAGGCGTCCCCGATCGACGGGATCCACTCGGTGTCGCCAGGCGAGATTACGCTGGACGTCGTCGTTGAGAAAACAGCGACGCGGACGCTGGAGAATTTAAAAGTCTCGGTCATCGGTACGCCGGAAGGTATGTCGGCCATCCTGCGATCGCCCGAGAGCGGGCGCATGAATTTGCAGCTTACTGGCGCGGAAGCGGTACTAAAAGACGTCAAGGAAACAGATGTCGTTATTACGGCGAATGTTGAAGGGCTCACACCCGGCGTCCACACCGTGCCGGTTGAGCTGGAGCTGCCGCCGTACGTCGAAGCGGTATTAAGCGATGGGCAGCCGCTGACTGTATCGGTCGAGATTATCGAAGGAACGGCCTCTTCCGGCGGCGGGGAACCACCGGAAGATGTCGAGGTCGGCGGTACGCCGTCAGAGCCGCCGGGAGAGGCCGACGAGAGTCAGAATGGCGGCAATAACGGCACGGCCGATAATGGCGAGCCAAGTACCGGCAGCCAGACGCAGTCGCTGGCAAGCGGGAACGCTCCCGAGCCGGACTGGACCGGCAGGGAGAAGGACATTTGGAACAGCGAAGATGACATCTTCCAGAAGACGACAGTAACCGTCTAATGGGTTCATGCGTATTCGTAACAGGAGTCGAAACATTAACCGTACTTAAAGGAGATCATGGAAGATGGGGAAGTATTTCGGAACGGACGGCGTTCGCGGCGTCGCCAATAGAGAATTGACGCCGGAGCTGGCCTACAAGATCGGCCGCTGCGGCGGATATGTATTAACGAGAACGGCTAGCAAGCCGAAGGTCGTCATCGGCCTCGATACGCGTATTTCCGGACCTATGCTGGAGTCGGCGCTTATCGCGGGATTGTTGTCGATCGGCGCGAGCGTCGTGCGCCTTGGCGTCGTGTCGACGCCGGCGGTCGCTTACTTAACGAAGGAACTGGGCGCCGACGCGGGCGTTATGATCTCCGCGTCGCATAATCCGGTGGAAGATAACGGCATTAAGTTTTTTGCGGGCGACGGCTTTAAGCTGTCCGACGAGACTGAGCTGGAGATCGAAGCGCTGATCGACGCGCAGAAGGATGAGCTTCCTCGTCCGGAGGGCGGCGATATCGGCTCCGTGACGGTCGACGAAGGCGCGAAGAAACGTTACCTGGATTATTTGAAGACGACGATCGGCGGCAGCTTCGGCGGCCTCAAGATCGTACTCGACTGCGCGAACGGCGCCGCTTACGAGTTGGCTCCGGCCGTATTCCGCGAGCTGGGCGCCAGCATTACGACGGTAGGCGCGGAGCCGGACGGCCGCAACATTAACGCGGGCGTCGGTTCGACGCATCCGGAATACCTTCGCGAGAAGGTGCTCGAGCATGGCGCCGATCTCGGCCTCAGCTTCGACGGCGACGCCGACCGGTTGATCGCGATCGACGACAAGGGCGAAGAGGTGGACGGCGACTTCATCCTGTGCATTATCGGCGACCGGTTGAAGCGGGAAGGCAAACTCGCGCATGACACGGTCGTAACGACGGTCATGGCGAACATCGGCTTCTTCAAGGGCGCGGAGAGCATCGGCCTGAAGACGGCACAGACGGCGGTCGGCGACCGTTACGTCATGGAAGAGATGCGCCGCGGCGGCTACAATCTGGGGGGCGAGCAGTCCGGCCATGTGATTTTCCTCGACTACATTACAACGGGAGACGGCATCCTGACCGCATTGCAGCTGGTTGACACGGTGGCCGCTTCCGGCAAGAAGCTCAGCGAGCTGAAGGGTCTCATGCGCAAATATCCGCAGAAGCTCGTCAACGTCCGCGTTGCCGACAAGAGCCTATACAACGGCAATGAAGCCATTCTTGCAGCCGTGAAGCAGGTGGAAGATGAACTGGGCGACAATGGCCGCGTTCTCGTGCGCCCGTCGGGTACCGAATCGCTCATCCGCGTCATGGCGGAAGGTCCGGACAAGGAGCAAGTAGAAGCCTATGTCGACCAGATCGCTAACGTGGTGAAACGTGAATTAGGTTAATTTAATCTGGCATATTCCGGCAACGGGGAGCCGGCCGCGGGAATCGCCCTAGAGGCTCGCGGCCGGCATTTGCCGTGTGAAATCGTTTAAATGCAGGCCGGAGACAGGCTGATCGCGCATAGAATAGTAACGGAAGCAGTGTCGACGACCCGGGCGAATTGTCTAATACTGGAGCGCTTCGCTTCTGTTTGTGGAAACGGCTTGTGCTCATTTTCAGAAAATGGTTGCACGGGCGCGTCAAAATGAATATGATAGGACATAGGATTTTCATTCAAGAAGGAAAGAGAGGGCCGAGGTTACAAGGGATTTATAAGCGCCAGAGCTTGCGTGATGAAAGATGCCGGATGATGCCGCTTCTATAGGGTGCGTGACGGATCTTCATACGGGAAGCTGACGAGGTGAAGGTGTTCGAAATTTCGGCGGGGACCTTCCGGTATATAGCGGCCAACCGAAAGCCGATACGCAAAACGATTGGGCGACCGATCCGACAAACGTACGGCGGGCTGCGGCAGAAAGTTTTTTGCTCCCGAGTGTCCTAGGGTGCCTCCTGTGGGGAAGGCACGGGCGATGGGGTTGGTTTGACGCACTTTTTTTTCGCAATCATAGATAGTGTTCGGATATCTAGAGGGGCATGGCCGATTTCGGCATGGCGACCTTCTGTTCGAACGCGTACGTTCAAGAAATCATAAGTGACAACTTCATATTTTGCCTGTGCCGCGTAAGGTTGGCATCCGTCTGGACGGGGAAATATACCGTTAACGGAGGTTTGTTCAATTATGTGTGGAATTGTAGGATATATTGGTAATCGGGATTCGCAGGGAATTTTGCTCGAGGGTTTGAAGAAGCTGGAGTACCGTGGATACGATTCGGCAGGGATTGCCGTTTTTACAAGCAATGGTCTCGAGATCAAGAAGTCGAAAGGCCGCCTCGCGGTGCTGGAAGATAAGCTGAAAGATGATCCGCTGGAAGGTTCCGTCGGTATCGGACATACGCGCTGGGCGACGCACGGCAAGCCGTCCGACGTGAATTCCCATCCGCATACGGACAATTCCTCGAAGTTCTCGGTCGTGCATAACGGCATTGTCGAAAACTACTTGGATCTGAAGGATGAGCTGATCGCGAAAGGCCACGTATTCGTGTCGGAGACGGACACGGAGGTCATCTCGCATCTTGTCGCCGACGAATACGACGGCAACATTGTCGAAGCGGTGCAGCGCGCGGTGAAACGGATGCGCGGCGCGTTCGCGCTCGGCGTTCTTACGGAATACGAGCCGGAGCGACTCGTTGCCGTACGTTTCGCCAGCCCGCTCGTCATTGGTGTCGGCGAAGGCGAAAATTTTATCGGATCGGATATTCCGGCTATTTTGGAACATACTCGGAATGTGTATATTTTGAACGACGGCGAGATGGCCGTGTTGACGCGCGGCGGTGTCGAACTGATGACGACCGATGGAGAAAATATTTCCAAGGAAATATTTCATGTCGATTGGGATTTGGTAACCGCGGAGAAAGCGGGATTCGATCACTTTATGCTGAAAGAAATCCACGAACAACCGAAGGCTTACCGCGACACGATGCTCGGAAGAATCGCGGATGACGGGAAATCCGTCAATCTGAAAGAGCTGAATATGTCGGATGAATACATTCGCTCGATCCGCAAGGTGCATATTGTCGCATGCGGCACCGCGTACCATGCCGGTCTTGTTGGCAAGTCGGTCATCGAGTCGCTGGCGCGCATTCCGGTAGAGAACGACGTGGCATCGGAATACCGCTACCGTTCGCCGATCATTACCCCGGATACGCTCGTCATTGTCGTCAGTCAGTCCGGCGAAACGGCGGATACGCTAGCGGCGCTGCGTGAAGCGCAGAAGAACGGCGCTCGCGTGCTTGCGATCACGAACGTTGTCGGTAGCTCCGTCGCCCGCGAGGCGAACGATGTGATTACGACATGGGCCGGACCGGAAATCGCAGTCGCGTCGACAAAGGCGTATACGTCGCAGTTGATCGCATTCTATCTGTTCGGTTTGCACCTGGCACGCGTGCTTGGTTCGCAGGAGCAATCGGCTGTCGAAGAGCTGATTGAAGGACTGCATGCCTTGCCGGAGCAAGTCGAAAGCATTTTGGAGCAAGCGCCTGTGCTCAAGCAAGTGGCTGAATCCATGGCGCATCATAAAAGTCTGTTCTTCATCGGCCGCGGCGTCGACTACGCCGTTGCGCAAGAGGGCTCGCTGAAGCTGAAAGAAATTTCGTACATCCACTCCGAAGCGTACGCTGCGGGCGAGCTGAAGCACGGAACGCTGGCACTGATCGAAGAGGGCGTGCCTGTCATCTCGTTGGTGACGCAAGAAGCGCTCTACGAGAAGACGCTAAGCAACATCAAGGAAGTGAAGGCGCGCGGCGCGCATGTCCTGGCGATCGCGAACAGTGGCTTCGAGACCGAAGTCGCCAAGTCCGTCGACGAAATCTTCGCGATTCCGAAGACGCTGCCGATTCTGTCGCCTGCGCTGGCCGTCGTGCCGCTGCAGCTGCTGTCGTACTACGCGTCGCTGGCGCTGGGGCATGATGTTGATAAGCCTAGGAATTTGGCGAAGAGCGTGACTGTCGAATAAAGGAATAATTAGAAAATTACCAAGTGTCAAGTGAAATAAATGTATGGAACCGACATGTAAAATGATTAATGCATCTAGAGGGGAGCCTGAGGGATTGATTTACAGGCTGCCCTCTTTTTAATAAACAATGATTTTGCATGAAACCTTGATTAAAGGTGGTGAAATGGATGAGTGATATTGGGTACAGGATAAAATGTATCCGAAAAGAAATTAATCTAAACCAATCTCAATTTGCAAAAAGTACAGGGATTTCTCAAGGTAACTTGAGTGAAATTGAAATGGGAAATAGTAATCCTTCAGCGGAAACATTAATATCAATTAGAGCCCAATATAATGTGAATTTAAACTGGTTGTTAACCGACGTAGATTCGGAAGATGGGATTACATATGAAGACTATTATGAAAAAAGTTAGTTGAGGTTTATAGAAATCTTAATGATTATGATAAGAACGAAATTATAGAGATAGTACTATTGAAAACAAGATTAAGATCAAATTTATGACAAGATTATTGGAAAAGTGTTTGCCCGCCTGAATGATATCGGCGGGTTTTTGCATTTATTCTCCCTAGCAATTAAATATGGGAAATAAAAATGGGAACTAAGGACTTCTCAATGGTACAATAATAGTTATTAATGACTAGATCATCTCTGGGGGCAACTGAACATGATTACAGGAGAAATTCGAAATAAAGTAGATGCAATATGGGATCATTTTTACAGTGCAGGTGTTTCAAACCCACTGTCAGTAATAGAACAGTTTACATACTTACTATTTTTACGGCAGCTCGATGAGCAACAGAAGAGGGTCGATCGACTAGCTAGACTGGGTACTGTTACTGTCAATTCATTTTTCTCTAAAGAAGAAAACGATATCCGCTGGTCACAATTTAAAAATAAAACAAATCCTGAAGAGATGTTTAGAATCGTTAAAGATGAAGCTTTTACACATATGAAGAAACTCGGTGGTCAGGATTCCAAATTTGCACGTCATCTTGAAAATGCCGTGTTCATTATTCCAACTGCTGCATTATTGCAACGGGTTATATCAGGGATCGATGATTTGCTCACGACGATGGATGAGAAGAATACTGGCAAAGAAGAAGGTCAGAAGGATACAATGGGGGATCTATACGAGTATCTCCTTTCGAAAATTGCGACCTCCGGTACGAACGGACAATTCCGAACGCCACGTCACATTATTAAAATGATGGTGGATCTCATGCAGCCTACGCCTGGAGACAAGATCATCGATCCAGCAAGCGGTACTGCTGGATTTCTCGTAGCGGCGGTGGAATACGTGCTTAAACATTACCGTGATGAATTATTCGTGAAAGCAGGAAATGAGCAACTGCAAGAGCATTTTAATAGCGAAATGATTCACGGTTTTGATACTGATCAAACGATGCTGCGAATTGCTAGTATGAACTTGATGCTTCATGGCATCGAAGATCCGAATATGGAATATAAGGATTCACTTTCAAAGAGTAATACGGAAGAAGAACAATATACGATGGTATTGGCTAATCCACCTTTTAAAGGTTCTCTTGATTATAGTCAAGTGGCGGACAATTTGCTTTCGAAAGTGAAAACGAAAAAGACTGAGTTATTGTTCCTTGCATTGATGCTCCGGCTGCTTAAGAATGGTGGACGCTGCGCTGTTATTGTACCAGATGGAGTGTTATTCGGCTCCTCGACTGCACATGTTGCTATTCGTAAAGAGATCATCGATAACCATAAGCTTGAAGCAATTATTTCCATGCCTTCTGGCGTATTTAAACCATATGCCGGGGTATCAACGGCAATAATGATCTTCCGCAAAACAAGTATCGGCGGCACGGATCAGGTGTGGTTCTACGACATGCAGGCGGATGGTTATTCACTTGATGACAACCGCCGTGAACTTGATTTGAGCAAGCATGATGATAACAACATCCCTGATATTATTGCGCGGTTTAAAAACCTTGAAGATGAAAAGAAGCGTGAGCGGACTGAGCAATCATTTTTCGTATCCGTGGATGAGATTAGAGCCAATAAATATGATCTCAGTATTAATCGTTATAAAGAGCAAGTACGCGAAGAAGTAAGTTATGCTCCTCCGAAGCAAATCCTTCAGGAAATCTCTAACTTGGAAGAAGGAATTGTAGACGGTTTACGCAGATTGGAGGAGATGTTGGGGTGAAACTTGGGGATTTAGTTGGCATTGTTGGCGGAGGTACACCTAGTAGAGAAAAAAGTGAGTTTTGGAATGGAGAAATTCCATGGATTTCAGTTAAGGACTTCAATACTACTAACATTACTTCATCACAGGAGACTATTACAGAGCATGGCTTAAAAAACTCAGCATCAAGGCTTATACCAAAAAATAATGTTATTATTCCTACTCGTATGGCTTTGGGAAAAGTGGCTATCAATCAAATTGATGTAGCAATAAATCAAGATTTAAAAAGGATAGTACTCAATTAAAAACAAAATACTTATTTTACTTTTTAAAGAGCAATGAAAAGTTAATTGAATCATATGGTAAAGGTGCCACGGTAAAGGGGATAAGTATTGATGTACTGGCGGAACTTGACATTGAACTGCCTGTACCAGAAATTCAACAAAAAATTGTTTCAGCTTTAGCAGAAGCGGAATCCCTGATTCAAAAGCGGAAAGAAGCTATTGTCAAGCTGGATGAATTAATTAAATCAATATTCGTGGAGATGTTTGTTGAAAATCCAGATAATCAATGGAAAAAATTAAAACTAGATGATGTTTGTTCTGAAATATATAGATATCCGACTTTTTATGGTTTGGAATATAAACCATCTGGTATTCCGGTGATAAGAATTGGAAACATATTAAGTTCTGGAGTTGTTGATCCAGAATTGAATAACTATGTCTTTATTGATGAAGAAGTGAGTATGGACTATCCAAGAACAATAATTGAGTTGAATGATATTGTAATGGCTGTAAGAGGTGATGGATCCACAGCTAAAAAAATTGCCTTAGTAAACTCGGAAAATTTAGTAAATGCGAATATTAGTCCGAATGTTTTGCGATTCAAAGCAAATACAAATATTGTAACTCCATTTTATTTATTTTTCTTTTTAACGTCTACAACTGGTCAAAGTGAGCTTAATAGCCACGTAAAGAGAACAGCTAAGAAAAACATTACAGCTACAGATATTAAAGGAATATCAATTCCTGTTCCGCCATTGGATAAACAAATGGCTTTTTCTAATCTTGCTAAAACAATTGAACAAGAAAAGGAATTTATGATAAGTCAACTAACCAAACTCGAAGAAAACTTCCAAGCCCTCCTACACCAAGCGTTTACCGGACGACTACAATTCCGTGAATCAAAGGTGGATGAATATGCCCTTAAACGTTGATTTTCTAAAAGCGCATCCCCAATGGAGCGCTCTTCATGAATATGCATCTGAGGCGGAGACGAATGTCTTCGCCAATCCTCGTACATCACTGTTTTACTGCCGCGCGTCACTGGAGCGGGCAGTTCGCTGGATGTATAGCCACGATGGTTATTTGGAGCTTCCGGACAAAGACAAGGTTACGTTAAGCGATCTGATCCATGCTAAACCGTTTTTAGAGACACTCCAACCGAGTTTATTTCAGCCAGTTAAACTCATTGTGAAGTTAGGTAACATGGCAGTTCACGGCGATCCGGTTACAAAGGACAACGCGTTGCTTATTTTTGAACATCTATTTTTATTCTTGAACTGGCTGCAGGACTATTACCTCGATGAGCCGCTGAACAATCTGATCTTTGATCAGGAGCTTATTCCGACAACTTCTCATAAGGTGTCGGAAACAATAGAAGATTTGCAACGCTTAGAAAAGCACATCCAAGAGAAGGATGCGCGGATTCAAGAGATCGAAGAGGAAAATGCAAAACTAAAGAAAAAGATTGAAGAGCTGTCAGCAAGAAGCAACAATCCTCGCTTTGAATTAACGCCAGAGACCGAAGCACGTACTCGCCAGCTAATCATAGATGTCATGCTACGTGATGCCGGTTGGAATCCTCATGGCACGGATGTTCGCGAATTTCAAGTCGAAGGTATGCCTAATCGCACGGGGATTGGTTATTGCGATTATGTGCTATGGTCTGACAGTGAACTGCCTCTTGCAGTCATCGAGGTAAAGAAAACAACGCGCAGCGCCAAAGAAGGGAAACACCAGGCTATACAATACGCCGATCTGCTGGAGAACCAATATGGTCAGCGTCCGGTCATATTTTATACGAATGGTTATGAAACTTGGATGTGGGATGATGTGTTCTATCCCGAGCGGCAGGTATCATCGTTCTTCTCCAAGGCAGATCTCGAATGGGCCATTCAAAAGCGGTCAGAGCGTAAAAATACCGCTGAGTATAAGCCAAATGCGATGATCGCAGGTCGTGTTTATCAGATCGAAGCGATTACGAGAGTAGCTGAAACGTACGAACAAGGTCATCGCCGCGCTCTTCTTGTTATGGCAACAGGTACTGGCAAGACACGGACTGCGATTGCTTTTGTCGATTTCTTGCAACGGGCAGGTTGGGCGAAGAACGTATTATTCTTGGCTGATCGCAAAGAACTTGTAAGCCAAGCTTGCGAGGAATTTAAGAAGCATCTCCCTAGCGCAACGACTTGCAATCTACTGGAGGATAAGGAAGACCCTACAGCTCGGATTTATTTTTCAACATATCAGACAATGATGGGTTTTATTGAGCCAGGCCAAAGACCTAAATATTCTCCTGGTTTTTATGACCTCATCATAATTGATGAAGCACATCGCTCTATCTATAACAAATTCGGACTTTTATTTCAATATTTTGACTCGCTTCTACTGGGGCTTACGGCTACGCCGAAGAGTGACGTCGATCATGATACATACAACTTCTTTGGATTAAAGCAAAATGTACCGACCTTCGCTTACGAATATAATCAAGCGATTGAGGATAACAATTTAGTGCCAGTTAAACCGGTTTCGATTTTCTATAAGTTCATGCATGAAGGGGTTAATCGGAATGAGTTGTTGCAGGAAGAGCAGGCAGAATACGATGCTAAAGTATTACCTCATAAAAAATCCGAAAAGGTAGAATCTCAACATCTTAATCAATTTTTATATAACAGAGATACAATCAGGCAAGCTCTCGAGAAAGTGATGGAGCATGGGATTAAGGTTAAAGGCGGAGACAGACTTGGAAAAACGATAATCTTTGCTCGGAATAAGGAGCACGCGGAATTAATTGTTGAAGTATTCGATTCCATGGTGCCTCACCTCAAAGGGAAGTTTGCAACAGAGATTCACTACGGGGTCACGAACCCGCAGGCGCTCATTAAAAGTTTCAAACAAAGCGATAAGGAGCCTCATATTGCGGTATCCGTTGATATGCTTGATACCGGTATCGATGTTCCGGAAGTGGTCAATCTTGTTGTTTTTAAACCGGTTCTTTCGCTTTCGAAGTTTTGGCAGATGATCGGGAGAGGGACACGTCTGTGCGAGGACTTGTTCGGATCCGGGCAGCATAAAACCCATGCTCTACTATTTGATTTATGCGGTAATGTAGAATATTTTAAGTTCGGAAGGAAGGAAGATCCTAAGCCGACACCTCTTCATATTACTGGGCAGCTATTCACGGAGCGTGTTCATTTAGTTAGAGAGTTGAATGCATCAGGGGATGCTTACAAAACGATACATCATGAAATTATTGATACGCTGACTAGGCAGCTAAGCGGTATGGATGAGCATCATTTTGCAATTCGTCCGTTCATTCCAATCCTATTGAAGTTCCGTAAACAAGAGAATTGGGAATGGCTTGAGGAGACAGACGTGAATCTGTTGACGGGAGACTTCGCCAAACAGGTATACGACTCGGAGCCGGAGGATAAAAAACGAGTCGATTTGTTGCATGTAAGGTTGCAGAGGGCTTTGCTTGGAATTACCGTGATTACTGGAACTGACGCTAGGAAAAAGCAATTGCAAGAAATCGCCGCAAAGATCTATAAGAAAAGAGTAGGTGTTCAACAAGTTGCACAACATGCGGAAATGCTTCGGGGTATTATGGATATTCGTTTTTTCGAAAGAACTTCCGCAATTGAGCTTCATGAAATTCGTAAAGTGATCCGTGAGCTTATCCGACTGCTGGATAAAGATGAGAAGATCATCGTGCATACGAATTTCGTGGATGAACTGATCAAGGATATCGACTTTGATGGCGAGCTCCCATCATTCGGAGACTTTACGGATTACAAGAGCCATATCAGTGATTATATTCGTAAACATCAAGATCATATCGCCATTCAAAGAATTCGACGGAATAAGGAAATTACACCTTTGGACATTGAGGCGTTTGCGGAAATGTTGGAGAAAGAACAAGTTGGCACTAGAGAGCAGTTCAATAAGCAATTTGTTTCTGAGAATGAAAATTCATTTGGGGTATTCGTTCGTAGCTTGCTCGGTTTAGATCGTTCTGCAGCACAGGATGCCTTTGCTAATTTGCTGCAGCGAACCAATCTAAACGCCAATCAAATCAATTTTATCAATATGATCATCGATTACTTGACGGTGAATGGAATTTTGGAACCGGGCAAGCTTCTCGATCAACCGTTTGTCTCACTCCATCAAGAAGGCGTTTATGGATTGTTTGATGAAGATACGGTTGATGATATCGTGAATGTAGTGCAAACACTAAAAGAAGGAGCTCGCGTAAGAATTGTTTGATAGTCTAGTGCATGATTGCTGATATTCATCACAATCGCCCAGGATACTCCCGTCTTCTGTAAGCGGGGGAGGAATGGGCGTCAGGCGTTAGCCTGAATGAGAATTTGTATGTTTTTGTTCTCCCTACTATGCTAAAATAAGGATAGAAAGGGGGCGAACATACGATCGTAACTGTAACGGCAAAAATAAAAATAAAACCGTCAGAAAGCCAAATCGAGGCGCTGTATCAGACGATGACCGCTTTTCGGAAAGGCTGCAATTTTGTCTCTGCCCTTGTGTTCGATACGAGAGAGCTCGGGCAGTCTGCCCTGCACCGAATGACGTATCATTCCCTTCGCAGCACGCTGGGGCTGCGCTCTCAAATGGCCCAGTCGGTGATGAAAACCGCGATTGCCAGATACAAGACCCTCCGGAGTAACGGCCATGCCTGGACGTTGGTACGCTTTAAGAAGCCGGAATATGATCTGGTCTGGCATCGGGATTATTCGTTGAACCTGGGCGCTCAACTGTTCTCCGTCAATACGCTGCAGGGCCGTATCAAAGTCCCTTTCGAAGCGAAAGGAATGGAAGCTTATTTCGACGGTTCTTGGACATTCGGGACAGCTAAGCTGGTCTGTAAAAAGCGGAAGTGGTATTTGCATATTCCCGTGTCGAAAGAAATAGCTGTCCCTGAGCGGACGGAGATCGAACAAGTCGTGGGCGTTGATCTGGGCATCAACTTTGTAGCCACCGCGTATGACAGTGATGGCAAAACCGTATTCTTTCGAGGAAGGGAGCTCAAACAAAAACGAGCGAACTACAAAAGGTTGCGTTCAGAGCTGCAACGCAAACAAACGCCGTCGTCCCGTCGCAGGCTGAAGCAAATCGGAGAACGAGAAAACCGCTGGATGACTGATGTGAATCATCAAGTTAGTAGGGCACTCGTGACCCGATATGGGGCGAATACATTGTTTGTACTGGAGGATTTGACAGGGATTCGGGGTGCAACGGAAAAGGTCAGGCGAAAACATCGATATGTAACGGTATCGTGGGCGTTCCGCCAGCTTCGCGAGATGGTGACGTACAAGTCGCAGCTTGCGAAGGCGATGACCATTGCCGTAGATCCCAAGCACACCTCGCAAGCCTGTCCGGTATGCGGCCATACGGCAAAAGGAAATCGGGATAAACGGGGGCATCGATTCCGTTGCCTGGCCTGTGGCTATGAAAGTAATGATGACCGGATCGGTGCGATGAATCTCTGTCTGAAGGGAAAAGAGTACCTTCTTGAAGGTGCAGGCTTAGCATGACTAGGCTTGCAGGGTAGCTGTCAGTCTGCTCATCGGTAGGCGTATGCTTAACCGAGGATGTAACACCACGTTCTTTGGAACGCCAAAAGATCGGAGTCGTAGAGACGTTTGTACGATCGGGTCGTTACAAGCTCCCACTTCAAACGATAGTTAAGTGGGGGTCATTGACTCGCATGTAACTGGAAGGAAAGATTTACTTGGGAGAAAATCTCAAGGAGCAAGAAGATCAAAAGTGAAGGGATGAGCAGCAAACTAATGAAAACAGAACTAAATCGGACTTATCGGAGCATTATGGTGAATAAACTCAGAAGCAGTTCTACTTATTTGCTTAAATCGATTTTGGCAGTCTCTCTTCTGATTGCTACGTTTCATTTGGCGCCTCAAGCGGTTTCGGCAGATTCGAGTTTGAATGCCGTGGCGACGGGAACGAGTCCTTGGGCAGTCGCGGTGAATCCGGTTACGAACAAAATCTATGTCGCCAATATGAACAGCAACAACGTGACGGTCATTGACGGCGCGAGCAACATAACGACGACAGTAGCAACGGGAACCAAGCCTCAGGCAATCACGGTGAATCCGGTTACGAACAAAATCTATGTGGCCAATAATAACAGCAATAACGTGACGGTCATTGACGGCGCGAGCAACATGACGACGACGGTAGCCGCGGGAACCAATCCTGCAGCAATCGCGGTGAATACGGTGACGAACAAAATCTATGTGGCCAATAGTAACAGCGCCAACGTGACAGTCATTGACGGCGGGAACAATACGACGACGACGGTAGAGGCGGGAAACTATCCAATTTCAGTCGCGGTGAATCCGGTGACGAACAAAATCTATGTGGCCAATTATAACAGCGCTAACGTGACGGTCATTGACGGCGCGAGCAACACGACGACGACGGCAGCGGCAGGAAACTATCCAATTTCAGTCGCGGTGAATTCGGTGACGAACAAAATTTATGTCGCCAATTATGACAGCCACAACGTAACGATCATTGACGGCCCGAGCAACACGACGACGACGGTAGCGGTGGGAAGCTATCCAACTGCAATCACTGCGAATCCGGTGACGAACAAAATCTATGTGGCCAATAGCAACAGCGCCAGCGTGACGGTCATTGACGGCGCGAGCAACACGACGACGACGGTAGCTACGGGAGCCAATGCTGCTGCAGCTGTCGCGGTGAATCCGGTTACGAACAAAATCTATGTGGCTAATAGTAACAGCGCCAACGTGACGGTCATTGACGGCGCGAGCAACACGACGACGACGGTAGCGGCAGGAAACTATTCTGTAGCTGTCGCGGTGAATCCGGTTACAAACAAAATCTATGTGGCCAATAGTAACAGCAACAACGTGACGGTCATTGACGGTGCGAGCAACACAACGACGACGATAGCGGCGAAAACCAATCCTGCAGCTGTCGAGGTGAATCCGGTTACAAACAAAATCTATGTGGCCAATAGTAACAGCAACAACGTGACGGTCATTGACGGCGCGAACAACACGACGACGACGGTAGAGGCGGGAAACTTTCCTTGGGCAGTCGCGGTGAATCCGGTGACGAACAAAATCTATGTGGCCAATTATAACAGTGCCAACGTGACGGTCATTGACGGCGCGAGCAACACGACGACGACGGTGGCGGCAGGAAACTATCCAATTTCAGTCGCGGTGAATCCGGTGACGAACAAAATTTATGTCGCCAATTATGACAGCCACAACGTAACGATCATTGACGGCGCGAGCAACACGACGACGACGGTAGCGGTGGGAAGCTATCCAACTGCGATCACTGCGAATCCGGTGACGAACAAAATCTATGTGGCCAATAGCAACAGCGCCAGCGTGACGGTCATTGACGGCGCGAGCAACACGACGACGACGGTAGCTACGGGAACCAATGCTGCTGCAGCTGTCGCGGTGAATCCGGTTACGAACAAAATCTATGTGGCTAATAGTAACAGCGCCAACGTGACGGTCATTGACGGCGCGAGCAACACGACGACGACGGTAGCGGCAGGAAACTATCCTGTAGCTGTCGCGGTGAATCCGGTTACAAACAAAATCTATGTGGCCAATAGTAACAGCAACAACGTGACGGTCATTGACGGTGCGAGCAACACAACGACGACGATAGCGGCGGGAAGCAATCCTTGGGCAGTCGAGATGAATCCGGTTACGAACAAAATCTATGTGGCCAATAGTAACAGCAACAACGTGACGGTCATTGACGGCGCGAGCAACACGACGACGGTAGCTGCGGGAACCAGACCCATGGCAGTCGCGGTGAATCCGGTGACGAACAAAATCTTTGTTGCCAACAGTAACAGCGCTAACGTGACAGTCATAGACGGCGCCGGGCGTACAATGAATCCATTGCAAGTTGGAGTTATGCCACTGCCCGGCAACATTGCGTACGGCACGGATGAAATTTTTACATTCCAGGTGTCCAATGCTTATAGCCCGTATGCCTCAGTGGTGCATGGCGTGTATTTCCAGCTCGATACCACGGAAGGAACATGGGTTCGTGCGAATCCGTCTGGCGGAGACTGGACAGGAATGGTGTCATCTATCACGTACGGTCAGCACGAGCTTTATGTTCTAGCTCTCGAAGCTCAGGAGGTTGTGGTTCCGGCAGGTGTAGCCGCCTATTCATTTACCGTCTTACCTGACTACACGATCAGTCCGGCTAGCGCGAGCTTCGACAAATACGCCGGAGCGGCGGGGAATGCGGACGTATCGACGACATTGACGCTGAACGGCAACACGTTGACAAGCATCGCCAACGGCGCGACGACTTTGGCGCAGGGCACGGACTATACCGTGTCGGGCAGTACGGTTACGATCAACAAGGCGTACTTGGCGGCACAGCCGGTCGGAACGACAAGCTTGACGTTTACGTTTAGCAGTGGAGCGGCGCAGACTCTTGCGATTACGGTGAGCGATACGACGCCGCAAACGAGCACGATCAGTCCGGCTAGCGCGAGCTTCGACAAATACGCCGGAGCGGCGGGGAATGCGGACGTATCGACGACATTGACGCTGAACGGCAACACGTTGACAAGCATCGCCAATGGCGCGACGCCTCTGGCGCAGGGAACGGACTATACCGTGTCGGGCAGCACGGTTACGATCAACAAGGCGTACTTGGCGGCACAGCCGGTCGGAACGACAAGCTTGACGTTTACGTTCAGCGGTGGAGCGGCGCAGACGCTTGCGATTATGGTGAGCGATACGACGCCGCAAACGAGCACGATCAGCCCGACGAGCGCGAGCTTCGACAAATACGCCGGAGCGGCGGGGAATGCGGATGTATCGACGACATTGACGCTGAACGGCAACACGTTGACAAGCATCGCCAATGGCGCGACGCCTCTGGCGCAGGGAACGGACTATACCGTGTCGGGCAGCACGGTTACGATCAACAAGGCGTACTTGGCGGCACAGCCGGTCGGAACGACAAGCTTGACGTTTACGTTTAGCAGTGGAGCGGCGCAGACTCTTGCGATTACGGTGAGCGATACGACGCCGCAAACGAGCACGATCAGCCCGACGAGCGCGAGCTTCGACAAATACGCCGGAGCGGCGGGGAATGCGGATGTATCGACGACATTGACGCTGAACGGCAACACGTTGACAAGCATCGCCAACGGCGCGACGACTTTGGCGCAGGGAACGGACTATTCCGTGTCGGGCAGTACGGTTACGATCAACAAGGCGTACTTGGCGGCACAGCCGGTCGGAACGACAAGCTTGACGTTTACGTTCAGCGGTGGAGCGGCGCAGACGCTTGCGATTACGGTGAGCGATACGACGCCTGCTGTTAGTAACAGTGGCAGCGGCTCAACTCCTGCTGTAATCAATCCTGTTATCGACATAAATGGCTCGGCAGTAGACCCGGATAGCGTCGACACCACGAAGCCGTCAGTCGTGCTTGAAGTATCTCCGAAGGACGGCGTGGCCTATGTCAGCATTCCGGCAAGCATTTTAACCGGCTTTGCTGGCAAAAACGCTGACTTTTTCATCGAGATCAAGACTCACTACGGCAGCTATCAAGTGCCAGTTAATATAGCTTCGCTTATTCCGGGACTGCAGGAGCTGCTTGATGCAAACAACATTAAAGCCGAGGATGTCAGCTTTAAGATCACCATGACCGACAAGTCTGGCAATAAGGACATCCAAGCGGCATTTAAAAACAGCGTTCCAAATGGCATAGTCAAAGGCGCGATAGTGGATTTTCATATCGTGATCATTAATACAAAAACAGGAAAAACAATCGGGTCGGCAGATCGGTTCAGCAAGTCGCTAACTAGAGTAATCCCAATGCCGAAAGATAGGTCAAGCGTGCCTGTCCAATGGGGTGCATTCCGTTATAACGAAATGACCAAGAAATTCGAGTTCGTCCCCGCTCGAATGGTTCAAATTGACGGAGTATGGTATGCGCTGATTGCCTCTAATTCGAACAGCGTTTACGTCGTAGCGGAAAACGCCGTGAACTTTACCGATGTGCTGAAGCATTGGGGCAAATCGTATGTTGATCTTGCAGCAGCGAAAGGGCTTGTTGACGGGGTTGGCGGCGGAAAATACGATCCGAACAGAACGATTACAAGAGCGGAGTTTACCGCCATGTTAGTCCGGTCGCTGGGAAGAGGCACATCAATCGGCAACACATCGTCCTATGACGATGTAAAGTCAGGAGCGTGGTACTTCGAAGAGGTAGCCAAAGCGAAGGAGCTTGGACTATTGAACTTCGTCAGCGGCAATAGTTTCAAGCCCGATCAACCACTGACCCGCGAGGAAATGGCGAGCATGCTGGCGGCAGTTATTGCTCTTGAGAAACTGCCGATGTCCAAGGAATTTGTAAGCTTGGACGGCTATAAGGATATTGGAAGTGTGAACGCGGCCTATCTGGAGGATGTTCGCCTGATGGTCAAGCTTAACATCATGACAGGCACAGATACAAATACGTTCAGCCCGAAGGGTGAAACGACCCGCGCACAGGCGGCGGTTGTGTTTATTAGGATGCTGCAAGCGTTTGGAATGACGGACTGATAACCATTAGCAATCCCTAAAAAATCAAGCCTGGGTGGAGTACAATCCTTTCAGGCGGGGATTTTTTTGGGTGTGAAACCGACTCGTATGGGAGAGCGCATCGCTGGCAGCGATGAGGTCAGGGGTTCGTCCGCGCGGACGGAGCCGAAGGCGGAGGAGCACGGCGTCTGAATCAACCGCTAAAAGTCTTCGCCGAATAAGCTTCGTCAGCTATATAATCGAGATTCGGACATCCCATGTTGGATAGACGAGCTTGTGCGAGTCGTATCCCCCTAGGCTCCACCAAATAATAATCACAACGCAACCTGAGAAGGGTTGCGTTTTTTTGGTGGACTGCCTAGGGGGAGATGAACCCCAAATGGGGGGCGTTCCGCGCGCAGGAAACCGGAGGCGTAATAAAGAAAAAGCGTGTATCCTGCCGCTCAGCGTTTTCTCCCCCGAACGGGGGATGTTTTTTTGCCCTCCAGCCGCTTTACAGTAGAACAAGGTGAATATTCTCGCAGCGATCCGTACATTGGACGATAATGAAAGAAGTCCGTTTTAACTTTTACACGACAAAGGTGGCCAAACGATGATGACCACAATGAAGGACTTCTTGCTGCAAGTAGCGAAGGTAGCCACGCTAGTATATACGTATCAAATCTTTTTCGCGGAGAAGCGGTTCAACCCCTGAATTCTTGAGTCTAGGACACTTAACGTACGTGCTCCTCAGTATTGCTTAAAATTGCTCAGACTTTCACGATTAAAGGCTCCACTTCACCAGTCGCCGCGGCAACACGGTACTGCTCGGGCGCTTGATCGTACAGACTGCCATGCATCCGCCGTTCATTGTAGAAGCGGATGTATTTCGTCACCGTGTCGTACGCTTCTTGGTAGCTCATGAACTCGTGCCGCTGCAGGCACTCGGCCTCCAATACACTATGGAACGACTCGATGTGCGCATTCATTACCATCCTATTAATCATGATACCTAGTAGTATTGACGCATTCTCTATTGAACAGACATCAGACATTCACTGTAGCGAGGAAGCGTATTGTTGAATGAGAGACCTCCCATTTATGTAGATTCTATTTTCTATATTTTTGTTCCTTTTGAATCATGTGTCTCAGGGGTCAACGATTAAAAAAACGAACAAATTGGTTCCCAACTTTCTTTTTATGGTAATCTTTGGTGGTTCCTGACTTTTTATTTTTCGTGTTTATCACGTGCCGCGGCAAACCCAATAAAATCAACAAAAGTGGTACCAGAGTTTTTTTACACCTAACAATCTTGTGTCAGAAGTAAATAAAGTGTTAGACTCGGAAAAACGGCCTAAGAACGCTCCAACGTTCTTAGGCCGATGCTGTTTACGCGGCATGCTTCCCCGCAGTTATAATACGCGCTGTCCCTCTAGCACCAGCTCGAAGACGGTCCAGGTTCTGCTTGTTGCAGGCCGGGTAATACGATTTCACTTGCTCGAATATCATCTCGTCTTTGAACTGCTGACGGAATGTTACACGCGTCCGACCGCCCTTCTCGGTAAATGTCGCCGTCAACCGGAACTCAGGATCGCCTTGATGCTCCAGTACGATACGCTCTCCCGACTCGATCTCGATGAACTTGTTCTCGTTCGGATAATCCCTGCCGTCCGGTCCGTGAAAGGTAAAACGCCAGGAGCCGCCTTCGCGGAAGTCGAATTCGCGGAACGTGCTCGTGAAGCCGTTAGGCCCCCACCACTGCGTCAGCAGCTCCGGCTGCGCCCACGCCCGGTAAACCTCTTCCCTTGGGGAGTCGTACCAGCGTGAATGGGCAAACTCCAATTCGCCGGGAGCTAGGTCGGCGTCGTCCTCCGCCGCAACGGCTTTTCAGCTCTGAGTAAGCGAATTGCCCAGCAGCTCCAGCAGCTCCCTCGACCCGTGTTCCCGATTCTCCACCACATCGAGCCCATCGAAGAAGGTGCCTTGCTCCGTAAAGGTCAGCTTCGTGCCGCCATCCGCGTCTGCAAGCTCGATCGTCGTAATGGATACCGAGAACCGCACGCCGTTAAGGTCCATCACGTACGTATAAACAATCCGCTCGAGCGGCACAATCTCCTGATAAGTCGCGTCGAACGTGAACAATCCGCCGTCCGGCGTTTCACCGCTGCTGAATTCCCGTCCGCCTACCCGGAATTCGAACACTTCCGGCTTCGTGAACCAACGTGCTTTGGCTTCAGCGTCAGCCATTGCTTCGTACACCTGCTCCCTGGATGCCGGATAAGTTTTTTCAATTACGAATGTTCCGTGGTTTACAAATTTTTCTTTCATAATCTTAATCCTCCTTGTTTTCTTCTTTTTTATTGTTTGTTTTGTCATCCCCGCCCGCTAAGAACATCCCCAGCAGGCCAAAACGTTGCTCCCAGCTTTGTCGACGATTCAGGATCGGCTTCTCGTAGTCGTTCTTCATCGCTTGTAGCAGCGTGGTGAAATCGTCGACCGTCACCTGCTCCTTTCCTTTCATCAGCTTAGACACGTGCCTCAGTTGATCCAGCAGCTTCTGCTGCCGCCGGATTTGCTCCAGCACCCGCTCCATCTGCAGGCCGACGACCTCGAGCGGGTCAATTCCGCGGCCCGTCAGTGCCGCCTTCACTTCGTCGAGCGACAGGCCCAACTCCTTCAGCGATACAATTCGATAGAGCCGCGACAAATCCTCGTCGTCGTAGAGCCGATGTCCCGATTCCGTGGAAGTCGACGGCGAGAGCAGCCCGATCTGGTCGTAGAAGCGCAGCGTGCGCACCGTTAGCCCCGTCAGCTTGGCCAGATCCCCGACCTTCCAATATCGTTTCATTAATCATCTCCGTTCTTTGTCGCTAGCTCGATCACCGGTATCCTCATTATAAAACCTTACGTTACGTAAGGTGCAAGCGATTTGTTCAATCTTTTCTTCAAAATAAAAAGAGCCTTGCAGAAGTAACTAACTCAACTTTCGGTGCGACCAAGCCTAGGTTGTGAAGTTTAGCAGGTGGAAATCCTGCTTGGAAAGGCAAAGCTAAGCCACCAATAGCGATTGGTTCGCAAGATGGAGGACAACAATGGAAATCCTTTTTTTTCCTATATGGAAGTTAAAATCTCGTCCGTCTTGCAAGGAATGTTCGAGCGCAAAGCGATGGACTTTAATGTATATCACACCATGACAAGCGCGGAAGGAGCCGTGCATTACAGCGATATGTCCGAAGAAAACGGGGGCTACCGCAACTTCCAATCCGTAGCGACGCAGGCTGGAAGCTGAATCTAATGGTACTCGATACGGATTATGAACGGGAAACCGTAAAGTGGTACCAGTTTCTATGGGTTTCCATCTGTTCGCTCTTGCTCAGCCTGCTCATGGGCTGGCTGATATGGCTTATGGTTAGCCGACCTCTGCGGCAGATGAATAAGGTGATTACGAGGTTTACCTTGAATCTGTCCGATCAATCCGAGCCGAATATCCGCCTGGCTGAATTTCAGTCCGTCTTTCGCAATTTCGAGCAGATGAGAGATCGGACCGTCGAACTGGTTGCGGAGATTAAATACGAGGAGAAGAGGCGGGGTCAGCTCGAAGTGGAGAAGCTGCTCGTTCAGATCAATCCTCATTTCATTCACAATACGCTGAATACGATTCAATGGCTCGCGCGGATGCACGGTCAGAGCGATATCGCGAAGCTGGTTACAATATTTACACGGGTGTTGCATTATAATTTGGGAAAAAAAGCATGATCGTTACTCTTGATGACGAATTTGCCGCTATCGGGGATTATATTGAGCTGCAGAGATTGAGGTATGATTATGCATTCGATGTTCGGATGCAAGTAGAGCCTGGGCTGGACATGGTACAGCTTCCGCGGTTCATTCTTCGGCCGCTGGTAGAAAACGCACTATACCACGGGCTCGAAAATAGCGAAGGTTACATTCAAGTGCAAGCAGCAAGGATGGCATCAGAGCGGTAAACACGCAGGCCGAACGTGGAAGCGCCTATCGGTATTTCGTGGAGAACGGATTGGTGATACCGGAACTGGTCGGCTTTCATTATTTCCAATACAACGATCAGCTTGGGCGTTTCGATGGTGAGAATTATCAGATCGGCATCGTGGATGTGTGCCACAGGCCGTATGATCCATTTGTACAGGAGATCATCAGAACCCATCGCACCGTGTATCCGGTGGCATCGGGGCATTGCTCACCTTTCCCATATATGCCGTAGGAAATACCGAAGACGGGATTTTGAATGAAAAAAAATTGGTAATAAAAAAGGGGGCTTCCTGCACCGCCATTTATTAATTTCGAATTCCCCTTTCGTCAGGAGTAACTCCATAGTGTTATGCGCCCTCGGGAGCAAGCGTGAGCTTGTGCACGGCGCCGGCGACGGACCAGAAAATCGTCAGGACGTTCTGGACGGCGTATAAAATAGAGCTTCCAAGTATTCGAAGAGACATGTGTCGTAAATTCCAAATTCGTAGCGAAAAATCCGTTGTGATTTCGATCGTTTTCTCGTATAGTGCAAGTACCGCTGTTGCAGACGCCAGCGGACGCATGCCCTCTCTGTTCCAGGGCCCGAACGGACCGGGTATACAACATTTAATTTCGGAGGAGTTTTTAAATGAGAGAATGTAAGCGTATTCTAAGTATGGGTAAGCGGGTTGCCATGCTGACGCTTGCTACGGTTGCAGTTCTGACCGTCATCGTCGGAATTCAGCCTTCACAAGTGTTTGCAGCGACTGGCACGGCAACGATCGACTATTCCAGCAGCACTGGGACCGGCTACCCAGACGTTATCGGGGGTACTCACTTTCCGACAAGAACGCATACGGATGCCTGGAACAAACTCGATGATACAGGGCTGGTTTTCATGCGTGCCGACCTTAGGCTTCAGGATATTCTGCCGGCTAATATTACGCTGAATGATTACAAAAACAATGTAAATCAGGTTCAGGACCCGGCCAACTGGAATTTTACACGCTATGAGGGTTGGACGAGCCTTGCCAAATCCAAAGGCTTCAAGACAATGGGCATGATATTCGAACTGCCGAAGTGGCTAAGTTGGAGCGGAACGGAGGCTGGCGTACCAAAGGATTGGGATGTCTATGAAGATATCGTGGCCAAAGTATATGACCGGCTTAAGAACAATCTGGATATGATGGAATTTTTGAACGAACCTCACGGTTATATTGTTCTGACTGGCAGTCCGTACGCCACCAAGGAAGAGGCGGCTGTTGATCAATATTACCACTCGGCGAAAGCGATTCGATCTATTAGTGCCATCATTCCGATAGGCGGTCCTGGCGAGGACACGTGGGGAGGAGACTTCGGCACGATTGGGCGTCTATTGCGTGACAGCCGCATTACCTCGAATGATTTAAACTTTATTTCCGTTCATGATTACGAGTATGGCGGATTCGACCGGATCGACGAGCTTCGCCGGTTTATTGCGGCACAAGGCCGAGACCGGACGATTCCAATATTCATGAACGAATGGAACAAGACGCCCAATAACGCATCAGCTCCACCGGAGGTGGCCGGACGCGAAGGGATCTCCTATCATGGGCAGAAGCTCATGAAGCTAATGCGGGACGGAGTAGCGGGCGGAGCCTACTATACCTTGTATCCGACTAATGTTGTGAATGACGATTACTGGGCTTGGACAGAAGTTGGTCATGGCGCCTATAGCTGGAATAGCACGACCAATACCGCCACCATGCAGCCATTCAACCGAACCTGGCGACTCTATTCAACCGCGATGGGTCTGGGAGCAGGCAATTATGGGTTGCGCTCTACGACCTACACCAGCGTATCACAGGCGCAAGGCATCGTTAACCATGCAGGGCAGCCCGTGGCACTTGCTGTTAATCATTCAGGTACGACTGGCAGCATTACCTTAAACTTGACCAACCTGCCGGTTAGCGGCAACGTTACGGTTGAGGTGTATACCGCATCGGAGACGAACGACGCGAGCGCCCCGTCCCAAACACTGACCCGAACGGTAGCGTCCGGAGCGTTGTCAGAGACACTCGCTCTTCCCGCTTACTCGACGGTAGGTCTTATCGTTAAGGGGGGCACTCCGGCATCACTCCCTCAAACGAGTTACGAGGCGGAGAGTTTAATAAACATAATCGGAGGATCTGCGCGTATCAGCGAGGCTGCCTACGCATCGAACAATCGGGTGGTTGGATACATTGGAGGCAATGCCGCTAATAAACTGACATTCCCGAATGTCACAGCCTCTTCCGCAGGCAATCAAACGCTTCGGATTTCATATGTGAGCGGAGAGGCGAGATCAGCTACCCTGTCGGTGAATGGCGCTGCTCCGCAGACGCTGAACTTCCCTTCGACCGGAGGCTGGAGTACGACAGGGTTCATGGACGTGACGGTTGCACTACAAGCTGGCGTCAATACCTTAACATTCGCCAACACTTCAAGTTTCGCGCCGGATCTGGACAAAATAACCGTTCTGAACGCCAATGAAATTGCTCTAGAGGCAGAGTCGGCCACGAACACGCTGGCGGGCAACGCGCGCATAATGGATCAAAGCACTGCGTCGGGAGGTAAGATCGTAGGCTATATCGGTAATGGTAGCGCAAACTATTTGCAATTTAATAATGTGCAGGTTAGCAGCGCTGGCACTTATCAGTTGACGATTTCCTATATCACAGCCGATGCCCGTTCAGCTTCGTTATCCATCAACGGCGGACCTGCTCAGGCGATTAACTTCCCTGGCAGCGGAAGCTGGAGCACCGTCAGTACGGTCGTCGTTCCGGTAACGCTAGCTGCAGGCTCGAATACTTTACGTTTTAGCAATGCAACCGGGTACTCCCCGGATATAGACCGAATCACGTTAGCGCTGTAGAAAGAGGATATTGGATTTACACAAAAGAGCCGGGGGAAATGCCAGCCAGAGCGGAAACGCTGTGGCTGGTTTCCGTGATATAATAGGATCTTTCAACTAGTAATCGGACAAGCTTGAATTCCGCATTCTTGCGTTTGATTCGCCTTACCAGACGGAGGCCGGAGATGAACATATTGAAATGGAAGCACGCCAAGAAGCGGTTATGGACACGCTTCGGAGACAGTAGCATTCGAAGCAAAATTATAGCCGTTTATCTCCCGGTGGTGGCGGTCCCATTTCTGCTGCTCGGACTCATATCCAATCAACTGTTCTCGAAGACGTACATTTCCGAGACGACCCGCACTGTACTCGACGATTCGCACCTCATTTCAGCACGAATCGGCTGGACATTCAATGAGGCGGAGAGCTGCGCGAACATGGTACTGACTGGGGTGAATAATGTCGTTCTTTACAATCGTCTTCGCGATAGTACTCCCTCCCTCCCCATCGAGAGACGGACTCAGATTCTGAATCATCTCGAGTTTGCCAAAGCCACGTTTCAGAATATTGACGCTCTTGCTTTTATGGATATCCAGGGGGATCTGATTACCGATAACCCGAAGATGGAAGTAAACAGCATGAAAGCTTTGACGAGTTCCTTGCTGGAAGAGATCAAAGCGACTAGTGGAGAGACGGTTCGGTTTAGAGAGGAGATCCGCGACTTTCTGACGGTTGATTCGCACCAGCCTGTCGTCACATTGGGCAAGAAAGTACTTGATATCAATACAGGAGATACGCTCGGTTACCTTTTCCTTGTGATTAAAACGGGGGATTTGTCGGCCCAATTCAAAGGAATCGGTGAAACGCAAGGCCGATACTATCGGTTGCTTAACGAGCAGGAAGAAGTCATTGCGACGAATCGTCCAGGCGAGGTGCTGCTGTCAACCATTCAACCGACCGGACAAGCGTGGACGAAAGGCAGAGACAGCGCCATGCAAGAGGTGAATGGAGAAACTTTCCTTGTAACAAGAGTCAATGTCAGAGGTACATCATGGACCCTCGAGAGCGGCACGCCTCTGCGTTACTTGACCAAAGAGCTACGCCGCAACAATGAGCTGATTGTCGGCACGGGCACGGTCTGTCTCATTCTCGCGCTGTCCGGGGCATACTTCCTTTCCCGCATGATCGGCAGGCCGCTAAAGCAGCTCCACACTCACATGCGGCAAGTGCGCAACGGAGAGCTTCATGTTCGACTCGACCGCAAGGAGAAAGATGAATTTGGATATTTGGCTCAAGGGTTCAATAGCATGGTATTCCATATCCGTAAACTCATTGAACAAGTCGCCGATGAACAACGGCAGAAGCGGGAGACTGAGCTTACTTTAATGAATGAGCAAATCAAGCCGCATTTTCTCTACAATACCCTGGATTTGATCTATGTGCTGTGCGACATGAACAGACCGGTGCAGGCGCGCGACGCGACGAAAGCGCTCGCTTCGTTCTACCGCGGCGCGTTAAGCGGGGGCAAGGACCTCATTAGCCTCCAGGAAGAGATTCAATTGGTTGAATCCTACTTAATCATTCAAGGCTATCGATATTCCGATGTGTTGGGTTACGAAATTAGCATTCCGGCGGCTTCAAAACCGATCATCATTCCCAAACTAACGCTTCAGCCGCTCGTTGAAAATGCAATATACCATGGCATTAAGCCAACTGGCTGGCCCGGTGTGGTGCGAATTAAAGGCGAGTTGACCGATGGGATGCTATTGCTAATCGTTCAGGATAATGGAAGAGGCATGACGAACGAACAACGAGATCATCTCCTTGCTGGAACGCCGGACAGAGGCTTCGGGGTGGCTAATGTCGTTAAGAGGCTAAGGTTATACTTTGGATATAGCGTCGGATTAAGTATTGTTAGCGGATCTGAGGGGACTACGGTTATGTTGAGGTTGCCGTTAGGCAAGGAGGAGAATCATGTACAACGTGATGATGGCTGATGACGAGGCGCTGTTCCGTGATTATTTGAGAACGGCCGCCGAATGGGACACGCTCGGAATGCGGTTGATGTGGGAAGCCCGTAACGGTGAAGAGGCGCTGACACTGCTGGAAAGTCACAAACCGGATATTGCCCTTTTGGATATTAGCATGCCGATTATCGACGGATTAGCGGTAGCGGAGTCTCTCAAAGAGAAGTACCCGGATTGTACGATCATTATGGTGACGGGCCATAATGAGTTCGAGTATGCGCGGCGGGCACTACGGCTTGGCATCGAGGACTACTTGCTGAAGCCGTTCGACCGGGATGAGCTTTATCGCACGCTTCTGACTGCCAAGACGCGCCTTGACCGATTATTGCTGGAACGTAATTCGGCGACCAGAGACTCCGACATTCTGAAAGAACGCTTCTTGAATTATCTCCTCGTACGCAACGGTATGAAAAAAGAGGCTTGCCTGCAAGGCTTCCAAAGATTCGGCATGCCCAAACATGCGTCCAAGTGGCAAGCCATTGCCATCTCTATAGATCGCTTGCATCAGCAATGGCCGGACCCTGACCAGGTATCGCTTTGGAAGTATGCCGTAAGCAATATTGTTGTCCATCTTAAAGATCGGGAAGCCAACTTGGAGGTTGTTCCGGCTCAGGAAGATCGTCTTCTGCTGCTTGTATCGGATCCGGAAGAAGATCGTGTTCTTCTTCTGGCAGAACGAATCGTTCAGGCAGCTAAACATTATTTGAAACTGTCGGTGTCTGTCGGCATTGGAAGAACCGTATCTGATACCTGTGAACTCTGGATGTCCTGGAGGGAAGCGCTCCAAGCTCTGGAACACCGGGTTACGCTTGGCGAAGGCCGGGTGCTCGTTTACGACAAGTTGAACAGCAACCCTGAAGTTTTCTATTCGGTGGATTGCCATGAGCGGCTTCTGACTGCACTTCGTACCGGGGATGAAATGTCGGCGAATGCAGAGCTTCGGGAATTGTTTCGCACCGTCAAAGAACGTCATATTTCACCGGATGCAGCCCGAGGTTTAATTGCGGGGCTTGTTTCGCTTTGCATGTCTTATTTAGCAGAGATGAACTGCCGGTTGGAGGATGTATTCGGCAAAGGTTTTTTCCCATTCGCCGAAGCGGAAGCCAATCCATCTCTTGATGAGGCGGCAGACTGGCTTTGCCGTTTCTATAGCCAAGTCATCGCCTTCCGAAGCGGAAAGCGATCGACTCGCTCGCGCCAAATCGTCGAGGATACGCTTGCCCTCATAAGGACGCATTACAGAAATCCTGAATTGATGGTGGAGGATATCGCAGCTTCCTTGTATATCAACGCCAGTTACTTGCGTCGTATCATTAAAAGAGAAACGGACTTGACGGTGAGCGATCACCTCACGCAAGTGCGCATGCAGAAGGCAAGCGAGCTATTGACAGGCGGCGGCATTCGATTTGCTGATATTGCGGAAGAAGTGGGCTATAACGATGCGGGATACTTCAGCAAATGCTTTAAGCGCCATTTCGGCGTGTCTCCCCGGGAATACGAACAGTTGAAGATGACGGAAAAGTAGTATCGGAAAATGCAAACTAGTGTCGTTTTGTTTCTTCTGGCTTCAAACCCCGATCTATATACTTAGAACAAGGGTAGGGACAAGCCTTGCCCAACAATACTGAAGTGAGGGGAATATACGAATGAAGAAAATTCAACAAGCAGTCGCTGCCGTGCTGGCTGCCGTCATGATGCTAGCGCTGGCTGCCTGCGGCACATCAGACAAGACAGCAAAAGATTCACCGGCGCCTTCCGTCAGCTCGTCTTCCGCAACCGCATCCGCTTCGAGCGAACCGGCGAATAACGGTGAGAAGGTCAAGCTGAGAATTTACACAGGGTACTCGGCGGACGACGAAAAAATACCTTTCGACTATGCCAAAAAAGCGCTAGAGGAAGAAATGCCGAACGTCGAACTGGAATTGGACATCCAGGCTCAGGACGATAATATGAAGCTTAAAACGTATGCCGCTTCCGGCAATTTACCGGACATCTTCAGTGCCAACACGGACGTGATCAATGTTTTTCGCAAATCGAACAATATTTTGCAATTGGATGAGTATGTAAACCAATTCGACTTTGAAAGCAAGCTGCTCCCGAGTAGCAAAAATTTGCTGTATGCAGACGACCAGCACATATATGGATTTCCTGTCTCGGGCAACGACCTGGTGCTCCTATATTACAACAAAGAATTGTTCGAAAAGTACGGTGTCAAAGTGCCGACGACTTTTGACGAACTGATCGCGGCGGCAAAAGTATTTAATTCCAACGGCATCGTGCCGCTCTCTCTCTTCGGCAAGGAGAAATGGATTACCATGGCGCTGTTCGATTTGATCGCAACTCGCTATGACACCGGCGGCGTCAAGAAGCTGGACGAACTAAAAGGCAAAGCGAGCGACGAGGCTTATGCACACGCTGCAGCCAAAATGGATGAACTGGTGAAGGCGGGCCTTCTATCCAAAAGCGCTCCGTTAATGAACTATGATCAAGCGGCAGGACTGTTCTATGAAGGTAAGGCGGCTATGTTCTTGAATGGTTCGTGGGAAATAACCGAATCCACTAAAAAAATGGGCGACAAGGTTGACTATATGTACTATCCATCGCAGGACGCCGCTTCCTACGAGAAGAACAAGTTTGCGCTCAGCGGCAGCAACTCCTATGGCGGTTTTGCGGTAAACCCAAAAACGAAAGACAAGGAACTGGCGGCAAAGGTGGCTGCTTTCATGGCACTCAAGATAGCCGAAGGAAAAGTTACGCTCCGCGGCAATCCGATCGTTGCGACGAAAGTAACGAAAGCGCCGGAAAATCCGCTCGCGCCAATGTTTACTCGGTTGAATGGTGAATTAAGCAACATAACTTCAACGACTGCATTCTCGTGGAGTCTATCTAACGCCAAGATTAAAGTCGCATTAGAGGATGAAACGCAAAAGCTAGTGGCTGGCGGCGCTGCAGCCGACTTTGTGAAAAACATTGACAAGGCGATAGAGGTAGTCGAGAAAGAGGCTAAATAATTCATTTGATTTTATTTAGATTCCCAATAACGAGGCCTCGTATGTTCTTAATCATGCGAGGCCTTTATGAATAGGAATGAGAGTGAATGAGAAGGTTTTTTCAAAATCCGATGGCGATCGTGATATTTACATTGCCTGCGCTCCTTGTTTTTTCATTAATGGTTTACTACCCATTCGTGCAAATTTTTTATCGCAGCTTTTTCGAATGGGACGGTTTGACCGTGAGTCAATTTATCGGATTTGACAATTATCGGCGCCTCATGGAAGACGATTTATTTGGGACATCGATACGTAACGGGTTGATATTCGCTTTCGTGCTGATGTTCGTGCAAATTGGCGGTGCGTCATTCTTGACTTTTGCGATGACCAGTATCAGAATGCGAGGGATGAGATTCCTGAGATCGGTCTATTTTCTTCCCGTCGTGCTGTCGATTACGGTCGTCTCCCAATTATGGAACTCTATTCTGGATCCCGATCACGGCATGTTCAACTCCTTTATGGCCTCACTTGGCTTCTCCTTTCGGCAGAGTTGGCTGAGCGACACGAATTCAGCCATTTACGTAGTTGCGCTGAGTAATGCTTGGCAGTACATGGGTTATCAATTCGCTTTGCTGTACGCTGGCATCAAAGCCATTCCGGAGCATTTCTTTGAAGCATCTTTAATCGATGGATGCAACAAACGTCAGATTTACTTCCGTATCACGATGCCGTTATTGGCTGAAACTTATAAGCTCTGTTTGGTGATGTCGGTTACTGGCGGGCTCAATGCGTTTGCCAATATGATGCTCATGACAGGCGGAGGACCGGGAACTTCTACCTATACCTTGACTTTCATGATGTATCGTGCCGCATTCCGACTCAACGAATTTGGTTACGGCTGCGCGGTTGCCGTTATTTTAGTCATCCAATGTTTGGCGGCGATCGCGATCATCAATCGTGTTGTCGCTCGCGAACAATTAACGTACTAAGGGAGGTGACGCGACAATGATAATACGATCTAGACAGTTCCAACACCCTTTTCTCAGAGGCATATTGTGGCTCAATGCGCTTATCTGTCTGTACCCGTTAATCTGGACGCTATTTTATTCATTGAAAAATAACCAGGAGATTTTCACGTCAAATCCGTTTGGTTTCCCGACACGCTTCAGGTGGGAAAATTACCAAACGGCTTTATCCACCTTTAACGTGCCGCGCTATTTTATGAACAGTCTCTTCATATCGACTATTACGGTGGCAGTCACAGTGTTGATTGCGCTCATGTTCGCATACGCTGTGGCGCGTATGCAATGGCGGTTTCAAAATGTCGCGCGAACTTATTTGCTCACAGGGATGTTTATCCCTATACAGGTCATTATGATTCCGTTATCGATTTTGATGCGCGACCTGCACATTTCTAACACATACGAAGCGGTAATTTTGCCGTATATCGCCTTTAATCTATCGTTCTCAATGTTAGTGTTTTACGGTTTTTTTCGCTCGCTTCCCTATCAATTAGAAGAATCCGGTTGTATAGACGGAGCTAGCATTTATCGCGTATTTTGGAGCATTATATTGCCACTTATGAAGCCTGCGGTAGCCACGGTTTCGATTTTTGTTTTTCTGGCGGCTTGGAATGAATTCCCGATGGCGCTTATCCTCATTGTGGATGAAAAACTCAAGACGCTGCCGCTCGGTCTTGTTTTTTTTCAAGGGCAGTTCACGACCGATTGGGGCGCGATGGGAGCAGCGATGACGATCGCCAGTCTGCCGACCGTGCTCATCTATCTGCTGTTCTCTGAACAGGTGGAACGCTCGCTTACGGTAGGATCGGCAGTAAAAGGGTAATTAGGGAGGAGTTGGGCAAGTCGTGACAATCTATCATTTTCCTCTGCCGACAGACGTTCTTCAGCCAGCGGAAGGACATCTGCGGATGGGCGGTATTTCGCCGCAAGGAGAGTTGCTCAGCGTAAATAGTCGTTACTTCACTCGTAACGGCAGACCATGGGTACCCATAATGGGAGAAATTCACTACACTCGTGTGCCGCAAAACGAGTGGCGGGATGCGCTACTAAAAATGCGCGCAGGCGGTATCACCGTTGTGGCTAGTTATAGCATATGGCTGCACCATGAGGAACATCCTGGACAAATCCGTTTTGATGGCAATCGGGATCTGCGAAACTTCGTTAAACTTTGCGCAGAACTCGGTCTTTACTTTTGGGCTCGAATCGGACCTTGGATACACGGAGAAGTGCGCAACGGCGGATTTCCGGATTGGGTTGCACGCATGCCGAATACACGCACGAACGACGAACTGTACTTGAGTGTTGTTCAAAGGTGGTTCAATTCGCTATCCGCACAACTTCAAGGTTTGATGCATCACCAGGGTGGACCGGTAATTGGCATTCAAATCGAGAATGAGCTGTCGGATCATCCGGAACATCTTGGGATGCTTAAATCGATGGCCGTCAAAGCCGGACTGATCACCCCATATTGGACCGTAACAGGATGGTCGGGGGACGGAGGCACACGATTCCCGGAGGAGGAATTCATCCCGGTATTCGGCGGTTATCCGGAAGCACCGTGGGAGCCGCATACCGACCCGCTCCCGCCAAGTCCTCACTATTTCTTCCATGGCGTGCGCAACGATTCGCAGATCGGTAACGACCTGTTCGACACCGTGGGGATTCGCAGCGAGTTTAGTCGTCCGGATCTCGACCGGTATCCCTTTGCCACGTGCGAACTGGGCGGAGGGGTGCAAATGACTTGGCATAGGCGGCCCGTTATCCGACCGGAGGACGTCGCATCGATTGCGCTCGTACGAATGGGAAGCGGCAATAATTTACCGGGTTATTATATGTATCATGGCGGAACGAATCCGGTTGATGAGGCCGGGCCAACCCAGGAATCGAAAGCAACGGGCTACCCGAACGACTATCCTGAATATTCCTACGATTTTCAGGCCCCGATTCGTGAATTCGGTCAACTGTCGGAGGCGTTCTATGCGCTTCGGCCCCTGCATCAGTTCCTGTTGGATTTCGGGGATCGCTTTGCCCCGACTGTCGTCGTCTTCCCACCAATACAGCCTCGTAACATGTCAGACACGACGACGCCGCGTTATGCTGCTCGCTGGGACGGCAGTTCCGGTTGGCTATTCTGGAACAACTACCACCGTAATCAATCATGCGGCGATACGGAACCGTTGCAATTTGCGCTTCACTATGACGGTCGAACGCTGATGCTACCGGAGAAACCCGTTTCCATTCCGTCAGGCTGCTACGGTTTCTGGCCGCTTGGCATGGATCTCGAAGGTATCCGTCTCGTTCATGCAACAGCTCAGCCGCTTATGAGGCTGGAAGGCAGTGAGCCGACATGGGTCTTCCTCATCCATGAAGGAATTGAGGCTGAGTATGTCTGGCCACAAGGGACGCAGTTGCATGGCGTTGAATCGTCTCCCTGCGAAGAAGGTGTCCGATGCGGGCCGGGAACGTCTGGGATCTTCAAAGTCGAATATCCGGACGGTCGGTGCGCGCGGATACTAAGCCTGTCAGATAAACTCGCGAAGCTTGCTATCAAGGTGGATTGGCAAGGATTACAACGGATTGTGACCGGCTCGCAAGGCTTGTTACCTGTAGCGGATGGAGTTCGTATATATGGCTCGCCGGATGAGCTCAACGATGTATGGGTATACCCTCCTCTTCTTGAGACTTTGGAAACGTACGGTGAGTATCTGCACCGTCCGAATCAAGACGGAATATGGACCCGAATCGGTTTCCAATCTCCTTCTTGCCTGCTGAACGTCAATATACGCGAGCTTCCGAGCTTGTCTGAGCGCACTCCTGATACGTTTAGGAGGATAAGGGTGTTCGTTCTGTCTGTCACAGCGGCTTCTCCGCTTCCGGCACAAATGAAAGGCGTTCGATTAAAGATCGAATATGCGGGCGACCGGGCTTCGTTGTCTATGGGAGGCGAGATCCTCTCCGATCACTATTGGAATGGGACCCCCTGGGAAGTTGACGTTAGACGTGACCTCCGGTCTGGCGAAGAGATCCTCCTCCAGTTTTCGGTCACGCAACGTCTGAAGAGCGACAAGGTGTATGTAGAGTCGAAGGAAGTGGTGCCTCCGGAGGGTTGGTGCGAGTTTCGGTCCGTGAAGGCGAAACCCGTCATGGATATACGCATTGGATGATGGATGATTATCAATGAATCGCGAAGAGCCCTTTTTTTTAACGATTTACGCTTTATTGTAACGTTCCTTCTTGATTCAGGGGGATTGCGCATGGCGCGGTATTGTCCGGGCGTTCTATTCTCGTATTTATTGAAAACTTTGTAGAAATGTCTGGCGTTCGCATATCCCACCTGTTCGGTAACCGTTTCGAGCGACAGGCCCAGGGACTTGTCCAAAAGTTCCTTCGCATGGCGATTCGGTAGGCATGCAAATAGTGGAGAAAGGTCATTCCTTGCTCTTTTGCTTGTCGTCGGCAGCGGTCTAGACTTGCCGGAGACGGGCGTCTGCAGTGTTGGACCTCAGAGCAATGCAACTGCTGCTGAGAAAAAACGGAATGTTGTCGTACTGACGCGGGAGAAACGACTCCTGTGAGTACGGCTAATACCTCATCTTGCTGTTCCATAACCTCTGATCAGAATCAACAAATGAAAAGCCGTTATAAGTCTGTGATAATAATCGCACTTATAACGGCTGTTTCATTACCCTGAGATTCTATGTTGTATGTTACTTTGCCTATTCACGAACCCGTCGTCACTAGCAAGTTCAATTAAGATTACGAACCTAATCGTTCCTTCCGTGCATCGTTTCATCATTTATCGGTCATAAGCGACAACCCTAAACCCGATAATTTGTTGGATGGGCATTACGATACGGGAGTCATATTCCGTAAACCGGATAGCCAGGAATCCAATATTGCGCTTGATTACACGTCTGGAAACTATACATTAGAAGGATTGACCCTTATCGGTTCGCCTATCTTTAGCAGAGTATCGGCACAATAACGATTCAATATTATAATGGAGCGGAATGGGAGACTGCCCGGAGCGGAATCCAGTTGAACTGGAAAGGCAGCATTCCTAATCATGAGGGATTTACGATTTCTTTGGAATCTCCGGTTACGTCCAATCAATTTCGAATCCTGATCGACGGGGCCGATGGCGAAGACGACAAATTTGCTATTCAAGAGATTCATATGAACGGTTATTCCGCAACCGACAAAACCGAATTAAACCGTTCCATTTTAATAGCCGAACAATTGCTGGCGGAAGGTGCGGCATCGTCTTACGGCGAAACCTCCGTTGACGTACTGCAACTCGACCTCAGGAACGCAAAATATATAGCGGAGAAAGTGCGGGCATCCGCAAATGAGATAGCGGAAGCAACTGCGGCGTTAAGAGACACGCTCAGCTATTTTAACCCAAGCCAGCACCATCCGATCCGCCGCCGTCAAATATAAACAACGGGGATATTGTTTTGGAGTCGAACAACAGTGGAAACATTCAATATCAAATAAAGAAGATATCTGCGGAAGGATCGGTATCCCTATCGATCGCATTGCAAGCTTTGGAGCAGGCGCTTAAGGACGCGCCGACGGATCGAAACGGCTTTAAGTTGGTTCAAATTATGATTCAGGACAATCAACCATTCCATAAACTGTCGATTAATCTGCCTACAAAGGCGCTCATACGTCTAGGTGAAGACAGCAATGTGAGTATTTCATCTTCACTAGGTACCGTAACTTTATCCTCAGCCATGTTAAAACAAGCTCAGCTTAAGGCGAGTGAAAGCATTGCGCTGCATATGGAGAAGGAGGATTCCGGAGCAAGGCCATCCGTTAACATGGAAGTTAAGCCGCCCATTCCGGTTCATCTTTCCCTTCCGTATGCTCCCTCGCCAGAAGAGAGGAAAAAACCAGATCTGTTAGTGCTTATGCGCATCCTGGAAGACGGAACGACAGTTATTGTGCCGAAAGGAAAATATGATCCGAACAATAAATCAATGGTCATTCAAACGGCTGAATCGGGAACGTACGTTGTTGATTTCAGAAGTATAAGCTTCACCGATCTCGAAGCGCAGCCATGGGCGGGTGATGCCATTGAGGCGCTAGGCGCCAGGGAAGTAGTTAGAGGTACGGGCAATGGTAATTTTGCTCCAGACAGGGCCATAAAACTTGCCGAATTTGTTGTCATGCTGGACAGGATGCTGGATTTGGACGCCGAGGATATTCAGGTTCTGGAAAGTGCGGCAGGCACTCTAACGGCGAAGGACAGCCTTACTCGGGAAGCAATGGCTATCTTATTGGCACGAGCTATAACATTAGACAAAGGAGTGGCAATTCCGGAGGCCGATCTCACCGTTCTATCCCGGTTCCAAGACGGGGAATCGATATCCGATACCGCAATTAACAGCGTATCTTGGATGGTAAGCGAAGGCATTATGTTGGGAGACGGCGCTAACCTGCGTCTCGGGAACATCGCTAGCCGCGCCGAATCGGCGGTTATGTTGTATCGTGTTTTCCACAAATTATATTAATCATAGATCATACGAGAAAACGCCCTGAAACAGGGTGTTTTTTCGTATTATTTTAGTCGGTTATGCCAGAAACACTTTAACTCCTAGTTCACTGATGGCGTACAATCTTTGTGTAAGGTGGTGTCAGAAGTGAAAAGAAAGTTTAGACTAGAAAAATAAAGGATTAGACTGACGGTACGTCATTAAGCTAACGAAAAGGAGCGTTTTTCATGATCGAAAATAACAACAATCGTACGCTGCGTCTGCTATTTCCTCAATGGCAAGGCGGAGGGAATAATCCTCCATATATACTGGGAGCTCATTTGTTAAACTGGCTTGCTCCCAAGGCAGAAGGCCCTTTTGAGGAAGTGCCAGTGAGTTTGAATCTTGATGAGGAAAAAGAGCATGGAATTATGGCTAGAGGTACCGTGCTGAAACAAGCTCGTTCTGCAAAGGAACTCATTCAGAAGCATAACCCTGATCGTATCGTCGTGTTGGGAGGAGATTGCAGCGTTGAGCTTGCTCCTTTTGCTTACTTGAATGAGAAATATGACGGAGACACTGCCCTGCTATGGGTTGATGCTCATCCGGACGTCTATATTCCTGAAGATTTCCCTAATCATCACGCCATGGTCCTTGCAAATTTACTTGGAGTAGGAGATAAAGAATTTGTAGCAGAGGTGCCACGTTTTTTTAAACCTGAACAAGTGTTGTTTGTAGGGTTAAATGATTTACTGGAATCGTTAAACTCTGAGCCATTGCGTAATATGAAATTGGATAGTTTAGGACCCGACGAGATTAAACAAGATAGTTCGAAGGTACTCCAATGGCTAGATGAAAGGAAACCATCTAAGATCATGATCCATTTTGATCTGGATGTACTGGATATGACGGAATTCCGTTCGCTCTTGGTTGCTTACCCAGAAACATACGAGGAGTATAAGGATAAATTTCCGCGGGGCGTAAGAATGGAAACGATTATCCGTATTTTGCAAGATGTAGCCAAATCATATGATGTCGTCGGTCTAGGGATAACGGAGCATTTCCCTTGGGACTCCTATTTCTTGCAGAACATGCTCTCCCGTTTGCCGTTAATTGGTGATGTTAACAAGACCGAGCGTCCTAAATATAACCCACTATAAAAAGATGTGGTGTGGAGTTGAATAATCGACCAGGATGAAGCTTCCAGCAATTCAGAGGCTGTTTTTTTATTTTGTTAAATATCCCCATGAAAAGATATCTAATTTAGAAGGTATTATCGCTCTTACGAAAGTGCTATTCTAGATGGTAAATCCTTAAAGACGGACGGGTGATGGAATGGGTATTATTGAAGTGAATCAAGTGACAAAGACTTATCGGCAATACAAACGTTATCCGGGATTTATCGGCTCTATGCGCAGTCTGTTCACGAGAAAGTTTACGGAAGAGACGGCGGTTCGCGATATTTCCTTCTCGATCGGAGAAGGCGAAGCGGTGGGCTATCTGGGGCCGAACGGCGCCGGCAAGTCGACGATGATCAAAATGATGACCGGCATTCTAGTCCCGACCTCCGGCGAGGTGAAGGTCATGGACACCGTTCCGCATGAGTCGCGGAGGCGGATCGCCCAGCATATCGGCGTCGTGTTCGGACAGAGAAGTCAGCTGTGGTGGGACTTGCCTGTTATGGACTCATTCGACCTGCATAAATATGTATACAAGCTTTCCGATATCCAATTTCGTGACAATGTCGAGTTCTGCACCGAGCTCCTCTCTTTGTCCTCCTTTATTCAGAAGCCTGTCAGACAGCTGAGCCTTGGACAGCGCATGCGCGTCGAAATCGCAATGTCCCTTCTCCACGAACCGAAAATCTTGTTTCTCGATGAGCCCACGATCGGTCTGGACGTACTCGCGAAGGACCAGATCCGGCAATTTCTGCGCACGGTCAACCGCGAGAAGAAGGTTTCCATTATTTTGACGACCCATGATATGAAAGACATCGAAGAAATTTGCCCTCGTATGGTCGTCGTGAACAAAGGCAATCTCGTTTATGACGGCTCCGTTGCCAGTCTGCGCAGCGAACTCGGCAATGAGCGGCGCGTTATCATCGATTTCCGATTCGATCCGGGACCGGTTAAGTCGCCCGGCATGACGCTTATCCATGACGAAGGCGTGCGCAAAACATTCCTCTGCGAACGAGGAGGCTCGGCCGTATTCGAGTACATAAGCCAAATCGCCTCTTCGTATCCGGTGGAGGACGCCACTATTGAAGGAGCGGACATCGACTCGGTCATTCGCAAGCTGTATTTGCAGCTGCAGGAGGAAGACCGGGATCAACGTGAAATCGGATGAACGGAGGGCTTTTCATTGAAGATGTACTGGATGTTCGGCGTTAAAGCATTCATCAATCAATTGTCCTACCGCTCCGAGGTTTGGCTGCGGCTGCTAGGCAATTTCGTTACGATTCTTATTCAGGTTGAAATATGGCGGGCCGTCATCGGGGGCGGGACCGTTGAGGGCATCGCCGTCGATCAAATGATTACCTACAGCATTCTGAACACGCTGCTGTACGGGCTTCTGTTCAATGGTATGAGCGAGAAGGTCGACAACAGCCTGAAATCCGGAGCTATCGCTTCCGAGCTGATCAAGCCGCTGTCTTACCCGGGTTACTTGTTCGCCGACGGCCTCGGAAGCGCCTTCTACAGGTTCCTGTTCACCGCTCTGCCGTCGCTACTGATCGCATGGCTTTGCTTCGGCATGCTGCCTCCCGCCTCCGGCGCCTATCTGGCCGCGTTCCTTATCGCGCTGTGCATCGCTTTGCTGATTTCGTTTTTGCTCGGTTACCTCATCTCGCTCATCGCGTTCTGGGTGATGAACCACTTCGCGCTCGTGTGGATACTCGGCGGGTTGACGACGCTTTTTTCGGGATCGTTTCTCCCGCTCTGGTTTTTCCCTGCCTCGTGGCAGGCAGTCGCTTCGGCGCTGCCCTTCCAGTTCCTCGGATATGTTCCGGCCGCTTTGTACTTGGGCACGCTTCCGATGGAACAAGTCGCGATACTGCTCGGCAAGGGCGTGCTCTGGTCGACGGTATTGGCCGTATTCGTGAACCGGCTATGGCGAAGAGCCGTCCGGCGGCTTGTCGTTCAAGGCGGATAAGGAGGGTGGACTAAAATGACATTTCGATTGTTCGGACAGCTGGTGCGCCTGCTGACGAAGGAAAGACTGGAGTACCGGGCCGATTTCCTGCTGGCGATCCTGGCCCAGATGATCAGCTACACGGCGGATTATCTCATCATCTGGCTGTTTATCAGCCGGTTCGATTCAATGGCCGGCTGGACGTGGCCGGAGATCGCTTTTTTATACAGCATTGGCTTGTTTACTTACGCGCTTGGAGCATCCTTCTCGTTCGTGCAAATGCGGGAGCTCGAAGGGCATGTGAAGAACGGTACGTTCGACTCGTTTCTCGTCAAGCCGGTCAATCCTTATCTGTATCTCGTGTGCAGAGGCTTTAACCTGGGTTACATCGCCCATCTCGCCATTTCCGGCTCGGTTCTCGTCTGGTCGCTTATCTCTCTCGATATAAAGTGGACGGCGCTAAGCGTTCTATACCTCGTGCTGGCCGTTATCGGCGGCGCGTTGATTCAGGCCGGCTTCATGTCGCTGATCGGCGCGACATCGTTCGTCTGGGTGAGAACGGGGTTTCTGTTCACGCTGTTCTTCAAGCTGAAGGACTTTATCTCGTATCCGCTTCCGGTATTCGGCACTTTCATCCAGCTCTTGCTGACGTTCGTCATTCCGTTTGCCTTTATCAACTATTATCCCGCGGCGTTCCTGCTCTCGCATGACACGTCCATCCTCTCCTCCTGGGCGATGTGGATCGTGCCCATGGTCGGACCGATCAGCTATTGGATTGGCTACCGTGTCTGGATGCTCGGCGTGAACCGATACCAGGGCGCTGGCGGGTAGTCACTCGCCAAATCTTTTGTATTAAATAAACAGCGACAGTCCAGGACTATATTTTCTCGTCCTTGGCTGTCGCTGTTTCAATTTATAAGGTCTGTCTAGAACTTATTTTATGGAGTCTGACGGTATGAGAATTTGAAAGCCGCGTGTTGACAAATCATCTACTGCGTGTTACTTTATAGTAGTAGTAAGTAATACTTGATACCAGTCATACAGAATAGCAAGGAGTGATTGTGCTGGAAAACCTAACGGAAATGCTCAAAGGGGTGCTTGAGGGCAGTGTGCTTGAGATTATAAGCCGCAAAGAAACCTACGGCTACGAAATCACGCGGCGGCTGAACGCCCTCGGCTTCACGGATGTTGTGGAGGGAACGGTGTACACCATCCTGATCCGGCTTGAAAAAAACAAGTTGGTGGAGATCACCAAGAAGCCCTCCGATATGGGACCGCCGCGAAAGTTTTTCGCGATCAACGACGCGGGGCGCGAGGAGCTGCGGAGGTTCTGGGAAAAGTGGGAGTTCGTATCATCGAAAATGAACGAGTTAAAGGAGAGAGACGAATGAATTTGTGGGAAAAAATTACCGGCAGCGACATGACGAGAGAAATGAAAGCATTCGAAGCGCGAACCCAAAAGTTGCCTGCCGATTATCAAGCGGCATGGGGAGAAATTAATGCCAATCTTTGGCCGTACTCCGATTTCACCGGTCGCAACTTCATGCCCCTTCTTGACGGCGTGCTTGGCCTTCTCGAAGAAACGGCGGCGGACGGTCAGAGCGTCCGCGAGGTTTTGGGCGACGATATCAAAGGCTTCTGTTCGGCGCTGGCCGGCGAAGAAGGGGCAAAGTCGTTTCGAGACAAGTGGCGCGAGCAACTCAATAAAAACATCGCCAAAAAATTAGGTAAATAGGAGGGAACAAAATGAGTATCCGAGATCTCATCGAAGGCAAAAGAGAGTGGCGAGCGCATGTGGCGCGCGTCAAAGCGCTCCCGAAAGATTATCAGATCGTTTATAAAGAGCTTCAAAAATATCTCTTCAAGGTCGGCCCTGTCGAGCTAACCGACGGGACGGGGCTTCTCTCGGGAATCGTCGATCTTTTTGAAGAGGGCGCGGCCTTGGGGAAAGGCGTGCTCGAAGTGACGGGCCGTGACGTAGCGGCTTTCTGCGACGATTTGATCAAAGATTCAAAAACGTACGCTGACATCTATCAAGAATCCGTTGGGGGAGATCGGGATGGAAAAAGCAATTGAAGTAAAAGGTCTGCGAAAGTCTTTCAATGGCACGGAAGTGCTAAAGGGCGTCGATTTTGAAGTGAAGCGAGGCGAAATTTTCGCCCTGCTTGGCTCCAACGGCGCTGGCAAGACGACGATTGTCAGAATCCTCGCCACGCTGCTCAATCAGGACGGAGGAACTGCCACGGTATACGGATTTGACGTCGCGTCCAAACCCGAGCATGTGCGGCAAGCGATCAGTCTGACCGGGCAATTCGCCGCCGTGGACGAGATATTGATCGGGCGCGAAAATTTGATCATGATCGCAAAGCTGCGGCACCTTAAAAATCCGCGCAAGGTCGCGGATGACTTGCTAAACCGCTTCGATTTGAACGACGCCGCCGACCGCAAGGCGTCCACGTATTCGGGCGGCATGCGCCGCAGGCTCGACATTGCCATGAGCCTGATCGGAAAACCGCAGCTCATTTTCCTCGACGAGCCGACCACGGGCCTTGACCCCGAGGCACGCATCGAGGCTTGGAAGATTGTGAAGGAGCTTGCCGGCGGCGGCACAACGGTATTTATGACCACTCAGTATTTGGATGAGGCTGAACAACTTGCCGATCGAATCGCGATCTTGCATGAAGGTAAAATCATTGCGGGCGGTACGCTCGAGGAACTGAAAAAGCTGTTCCCGCCCGTAAAGACGGAGTACGTGGAAAAACAACCTTCATTGGAGGAGATATTCCTCGCAATCATTGGTAAAAAGGAGGCAAAGTAACAATGAATCAGCATTTTTTCAGCGACATGAGCGTGATGCTTGGACGTTCCATGCGCCATATTTTGCGAAGCATGGACACCATCTTCACGGTTTGCATCACTCCGATTGCAATGATGCTGCTGTTCGTCTATGTGTTTGGCGGCGCAATCGAAAGCGGTATGGATAACTATGTGAACTACCTGTTGCCCGGTATCCTGCTGATTGCGATTGCAAGTGGCATATCCTATACGGCTTACCGCCTGTTTTTGGATAAGCAACGGGGCATCATTGAGCGGTTCCACTCCATGCCGATTTCGCGTTCCGCCGTGCTGTGGGGACATGTGCTGACCTCGGTGGTATCCAACGCCATATCGGTTGTCGTCATCATTCTAGTAGCGCTCATTATGGGCTTTCGCTCGTCGGCGGGGGTACTGTCTTGGCTTGCAGTAGCCGGCATACTCATGCTGTTTACACTGGCTTTGACTTGGGTCGCGGCGATTGCCGGACTGTCCGCGAAATCGGTGGAAGGCGCTAGCGTGTTTTCTTATCCGCTTATCTTCCTGCCGTTTATCAGTTCGGCCTTTGTGCCGACCGAAACGATGCCGTCAGTCGTACGCGCCTTTGCCGAAAACCAGCCGGTGACCTCTATCGTAGAAACCATCCGTACGCTATTGTCAAGTCAACCGGTAGGCAATGAGATCTGGGTCGCGCTTGCGTGGTGCGTAGGGATACTAATCGTCGCTTATCTATTCGCGGTGCGCGCATACAAACGGAAAGCAGCTTAATAGGCGTCCAATCGTGGATGCCGCTAGTTAACGAGCCGTTACGGCACTTGCCTCGTTACGCCGAGCATCTAGCTGCTTCTGTACTTCGTTCCTTACCTCTTCAATGCCTGCTTGCTTTAGCTCCTCATTATACTTGGGGAGGATCGAGTCAACATCGACGGTACCGGTCATGAGGCTTGGATAATATTTTTTCCAAACCATCTCAATGTTTTCGATTTGGGCGGTCAGCTTGGATAGATCGGGAGTAAAGCCGAGCACGGCGGACTTGACGGCTTCGGCGTTGTACTCGCGAAATAGCTCCCATTTATCGAGAGGGTCCGGGTTATCGCCGCCCATGGTTCTCAGGATAAACCAGTTGCCCTGTGTATATTGGACTCCTGCATAGCTTGCCGCTGCATCCGGGATCGGGTTGCCGTGGCTGTCTTTACCGGGAATTGGGATCGCTTGCCCTTGTTCATTCAGCCGGTAATGCACCCCTTCAATCCCGTAATTGAATAAGTTTCGTATTTCAGGGTCGGTATTAAGCAGATTGAGAAACTTGATGCTTTCAACGGGATGCTTGGTATTGGCATTGACGGCCATGATGCCTCCACGAACCGATTCCGTAGTGACGACGCTAGGGGTTACGGGATTCGATACAACCTTGTACCCGCGATCCTTGCTCCAAGCCTTCTCCGAGAGCGGTCCGCCGCCGGAGGACTTCCAGAACACTTTATCCCCGCGCTTAAGTCCGCCAGGCTCCCGGAGGGCCGCGTCTTTGTTAATGAAGCCCTCCTTATAATAACGCCGCAAGGTGTCCAATACCTGCCGTGCTTCCTTTGTTTCGAAGATATTGACGACCTTGGCATCAGGATCCAGCGATTTCACCATCAAGGGAACTTTATGATTCACGACATATTCGTAGCCATAGAGAGCGAAGAAATTTTGTGAACCCCGATCTAGTTCCATGGGCATGTAGGCAGGCTCATTTTGCTGAATCATCCGGAGCAAAGGTTCAAGCGATTCCAGCGTATTGTACTTCGCGATGTCGATATCGTACTTTTCCACGATGGAAGCGGGGTACATCCAATGATCGCGGACGGCCAGCTCTTTATTGGTTGGCACGCCATAGATGCCTCCGTCATTCATTTGCACCCCTTGCCAAAAGATGGGGTCAATGGTGTCGTACAAATCCTTGCCCAGACTAGCAAGATAATCGTCAAGTCTCAGCCATGCGCCGCGCATAGCGGCGGTTGCATAGTTGGGTGCAAAAGCAATGTCGAAAGGAGTACCCGCGGATATTAGCGTGTTCAGCCGGTCTTCATATTCCTGCCATCCAATCTTGATATAAGTGATCGTCACGCCAATTTTACGAGCCATGATTTCATTGATTTTATCGTTGACGAGCTTCAGATCCTTGTCGGGCTCTCCAATCGTGTAATAAATCAGATTTACAGTGTCGCCATCATACTTATCGTCGTTGTTTCTGCTAGGCTGCCGGGAGCAACCGGTCGTACACGCTGTGAGCAGCAGTATAATACTGATTGTCATGAAGATACATCTATATCTAGAGCGCGATAGCATCGATATCCTCCTTTCTGCCAAGCTCGCAGTTAACCTTTTCCCCGCAGATCAGAGGGAGATTTTCCGAAAAAGCTATGAAAGTGCGTATAGAAATAATTGAGATTGTTATAGCCGACGGAAAGCGCGATTGAAGAGATCTTCTCATCCGTCGATTGAATTCGTTCTTGTGCGAGGAGCATTCGGTAAGCCATGAGATATTCTGAAAACTTCATTTCGGATTCTTTGAGAAATAATTGTCCAAGGTAAGTACTGTTCATCTGGAAGCGCTCCGCGACTGATTTTAAGGTAATATTCTGAGCATACTCCGTCTTGATCATCAGCAGAATGCGGTTGACCAGCTTGGATAAGCTGTCATAGCTCACGCCTAGTACAGGATCCTTGTTCAAGCTCTCGCAGCTTATATGTCCTATCGTACCATTAAGATCTTCAACAATTATTTTCTCAATCACTTGCTGCAGCTTCGTACGATCTATAGGCTTGAGCAAATAGTCTTTGACACCGCAACGAATGGCTTCTTGGGCATATTTGAATTCACTATAACCGCTCATGATCACATATTTGGTAGGGATGTGGAGTTCATTGAGTCTGAAGATCGTTTCATAACCAAGATTTTGGCCAATGCACACGTCGAAAATAGCGACATCCGGCTGCAGATCCACAACCTTGGACATGGCCGCCTCCGTAGATTCGCAAGTATCGATGCGACTAAAACCATATTGTTTCCAGTCCAGAATTCGCTTCATTCCCTCCAAAATCTGAGGTTCGTCATCGATTATCAGCAGTTTGTACATGTTCGATCACCTCTTTTGAAATCCGCACGGAAATTTTAACGCCAGCTTCCTCGTTATTCTCAATTTCGATAGAAAAGCTTTTGCCATAAAAGAAGTGAAGCCTTGTATATACGTTGCGTAAACCGATACTCCCGGATGAAGGATCGTCTTGGCTCGAAAGCGTGCTTCGTACCGTTTGCAAACGGTCCGTATGAATGCCGCGCCCATTATCCACGAATTCCAATACATAATGTTCTTCAGCTTCCCAGCCGTTAACGACATATAAGTTAAACTCATTGCTGGCGTTAAAGCCATGGACGAAAAAGTTTTCAGCCAAAGGCTGCATCCAGAATTTCACGGTAGGGATCGAGAGTAATGCCGGCTCTACATTGACTTGATAGAAAAAACGTTCCGGATATTTAAATTCCATAATTTCTAAGTATTTCAGCAGTAATTCGAGCTCGCTTGCAATCGTAATAATATTTTCCTTTTTGACAATTTCACGATAGAGCGCTCCTAGCGTAGCAATGGCATCGGCGGTGTCCCTGTCCTGATTAACAAGGGCGGTAGAGCGGATAACCTCTAACGTATTATAGAGAAAATGAGGGTTGATTTGATTCTGAAGCGCTTTCATTTCGGTTTCTTGCTGTTTGAGCTTTAGCAAATATTCGTTGCGGATATGCTTATCCAATTGTTGAATCATATCGTCTAATTCCCTTGCGATCATGCCGTATTCGTTGCGACGATAACGGGCTGGGCGATTGGGCGTGAAGTTGGCCGTTTTCACGCGTCCGATCGATTGGATGATGCGGTGCAGGAACCGGGAATCATCCCGCAAATTGTACACAATGAGCAGCAGTACGCTAATCATGGTCGTGATGACGATCAGGAAGATGGTAATCAGCATGTTGGCATGCTGTCGAATGAGCATGGATAAATCAACGATGCTAACGAATTTGAAATTGAACTTGGTGGACGGAAAGGTGATAAAAAAGATATGCTCAAATAATCCCTTCGAAATATAACCATGACCGCGTCCATTCGCCGCGGCTAGACGGGATAATTCCTTCAAGTCTTGGTCCTGTTCGTTGCCGATCAGGTAGATCTCATCGGAAGGGCTGACTGCGGCAGCCTTTCCCAATCGATAATTTGGTATGGACTTAAAGATTTGATCGCTGCTGACCAAAAAGCGAAGCTCCCCTAATTCTTTAGAGCCCAGTGCTAGATCCGATAGCTTCTTGCGGTAGACGAATCCCTTTAGAATGGTATCGTGGAACGCTTCGTCTGTATTTGGAAGACCGAACTTGAAGCTTGCAATTCCGTTATCGCTAAAGCGTACGACATTGCCATAGTTGTTTGTATGCAGACTAACCTGCGTGATCCCGCCTTGCGCCCAGCTGTATAGGTAGGTTTTAATATCCTCCGGGAAGGATACCAGAGGCTGCGAGAATTGGCTGTTTTGCAGACTATTGGTTAAGTATCCTTCGGCACTGCTGCTTAAAAAGCTGCGAGCATCGTCCATCAGACTATGATTGGAGTAAATGCGCTGCATGTAGGCCTCGATTCGGTCTGCATCATACTGGAGCTCATTCTCTACGCCCGCGAAAGCATTGGCAGCCTCTAAACGGGCATCGCCAATCCATTGATTCAGCAGCATTGCACAGGTCAGAATGCCAAGCGCAAGACCAATGATCACGACGAAGACGACATAGGCAATAAACTTGTAACGATAAATTTTGATTTGCAGAAAAGAGCTCATAGGACACCTCAATTGCAGCAGCTCATCGATAGTAAGTATTTATCACACTACTTTAACATGATTAAGCAAAGCTTCATAGGACAGAAATAAGCATCCCATATGGAGTGTCTCAATAAGGGATGCTTATCTTATTCTCTTAGTTGAAGTAGTTGTTAATTTGCTCTTGAGCAGCTTGCATGATCGTGTCCATGCCTGCTGCTTTCAATTCATCGGTAATCTTCGGAATCATTTTCTCCGGATCGGAAGCGCCCGTAATGAGTTCGTATTTGTATTTATCCCATACCGCTTGGCAATTCGCCACTTCGGTCTGAAGATTGGCGATGTCCAGCGCGAACCCTAGAACAGTGGAAGATGTCGCTGCATCGTTCAGCTTTTTAACTTGATCCCATTGATCCACGGGAGCGCCTTTGGTAACAGCTAGATTAAAGAATGTACCTTGGGAGTAAGCAGCCAGCGGCCAAGTATCGGAAATACGCTCGATTACCTTTTCGCCATCGACGTTGTTGTAGTCTACGCCCAGCTCCCCGAATGCCAGCATATTGCGCAGCTTTGGATCCGTATTGACCAATTCTAAGTACTTCAAGGCTTCCTTCTTGTATTTCGAATTCGCGGAAATCGCGTTCAGGGAGCCTTGGATCGTGCTCGTTGTATAAATAGGTCCGAAGTGCTGAACCATATCATACTTTTCTACAGCATCATTGATTTGCCAGCTTACTTCTGCACCCGGGAATGCCTGGGCGGCAAAGAATGGTCTACCTTTGTCGTTCTCTGTTTTAGTCGGAGCATCAGGGTTGATAATGCCATCTTGATACCATTGATGAAGGAGCTTCAGATTGGCCATAATGTCAGGCTGCTCGAGAACGGAGACGACCGTGCGCGATCCATCATCCGTTCTTACGCCGATTGGAGCGAAGCCCAGCGTTAAATCGTCATAATTGTTAAAGAAACCGTTCAAGCCTTCGCCTTGCGTCATTGGCAACGGGTAGAAGCTCTTGCCCTCGCCGGCCTTTATGCTGCGAAGAGGCCCATCAAGGTCCTGAAGCGTTTTGATGTTGTTGATATCGATATTGTACTTTTGCACGTATTGATCATCGTACACCCAATATTGCGTTAACGAAGAATCCTTATAGGTCGGAACGGAATAATATTTGCCGCCGATTTTCGTGCCATCCCATACCTTTTCGGGAATCAATTTGTATAAGTCGGGCGTTTCGCTTTGAACCAGATCCGTAATATCGGCAAAAGCACCCATAGCCACCTGCTTGCTGTATTTACCGCTGTTTGTGAACATAATGTCGAATGGTTCGCCCGTATTCACGATCGTGTTTATTTTGGTATCCCATTCGCCCCAGCTGGCTACCTTGATGTCGATTTTCACGCCGATTTTCTCGGCCGTGTACGCATTCATGGCTTCGACGGCTTTGTCGAAGTTGTTAGGGACTTGGCCGCCAATGAGCCACCAGACCAATGTCGGAACTTCCTTGCTAGGCGCTTCGGTTTCCTTCGGCGCGTCCGTAGCTGTCTGCGGTTCGTTTGTTGCGGAAGGAGAGTTCGAGCCGGAGCAGGCTGCCAAGGCAGTCACCAGCAGCGTGAGAATACAAAGCGCAGAGACGAGCTTCCAAGACTTCTTCAATTTCATTTCCCCCTTATTGAAGTTGTATCACCGTAACCGTTGTACAGTGATCTATATAAACCAAGCTAGCTTGGCTTATTTCGGTTATCACCCTTTGACAGCGCCGATCGTTAGTCCGGAAATAAAATATTTCTGGAAGAACGGGTAAGCGAAGGCTACAGGCAGAACGATGATAATGGCTACGGCCATACGGGCCGATTCCTTCGGCATCGTTGCGACAAGCACGGCATAGCTGACGCCCATGCTTGCGGCATTTTTGGCAAGCGCATCCACATTGCTCATCAAGCTATTTAGCAGTGCCTGCAGAGAATAGAGGTTCTGGTTGTTGATATAAAGCATCGATTGGAACCAGTCATTCCAATAAGAGAAGCAGAGGAACAGTCCAATGGTAGCAATGACCGGCAAGGATATCGGCAGGATGATGGAAAAAAAGATTCGCTGCTGGCTCGCGCCGTCTATTTCAGCAGATTCAATCAGCCCATCGGGAATCGTGCTTTTAAAGAACGTTTTGCATATGATCACGTTGAACGACGAGACGGCCAGCGGCAGAATAAGTGCCCAGACGCTGTCTTTTAACCCTAATAGATTCGTGTTGATGAAGTAGCTGGATACCAGACCGCCATTAAATATCATGGGGATAAATACGACCCAAGTCAGAAAGCCATTCAGCTTGTAGGATGGGCGAGAAAGCACATAACCCATGGAGGTGGTCAGCAATACGCCGATCACGGTACCGACTATGGTAACAAGAGCGGATACGCCGAGCGCCCGCAGAATCATCGTTCCTTGCTTGACGACAAAGGCGTAGGCCTCTCCTGACAATGCAATCGGCAACAAATGGTATCCGGACTCGCGTATGGAATTCTCGCTAGAGAACGAAATGGATAGAACTACAATGACGGGTATGACGCAGAGCAGCGCCAAGACGATAAAGTTCAGGTTAAAGAGGATGTCTACGGCTTTGCTCGTACGGTTAAATTTCTCAAGGCCTGTTTCGTAAGTCGTTCTCGTTGACAAGGTTATACCTCCTTACATCATCGCGCTATCGCGATCGACTTTGCGGACGATCCAGTTAGCGACCAGAATCGTTGCGCAGCCCAGAACGGACTGCACGAATGCGGCAGAGGCTGCCATCCCCAAGGTAGCGGATTTGAGTTGCTTGTATACCATGACATCGATGGTGGTAGACACGTTGAACAGAGAATTGGAATCTCGCGTGACCTGAAAGAAGAGACCGAAATCGGTGTAGAATATACGTCCGACCGCCAAAATGAACAGCATGACGATGACGAGTTTGAGCATTGGCAACGTAATAAATCTCGTCTGCTGCCAAATGGAAGCGCCATCGATAACGGCTGCTTCATAGTAGGTGCTGTCAAGGCTTGTGATCGTTGCCAGATAAATGACCATGCCATAACCCAAGCTTTTCCAGATGTTCAGCAGAATCAGGAAGTACGGCCAGTATGCCGGTTCCATGTACCAGTTAACGGGATCGCCGCCTGTACTGACAATCATTTGATTGAGAATCCCTTTATCGAAGCTTAGGAATGCCCAGCCTACAGCGGATACGACAACCCAAGATAGGAAGTAGGGGAGGAACATCATCGTCTGATAGACTTTACTTGCTCTGCGGCTGTGGAGCAATCCGATCATAATTGCGAATAGAACGGGCAGCACAATGCCTAGGACGATAAAAATAATGTTGTATCCGATGGTGTTTCGAATAATGATCCAAGCGTCATTCGACTTGAATAAGAACTCGAAGTTTTTGAAGCCGACCCATGGACTATTAAACACATTGCTCAAGAAGCCGCCGCTAATTCTGAAGTTTTTGAAGGCGATAATAATCCCGAACATAGGCAAGAAACAGAACAAGATGTACCAAATGGTCGTGGGCAATGCCAAGAGGGTGAGTTCGGTATCCTGCTTGCGCCAACGAATGCGTAAGCGCTTTCTTTTAACTTGCTGTTCAGCAGCAAGGCTCATGTCTGTCGCTCCTTCCGGTGTTACTCACTTGAATTGCTTGTGCCTGCGTTCATTGTATAATGGGAGGATTCAATGCTTCTAGACAACAAACTTGATACTATAGTCAACAAACGTTATGTGGATGTTCGGAAAAGGCAAAGGTTGCTCTGAAAAACTCAGGGCAACCTTTTTTCATTGGTATTCTTTTTGGAGTGAAAATAAACTGTAGACTGGTAAAGGCGGTTAAGTTAACGGGCAGTGTACTTATAAAAAGAACGAAACAAATTCAAGAGAATTGTCGTTTACTAAATGGGACAGATTTACAAATTAGATTACTTAGGGGATGTGTGGGATATGTCAAAAAAGCCAGTAGGAGCTGCTGCTGTAATTATGGATTCAGAAGGGCGAATTCTTCTAGTAAAACATAACTACGGAAAATACAATTGGGAACTACCCGGTGGGCTATCTGAGCAAAACGAGTCTGCAGAGATTACAGCAAAGAGAGAAGTGCTCGAAGAAACGGGGCTTAATGTTACGATAGGTAGCTTGACTGGTGTGTATTATGAACCCATGTCAAGATCGGATGAAAATTCCCCAAAAGAATCGCTCGAAAATTCCCCAGTTTCATCGGTCGGCTTCTCCTTCGTCAGTTGGTTCGGGACGAAAGAAGCCGGCCTTTTTCTTTTCCTTGATTCTGTAGCTTTCGCCTTTAATGTTCACGGTGCTGGAATGATGCAGGAGGCGATCGAGGATCGCTGTTGCCAGCACGGTATCCCCGAAGATGTCGCCCCAAGCCCCAAACGTCTTGTTTGACGTCAACAGGATGGAGCCTCGTTCGTATCGCTCGGAGACGATTTGGAAGAAGAAGTGTGCAGCGGTCTCGTCCATCTTCCGATAGCCGATCTCGTCGATGATGAGCAGATCGGGTTTGATGAACATCTTCATCTTCTGCTTGATCGTATTGGTCATGTGGGCGGTGAGCAGCGTCTGCACGAGATCGTGCGCTGTGATGAAATAGACCGTGTAGCGTTGTTTGATCGCTTCCAGACCTAGCGAAACGGCAAGATGCGTCTTGCCCACACCCGGCGGCCCCAAGAAGACGAGGTTCTCCTGATGCTCCACAAATCGCAGTGTCGCCAGGTCGCGCATCCGGCGCTCGTCAATGGACGGCTGAAACTCAAAGTCGAATTGGTCCAGCGTCTTACGGAATGGCAAGTGCGCAAGACGTGTCCGCGTTTGGATGAATCGGTCGTGCTTGGCGAGCATTTCTTCCGCAAGCAGATTGTCCAAAAACTCCAAATACGGTATATTTCTTTTAGACGCTTCTTCGGCGTGCTGATGAAGGATTTCGGGTATGCGAACCCATCCAAAGTGACGAATCGCAGCTTCCAGTCTCTCTTGCAGGATCACTGGAGCACCACCTCCTCCATGAGCGCATCATAGGCCGACAACGGGCGTTCCAACACTTCTGGTGCGGCATTCGGTACATAGCGTGGCGTGGGCTCTCCAACCGGACGACTCGCTGCTGTACGAATCCCCTCGAAGTGTTTTTTATTGCTAATAATCTGATGACGCGCCAGCGATTTCGGATGCTCGGCGATGAGCGCGCCGCCGCAGTAGAAGCGTAGTGTGCCGTTCTTTTCATCTTGCACTTCGACGATGGTGCCAACGTAGGTAAACGGCACCGAGTACCGATTCGCCTCGTATGACACATAGCAGTCGGCAGATACCTTACGGTGAAGTCGATCCGCATACGCGAATGAAATTTCTGTGACCGGTTGCAGATTCTCTTCCTTCCATAGCTCCAGAGGCACTTGAAACGTCGTACCATGAAGGCGACGATTGGCGACCGTGTCGAGCCAGTGGCGGACCTTGCTATTGAGGTCCTGCAGCCCGCTGAACGTGCGTACGCGCGGCCAGAAATTCTTTCGCACATATCCAACGCCATTCTCGACCTTGCCCTTGGTCCGCGCCCGATAAGGCTTGCAGCGCCGCAGAACGAATCCGTAATGCTTCGCAAAGCGGGCAAAGCGCTCGTTCCAAACGACTTCTCCGTTCTCGTCATGCCCCGTTACGACCGTCTTCATGTTGTCATACAGGCATGTCTGTGTGATTCCGCCGAAGTATTCGAAAGCCCGTATGTGGCAGCCCATAAGCGTCTCCAGTCGCTCGTCTTCCGTAAACTCCACATACATCGCTCGCGAGTAGCCGAGTACCTTGACGAACGCGTATAAGCGCTTGAAGCTGCCGTCATGCTCGATCCGAAAATGTCCCCAGTCCACTTGGGCCTGCTGACCCGGCTGCGTCTCGAAACGCTCGGTCGCCTTGGATTGAACCACAGGCCGTAGCGGTTGCATGAAAATACGAAGAATAGTGATGCTGCCGATGTAGCCTCTCTCGCGGATCTCGTCGAGCATAACTCGGGCATTGAGGCATCCTTCCGCCATTCGGCTCCGGATGTAATCCTTGTAGCCGTCGAGCTTTCCTGTAACAGGCTTTCGCTCTTGATAGCTACCTGGCTGATCTTGCTCCAACCACTTCCTCACAGTCTTGCGATCTCGACCTAGCTCCTCCGCAATCTGCGTAATATTCATCCCTCTTTGCAACATGTCTTTCATACGAAAAAACTCCCCGTTCTTAACCAATCTCGACGCTCCCCTCTTAAAGGGAATGTCGGCTTTAGGTGGGGAATATTCAACCGATGATATTGGGTATTTTACAACCGATCTTCACACCCAATCACGATATGCATCATTTTGTTTTCAATTGTCAATTGGTCGACAATCTACAACCACAACCAGATGCGGAAGAAGTAACTGAATGTAAATTTTTCGCTGTAGAGGATTTGCCTAGACCAATCAGTGACTTTACTATTTCACGTATACAGAATGCTTTGAATACTGACGCTAACCGATTATTCCATGTTATCGGACCGAGACAGTGGTTTGAATAATATGCATTAATTCATAGACCATTCAAATTGTATGATTTAGCTAGGGAAGAATCAACTATGCTCAATGAATTAATTAAGCGCAATGAGTTTACTTTGCTAAAGCTATCTGAAGAACAAAAAGAATTATTGCTCCAAAAGATGTATGGGAATTTGAACTAACGAGGAACTACAGCGTACAAACAACAGGATGAGGCTGCTGACAGGGAACTGCAGATTTTAGGTGAAGGAGGACTAAGATTGGCAGCTGTTATTAATAAGGATGGCTACGAGTTTTTAGAGTGCATTCAATTAAATGAACATAAACTAATACATTACACATTGTTGGCAGGTTCGTACGCAGTAGTTAGATTCGACGGTAGGTATCTTCTTTGTTTCAATACAAGGAGAAGACAGTGGGAAGTACCTGTAGGAGGAAGAGATGACAGTGAAACAACTAAAGAATGCGCTATTCGGGAGCTTGTAGAGGAAACAGCGCAGGTTGTTCAAGATACGGATTTTATAGGTTTACTGAAAGTTAGGAAACCAGACGGGACAATAAAATTTAACCGAATAAAGAGGAAGTGGAGAACATTTATACAGTAAAAACGAAGTGGAAAATAATGATTTCATTCTGCTCTGCCCTGCTTTTATTTACTATCTTCATTTGGTTTTCGAATACGAGGGTTACTTACGAATATGCAACAATTGTTGAGAAAACTCGAAACTCAATTTTATTAAAAAATGAAAGTGGACAGAATGCGTACGTATCAACATCCTTGAATATAAGTGACTTAATTGTAGTTGGAGAGAAGTATTGGGTTAAATATGAGAAAAAAAGATGGCAATCAACTAACTTAATATCAATTGAGCGTTGAACTAACTGTAAACTTTGGTTCACTGCAACATGGGGCAGATTGCGATCCGGCAGCTTCTCCAGAATTTTGAGGAGGGATATTTATTCATTCTGATTTAGACTTTATCATGAATGAAATGAAAGGTTTTCAGAAGCCTTGGTTTATTGCTGGTGGTTGGGTAGTCGATATTGCATTGGGTAGAGTAACAAGAGAGCATGATGATATCGATATTTGTATTTACCATGAGGATGTTAAAGAAGCTCTACGGTTTTTCGAAGGATGGGATATTAAAGTCGCAGTTCCAGGTGAAAATCGACTTGTTGGCTATGCGGAGTTAAACGACTTATCACTGCCTAGATACTGTCTACATCTTTTCAGAGAAAAGGATTTTATAGAAGTTTTACTTACTGAACGTAAAGAGAATGACGTACTTTTCCGAAAAAATAAAGAAATAACGATGAGTATAACTGATTTTGCCCTCAAAGATTGTGCTGGTAGACCCTATGTTAATCCCGTATGGCAGTTGCTGTTTAAAGGTTTGAATCCAAGAGGCAAAGATAATGATGATTTCATCAGTTGTCTTCCGATTATGAATGATCAGCAGAAGCAATGGCTCATAAAAGGATTACACATAATGAGGCCTGAATCAGAATGGTTACAGAGACTTTCGGTTTGACAAATGAACTTGACCATTGCACAATGACGAGTGCCGGTCTAGATCCAAGTGTCTACAGTTCGGGTAAGTATACAGCTTCTAGAAATCGGATAACAAAGCGAGGATCTAAAAGACTTCGAAGAGCTGTATATTTAGCCGTTCAACAACACTGCAGCACTCTAAGTGCAGTAGCTGAGAAGAGTTTACTTTCCGCAGTTGCGTGTTTCTCGCACGTTTAGATTGGAGAAGATTGATTCAAAATGCTTGTACTCCCCACGTATTAGATAGAAAACTAACCCTCGGTGGTAATGGCCGGTTGCTTCCAAAACAACAACGGGCTCCTTGCCTGAGAGTTCCTTTAATTCATCAAGCAATTCTCCCAGTCGTTCAAAACTGCTCTCCTAATGCATGATACTCTCCAATATTCCGTACGGTTCATTCCTTCGAATAGAAAAAAAGCCAACCAGAAATCTCTGGTTGACCTAATAATAAGAAATATAGTCCTAGACTGAAAAATTAAGTGTTAGTCCGGGGAAATAAAGTTTTAGACTGACGTTGCTTCATCTTTAAGCTAACTGGCAGTTTAACGCAACAAGTTCCGTGGGCAAGCTTGTTATAAAACCTTGTGTAAAAAGGAGTTTTTAATTGAGCGCCATAACGAAGGAAGAATTAATTGAGCAATTAAAGCAAGTTATTAAACAACACGGATTTAAAAAAAACAAGACGACATGGAGAAAATCGACTGACGACATTACATTGGTTTTAAATGTTCAGGGGTCTCAGTGGAGCAAGGATGATTATTACATTAACATTGGTGTGTACATTCAAGCCTTGGGGACAGAGCAAAATCCAACTGAAAATGTTTGTCACGTTAGAGGTCGTGTTGAGCAGAACCAGGCATTTGATTCGTTGGTAAAAGAGGTTCTTGATTGGTTTGAAAAACATGGGGATATCACAAAGTTAAGGCTATTGCACCAACAAAACAAATTACCGTTAATGACGATGGTTAAAGCAAAAGAATACCTAGATGATTCAAGCTAACGTAAGAACGAGAGCTCAATGAAATAACACCACGATGCTGCCGCGGATTTAACGTGCAGCATCGTTAAGCTATTGGGCAGGATACTGCAACAGAACATTCTCACTATGCGTTCTAATTAATAAGGTAGTTCCCAACATTTATTTAAGGAGGGAAAAATTTGAGAATCATTGTGTTTATTTTGATATTGTGTTTCATTACAACAGGGTGCATGAAAGGTGCAAGCACGAACGATGAAATACTAATAACGGCAGAACAGATTAAAGATTCATTTGAGACGCATGATATTCTGCTATCAGAGCCAAAAGGCTTAAGTCCTGAAAATGTTTTTTTAAGGACTTTACATGGAGTCAAACCTGAAACTTATACAATTAATGAAAATCAATTAATCAGCTTTTATGTATATTCCTCCAGTCAGGAAACTGAAAAAGGACTCAAGGAGTTTGAAGATAAGACAGCAACGGCACTTGTTGTACCACACACCAAATATCAAATAGCGAATGTACTATTATTTTATGTCCACGAAGGTTCCTCTAAGGATGAACGAGTAGTAGAAATTATTGAGGGATTAAAGTTATAAAGTGAAATGATTGTTTCAACTTTTTTCATCGCACTAACTGGAACGATAGCGAAATGATAATATCTGGAGCAGGTCGCCGCGGTGATCTGCTCTGATCGCTGAAGTAACTGGCAGGATAATGGAAATGATCTGTAGAAAAAACCTATAAATGAAAGCGATAAAAGTAGTGTAGGGCAGGTGTATTCCGGATCTCGTAGATGCTGCGGGGTCATCGGCTACCCTCTCTGGCGATTTTCAATCTGGACAATTCTACCGGCAGTTGAATAAAGCGGATGTGACAATTCAACCAACGGTAGATAGGATGACGTTTGTGGAAATGCTATGCTGTTCTCGACAGTGCGCACTGTACATTTTGTTTTATCGGAGGTATATGATGCTCGACTTACGTAAAATTGGAGCTTATATTTCGAAGCTTCGCAAAGACCAGGATCTGACCCAATTGGAAGTTGCCGATCAACTGAATGTAAGTCATCAAGCGGTATCGAAATGGGAACGAGGCGACTCGCTACCGGATATCGGAACACTTCCGCAGTTTGCGAGGTTATTTGATAAAACGGTAGACGACATTTTAAATGCAGGAGAAAGCGCAGAAAATCGGGAGCACCAGCATCTAGGAACGATCGTTGAGGAAATCGCAGAGAACAGAACGGAACAAGTTGCAGAGATGGTCAATACTGGAGAGGTGGAGGTGGAAGAGCTTTTAGAAGTGGCGCCGATTGTAAAGGCAAGCGCTCTGCAAAAGGTTACTGAACGATTAGACAGCAGCGTCCTTAAGTTAGACGTGATCATGAGGCTGGCTCCGTTCCTCGTAACAGATACATTGGATGAACTGGTTCGTCAGGCAGAAGATGGCGAAATTGTGTGGGATGCCATTACCGGACTCGCCCCGTTCGTCAGCAGTGACACATTAAGCCGTCTGATAGAACAAGCCGAAGAGGGTAGCTTGAACTGGAATACCGTGAATGGACTGGCCCCTTTTATCAGCAGAGAGACATTAAGTCGTTTGGTAGACCGGGTTGTAGATGGCACCATCGATGCGAACCGGATCGTAAGTCTCGCACCTTTCCTGGATAGGGAGCAGGTGGATCGGTTGGTACAACAAGCCGAAGAAGGCAGCTTGAACTGGAATGCTGTGAATGGACTGGCACCCTTTATTAGCAGAGAGACATTAAGTCGTTCGGTAGACCGGGTTGTAGACGGCACCATCGATGCGAACCGGATCGTAAGCCTCGCACCTTTTCTGGACAGGGAAAGTCTCGAGAAGATGATTGGTGGAGTCGAAGCTGAACATCTTAGCCCGGATCTGCTGGCAAGTCTTGCTCCTTTCGTCGATCAAGGGACATTGGGCAGAATGGTGACAAGCTTGTTAAAGAAAGTAAAGTAAAACGATCTTCCACTTGGTTGGGTTGCATGGAGAGACAATCAGAATAGTGAGTGGATCAGAACACAAAGATAAACATTCGAGGGCTACCGTTCAGATGTCTTCTATGACGGAGAAAACATAAAAGACGGGACCTATATGATACATCCGGAGTTTGAGGATGTGACTGGGAGCATCATTTTAGACGACGTAAAACCAGTGCCAGTTGAAGGGACAGCTAGAATGTGGATTCTTATCCTTGAAATGCGGAAAATGATGCAATAAATAAAATTAGAAATGGAGTCTGAGGGTACTTTATGGAAGGCTCTAGAATAGTTGCATTGGTTGAAGTTATTGAAATTCTTGGTCTTCATACAAATGCAAGATTACTGAGTTAAGGAGAAAGATAGCTCCAACACGACTTGACGGCAGCCGACACGCGATCGGCTGCCGTTGTTCGTTGAAGTAACAGGCAGGTTAGTAGAATGAAAGAAATTTCAAATAAGGAAAGTGGTATTTAATGTGATAAAGTATTTACAAGGAAATACATTATAGCGTGAAAAAAGGAGCTTATATATGCCATTACCTCTGGTTCATATGTGTATTACAGAACGTATTTTTAAACAAAAGGGCATGGAAGTGAATCCACAGTTTTTGTTAGGAAGCATTTCCCCAGATGCGATTCACATGAGAGAGAACTCAACTAGAGAAGATAAAAACAAAACACATTTCGATATAAAGGAAGACTATACAGTCAACGATTTCTTTCAATACAAAATGCGTCCTTTTATTGATGAATGTCTTGAAGATAATCAATGGACAATGTTTGCGAAAGGATATGTCTCGCATGTATTAACAGATTTGATTTGGACTCATACGATCTACGCTGATTTTAAACAGGAAACAGCCTCTCAACAAATTGAAGACATACGCACCTTGTATTATGCTGAGACTGATCAAATCGATTTTAATTTATTCAGGAAGGAGCCTTGGAGACCACAAGCATGGGAAGGGTTACAAAATTGCCCCCCTGTTTTTGTTCCAAACCTATTGACGAAAGAAGAAGTGGAAAAGTGGAAACAGAGAATTCTCGATTGGCATACTCATCCTGAAAAAGAACCGTGTATCGAGCCGAAGTTCATTACTGAAAAGAATGTACGTATTTTTATACAAGACGCTTCAAGCCAACTAATCAACCTATTCGAACAGGCAGAATACTTCTAAGTTCCCCATGCTGCGCTAACGGAGAACTATAATTCAATAATAAATATTGCGTTCAAGATGATGTAGAAATTGTATAAGTAGCAGATCTTCAGAAAGAAGGGTGAATTATGAAGTGTTCCGAATGTGGGTACGAGCATAATCCATTTGCTGACAATTGGGTATATCTCGAAAATTCTAGTTATCAAATTAGGTCGAATATATTTGATGCCCAGAGGATCAAGGAAATGGCGGAGCATGCATTGTCATTAAACCCGTCGCAGATGGCTATCTACATAGACACATGTCTAATTGATACTCAATCCTGTATGTCGTGTCATTTGCAAAATCTAAGGAATTCAAAGATGGAGATTGAACGGGAGTACTATGACAGAGGATTAGAAATCCATTATTTTTTTTGAATAGACCTTGGGCATTCAACTCCTAAATTCTTTTTCATTAACGGGAGACGATAGTTCACGGATTAGGAGATGAATAATGTTTGAATTCCATGGATGGATCGTGTTGAGGTACCATACTCATGACACGAATGAAATCTTGCAAGATAAGGCCTACAATAAGTTCATCAACTATTTAAAAGTTGCGGATACTGAAGGAATTTCAACTGTTAAACGAAGGAATGGACTTAATTCTTGGGTCATTAATGGCTTACATAATCATCGTTCGGATTATGTACTAGAGATGTATAAATGGGTATCCGAGAACCTGCCAGGCTCATATGGACTTTTATATATACATGACGATGAGGATGTTAGAGATCACAATAAGTTTGTAGTCTGGAAACTGGCACGTGGGGCATTAACTTGCGAGAAGGACAGTTTATTGTCCCCTTATATTCCGGTAGTTGAGGATGAATATGACCCGAAAAGAAATGATTAATTTTGGAGTTTACGCTAACGGATAACGATAGCTGAAGCTTCGGAGGTGATTTGACTTTGAATAATGATACTTTCCTGGATCCTTGGCAAATCTCAAAATCAGAAAAGTTCTTAGTGGAACTTAGAAAAGAAGTCTGCGCAGATCATGTTTTGTACAATAAAATACTTATGATTGTAGCTCGAAGAAGAGACAGGGATGAGTACCTGTTTCGGCTTATCAACGAAGGGAAATTCGCACAAGTGCACTTAACTTGGCGAGGCGCAGTCGAGCCAGATCCCTTTTGGCCAGTTACTGAGTTATTTGATTCATTTGATGTCTGGGCTGAAACGGTGATGAAACAAGATAACTTAAAATACGGTGAGCATTAAAGTAACGGGTAACGTTAGTTTAATCACACAGCGGTAGACTAGGACTTTTTCTCGTCTAAGGCTGCCGCTGTCTTTTTATCTGGGGCCAGGCATCCATAATGTTGTCTCAGCACCATATAAATGCCTTAGTGCTATGATAGTTGTAAAAAAATAAAGCGGCCTCAATGGAGACCGCATTACCTAACATGTTTATTCAGTCATATAAACACCGCTAGTGTCGATTGCAATTAACCTCAGCTTCTCATCATACGTCACGCCGAAGTTCAATGCTTCGCCCAGATCACGAAGTTTGAAGTAGTTGTTTCCGCCAATGTTATAAGCGACCATTTCGAGTTTTTCACCATCCAACAATACCATCGAGCTCGTCGCGGTTCCTATTTTGTTAGCTGTCGCTCCCGTAGTCTTCAACTCTCCTCCGACTTCGGTATACTTCATGTTAGTAGTCAATTTAATTGTCTTCTCCGATTTGTTATATTCAATTTCAAATGGCTTGTTCGTGTTTTGAAGTGCTTTCGCAAGATCGCGGAGCTTAAAATAGTTATTACCGTTGATGTTGTAGGCTTCGAATGCAACCTTCATCCCATCTACTGTAACTAGAGCCGAAGTTGGTTTTGCCTCAACGGGTGGCCAATATACTTGACTTGGATCATGTGTCTCTCCTGGTACGAGTATGTATCCCCACTTCTCCCCATCTAAGGTAGCGGCTATTACTCCGTCGGCGCTATCGCCAAGGCCTGCATACTTAACCTCGACTTTTACATTTCCTTGGCTATCAATGACACCATATTTCCCATCCTTCTTAGCATATAACAATCCTTTTGGCCCCCGATACAAAAAGTCGTACACCGGAGGGATAATTTCGTTACCGCGTTCATCAATTGCACCCATTCTGCCTGTCTGGATACTTTCGCCTATGAAAACTAATGCGATTTCATTTTCGTACTCTGATATTAGGTCGTAATCCGTTTCCTTTACGATGTTTCCATTTCTGTCGATAATCACTTGCTTACCATGCTTATTGCTAGCCGAAGCGTAACCATTCATGAACCGAGATATGTTGTAATATTCGCCTTCTTCAGCTCTAAATACAACCTCTCCGTCTTCATCTAACACAATCCATGAATATTCCCACGAGTCTTGAACGCCAGTGCGAATGACTATACGCTTATCACTATAACCCCCGGATTGGAGAGTGGGGTCACCTTTGAATTCCGGTATTTTATATTTAATCGTTCCTTTTGTATTGATGACTTCCCATTCCAAGTTTTTCTCAACGAGAGATAAGCCATCGCTGAATCTTCCTCTTGAATCATAGGTAGGTGAAACCATTACGTTTCCTTCAGCATCCATAAAGCCCCATTGATTATTCTCATCTTGAAACCAGTAGAAGCCATCATAGTTTTCTATCCTTTCCATCGGACCAATCACCAATTGTATATTCGTTTGATTAATCACCTCTCCTTTATTATTCACAAACAGGTATGGATTTTCATAATAATTACCGATCACAGTTACACCGTTATTAGGATCTGACAGATGCCGATATTCTGGCGGTATGATTACGTTTCCATCCTTATCTACATAGCCTGAATACATTCTGTTCCTAATCCGACCCATTCCATTCTCGAACCAATAGGTCTCATCATATTGAGGTTGGATCACCTCTTTGCCAGTCCGATCAATATAGCCCCACTTGTCCCCTAACTTAACAGCCTGCATTCCTTCGGCGAACCATTTCACTTCGTCGTACTTAGGTTTAACTATGAAATGACCTGCTTTGTTAATGACCCCCCACTTACCGCCCTGCATGACCGGTGCAACTCCATTCTCGAATTCCCCAGCTAATTCAAACATAGGCTCAATTAAAAATTCGTTGACACTCGCCTGTACTTCCTTTTCTCCTGCACTACTAAGAAACATCAATAAAGCTGCCAATGCCAAACAAACTGTATTTTTTTTTATTTTCAATTTCCAATCCCCCTAAGCTTGTATTATTCCTGAGTTTCTACAGACGTTAACAAACTCCTCCTCTTCCCAATAAAAATACAAAAAAAGGTTTGTTTCGGATTGTAACACCAGCAGGAGCTCCTCGATCAAAAAGAGGTCAACTTGGACCGTGTCTCCTATGAGTTTATCTAGGCAGGGCAACAGGACTGATTCAGGACTTCATAGAGATAATCGATTACGCTAACGGGAACGATAGCTCAATAATTCCCAGGACGAGGCTGCCGGCTGAATCGGCAGCCTCAGTATGCTAACGGAGGTTAGTTGAATAAGATAATAGTATTAGGGGAAAGAAAATGATGTGTTAGTATGTTAACTTACCTATACGGATTTTTTTAAAAAGAGGCGATTAAAATGAAGGTGGAAATAAGCTACTTCCCGCCCGAAAAAGTAATATCTGTACCAGATCCGGAATCCACTTATCCATTTGTCATTGACGGTGAGATCAAATACATCGTAGACTTTTCATTATTTCTCCAAAGTGATATCCATGAAGAACTTTTTTGCAAATGGATGAATAACCCATATTATTACCCGATTTATTCCCTTGCCGAAATCTATGATTCTCAACAAGAGGAATACGAAGAGCTGTTTCAGATGCAAAATATGGCGTTTACTTATATGAAGGGAAGCAGGAAAAATACATTGTTTGTGAAGGTTGTTATCCGCACTCCTCATCAATTCAATCAATATTTTCCCTATCTATATGGGAATGGAAGCATGCATAACTTGTCCTTATGGTCTCTAAAACAGGATGGTTTTTGGCTAGAGGAAAGGGAATATGAGGCATCTTACCCTATTAAAAGGACTAGAAAAAATCGAACCATTCTCGTCAAACCAAAATGGTTGGCGATTACTCCGGTGGTAACTTTAGCTGAAAACTCCACTATGTTTTGGGTGGGGCATGATGGTGACTTTATTACCGCATTCTCAAGTGATGAGCAATTTTCAACCGTAGAGTCTCTTCAAAAAATAGTACCAGAAAACATCGAGTTAGTGGCTGTGGATTATGCGTGGGAGTAGTACTCTCCTAGTCTAATTCTTTGTTGAACTAACGGGAACATTAGCTCAGTCAATGCAAAGAAGCGGCAGTCGATATAATGGCTTGCCGTTTTCTCAACTAACGGGCAGTAGAGTTCGAAAAATATTGACAATTAAATCATAAATGGTAAGATGTATCTCCTGCAGGAAACATATGGATCTGGGAGGTATTTGTATGCAAGAAAAACTGGCAATTGCGAACAAAATTGCGTGGCAAACAAAAGCTTATCAGGCTTGGGTTAAAAATTACGGAACACCAGAAGAACTTGCGGTTAAACTGAAACAAGATCACAAGCATAACTTGCGTTACTAGCTAAAGTACATTGGTGATCCAACGGGTAAGCGGATTATAAACCTCCTTGGCTCACACGGTAGAAAGGCAATTTCTTTAGCATTACTAGGTGCTGATGTTACGGTGGTGGACATATCTGAAGAAAATCGGTTGTATGCAATGCAGACTGCCGCTGCCGCAGGTGTTGAACTCGACTATATATGTTCTGACGTCTTGAATATCCCGAACGAAGAGACACTAGGGGAATTTGACATTGTGTTGATGGAGTTTGGTATTTTGCATTACTTTACAGACCTAAGCTCTATTTTCTCTGTGGTTCGTCGTAGTCTAGGGAAAAATGGTCGTTTTATCTTGACTGACTTCCATCCTTTCGCACGTGCATGGATGAACACATACAATCTAAAACAGCCATCTGGAGATTACTTTGATGACAGTATTAAGGAAGGAGAAGTAGCTTTTGCTAAATTGCTGCCCGAGGAAGAACGCTCTGATTTGGGTAAGGTTTTAGGGCGAGGTTGGACAGTTGGTGAGATTATAACTGCAATTGGTACGGAAGGGTTATTTATACGGACATTTGAAGAGATACCAAGCTCCACAGATCCAAGGTTTCCAGAGTTCTACACTCTAATTGCCGATAAATTTGATATGGAATTATCCCCACTACACCCCTGACTCTAGAAGTCCCCATCATTAAAACTAACGGGTACGAGAGCTCAATAAAACAGCGGTAGTCTGAACTTTATTTTTTCGTTTAAGAGTATTTTTATATTATGCTGATCATCGAGAAATTACCCTGAAGTGAATATTATTTAACGAATTCATCCAAAATAACTTGAATTTAAAATAGGATGGAGGTCGGATCCAAATGAAACAAGATCAGCTAAGCAACTCCAATATTGAGAAGCAGCCGGTTGCCTTTACCAATTTAAATCATTCCGGAACAAGCTATGCACAAAATGCTCTAGAGCATGTACCTGCGAAGAATTCCATTAACGAAGAAGCGACAGATAATTTGGCAAAACAGGTTCTGCAAAATAAAGAGAATGACATTGAAAAATGATAACAAAGCACGTGAACATATGAAACGCTTTACAGGTGCTTATGAAAACACCAGAAGAAGGGGATGTCTAAGGGGCAGCCCCTTTTCCTCTTTACGCATTACCATTTCCAGAATAACGAAGTAGAAAATCATGAAACGTTCAAAATATCGTATTTTCTTTCAACACCGAGGACGTATGATAAATGATACCAGCCTCGTATCAAGAATCTGTAAATACTTGTTTTCGAGTAGCTTGGCGTACCGGAAGAAAGCAGAGAAGCGTCGCAACTTAGCTGTCATCAAGAAAGGCGAGCGGTATCTTGAAGTTCCAGTTAACGAACTTAGTAAGTAGTTGGTGAAATTAAGATGGTACAACGGCAGATGACAACTTATCATTTGAGGATAGAAATGCCCTTCATCGAATAATGGCTACTGACAAATATGCTTTGCATTTTGCTCGAAAAGCTTTAGCTGAAGGAATTGAAGAAAATACAATTATGAAGATTACAGGGCTAGAAGCAGAGTTCATTTCCATATTGAAGAGGAAGCTATTAAATGAGGAACGATAGCTCCAACACGACTTGACGGCAGCCGACTACGCGATCGGCTGCCGTTATTGATTGAAGTAATGGGCAGTATTGCGTGGAATTATTACTCATGTAAACGTAAAAATTGGGCACCTTATCTGTAAACTTGGATGAGGTGTAATCAATTATTATGAAAAGAATCATTATAGCTGTTTTTCTAACTGTGGTATTGAGCCAGCTATCTCCTATGCAATTAAACGCCGAAACTAGTTACCATACTCCTCATGAAGACTCAAAAGAGCTGAGATTACAGGATATGCTTATGAATTTTTTAAATCCATATATCAATGATGCTGTTGAGGATTATTATCAACGTTTATTGCTGGAACCGCCGCTAGTATATCCGTATCTCGTTGATGTGGTGGACTCAAAGAGGATAAATGGATTTCGTGGATTCATCTTATCAATAACGCTCGATGTGACACCTGTTGTCGGACCACATATTTCTGTCGGAGAAGACAGGTTAATGTTTGAAATCTCAGCGGGACCTGAGGTTAATCTGGTTAATTACACCCACTTAAAGACTTATGATCTCCCTCCTCATTTCCAGGACATTGTCAAGAAACCTGTGAATTAACTCGACTATCGGAGACTGCTTCAGGATAGAACAGCTACATATTGCATTTATCTAACGGTGAACTATAGTTTAATGCACCATGGAGCAGATTGCGATCCGGCAGCTGCTCCTTTTTCTTTAAGCTAAAGGGTAGATTAAGCAACTGGGTATTCGTTGGAAAGTAAGGAAAACCGCTTGAATATCCGAAAAGAGGCGGATATTCAAGCGGTTTTTGCCATGGTTTTTTTATTATTGAAGCGAACTAGTTCCTCAGCCCGATGGTGCTCATCGATGCCAATGGTAGCCCCTTGTCCTTAATGGATTTGTAGCATTGATCGGTAGCCTTCGATGTTCTTAAACAATAAATAAGTGTTTAGGGCAATGATCATGTAGGCGGCGATGCCGGAAGCAAAATCTAAAGAAAGATGGAAGATAGCCATATTAACCGACACTGGCATGAAGACAACCAAAGCCGCTTTTGCATAACGATTCAAGAGTATGGCTAATCCACAAATGATTTTAACAACTCCGACGAATGGGAAGAAGTATCCAGCAGCGTCCATTGAATCCATAAAGGCGGTTGCCGAAGCGCTAGGATATTCCATATCTGTCGTGAAGCCGAACAACATCCCGAAACCGGAACCGACAAGCATGAATCCAAAAACAACTCTTAAAATCGTATATAATTTACTTTTTTTCATAGCTCCACCTCATATTGGATTAATTATTTAATGTCGGATAATCGGTATAGCCCTTGCTGTCTCCGCCGAAGAATGTCATGCGATCCTGTTCGTTAAGCGGAGCATCCTTTTTGAGTCGATCAACAAAATCGGGATTCGCCAGCGCCCATGCTCCGATAGGGGCAACTTCTGCGATGCCGGCTTCTATATCGGTATCGATGTCTTCAAGCGGTCTGCCAAAACGGTTTACCAATAAGGAGCTAGACCAGAAATCACGAATTTCTTTTAAAAATTCATCATTTCCTGTATGCATGACATGTAGATAAGCTAAGTTTAACTTAGCCAGTTCAGGAATAAGGTGTCGGTAGACATCTAAGCCATGTTCTCCTTCATCGATGCCGATATAAGCCAGGTTCCCAGGAGAGATACGGAATCCTGTGCGATCTGCGCCAATTTCATTTGCAACAGCAGTTGCTACTTCAATCGCAAATAGGGCTCGATTTTCAATTGAACCGCCATATTGATCGGTTCGATCATTTGCATTTTCAGATATAAATTGATGAATTAGATAGCCATTTGCGCCATGGATTTCAACACCGTCCGCACCAGCTTCGATGGCAGCAGCAGCAGCTTTTCGGAAATCTGCAATGGTCGTCGTAATTTCGGCCTCACTTAATGCGCGTGGAGCAGGGACATCCTGCATTCCTTTAGCAGTAAAGATTTGCACCCCAGGTGAAATAGCGGATGGCGCAACTCCTTGGCGATGATGGGGAGTGTTATCCGGATGGGACATACGACCAGCATGCATCAACTGGATGTAAATATGTCCGCCTTCTGCATGCACAGCATCTGTTACCTTTTTCCACCCCTCGATATGTTTCTTTGTATATATACCTGGCGACAATAAATAACCTTGACCATCATCAGAAGGCTGAGTACCTTCGGTAATAATCAGTCCCATAGAAGCACGTTGCGAATAGTAAAGGTCTGCGAGTTCACCAGGTGTTCCGTCTATTTGGGCTCTATTGCGAGTCATTGGTGCCATGGCGAGACGATGAGGAAGGTTCATATTTCCTACTTTCACTGGACTCCACATTTTTTTCAAAATAACCACTCCTTCTGATAAATGTTGCCGACCACATATATGACTATAACAGAATTATATGTTGCCGATAACATAAAAAGTTTGGAGTTTGTTTATCTCGGCGATTCAGGATTGAATATGGGCATAGACGCATTCGTTAGTGGTATAATGACAGATGATTACACTTCACAATCTTGAGTGACTCCACACCAGCAAAAAAGAAAATTCAGGAGAGTCGAGTAAATGAATCTAGACGAAAATAAGCAGGAATTAAAAGAATGCCAAGTAGCGCTGAACTTTCTTGATTTCCCTGTAAATAACGCCATTCTTGCTCTTATACGTTCACATCGTACAGAAGCCGCTAATTTACTTCGATCATTGGGATTGTTTCCTGGGCAAGAGCTTATGTTAATGCAATTGTGGAACAAAGATCATCAATCGCAAAATTCTTTAGGAAAAACGTTTCGTCATGACCATTCCACAGTCGCCAAATCCGTTCGTCGACTAGAAGAAGCAGGCCTTGTTACTCGTAGCCAATCACAAGAAGATAAACGAGTGACGATCGTATCCTTAACAGAAGCAGGTCAAGATTTGCAAGGGGTGGTTTTAAAGGCTTGGGAAAGACTTGAAAAGAATACCACTAACGGACTTTCAGAAGAAGAAAAATCTCTTTTCCTCAAGCTGGTACACAAGATGGTTTCTAATTTTGATTCATGTGAACATTACATCGAAAAAAAACATAATGATTAATGCAACTGATAATTCACTATATATTGTTAAATTAAAGGAGAACGATAGATCCAACACGACATAACGGCAGCCGACTACGCGATCGGCTGCCGTTATTCTTTGAAGTAAACGAGCAGTTTAGTGCAACTTTCCAAGTAATTGGAACGTACAGGGGTAAGGGTAGCTGAATCATATGGAGGAGATAGGTTGAGGGTTATACTTGAATTGATGCGTATTATTATAATAGTCGCACTTCTTGGGGGATTGTTGGGATATTTAATTAGAACAATATACTTAGCAATCGGTATTAACATGGATGAACATGGCTGGCTTACGACGTTTGGTATTTTCATTCTGATTTTCGTGTTATATAGAAATAAATTTCAATTCAGTGGATGGTACAAGGGAAAGGGTAGAGAAAAACTTTCGAGAGGGGAAACCCAACTACTTCTTTCCGGCTCTATTTTGTTAATAGTACTCCCTGCATTTCTTAGCTTATTCTAATGCGAAGCCACAAACTTCTGGACCCTCCGAATGCCCTCTTCGATCTTCTCGGCGCTCAAGTTTCCGTAACCGAGTACGATTGTACTCGAATTCCTGCAATCGAAATAGGGTTGCAACAAATCGCTATTATCACTCGTCCAGGATGATAAATTCTTCTGGGGGATTTTTATGAAAAAATGGCTTACCATCAGCTGCATCGCAGCTATATTGACGGTTACTGGGTGCGGAGGGATGTCCGGAATGAAAAAGGCGGCAACTCCAGCTCCATCAACCCCATCGTATACGACAAATGATGTGGACGAAAGAATTGTGCAAGCGAATAATAAATTCGGGCTGAGGTTATATCAAGAGTTGCTGAAATCGGAAAAGCGAAACGGCAATAAGGTTATTTCACCTTTGAGCATTGAGACCGCATTAGCCATGACTTATAACGGTGCGGACGCTGAGACCAAGAAGGCGATGGAAAATGTGCTGGGTATAACAGGACTGACACTCCAAGACATCAACATGGGAAACGAAGTGCTGAAATACGTACTTGAACATGCGGATCCGAGCGTCGTGTTAAGCATCGCGAATTCACTGTGGGCTAAAGAGGGGAAAGAATTTCACAAAACATTCCTTGACAACAACTTCACTTATTACGACGCCGAAGTGACGTCGCTAGACCTGACCGCACCAGGAACACCGGATCAAATCAACCAATGGGTGCAGGGAAAAACGAATGGAAAGATCGAGAAGATCGTAGAAGGAACCAATCGATTCATCGACGGTTCTGTACCTAATAAACGCAATCTACTTTAAAGGGGAATGGGCGCGTCCGTTCCAAGAAAACGCGACTTCCGATGGCGAATTTGTCAAGCCGGACGGGTCGATGATTCAAGTTCCCATGATGAGTCAATCAGGTGAGTTTGAGTATAAAGCAGGAGAAGGGTACCAGGCCGTTCGCATACCGTACGGCAAAGGGAATATACGGATGGTGATTTACTTGCCGACGGCGGAAAGCCCCGATCTCGATAAAATGATGTCCGTATTGCTCTCGAATCCCGATCAATTGACAAAGGGGTTCCATTTTGAAGATGGAGAACTCCGCATGCCGCGATTTAAGTCGGAGTATTCCATCTCATTGAACGATGCGTTAAAAGTTTTGGGGATGGAAGCCGCTTTTGACTCAGAACGGGCAAACTTCGGAAACATGGCGCCGATTCCGCCAAATCTTTATATCAGTAATGTACAGCACAAAACATTTATCGAAGTTAATGAGCGAGGGACGGAAGCGGCTGCGGTTACATCAGTGGAAATGAAAGAGGAGTCGGCTGCTCAACGCTTCACCATGGACGTAAACAGGCCGTTCTTTTTCACGATCGAAGACGGTTCGACCGGTACAATGCTGTTCATGGGTTGCATTGAGAATCCGGGGCAGGAATGAATGGATGAAATCCATAAATTAAGTACTATTTTTCAATAAAGCTCTTAATGAGGCTGCTGGGTCCTTTGACCGGCAGTCTCATTAAATTGGGCAGAAGAGTTTCAATTAAAGGAAATCGTGTTCATCTATAAGAATATTTAGTTGTATGGTTTGATTCAGGAATGAGATTTCTAAATTACAACTGGAAGGTGGCTTAAATGAAAGTAATAATAGGGGCAGGGCGGACAAAATATGATGGCTGGCTCAGTACTCAAGAAGATGAACTAAATTTGCTTTCTTTACAAAGCTGGAATGAATACTCCCGCCACTTACCTTAGCTGTCGCTTCGGTCGAAGTGGGGGTTTCTGATGTCTCAACCTGACTATTATTTCAGGATGCTTAACATCTGTGGAGTTGACACGTTGATGGTCTGGTTACCATCCAACCCCTCTATCCCATTCGCTCTTTGAGCAGAGACGTTTGGGAATACTTTGCGCATTATGTTCGCCGCACCGTTCACATCGGCATGAATGAGACCTTTTGCACTCTGATATAGCCCTCGACAAATTCGCTTGCCTGAGAAAGCGTATGTCACCGCTTCATCAAAGCGAAACGAGGGGTCTTGATCCAAGAAGCTTGCTTTCGAGGTGTAAGCTTCTTCGGTCAGGATGACCGCTATCCCCTGCTCATCTGCTTTATACTGGATCATGCCGATCAGCATCTGGTGCGGGATATGACAAAACGACTGATTGTTTCGCCGTCCGATATCGGACGCTTGCTTCCATCCGTTGCTATGTCCGATGACGATTGTACCCACCTGTTGTTCCACGGCCAGCTTGACGATGTGATGGCTTGCTTTGTGGAAGAAGTCTTTTATCCGACGATAGCGCTTTAGATGCAAACGTTCTAATCGATTGGACGTATGTATCCCTTCTCGCGGTTCCTTGCCTTGACGAACAATCCCGGTATAGTGCGCTTTCATCTTGTTGTAGTACTGGTTGATCGATTTGACGATCTTGCCCTTCACGATCATCGGTTTCGAACCCGTTGTCGTGACGATGGTTGCAAGATTGTCGATGCCCAAATCAATCGCCATAAGTAAATCAGAATGATTTACGGCCATTAGTAAATCAGAATGCTTTACGCCCAGCACATGTTCTTGCGCAGTTTGCTTCTTTTCAATCGGACAAGCGAAGACCATTTCGACGACGTAATGCCCATGACTGGGCACCACACGCACCTGCATTAACTTTCCTTCGGTTCTGCCTATCTTGCCGATGCTCAACTGCAGCTTGGTTTTCGGAAGCTTGAGAAACTTTCTTTCTTTGATGACGCAATCCTGATTGGAGAACACGACTTCTTTCACCTTGCCCCGAGCATAGCCCGGAATATGAGGCTTTCCGGTGTACTTCTCCGGATGTTTCCGGTAATCTCCCGTACTGACGAAGAACGCCTTCCAGTTTTGGAACACCACCTTCATAATGCCTTGACTGCTTTGCGCAGGGAGTGCGCGATAATCGGATTGCTCCGTCACTTTGAACAAAGCGTCCAGGAAAGAGTAAGACACAAATGGATGCTCCCGCGAAGGCAACTCAAACGGATGGGAACGATTCTTCTCGCTCCGTCGTTCATTCATCGTATCGATATGCGCTGTTAGTATATCTATGACTTGCTGTTGCAACGGCTGTAATCCCTCTTGCTGCCCCCATGCGGTAAACACCTGCCTGATATAAAAGTTGGTCGTGTTGTACAGATTTTTGGCATTCTGACACGCTTCATCCAGATAAGAAAATAACTCATGACCTGGCTTGACCCACACTTGATAGGTCCTGTATAGGAGCGTTGTATCTGACATGACTTCACCTCCTCCCATTCAAAATACGAATATATGTTCCCTTTTATTATACCGTTACAAAGGGAGGAAGGAAAGGACATGTTATGAGCATATTCAAGAAGTCGCCGATTCAACTCGCCACTTGCAGAAGTGGGGATCCTCTCGGCGTAAGCCGATAGATTGTTTAGTCCGGAAAGTGTAGATGTCCTCTTGGCTGAACACGTATGGGAACATCTAACGTATGAGGAAGGTATTATTGCTGCCAACCATTGTTATGAGTTTTTAAAACCAGGTGGGTACATTCGTTGTGCGGTTCCCGATAAAAACTTCCGTAATGATTGGTACCAACAAATGGTCCAAGTCGGTGGACCAGGTCCAGTTGATCATCCAGCGGCAACGCATAAAATAGTTTATGATGCTAAAACTTTTGTAGGGGTATTTGAAAAGGCGGGGTTTGAGGTATCATTGTTGGAATATTGTGATGAGAATGGAGACTTCCATTATACATACTGGAATGAAGTAGATGGAATGATAGGAAGGTCATTTCGATTTGATACAAGAAATTCTATTGAAAGCCTTGGGATGGTTTCCATTATCGTAGATGCAAAAAAGCCATTGATAATAAAAAATAAGTTCTAGGAACTGACTAACATGCGTTTGTTATCATGGTGGTAATATATGGGAGGTGGAGGGTTTTGGACAGTTCAAGACTAATGATTGATTTTCTACTAAGTAAATACAAAGCGGACCAAAAATGGACTCGCAAGGTAATTGAACAGTTATCAGAAGAGGATATTAGATGGTCACCAACACCCGAGAGTAACAGCATCGCTAATTTGATTGCACACATCTCGGGCGCTGCTCATCAATGGTTTGAAACCGCATACTTCGGCGCTCCATATGTCGAAGACAGGAGTAAGGAATTCGAACGTGGTTTGCAAATGTCAAAAGAGCAAGCATTGGAAATTTCAAAGAAATCATATGACTGTATCATTCAGGTTCTTGAAATGATGAAAGCAAACCCCACACGGTTGTTGGAACAACCTTATCTAAATTACCCAACGTTCAATTCCGCTAACTTAAACAATCACTCCACCATTCTAGAAATGCTTCTACATCAATTCAGACATTTACCTACTCACACGGGGCAAATCATATATATAGCCAAAATGAGGAAGGGGAATTTAGTGTGGGATTGAAACTTAAATCGGCGTATCTATAGTAATGGTGTCGTTTATGAAGGGACAAAGCTTATTGGCGAGGAATTACAAGTAAAGTCTGTGAAATAGCTATTTAAACGAAGAACGATAGATAGACGAATTGGAGCGGGAAGTTACGATGTTAAAAAAAATCATACGGAAAACAGTATTTATTTACTCTATTTTTGGTTTGATTCTTGGAATTGGATTGCTTGTTGCTTCAATTTTTACAAATGAAGTAGTTGTTCAAAACGGTGAAAAAGTATTTGCGAGTGGCGTTAAAGCAGGTATTATCGGCCTTCCGGCTTCAGTATTAATTGCATCATTTATTGGGTTCATTCATGCAATATTTTTGTGGTTCCCAATTGTCTATGTTTATAAAAAAATATCTAGTAGGCGAAGTTAACTAATTTAGAGGCTAATCGTAAATTGAATAGTGCGATTGATCAGAAAATTGTATTGACAGCAGGTTGCTAATCTGGGATGATAGTTTAATTTCTTCCCATTGAGGTGATCTTTTTGGAACATGCGAAGGCAGTAGATCGAATAAACAAAAGGGTATGCGATATCATATTGAAGCATCTTGACTCCTCATGCATAGGTTTGATAGTACAGGGATCTGCTATCAAGGGAGGTTTCATACAGGGTAGTAGCGACATTGATTACATTTTGTATGTAGATGATGCTGCTTTAAACGAAGCAATGAGATTACCGGCGGAGCTTTGTATATCCATTCATAAAGATCTTTCGTCAGTGGAGGTATGGCCTTTTCGATATATTCAATTTAGTGTGTTGTCAGCCAAAACTAATACATATCTTGGTCCGATTCCTGGGACATATCAACTTTTAACAGGGCGATTGCTTGTACCTGAAGCAGCCAATGATGAGATCTACCAGGATGCTGTTAAATCATTAGACGAATTAAGCCCAGCTGATGCATTTAACACCCATGGATTACTTGATCATGGGGAAGATCGAATAGAAAGATGTACAAGGCTGTTGTGTACGATAGCATGGCCAATTGCATTTCAGTTACTGACCGTTATTCATAAAGATGGAATCAGAATATGGAGCCTGAAAAAACAAGAAGCAGTCTCATTGTTGGCATCAATCCCCGCGGTTGGAAATGAAATAGCATCCTTTTATCAGTCAGTTCAATCATACTATCCTTTAGAACAATCCGCTGAAAAGGCCTTAAAGGTGATTGAAGAGGGTCTCTCTTTCATTAACGCAGCTAAACGTCACTGGTTATCCATAAAATCACAATTGTTATTACGCTGATGGGTAACGGGAATTTATTAAAGATAAGACAGCAGTCGGCCACACGATCGGCTGTCTTTTGCATTGTATGGGTATTGGAGACACTATTAAAAGAGCGAGACATGTCCCAAATAAGGAGCAAAGCATGGACGAGTTTGAAAAAATGATGGCGGAATTCGACGAGTGGGCAGAGGATTTAAAAGAGCAGTTAAAGGCGTCGAGTCGAATTGAACCGTCAAAACTCAATGCCTTTGTAAGCATTATTGAGGAGTTAGTCCAAATCAAACACGAGTACGCCGACAAGCTGACGCAATTACGCACGTCTGCGGAAGAGAAAATAGTCAGACATGCGTATTCTAAAGGCGGAATTGTGATCCACCGCGGGTATTACTGTCCCAGCCCCGTTTGGGATTTAGTCGTTGGCGGTATGAAACGAGGCAAGCTGTTCAAAAAGAAGATTCCCAAATTAGGCGAATACTCATACGAATATGGGTTTGATCAGGACGAGAAGCTGCTTCGAGTGAAGCGGGCTAACGAGTTTGAGGGTGAAATACCAGAAAATACTTTTGATGAAGAATATTTGATCTATGTCGGAAATGTGGAGTATGGATTACAATTTAATTATTCAGGCGGACTGGACGCGGTGTCTAGATGTACGTATGAAAACGGGAAATTGATGAAGTATGAACAATGTTATTGCGGGATGGAGGAGTTTGCGGACCTTCATTACGAGGAGTACAGGTACGAGGGCGATATGCTATCAGAAGTGGATTTCTTCTATAACATTACACCGAGAGTAGGGTTATACGAAGAGAACAGGTTAAATGTAGAATACGATGAGGAGGGCAATATCGTTCGGATAATCATCAATGAGATAGTTGATGGCGAATTTAAGCCAACGTTTGTTACCCATGTAAAACCGCCAAAAAAATAAGCGATTGAACTAACGGGTACGATAGTGGAGCAAGCTGCCATGGTGCAGATGCTCCATTTTTTCACTCAACTTAACTTTCATGCTCTGTGGTGCAGCATAAGAGATGCATGGATGGCTAATGGGCATTTTAGTGAAAGAAGGTTTTATAAATTATTAACACTAAAAGAAGGTGAACTTGGTGACGAATGTTTACTTTTATCCCGACACTTATAGTGGGGAAGATGATTTATTTGAAGTCATTGGTATACCAAAGTATGCTCATTATGTTGAAGTAAACGAAATTGCAAAGTTTTTGGCAGATTATCTATGTGTTCAAAATAAATGGCCAATATATCTAACCCTTACTACATATAACGATTATGAAGAAGTAGAAGATTTATTGAAAAAGTTAAGTCAAGAATACCAAGTAGATTCATTAGGTGATGTAGCATATACTTCAACTGAAGATGGTGGAATGCTTGATTATCATATCCCGATTATAAAAGTAAAAATAACGAATATAGAAGCCCTTAAGTGTATATCAGTAGCACTTTTTGGTTACCAGAATCCAATTGTAAGTACATTCTATCTTTCTCGGATAACGTAACTTTTACGACAGAGAAAGGGAAAGATTGGAGAGGTAAGGATGTGGAATGCTCTACAATTTTCATTGATATGACCAAAGAAACAACTACAATTGGGATTACCCATGATGCCGTTGGTTTTTATCTTCTCTCAAATTTAGATGAGTATGGTTCGATAGTCCATATAGAAGAAAAACTTAAAAACTACAAAATACTAACAAAAGAATGAGTAGTTGATAAAACATTTACTTATTGCTAACGGGTACGATGGTCGCATAAATTTTCGACGACAGCTGGCTACACGACCCGCTGTCGTTGTTCGTTTAAGTAACGGGCAGTTATGTGAAGCGTGCGGATCGATGTGGTTTTCACGCCATTGCAACATATCCGGGCAGATTTCGAGAAACTGCAGGTAATTTATATAGATAACGAATATTGATGGAGTATCTAATCCTTAAAAGCGGAGGATAACTTTGGAACAGAACAAAATGGAAGTAATAAAAATGAAAAGTAAATATTGCGACAATAAGCACCATTGCATAGTAGTTGACGGGAATCCTCTTGACTCCTTGCTTCAATCTTTTCATTCAGAGGGGATTACGAAGGCTTGATCCCCACTATTTTGGAATGGATAGATGAACCTAGGGAAAAGTCTTTTGTTTTAGGTCGCTATAAATCACTGGAACAGATTGTATTGCTACCAATATTAATGTGTCCAGACGATTGTGACCTATGGTGTACTTTGATTGTTGTGGAGGTTGTAAAAGAAGGCAATCTCATCAAGTGGAACAGAATTGGATTAGACCATAGTATTAGAGAGGAACTAATCATTGGCTATGAGTGTATAGGGACAAGAGTCGATTGGCTGGCCAATTTTCCAAGCATGACTTTCGACCAAGGAGAGTATTACGCACAATTAAATAAGTTATTAACGGGAGACGATAGCTCCAACACGACTTGACGGCAGCCGATTACGCGATCGGCTGCCGTTATTCCTTGAACGAATAAACGAGCTTTAATTGATGATGCTAGGTATCTGGATATTCAAAATTTCAAAAACAAATCATCGCACAGATATCAAGTTGAGAGTAGTGTCGATTTAGATAACATTAAAAAGTATTTGAATACTGAAAATTAAGGAACGGGCTCATCAGATACTGCGGCACTTTGGGATGTCCAAAGAGGGGGATTATGCATGGAACTGATTAAGGTTTCATTTGAAAAGAAAGCAATACTACGGAATCTGATGGAATTATATCAATACGATATGAGTCAATTTGATGCTGACAGTGATAATGATGTCAATGATTACGGTCTATTTGACTACAAGTATCTCGACCACTACTGGACTGAAGAAGGGCGTCACCCCTTCCTTGTTATATTTTCTGGGAAGTTGGCTGGTTTTGTTTTAATTAGGGAAATTACAATTGCAGGTGACTCTGTATCCAAATTTTCCATAGCAGAATTTTTCATAATGAAAAAGTACCGAAGGCAAGGAATTGGAAAAGTAGTTGCAAATAAAGTGTTTGAGATGTTCAAGGGAAATTGGAGTATTGCTTGGTTGGAAAAAAATGTACCAGCAAAGTCATTTTGGACAAGGATAATCTCTGAATACTCAGAAGGTAATTGTGTCGAAACAACGTACGCCGGTAACCCAGCGTTAGAATTTACCTCTTGAAATGCTTAACTGATAGCACGGCGTTCCAGACTGGGCTTGCTTCGTCATGGCAAATTCGCGGCTAGGGGCAACTGGCCGCTTTATCCGACGCCATATTTGGCGAGATACTGCGGATACGATTGAAGATGAACGGCCTTGGCCTTGCGCTGAGCCTCCTCCCGATGCTCCGGCACCTGCTCCGCCTCGACATAATCGGCCAGCACGTCGATGACGTCGTCGAGCAGCTTCGCCCGAAAATACAGTTCCAACCGCTCTACGACCGCAGCCCCTGCTACTGCCAACACCTTCTCCCTCCATATCGGCCATGACGGATCATGCATAATTGGCCAAAGCAGTACCGAGTAGTCCATCGCCGCATCGCCCTGGCCGGACAGGTCGTCCCAGTCAATAATCCGGAAGCCGTCCCTGCCGCACGTCAGTACGTTGTTACCGTTCAGGTCGTTATGAACAACATCGCCCGCTGGAAGTAGAAATGCAGGTGTCTGCCGGACAGTTTCCCTCAGCCTCCTGATCTCTTCTCCGAACCATGAAATCGTCTCGTCCGAGACGAAATCCCTGAGCAGCTCGCGCGACCCTTGGATTCCCTCGAGATCATCCATAAACCGAGATATGTACTCGTCCTCGAATGCCTCCGCATAAGTGCGCATCTCCGCCTTAGGCAGCATTCCGCGAAGACGATCATCGCGATGGAGCTTCGCGGCAGTCTCCATGATTCCCGTCAGTGCGGCTTCGGGATTCCGCGCTTCCGCAATTGGGGTAGCATCCTCGATATATTCGAAAACAAGGCCGTACGGATATCCCGGCAAGATCTCGCGGTCAATCTCATGGACCAGCCTGGGAGCGGCATAGTGCTCGGCAAGATAATCACTGACGCCAGCCCACTTCCGCAGCCGCGCGGCATTGCTAGGTGGAGCCAGCTTGACATGAAGCCGCGTGCGGCCGTCCGCCAAACGGATTGATAAGTTGCCGAAGCCCCCGGGGTTAAATATATATGACGCCCGGATCTTATTCGGGCCTATGCCGATCGCATCGGCGTTCGCCGCTGCCCACTCCGCAATCATTCGTTCTGCTAGTTGTACCTCCATATCTACATCCGGCCTCCTCACCAAATTCAGGTATATACTGGATATTTTAGCATGGAACCGATCATTGCTGCAGGTAAAGGATGGTTATTAATCGAATTGAATAGCCAAAGGGATCTTATGATAATGGGATATGTGCCAACTAAAAGGAGGCAGAATATGTCGAACAAAAAGACGAATGGTGCAGATGTGATCGGTTACTGCTGCATGAGATTTCCAGTCACAAATTTGAAAAAATCGGTGGATTTTTATTGCGACGTGTTGGGCTATGAATTGATTTCAGCAGATTATTCGTTTGGAGAAGCACATATTGCATTGAAAAATGGAAACGGTCCGGGTATTTTTTTGATGGAAACCAAACCGGATGATGTCACACAATTGAAGTTTGTATTTCCTCGTTCATTCTTTATCACAAGCAGCATGGGGCACGTGACGATGGTTGAGATGTTAACGAATGATTTGCTTGCTTTGCATGAACGGATTAAACAAGCTGGAAACCATATTGATCAAGAACCTGTATTTACTAATGATTTCGGTTATTTCACCTTTTATGATCCGGACGGGCACTATATTCGGGTAGTCGAAGAAAAACAATCAGCAGGATAATTTAACCATAATGGTTCTTTACCTTTAAATTGAGATGTTTTGTTAGTATCATTAAAACTGTCAAAAGCTTTTACAAAATTGGGAATTATTTATATGTCTTTCAATGTGGAAAGGAGCTTATATGGCTAAAACGAAACGTGGTAAAGGCTTGTGGAATACACCCTCTAGAGGTAGAGGTACCTGTCCGATTTGCCTATCGACTAGAATAAAGTTGCTTTACTCTGCGACTAACTCGGACGGAAAGCTAGTGAAAGTCTGCAAGAAATGCAGCGCAGTAGACGCGAAAACCGCGGATAAAGCTGTATCGACAGAGAATTTAGGATTTCGAGGAAAGCTACGTAAAGCGTTGAATCGACAAAAGCAAACTGTATAAAAAGTGTTTTGAAAAGAGGGCATTCCAACTCCATGTGAATTGGAATGCCTCTTTTTGTTTTTTTGGAATCTATTTTTTTGACGTGCAGCAAGGGGTGATAAAAGTTCATCCTTAACGATAATTCTTGGCAGCTATACAATCGAAATGTAGCGAGTGAAGCAGCCCAAATGGATTGGAATATGGGAAGGTTGCTAATTCTAATCCGCATTCCCGTATTTCCCGAATCCGGGAATCGGAGCTTCCCGAAAATGGGGGTAATCATTGCTCTGTTGTCCGTGATTCCTGTGGATGTAGGATTAAGGCAAGCAAACTTTTAGTGGAAGATAATGTATGCGCGACTTACTGGAATTTAATATCGGACCAGGCAGTTTAATAGAAATGGAGAGATGTGCAGAATGACAACAACAATGGAGAGCATGCGTGCTCCACAGGGACCAAAGGGGTCAATGCTGGGCGGAAATTTGACGGCGTACCGGAAGGATCCGCTCCGCTTTTTGACGGAGCTGCAGAAGGAGTATGGGGGAGTGGCAAAAATACGGTTCGGTCCCCAGACGATGTACGTGATCTATGATCCGGCGCTTTTGAAGGAGGTGCTGCTGACGAAGCAGGAGCACTTTATTAAGTTAAAGGCGTTTCAAGAGGCAAGACTATTTGTCGGAGACGGGCTCGCGACCAGCGAGGGAGAGAAGCATAAGCGAACCAGGCGATTAGTGCAGCCACATTTTACGAAAGCGCATATTCAAACGTATGCGGAACAAATGGCACACATTGTCCGCAGCAAGCTTGACGCCTGGCAGCCGGGAGAGCGTCGTAATCTGACGGATGAAGTCTCGGACATGGCCTTCGAGATTATTGCCAAAACGCTCTTCAGTCTAGAAGGAGATAGATATACCCGTGCCATTCGGGAGCCGTATGAGTTAATTAACCGGATGTGCTCTGAACGGATGAGGTCGCTTCTGTCGGTGCCCCTGTTTATTTCTACAGCCAAAAACCGGGCTTACAAGGATGCGCTTCAAGCGCTTGACCTCGGCGTTTATTCGATTATTCAACAAAGAAAATTGAAGCCGGATCAGGGGGATGGCGATCTTCTGTCCGTTATGCTATCCGCCAAGGACGAGAGCGGAAACGGTATGAGCGACCGGGAGCTCCGCGATGAGCTGATGATTATGTTCATCGCCGGGCACGAGACTTCGGCCAATGCGTTATCTTGGGCATTCTCGTTTATATTGCAGCAGCCGGAAGTAGAGGCGAAGCTTTATGAGGAGTGGGATCGCGTACTTAACGGACGCGATCCTTCGGCAGCGGATTACATGCAGCTTACGTATACCCAGAACGTGCTATGGGAGGCGATGCGTCTGCGCTCGCCGTCCTTTTTTACCGGACGTTCGGCGACGGCTGACGTACAGATCGGTCATTTTACGGTTAAGAAGGGGCAATCGATTCTATTCAGTCCGTACGCGATGCACCAAAATCCGGCTTATTTTCCCGACCCGTTATCGTTTATTCCGGAGCGGTTCGAAGGCGACCTGTTGAAGCGAATTCCTCAGTTTGCTTATATTCCGTTCGGCGGCGGGCCGCGAGGCTGCATCGGAAACCATTTTGCGATGATGGAGATGGTGATCATGCTCTGTATGATCGGTCAGCGCTATCGGCTTCGTCTAGCGCCGGGGCATCCGCCGATCGAGATGGAGGCGCTCATGACTCTGCGGCCTAAGAATGCAATCGAGGTACTAGTGAGCGAGGTGACGTAAATGAAAAAGATCGTTGCGGTTCTTATGATCGCTGTAACACTATTGGGTGTTACCGCGCTTCCAGTAATCAATGACAACCAAGTGTATGCTGCTAAACCAAATGGTGGGGTGAATGATCCACCGGATAGTAATGGTTGAAAATAATGATAAACAGTGAAAGCTGCACCGAAGGCGAGGTGACGTAATTGAAAAAGATCATTGCGGTTCTTATGATCGCTGTAACACTATTGGGTGTTACCGCGCTTCCAGAAATCAATGACAACCAAGTGTATGCTGCTAAACCAAATGGTGGGATGAATGATCCACCGATTAGTAATGGTTGAAATAATGATAAATCATGAAAGCTGCACCGAAGGCGAGGTGACGTAATTGAAAAAGATCATTGCGGTTCTTATGATCGCTGTAACACTATTGGGTGTTACCGCACTTCCAGTAATTAATGACAATCAAGTGTATGCTGCTAAACCAAACGGAGGTTCAAATGATCCACCGGATGGCGAGGTTGAGCCAACGTTCTTCCGGTGTAAAATCCTCATATCTTCGTGTCATAGCAGTAGAAGTTATATGGAAACAGCCCCATCCGGTAATCCGGATGGGGCTGTTTGTTATAACCAGAGTTCAATCCGCAAGAGCTCATTTTGAAGTTTAATTAGGTTAATTTTTTATAAAAACCAGTAGATTTATTGCAAAGACCGCGCCGTACGGTTCCAGTATCATTAGCCTATCAACAATTCAACACACATAGCGAGAGGGGTTAAAAAATGAAAAAAACGCTTGCATTGATTGTAATTTCGGCACTGATTATGGTACTTGCGGCCTGCGGAAGCAACGGCGGCAACGGTAGCGGCACGGAAACAAACGGCGCGGGCTCCGGAAGTGACGGAGGCGGGAAGACAGGCAGCGTAGGCATCTCGATGCCGACCAAATCGTCCGAGCGCTGGGTAGGCGACGGCGCCAACATGAAGAAAGAATTCGAAGCGCTAGGCTACAGCGTGGATCTACAGTATGCAGAGGATGTCATCGAGAACCAGGTATCCCAGATCGAGAACATGATTACGAAGGGCGTTCAGGTGCTCGTGATCGCTTCGATCGACGGCGAGTCGCTAACCGATGTGCTGCAGAAAGCTGCTGACGAGAATATCAAGGTTATCGCGTACGACCGCTTGATCAAGAATACCGAGCATGTGAGCTACTATGCGACATTCGATAACTTCAAGGTCGGCGTGCTTCAGGCATCCTACTTGGAAGAGAAGCTTGGCCTCAAGGATGGCAAGGGTCCGTTCAACATCGAGCTGTTCGCCGGATCACCGGACGATAATAACGCCTATTTCTTCTTCGACGGCGCGATGTCGGTGTTGCAGCCTTACATCGAGGGCGGCAAGCTGGTTGTGAAGAGCGGTCAGACGAGCATGGAACAGGTAGCCACTCTCCGCTGGGACGGCGCAACCGCACAGTCGCGGATGGATAACCTGCTGAGCGCCAACTACGCCGACGATACCGTTCATGCCGTACTTTCTCCATACGATGGCATTAGCATTGGCATCATCTCTTCACTGAAAGGCGTAGGCTACGGCTCCGGCGACAAGCCGATGCCGATCATCAGCGGTCAGGACGCCGAGCTGGCATCCGTCAAATCGATCATCGCCGGGGAGCAGACGTCTACGGTATTCAAGGATACCAGGGAGCTGGCCAAGGTTGCCGTCAGTATGGCTGAAGCTGTATTGAAGGGCGAGGAAGCAGAAGTGAACGACACCGAGACGTACGACAACGGCGTAAAGGTTGTTCCTTCCTACTTGCTGGAGCCGGTTTCGGTAGATAAGGAGAACTACAAGGCAGTGCTGGTTGATTCCGGTTATTACACCGAGGGCGACCTGAAATAACCCTAGCCGTTCGACTTGCAACAGCCCCAATGATTTAGCGATGGCTCCGTGCTGTCGCTAAATCATTTCTACTTTTCGTGATTATTATGGAAGGCGTGGTGACGGTTTTGACCGATATCATATTGGAAATGCGGGGGATCACCAAAACCTTTCCGGGCGTAAAGGCGCTGGAGAACGTCAATTTGCAGGTAAAAGAAGGTGAAATCCACGCGCTGATGGGCGAGAACGGCGCAGGCAAATCGACGCTGATGAAGGTTCTCTCCGGCGTCTATCCGCACGGATCTTACGAAGGCGATATTTTGTTTAAGGGGCAACCTTGCGAATTCCGTTCCATCCGCGACAGCGAACAGCTCGGCATTGTCATCATCCATCAGGAGCTCGCGCTTATTCCGCAGCTGTCCATTGCGGAGAACATCTTCCTCGGCAACGAGCAGGCAAGTCGCGGTATCATCGATTGGAACGAGACGATTCTGCGTACCCGGGAACTGCTGCGCACCGTCGGCTTGTCCGAATCGCCGAATACGGAGGCCGGAACGATAGGGGTGGGCAAGCAGCAGCTTGTCGAAATCGCCAAGGCGCTCTCCAAAGAAGTGAAGCTGCTTATTCTGGACGAACCGACGGCTGCTCTTAACGAAGAGGACAGCGAGAATTTGCTGAACCTCATGCTTGCGTTCAAGGCGAACGGCATCACCTCAATCATCATCTCCCATAAGCTGAACGAGATTATGAAGGTGGCCGATTCGATTACGATTCTGCGCGACGGCAAAACGATCGAGACGCTGGACGTCAAGGAAGACAGCATCACGGAGGACCGGATCATCAAAGGGATGGTGGGACGCGATCTGACGCACCGCTATCCGGAGCGGGAGCCGAATATCGGGGACGTTTTATTCGAGGCGAAAAATTGGACGGTCTATCATCCAGCGCAGGCGGATCGCAAGGTGATAGATGACGTAAGCTTCGATATTAAACGCGGCGAGATCGTCGGTATTGCCGGTCTCATGGGGGCAGGCCGGACTGAGCTTGCCATGAGCATCTTCGGACAGTCGTACGGCAAAAAAATAAGCGGCCGGCTGTTCAAGGACGGCCGCGAAACGAAGCTGACCGATATTAGCAAGGCGATAGACGCAGGGGTTGCGTACGTGACGGAAGACCGGAAGGAATACGGACTCATCTTGATGGATGACATCAAGCGGAACACGACGCTTGCCAATCTGCGAAGCATCTCCAAGTGGTTCGTCGTGGATGACAATCAGGAAGTGGTCGAGGCGGAAGGCTTCCGCAAGAAGCTGAACATTAAGACGCCTAGCGTCCACCAGAAAACCGGAAACCTGAGCGGCGGCAACCAACAGAAGGTGGTGCTCAGCAAGTGGATTTTTACCGGGCCCGATTTGCTCATTCTGGACGAACCGACACGCGGCATAGACGTCGGGGCGAAATATGAAATTTATACGATCATTAATCAGCTGGCCGCGCAAGGAAAGGGCATTCTGATGATCTCCTCAGAGCTGCCCGAGTTGCTCGGCATGTGCGACCGTATCTATGTCATGAGCGAGGGCCGGTTTACCGGTCAGGTACCGCGTGCCGGGGCGAGTCAGGAAGTTCTGATGAAATATATGACGAAAAGCAGGGGGTAAGGCAACATGGATACGGCGATAAAATTGTTTCGCAGAAATATCCGGCAATACGGCATGTTCATCGCTCTGATCTTGATCATGCTGCTCTTCCAATTTCTCTCCGACGGCAATCTGATGAAGCCGCTCAACATTACGAACCTCATCCTTCAAAACAGCTATATTCTCATCCTGGCGATCGGCATGCTGCTAGTCATCATAACCGGACATATCGATCTCTCGGTCGGTTCGGTTGCCGCCTTTGTAGGAGCAGTATCCGCTATTATGATGGTTAATCACGACATGCCGTTTCTGTTAGCCATGGTATTGTCGCTGCTGATCGGCGCGGCGGTAGGGGCTTGGCAGGGCTTTTGGGTCGCCTATGTTCGGATTCCCTCATTTATCGTTACGCTTGCCGGCATGCTCCTATTCAGAGGGTTGACCATGCTTGTGCTGGACGGCAAATCGGTCGCCCCGTTTCCTGACGGTTTCCGCGCGATCAGCACCGGATTTCTACCGGACTTTCCGGGCGAGTGGAACATTCATCTCGTAACCTTGCTGATTGGAGTCATCCTGTCGATTCTATGCGTGATGATGGAATGGCGGGGGCGCCTGATCCAGAACCGTTATCAATTTGAAGTGGTGCCGCTTCCCTTCTTCCTGGCGAAGCTAGCCGCGCTCGTCATTGTCATTAATTTGTTTACGTACGTTCTCTCCTCTTACAAGGGGTTGCCGAATATTCTGATCATGCTCTTCATCCTTGTCGGGGTCTACACATTCGTGATGAATAAAACGGTGATGGGCCGCCACATTTATGCGCTCGGCGGAAACGAGAAGGCGGCTAAGCTGTCCGGCGTGAAGACGAAGAAGATGACGTTCTGGGTATTCGTCAACATGGGCGTGCTGTCGGCTCTTGCAGGTCTCGTTTTTGCCGCCCGTCTTAACGCGGCTACGCCGAAAGCGGGGGTTAACTTCGAGCTTGACGCCATCGCGGCCGTCTTCATTGGCGGCGCATCGGCTACTGGCGGCGTAGGCACGGTCATTGGGGCAATCGTCGGCGGTCTTGTCATGGGCGTCATGAATAACGGGATGTCGCTGATTGGCCTTGGCATTGACTATCAGCAAGGCATCAAAGGTCTTGTTCTGCTTCTGGCTGTAGCCTTCGATCTATACAACAAAAACAAGTCAAATTAAAAGATGCGGCATGACGGCGCGGAGGGTACACATCGTGTGCAGCTCCGCGCTTTTTGGCGATGATGGAATGCGCTTACAAAGATAGCCTTGATCTTGCTATAATGGTTGTACATTTGTTTGTCGCAGATAGACAGGGGGACCTGGGTTGAAAAAACTTTTGCTGATCTACGTCGTTCTTATCGGGACGTTTATGGCGTACCTGTACATGGTGTATTTCCGGGAGGATAGCGGCGGACCGCTCGATCAGGAAGTCGGCCTGCATGGCGAGGTGGACGAGAAATATGTGATGGTCAACTTTCTGACCGGCATCGATTATTGGAAAAATGTTCTGAAAGGCTTCGAGGATGCGGCGGAAGCGCTTGGCGTATCCGTCGAATATCGGGGCTCGACAAAGTACGACGTCCATGAAGAGGTGACCGTGCTGGAGCAGGTCATCGCCCGCAACCCGGCGGGAATCGCCGTAACGGCCATTAATTCCGAAGCGCTGAACGCAGCGATCGACAAGGCGGTGGAAGCCGGCATTCCTGTCGTGATGTTCGATTCCAACGCGCCGGACAGCAAAGCCTATTCCTTTCTAGGCACGAACAACTATAACGCAGGCGTCACGGCCGCGCGAGAAATGGCCGAGCTTTCCGGTGCGAGCGGTAAAGTAGGCATCATTACCCTTCCGAATCAATTGAATCATCAGGAGCGTACACAAGGCTTTGAAGATACGCTTCTCGCCGAGTATCCGTTGCTCCAGCTTGTGAGCGTGGTGGACGGGAAAGGCGATCAGCTTGTTTCCGAGCAAAAAGCGCAAGCCATGATGGAGCAGCATCCGGATCTGGTTGGCATCTTCATTACGGAAGCGAACGGCGGCGTCGGGGTCGGGAATGCGGTCCAGAGTGCCGGCAAACTAGGCCAGGTGCATATCATCAGCTTCGATACCGACAAAGGAACGCTCGATATGGTGAAGAGCGGTACGATATCGGCCACGCTCGCCCAGGGAACCTGGAATATGGGCTACTGGTCGTTAATGCATCTATTCCACCTTCGCAATGAGCTTGTAGAGCCAATGGCCGATTGGCGGGCATCGGGCGTCCCGCCTTTGCCGACTTATGTGGATACGGGCATCTCCGTGGTCACCAAATCCAATGTCGATGACTACTATGCGAAATAATACATCGAAATTGCGGCAGGGAAGGTGATCGCGCGGATGGGTTCCAAATGGTTTCAGCTCAATAACTGGTCGATCCGGTACAAGCTTATTGTGCATTTTCTGCTGATCAGCATCCTGCCCTCGTTATGTATCGGAATCCTGATCGCTTGGGCGGTTGGCGGAGTCATCGGGAAGCAGGTCAACAGCCATACGGCGCAATTGATCGGTAACGTGAATAAATCGCTTGATTTCTACGCTGGCAATATCCAGAATATTTCTTATTTCATTTCCCTGAATCCCGAGATCCAGTCGTTCTTGAAGAACGGGGCTTCTGCGCTTGATGAAGACGATGAGCGGTATCGGACATCCAAATTTCTGCAGGGCTTTACAACGCTTTACTCTGAAGTTGCAGGCATCATGGTCGTGGGTGCGAACGGCGAATATTTCAGCAATGAGATGTATGCAAGAAGCGACCGCAGCCTCACGGAGGAGTATTGGTATCAGGAAGCCGTCCAGGCCAAAGGCATCTTCAAGATGATTGGCCATCCGTTTATCAGGAACGTAACGACTCATGCCAATTATAAGGAAAGCGAGGTTGTGTCGGTCGTTCGAGCCATCCAGGATCCGGAGACGCAACGAACGGAAGGGGTCGTTCTCATCGACCTTAAGCTGCGAGTAATTGCGGAAACGGTGCGTGATGTGCGACTCGGGAAATCCGGCTATCTGATGGTGATCGATGATAAAGGAGACAACATCTATGCCCCCCGCAACTCGGTTGCCGGCGGTATCGATTTCGAGCTGCTGGCCAATCAGAAGTCGGGTACGTTCTCCAAGACGGTAGACGGGGAGAGGCTGCAATTCATCTATCAGAAATCCCCGTTTACGAACTGGACGACGGTCGGCGTATTCGCCGTCCAGGATACCGTGCAGGAAATCAAAGACATCAATTTGTATCTGGTATCGTTCGTTTTTGTCGTATGCATGCTGGGCATTGCCGCATCCTACTATCTATCGCATTCCATCTCCCGTCCGATCACGCAGCTCGCATCCTTAATGCGCAAGGTGGAGGAAGGCAACATGAGCATCCGGATCGCAGGCGAGAGAAGGGACGAGGTCGGCATGCTGGGCCGCAGCTTTAACAAGATGCTGGCGCAGATGACCCGGCTCCTGACGCAAGTAGGAGAGGAGCAGCGCCTCAAGCGGGAGGCGGAGCTTCGCAGCCTGCAGGCCCATATCCAGCCCCACTTTCTGTACAACACGCTGGATACGATCCAATGGCTGGCTCGCAAGGACGGCGCGCACGAGGCAACTGAAATGGTGGAATCGCTTTCGAAGCTGTTCCGAATCGGGCTAAGCAAGGGGCAGGAAATGATTCCGCTGACGGATGAATTCGAGCATATCCGCAGTTATTTGAAGATCCAGAAAACCCGTTACAGAGACAAGCTCAACTATACGATCGACGTAGACGATAGCTGCAGCAACCTGGTGGTGCTCAAGGTCATTCTGCAGCCGGTCGTGGAGAATGCGATCTACCACGGCATCAAGGAACGGCGTGGCCCGGGCATGATCGGCATACGAGCGAATACGAGCGGCGGCGTGCTGACTCTGATCGTTGAGGATAACGGAGCCGGCATGTCCGAGGAAAGGCTGGCAGAGCTTCGCGAGACGCTGGATTCGTGTAACGACGCCGCGCTCGAGGATGGCGTCATCCGGTCTTCGGGCGAGCTGTCGCGGAACGGCGGCGCCGCAAGCTACGGCCTGCGCAATGTGCAGGAACGCATCAGACTGAGCTTCGGCGAGCCGTACGGGTTGATCATCGAGAGCAAGGAGAAAGGCGGGACCACCGTAACAATCAGGCACCCCATTATCCTCGAGAAAGGGCGGAACGTCTATGGCACGCAAATGGAAGGTATTGATCGCGGATGACGAGGCCATTATCCGCGAAGGGATTCGGGGTTCGGTCCCGTGGGAGCAGATTGGCCTCGAGGTCGCGGGCGAGGCGGAGGACGGCGAGGAGGCGCTGGAGCTGGCGGTAGCGCATGAGGTTCATATTCTGCTTGTAGATCTGAGCATGCCCATTATGAACGGGCTCACGTTGATCGGCCATATACGCGCACAGCTTCCTGGGTGCAAGATCATCATCATTACCGGTCACGACGAGTTTGCATACGCCCACGAGGCGATCAAGCTTGAGGTCGACGATTATATACTGAAGCCGGTCAATCCGGCTGGACTTGCCGAGGTTCTGGAGCGAGTAGTCAAGAAACTCGAAGAGACGACCGTTAACGAAGAGCTGCTGGTCATGGCCTCCAGACAGATCGAGAAAAACTTCTCCTTGCTTAGGGAGCGCTTCTGCCTGGAATGGATGAAGGGCGAACTGAGCGAGGAGGAAATCAACGTTCAACTTGCGTTTCTGCGCATGCCGGACGTGGCGCCCGATATGCTCGGGGTCATTCGTTGGCCCGAGCAATCGAACGGGAAGGCTTTTTTATCCGAAAAAGATCGCCAGCTGCTTCTGTTCGCGATCGAGAATATCGTCGAGGAATTTCTCCAGGCTTTCACCTGCGTCCATTTCCGCGACGAAGTGGGACTCATCGTGCTTCTGATCTGGGGGAGTACGGACGAGCTTCTTTTTGAACGGATCGAATCCGCCGTCGCCAGCTACCTCAAGATCGCCGTCGTCGCCAGCTATCTCCCGAACCGAGACGGGATGGCGGCCATCCCGATGCTCTACGCGGAGGCCAAGGCTTCGGTCAACAGAGAGTCGCGTCTGTCGCCATTCGTGCGCCGGACAAAAGAGATTATAGCGGAGCGGTATAATGATCAATCGCTCTCGCTCGAGAGCGTGGCGAATGAACTCAAGGTTTCCACCGTTTATTTGAGCAGACTGTTCAAGCAGGAAGCGAGCACCTCTTTCATTGGCTTGTTGACCCAGACGAGGATGAAGCAGGCTATCCGGCTGTTAGCCGAAACGGATCTGACGATCCAGGAGGTCGCGGAGAGGACGGGCTACGAATCGCAGCATTATTTCAGCACATCGTTTAAGAAAATGGTAGGCTTGCCTCCGAATCAATACCGGAAGCAGCTTCAATAGAAGTACGTCACAATTTTAAATAACCACTGGATCGCCACAACGTGACGGCAGCCGGCCACTCGATCGGCTGCCGTTTTTCGTAGAAGTAACGGGCAGCAATCCTATAATGAAGAAATCCCCCGGTAAATCGACCGGCTCAGCCTTTGACGGAGCCGATCATGACGCCTTTCTCGAAATATTTTTGCAGGAACGGGTAGAGCACGAGAATCGGCAGCGTCGATACGATAATGACGCCGTATTTGATTTGGTCGGCATACTTTTGCGCATAGCCGCCCGACGCCCCGCCGGTGCCCGCGCCGCCTGCGAACACCTGGTTCGACAGCAGAATATCCCGCAGAATGATTTGCAGCGGCTTTAATTCGTTATCTCGGATATAAATGAGCGCGGTGAAAAAATCGTTCCAATGCCCGACCAGATAATAAAGCCCCACAACGGAAATGAGCGCTTTGGACAGCGGCAGCGCCACCTTGACGAAATAGACGAAATGCGAGCAGCCGTCCATCGCCGCAGCCTCGTATAGCTCAGGCGGCAAGGAGGCCTCGAAGAACGTCCGAGCAATAATCAAATAAAAGACGTTGACGCAAAACGGAATAATGAATACCCAGAACGTATTCGTCAGGTGCAGGTCCTTCATGAGCAGGTAAGTCGGGATCAGGCCGCCGTTAAAAAACATCGTGAAGACGAACGCGAACATAATGAAGCGCCTGGCCTTGAATTCCTTCCTCGACAGCACGTAGGCCGCGGGCAAGGTGAACAGCAGATTGACGAGCGTACCGGCAATCGTGTAAAACATCGTATTCCGGTAGCCGGTCCAAATCCGTTCGTCGCGGAAAATTTCGTTGTACCCGAAAAAGCTGATCCCCTTCGGAAACACCAATACTTTGCCGGTCGACACCATCGTGGAATCGCTTATGGAGGCGATGACGATAAAATAAAGCGGGTACGCGACCGCCAGAAAAATCAATGCGCATAACGCGATTAAAACGGTTCGAAAAACGATTTCGCCGCCGCTAAGCCGAAGACGAACCATGGCTATTCCTCCTTCGTTAAGCCGTTAGAACAAGCTTGTATTGGAAACGCGCCTGGAAATGGCGTTCATCGCAAACAGGAAAATAAAATTGATGACCGTATTGAACAAACCGATCGCCGAAGCCATGCTGAACTGGTTGGACACGATGCCGATTTTGTACACGTACGTCGCGATCACCTCGGACACCGGCAGGTTCAGCGCGTTTTGCATGAGGAAAATTTTCTCGAAGCCGGTGCTCAGAATGTTCCCCATGCTGAGGATGAACAAAATGATAATTGTTGGGATCAGAGCCGGGATGTCGATGTAACGGATCGTCTGCCACCGGCTTGCCCCGTCCATTTTGGCGGAGTCGTAAAGCTGCGGGTCCACGGTAGACAACGCCGCCAAATAAATGATGCTGTTCCAGCCGCAGTGCTGCCAAATATCCGACAGGACGTAGGTCGGGATGAACGTGGAGGTTGAAGCGAGCAAATTGATGTGGCCGAGACCCGCGGATTTCATCAAATGGCCGACGATGCCCGTCTCCGGCGACAACAGGACGTTCAGCATCCCCACGAGCACGATCACCGAAATAAAGTGAGGGAGGTACACCGTCGTCTGCATGAGTTGTTTCGCCTTTTTCCTGCGGATCTGGTTCAGGATGAGCGCCAGGACGATCGGGGCGGGAAAGCCGACGACGATCGTCGCGAAGCTGATGAAGAACGTATTTCTCATCAAGTCGGTGAACAAATAGCTGTCTATGAACTGCTTGAAGTAGTGAAGCCCCTGCCATTCGCCGCCGGTAAGCCCTTTGCTGAAATCGAAATCCCGGAACGCGAGCTGCACCCCGTACATGGGGATATAGCTGAAAATAAAGATGATTGCAATAGCGGGCAATACCATGATCCACAATTGATAGTCGCGTTTAAGCGTGCTGAAAACCGATCCAGAGCGCATCGAAATCCCTCCTTGCGGAAGAAGCTGCTCCCTTATGGCGCGGAGCAGCTTCTTCCGTCAGTGATTTTGTTATGGCTTGCTCCTGTATTCGTCGTAATATTTCTGCATGATTTCCAGATTTTGATCGAGGCCGGCCTTCTTGCTTTCATTCACGTAGGTATCCCATTCGTTCTCGACGCCGCCCTTGGTGACCCACTTGGCAAAGCTGGCGTTGGCCAGATTCATCACGTTCGTGTTGTTAAGGCTCATCGTGTTATTGTCTGCCGTCTCGTATTTAATGAACATGGCCGGATAGACGTCGGTTTCCGGGTTTACCTGCGAAAGCACGTCCTTCAGCGGCTCCGAATGCGTCAGCACCTCCTGCATGTCCTTGCCGAGCGTGAGCTTCGTCGAGTCGGAAATGTAGAATGCACCGTTATCCGCCCACGTGGAGGTCCATTTCCACGTTCCCGGGTCCATCTTCGCGTCCTGCGGCGGCAGCACGGCATAGGTTCCGTCGCCGTTGTCCTTGATGTTCGGACCGATCGAGCCGAACAAGACCTGAATGCCTACCTTCGGGTTATAAAGCTCATTGATGAATCTCATCGCCGCTTCCTTGTTTTTCGTTTTTGCCGACATAACGATATGATTGGTGCCGAAATTCAAGGAATAATAATCGTAGCTCCAGGACAACGGACCCGAATAACCGGCCGATGCCTTAAGCGGCGGCAGCGACGCGTACTGCGGCGCGACCTGCTCGCCGAACCGGTCCGACGCGACCCAGCCCCAGGTGAAGCCAACCTTCGCCGTATCCCCCTCGCCGCGGGCAACCGATTGAAATTTCGTATAGTCGTGAGTGAAAACCTCGGGATTGATCAAGCCGGCCTTGTACAGCTTGTTCAGGAACAGGACCATTTCTTTGTAGCGGTCGTCGGTCAGGAAGTTTTTCACTTTGCCCTCCTCGACGAAATAGCCCTGTCCGCTTACCTCCGAAGCAAGCGTAATTCCCATGCTCCCCAGGAGCACGGCCGGATTGAAATAACCGCCGATGCCGCCCGGCCAGTCCATCGGGATCTCATCGTTCGGATCCCCGTTGCCGTTAGCGTCCTTTTCCTTGAACGCTACCAATACGTCATATAATTCGTCCCAGGTCGTCGGCGTGCTCAGGCCGAGGTTATCGAGCCATTGCTGGTTAATGTACTGCCGGTTGACGGTATCCGGCCAGAACGCCTGATATTTCGGCAAGCCGTAGATGCGGCCGTCCCGCTGCGTGGCGATCGCTTTCGTCTCCGGCTTCTCGGCGAACATCTGTTGTACGTTCGGCGCTTGCACGACAAGTTCGGATAAGTCCTGGAAGAGCCCTTGGAATTGAGCGAAGTCGGCATCCGTAATGATGTTCGGACCAACGAACAAGTCCGGAACGTCGCCGCTTGCCAGCATCGTGCCTTTCTTTTGTCCCCAGTCGGCCGTAATTTCCTGCCATTCGATATCGACGCCGGCCGCATCCTCCACCTGCTGGAGCCATTCCATCTCGCCGAGCGGCTTCGTGAGCGGATGCTTCGTAATAATCGCAGTCAATTTCACCTTTTCGCCGCTGCCGCCGTTGCCAGAAGAGCCGTTAACGCTTTCATTTCCATTCTCCCCGTTAGAGCCTGAACAGCCTGCCAGTATTGCGGATACAACCAGAATGAGAGCTAGACACCAATGAATCCTTTTCCTCATTACGATACCCCCTTCAATAATATGGCAAGCAAAATCGCATGGTCTGTCGGCGTTGTCCTTATGTTTGGTCCGATTTCGCTTTGCTCCATCACTCTATCTCCTTATCCGGGACGGAGTAAACGGGCAGTTTTTGAGCGGTCGCCAGTTTTTGAAAGCGATTATCCCTTAGATCGTGTAAGCGCTTGCCAACAGGGCGGATTCGGCCCTTCGAAAAACTGCATATGTTCAAAAAGTGCGCCTATGCGTATCCCTGTACTGGCCGGGCGTCGTGCCGGCAATTTTTTTGAACGCGCGGATAAAGCTCGACGTATTCGAGTAACCGGCCTGCTGCGCGATGGAATCGAGCGTTTCGTCCGTGCCTCGCAGCAGTTGGATCGATTTTTGAATGCGGAGCCGGTCGATATATTCCTTGAAATTTTGGCCCATCGTTCGCTTGAAGTGATAGCTGAAGCCGGAGAGCGACATGCCGAAATGATCGGCCATCGTCTGCAGCGAAAAATCGTGATCCATCCCTTTCTGTTCGATCACCGTCAAAATCTCCTCCTGCGACGCCGTCCGGGAGGACGGCAGCGTAAGATGGATAATGTCGCAAAGCTTGCCGCAGCTTTCCCGCATGATTCCGGCCATCTGCTCGATTGTATAGCGCTTCTGGAAAGCCGCGTCCGTCAGCAAGAGCAGGCTACCGTCGTCGTGCCGGAACCGCTGAAGACCGTTGATCACGACGCTTATCGTATTCAGGTATACCGTTCTCACCAAATGCGGCGGCATCCCGTCGCTGACGAAATAATCGATGATCCGGTCCATGATCGATCGGGCGACGCCGACGTCGTTTTTCAAAATAGCCATTTCCAGCGATTGCAGCAGCTCGGCGAAATAAGAAACCGTGCCCGTCTGCGAAACCTCGATTTCGTCAAACGCGAGCATCGTGTGCTGCTTCCGTATGCGAAGATGCTCGGCTGTACGCACGGCCCGCAAATAAGACAGATGGACGCCCTCCGGACGGACGGAGCTCTCCGGCGTGCCGATGCCGATCAGGGAGTACGCGCCGGTCCGCGCGGCAAGCTCCCGCTGAAGCTCGTCCAGATAGGCTCTTAACGGGAAGTCCGCGGCATGGTTGCAGATGAAGATCATCTCCTGCTTATAGATGCTTTTGAAAAAATAACCGCTCGTTCCCTCCGGCAGCCTCTCCTCCGCCATCCGGCAATGCTCCGTCACGCTGCCGCAGTGCGCGTCCGCCTCAAAGGACAAGATGGACGCCGTCACGAGCGGCCCTTCGATGTTCACCCCGTATTCGGCGGCTTCCCGCTGAAATGTTTCCCAATCCTCGAAATGGCCGCTCGCTAGCTCGAACAGCAGGTTATCCCGCATAATCGGCAGCGTGCGCCTCACGCTTTCGTCCAGCTTGCTGTTGGCGGTGGAAAGCCGGTCGAGCGTATACTGGATCGTCTCGATTTCGTTCATCCGCATCGGCTCCCGATGCTCGAACACATCCGTCGCGAGGCTGACCAGCCGCTTGATCGGATGATAATTTTTGCGGATCGATATGTAGATGACGACGACTTCCGCCAGCAGGATCAGCAGCACCAGAACCACGGTATTCCTCTGGATCGTGCGGATGCTTTCCAGCGATTCGGATACGGGCAGCAGGCTGACGTATTGCCAGCCGTTCTTGTCCGACGCGTTATAAGACACGATGACGTCCTGCCCGTCGATCCGATGAATGCCCGAGCCTGAGCCGCTCTCGCCGAGGCGGGATACCAGCGCCCGGAATTCGTCCGAATTCCCGTAAGCGGCGGCATCCGAGGCGACGAGCCGATTGCCCTTCTCGTCGAAGATGAAGAAATCTCCGCTGTACGACTCCGATACGGACTTCATCAAGCGGATGACCGTCTCTTCCTTGACCAAGATTAGAACCGCCCCGGGCGAGTTTTCTCCGCCGAGGGGGAGCGGCAGCAGGAAGGTCAGCATCCGCATCCGATTATTGCCGGGCACGATGACGTCCTCGGCTGGCCTGACTTCCGGTAGGGTAAGACTGTCGAGCTGCCTGAACATTTCCTCGTGCGGCCAGTTCTCGTAATAGTACCCGACCCCGCGCCGGGCGAAGTCACCTACGTTGTAAACGCTTCCAGTTTTAGCGAAAAGATAGCCGATATTTTTGACGTACAGCAGCGTGTTGTCGATAAAATCGTCCGTCGCGTTATATTTTCTCATTTCGTTTGCGATGACGATCCGTTGATAATCGTTTTCCATTGCCGCGTACAGCTTCAAGTCCCGGTTCTGCAGCAGCTCCGACGGCAGGTCGTAAACGTAGCGCGTAAATATGTCCATGGAGGTCATAAACTGTTCGGTCACGTGCGCGTTCCATTCCATCTCTTTATCCTTCGCGATTTTCGCGGAATACGGATAATAATAGACGAGAATGATGATGGTGGGCAGCAGAAGCACCAGAATATAAGATATTAAAAATTTGGCCAACAAACTGGTCTTTTTCAATGCAATCCGACTCTCCTCCAGGGTAGGATCGAAACCCATATTGGTCAAAATATACCACAGCGCGCGAAAAAAAGCTTGCCCCTTCGGTAATGGGCAAGCAGCTATCGGGAAACAGGGAGGACAGTTTAGTTATAATTGATATTTCTATTGTGATAACCTGATTCGACGTGTAAAATTTTGGATAATTGAACGATTAGAGGTTCGGATATCGCTCATAAGGAGGAGATCGTATAACTTATAACGAGGTTGTTAAAATCGCTGATGCTTATTTACTTCCATTAGCATCAGAGTTGTATGGGTTGGAAGGTTATGAACATAAGCTTGTTAAAGCACATGATGGAGGGCGGAATGTCGTTTATAACTGTGAGAAAGAGGGCGCCGAAGCAAAAATACTCAGAATCGCCTTCTTAAATGACAGGAGCCGGGAAGATTTTCTGGCCGAAGTTGAGTATATCCGGTATTTATTTGAGCATGGAGGAAGTGTCTCGGATGTAGTCAGCTCCAGGAAGGGGAATCTGCTGGAAGAGATCAGTCATCATAATCACACCTTTTTTATCTGCTTGTTTGAAAAGGCTAGGGGAAAAAGATTTGTGGACAATCATTATCGGTATCGGGAAGGAGTTCCTATTGCCGAATATTATTTTAACTGTGGTAAAGTCCTGGGGAAGCTGCACCAAATATCGAAAGGATATAATCCTGTCCATCGCCGGTATCGTTTTTTTGATAAATACAATGCCGAGTATATCGATAAGCGGATACCCGGCTCCTTCTCTCTGCTTAAGGAGAAGCTAGTGGAGCTCCTTAAAACCTTAGAAGGGTTGGATAGGAACCGTGAGTCTTTCGGTATGGTCCATTTTGATTACAACGATGGGAATTATTCGATAGATTTTGATACCGGGCAAATAACCGTATATGATTTCGATAATTCTTGTTACTGCTGGTATATGTTTGACTTGGCCAGTCTCTGGACAAACGGAGTGGGCTGGATACAATTTGAACCAGATGCCGGTAAACGCAAAAAGTTCATGGATGATTATTTTCAAACAGCCCTCGAGGGATACAGATCTGAGACTAGGATCGAAGATTCAATGCTAGAAAAATTGCCCTTATTTATCCAAGTAAACCTCATGGAAGGTATTGTAGATGCATTCGAGGTAATGCGGAACAACGGCGAAGAGCCAGAGTGTGATGAGGAGTTGTCGTATCGCATAAAATGCCTGGAAGACGATATCCCGTATATGGGATTTTTTCATGAAATTTACTCGTGTGAAGAACCCTTTGAGTATGAGAAACGAGATATCTAGTAATTTAGTAGCAGCCATAGTTGAACGAACAAGGAGCAGTTCGCCGCGGCAGCTGCTTCTTGTTTTATTAAGATAAAGGGCAGATTAGTGTAATTGGCGGGGCTAGTTAGTTTGAATTGATTTTTCCCAAATAGTTAATCAATTTATTTGGTTTAGTAGAATGTGAAGACATAATGGGGGTGCTTTTATGCGAGAGGTAAATTACAACAATTATTTTTGGCAAGATGATGCAATAAGGTTGCGAGCAATACAACCAGAAGATTGGGAAAGTCACTATATAAATCGCTTTGATACACCCGCGCGACGTCTCTTGGAGTGTGCGATTGAGTTGCCACCTACAATTAAAGAAGCAAAGTCGTTTGCAGAAACATATTCTGACTTCTCAGCGAATAGGATTATGTTCACCATAGAGAATTTAAAAGGTGAAAATGTCGGTGGAATCAATCTAAACAGTATTGACGAGCGGAACGGTACGTTTAGCATTGGTATTCAAATCGACAGAGACCAACGCGATAAAGGTTACGGTACAAGGGCGGTGCACATCCTTTTAAAGTACGCTTTCTTCGAACGCAGGCCCGTGATTACGCGATTGTTCGCAAGTCGCTTAGGATGCTTAAGCTTTATTTTTCGCTGCGGACGAAGCACATCCATCAGCTTGCATAGGCGGTAGACTTTCTTCTTGTTGATCTTCAGTCGATGGCGTCTCTTAAGAAGCACCGTGAGTTTGCGGTAACCGTAATTCGCGCCTTCTCCTGCTAAGAACTCCATGATCCATTCACAAATTTGCTCATCACTGATTGGCTTGCCGTCTTGTGTATAGGATAAACCAGGTGCGGGGCGACCGGCCCTGTGGATTGTCTCTTGAACTTGCTGCTGTATTCTATTCACATGTGCATAATACGTGGATCGCTCCACTTCAAGTACACGGAGCACAAAGCTAATGCCATGCCCTTGTACGATATATTTCTGGGCAATCTCTATTTTATCCGCAAGTGCGGGTTCGTTTTTTTTAGTAGGTCTTTGAGAATGTCCCTCTCTAAGGCTTGCTCTGCATAGAGCTTCTTCAATTTCTCATTCTCTTTCTCAAGCTGTGCATAATCTTCAGCAGTTGGAACAAACTTCGCTTGCTTCATGCTTGTCCCGTCCAGTTGATCAATATCCTTACGGTTCAGTTCTCTGGCCCATCGGAGCACCATCTTCGGATCAAGCTCATGTTGCCTTGCTACAGCGGTCATGTTGCCAATCTCTTTCCCCTTGGCTACCACCATTTTCTTGAAATTAAGGTCATATTGCTTCTTCTTCATTTCGTTCCCCTCCGCCTCAATATTATTGTATCGAAGTAAGGGGTGTACTGCCAAGTTCTAATAGGGGCTAAATAGAAATCGATATTCGCCAAGAATACTAAGAGGTACATCTTAGGGAGTTATTTCAATTGCCGTGAACTGCTGATAAGGAGCAGTACGACACCAAGTCCAGAGGTTATCAGAGCGATCGTATGCAATCCGCTTGAAGTGACATTGCTGCCAAAGATCAAACCTAGTAAGCTGGTGGATAATATACTCCCAATCGAGCGGAACGTTTGGAACAGTCCCGAAGCGATTCCGGTCTCTTCGGGTTGGGTCACATGGTATAGAGCGGTCTGTAATCCCATATTATTAAGCCCGTTTGGAATGCCAAGTGCTGCGGTAACCATGAGAATGATAGGGATAGAACTTTTATCGCCGAGAAACAGCAGCAATACAGTGCCGAGAATCAGTACAACATTACCAGCGATAATGGTTGTACGATAGCCGTAGCGTTTATTCATTCTGACAGCGATCGGAGTCATGATCACACCTAATCCTGCAAATGGAAGCATAAGCAGTCCCGTCGTTTTCGGATCAAAGCCCTTCACTTGATCGAGCCATAACGGCATACAGAAGAAGAGTGCATAGAAGACGATGTTTACACCCGCAAATTGTAGAAATACGGACAGCAGGCGGCGGTTCGAAGACAGCATTTGAATATTGAGAAACGGACTTGAAGCGCGATGCTCCCATCTGACAAGGGAAATGGCTGAAATGGCGGCAATTATTAGAAGCCACCAATACATCCCGTTTGACAGAGACAGCAGGAATAACATTACGGTTGTAAGCATGATTGTAAAAAGAATGATCCCCAGTATATCGATCCGCTTCCAGATACTCTGCGCAGGTATCGCGCTCCCACTGTGTTCCGGCTGCTTCATTCGGTCAGCGGGTAACCATAAGCGTACGAATAGCAGAACGACAATGGCAATCGGAATGTTGATCCAGAAAATTGCATACCAGCTGACATACCCAACGAGGAATCCGCCGAGCGTCGGTCCAAAAGCGGCCATGACGTTCGCTGTAATGGAAATGAGACCTAATGCCGAAGCGATTCCGTTGGATCCTTGTTTTGGATCATGCTGCACGGTGACAGAGCGAAGTATGGACATACCTGCCGGAAAAGCTACCGTACTGCCTAAAGCTTGTACAATTCGCAGTGTCAAAAGCGTACCGAAGTTCGGAGCCCACGCCGCGAATAAACTACTGATCACGACGAGCAGTAATCCGATCGCGAATAATTTCTTGGCTCCGAATAAGTCGGAGAGCTTACCTGCAAGAGAAGGTCCTATGGCTCCCGCTAAATAGAAGCCTGAGATAAGCCATGTTACGGTTGCAACATTAACTTGAAATTCATTGCCGATCCGAAGCAGAGCGACCGCGATCATGGATGAATTCAATGGATTTAGAAGTACGCCAAGCGCAATAACCCACGCTATTTTTCGAATAAGTTTATCTGTGTTGTCTGATGACAGGGTGGCGGTTCGAGCTATCGATTGTGCCATGGGGTCACCTCCTTGATTCCGTTAGGATATGTCAATTATATGATTGATAAATCATTAATAAAAATATATATTTTAGTATATATTGATAATAAATTATATATGAGTCAGAGGTGAAATTGCGATGGATTTATTGCATTTGAAATATTTTCAGTCCGTTGCACGCACGGAGCATATGACGCAATCAGCACGGGAATTACATATTGCCCAACCAGCGCTCAGTATGACAATTTCAAAATTAGAGGGAGATTTGGGGGTCGCATTATTCGATCGAGTCGGCAGACAAATTCGCTTGAATGAATATGGGAGAGCTTATCTGACGAGAGTAGACATTGCGCTGGCCAGCCTAGAGGAAGGACGAAGGGAAGTTGCGCAATTGGCTGGGTTGGAAAAAGGGGGGGTATCACTGGCCGTCACGACGCTAAATCGCTTATCGGAGGTGCTGTCTCCTTATTTGGTTCAATATCCGAATGTTAACTTTAAAATCACGCAAGCTTCCTCGGAGAAAGATAAGCTGCAGCTTCTTGAGCTCCAGGAGATTGATTTCTTCCTGACGACGGCATCGATAGGCCGTGCTGATATTATCGATGTCCCACTGGTTACGGAGGAGATCATGATTGTAGTGCCATCCACGCATAGGCTGGCTGGTTCGAAGCGAATATCTCTTTCAGAAGTTGCTCAGGAAGACTTTATTTCACTCAAGAAGGGTAACAGCTTTCGTGATCTGATCGAAATGTTCTGTAAGCAAGCAAACTTTACACCCCGGATGGTATGTGAAGGCGATGAGCCGGCAGCCATTCCCGGTCTCGTTCGGACGGGACTCGGGATCGCATTCCTGCCAGCCGCAGCGCACAGAGAGCACCCCTCCCTCACTTTCCTTCATATCGAAGAACCTGCATGTCAATGGACCCTTCATCTTGCGTGGATGAAAGATCGTTACCTGTCGCTCGCGGCTAGAACATTTCGTGATTATGTAATTGAACATTTTCGTATCTGACGTGATCATGATTACGACATAATTTCGTTAATGTTGGCGGGACTCCTTATACGGATGTACTTAACTGGACCCACGCTATTAGATGGACCAGTTGATTATAAATTCACCAAGAAAATTTAACTAACGGAGAATTTTAGTTTAATAATGCGTAGACCTTCATCTCGGCTACGCAAAAGATCGCGGTGTTCAAGCTGATGTTGCCGAACTGGACCAAGGTCCGGCTCCGATTCCATCCGCCAGGAGGAGGATGATACCTAGCGGAGAGCAACAAAACGAGAAAGCGTGGTTGTGTTTATGAGGGAGCCAAGCGCCTTACAGGCGTGGAAAATGCTCGTCCTGTCTCTTCCCAAGGGAATTGCTGCATTCGTCGTCGCCGTAGCCGGATTGTCCGCAAGCCTTCCATTATCGGTATTTCTGATCGGCATACCGCTGCTGGCTGCGACGCTGGTCCTGTGCCGGTCGATCATGGTTAGAGAAGCGAGATTCGCGGCGGCCTGGCTCCAGGGAAAGGAGCAACCTGCCGATTCCGCTCCTCCGGACCCGACTGCCGGAGAACAGCAGGGATGGCGGTCCTGGCTGCTGTCCGTTCTAAAGGACGGTAGATCGTACCGCAGTATCCTATTCGGGATTTTGCAGCTTCCGATCGGCATCGCGGCGTTCACCTTCGCCATCGTGTTGCCTATAACGGCTTTCGCGGTGCTGCTCTCGCCGATCGCTTACGAAGTAAGCATGCGGCTGTTCGATTTTGACTTGTTCTCTAGCGCATGGGGGCTGGACCGGCTGCTCGACTGGAACTTGACGTCCGCCCAGCGCTCCTGGATCGCCGGCGGGGTCGGCTTGGTATTCGTCCTGCTGTTGACGCCGCTGCTTAAAGGTCTCGGCCGCTGGTACGCGGCTTGGATTCTTAGCGTCTCGGGCCCCGAGCCCGTGCGCAGTCCTAACTCGGAAGGATCTTATAGCGGCGTCGTAGATGACTTAGGGACAGCCCTTCGTGCTAATACGTTATTTTACGGAATTCCTTAGGTGTAATGCCATGATGTTTTTTAAAAGACTGAATAAAATGATTTACATGATTGAAGCCAACTCTCCCGGCAATTTCAGTTATCGTATATTTATTAGATTCTAACAGTTCGCAGCTCCTCTTAATTCGATACTTAATCAAGTAGTTATAGGGAGTCATATGGATGCTTTTTTTAAAGCTGCGAGTGCACTCCGAAACACTTAAATGTGCGATAGCAGCAATTTCCTTTAAGGTTATATGGTTTGTATAGTTTTGGTGGATAAAGCTAAGCATTAGTTGCAGTCTCTCTTGCTCACGTCTGTTATGTTTAGAGGACTCTTCTGAAGATAACGAAATATTGGATATTAGAATTAACCATAATCGAACCGTTTTGATGGAAACCTCATACTGCCATCCCCAGGTTTTTTTCTTTTCAAATTCCTTCTTCATATCCCAAAGTAATTGCAGAACTTGATTTTGCCACTCCACATCTCCTTTGATTTCTAATGAAAGTAGAAAAGAATTGGTATAAGGAAGTACATAGTTTTTTTCCATGGCACTGTCTGAATAAAAGGCGAGCAGCTTCTCCGGAAAATTGAAGCTGACATACTCCCCGTCATGAGATAGGTATGTAACAACGTGAAGGACACTCTTATTGATAAAGATGGCCTGCCCCGTATCTAAATCATAGTTGATTCCGTTGATTTGTATCGTTAGTTTCCCTTTGGTCACTAAAGTCATTTGTAATTCTTCGTGCCAATGTAGATCGTTAACTCCTCTGCCTTCAGGAATAGAACCATGATTCGTATGTGTGTACATGATGTATGGAAATGCCTCGTCAGGATACCGAATAGCTTCGTATAGTTGTTTCTTCAAAGTGCATCTCCTTTATTTGACGATATATCGATATAAATGAGGGATTTAATTACACAAAACAAACATCTGCGATGATATTATTATATCCAGCTTCGGCGTATCCTTACAATTCCGTGCACGGGTAATTGTTCTAACAGCTTGGAGGAACTATGGTCAAATTAAAGAAATCTACTTCATCTTCTCATCCTTTTATTTTGTTATTCATCAGTATTTTGTCCGTTTCTATCTCTTCCATCATGATAAAATTTTCGGATACACCTACTTCTGTGGCTGGGATGTACAGATTGTTTATTTCCGTCATCATCCTGCTCGCTTTTATACCGTGGAAGATGCTTCGCACCGTAGTGATGAATAAAAAAGAGTGGGGTATCGTTGTTTTAGCCGGTGTATCTCTAGGGTTACACTTTCTGTTTTGGATGGAATCGCTGGTCTTTACCTCAGTTGCAAGCTCCATGGTCATCTTGTCATTACAGCCTTTGTTTGTCATGATTGGCTCCTATTTTTTGTTTAAGGAACGAGCTAGTCTGCTAACAGTTTTCTGCTTGATCGCTGCTCTTTTTGGCTCAATCATTATAGCTTGCGGGGACATAGGGATTTCGAAAAAGGCGTTAATTGGAGACGGCCTTTCGTTATTAGGCACACTCTTCGTTTCAGCCTATCTGCTGGCGGGCCAGAAAGTAAGCCGTAAACTCGATGCCAATGTGTACAGCACTATCGTTTTTTTTATTGGCGGCACCGTCATGCTCGTCTACAATTTGTTTAATCATTACTCATTAATTGATTATGACTCATCCGATTGGACTTATTTTTTGTTGCTTGCGATCATTCCAACTATTTTTGGACAATATATTTTCAATCTATTGTTAAAATCGATCGGGGCAACTACCGTCTCAGTAGGCATCATTGGAGAGCCTGTTCTTGCCATCATTCTGGCTTTTCTATTATTAGGGGAAACGATTACTTTCTTTCAATTGTTAGGCGGTATGATCACTTTGTTCGGAATGGGAATGTATTTTTGGTCAAAATCTTTGATTGGGGGAATGAAAGTTGGCAACAATCGATGATTTTTTGAAACATGCTGACGCGAACGCTGCTGAATGACAACCGCCGAACTGGACCAAGGTCCGGCTCCGATTCCATTCGCCAGGAGGAGGATGATACCTAGCGGAAAAGGCTACAATGAGAGCAACAAAACGAGAAAGCGTGGTTGTGTAAATGAGGAAGCCAAGCGCCTTACAGGCGTGGAAAATGCTCGTCCTGTCTCTTCCCAAGGGAATCGCTGCATTTGTCGTTATCGTAGCCGGATTGTCCGCAAGTCTTCCATTATCGGTATTTCTGATCGGCATCCCGCTGCTGGCTGCGACGCTGGTCCTGTGCCGTTCGATCATGGTTGGAGAAGCAAGATTCGCGGCGGCCTGGCTCCAGGGAAAGGAGCAACCTGCCGATTCCGCTCCTCCGGACCCTACTGCCGGAGAACAGCAGGGATGGCGGTCCTGGCTGCTGTCCGTTCTGAAGGATGGTAGATCGTACCGCAGTATCCTATTCGGGATTTTGCAGCTTCCGATCGGCATCGCGGCATTCACCTGCGCCATCGTGTTGCCTATAACGGCTTTCGCGGTGCTGCTCTCGCCGATCGCTTACGAGGTAAGCATGCGGCTGTTCGATTTCGACTTGTTCTCTAACGCATGGGGGCTGGACCAGCTGCTCGACTGGAACTTGACGTCCGCTCATCGCTCCTGGATCGCCGGCGGGGTCGGCTTGGTATTCGTCCTGCTGTTGACGCCGCTGCTTAAAGGTCTCGGTCGCTGGTACGCGGCTTGGATTCTAAGCATCTCGGGCCCCGAGCCCGTACGTCGTCCTAACCCGGAAGAATCTTATAGCGGGGGAGCGTTTGCCTTCGCCAAGGAAACTCATTAGTTATGAAATAGTAACAACATGAATGGCCCCGAATACATGTATTCGGGGCTCAGGCTGTTGACAAAGCCCTGGTATGAAACCTAGGAAGATCGCCTTATCCTACCTGCTTGGACAGGTGGTTGGCGATCCTCTTTACGTTCTGATACGTGAATATTGATATTCGATCAGTGGAACCCTTTTAATAATTTTTTCGGTTCGAGAAATATGTAGAAAATTTCAACACAAGATGTTGATTTTTAGGATATTACATAATGTCGAAACGGGTTAAAGTAAACCTGTAAGCGATCACATATCTAGAGGGGGATTCGAAACATGAACAAAAAAAGCGCATTAAGCTTGGTTTTGGCAACGGCGCTCACCTTCACGCTTGCCGCATGCGGCGCCGGCAATGAAGTGAACTCCGGCAACGAGCCTGCGGGCGGCGACAAAACGGAAGGCAAAAAAATTACCCTGACGTTCCAAACTCTGCAAACGGATAAATCCACTCCGGGATATCAGGTCGAAGAAGAAATCGTCAATAATTATATGAAAGAAAATCCGAACGTCAAGATCGAATGGGACCGGCTCGATATCGAGCAGCAGAAGGTTAAGCTGAAGACGCAAGCGGCCTCAGGCGAAGTCGCCGACATAACAATGGTGAACCCGGGAGCCCAGCTTCAGCCTTTCGCGAACGGTAAAGTGCTTGCCCCGCTGAACGACATGCTGGACGTCGAGCTGAAAGGAACGTTCCTGGAAGGCGTGCTCGACTACTACTCGTTCGACGGCAACGTGTACGCTCTTCCTTACAACATGAACATCGCGGGCATCTTCTACAATAAAGAGCTGTTCGAGAAAGCCGGAGTCGAAGTTCCGAAAACGTTCGAAGACATCGTGGCTTCTGTGCCGAAATTCAAGGAAGCGGGCATTCCGGCGATGATTCTGGGCGGTAAAGACAAATGGCCACTGTCCTTCATGTTCACGAACGTGCTGCAGCGCGTCAGCGGCGGACCTAAATTTTTGGACGAAGTCGTCGCCGGCAACAAACAATTTACGGACCCGGTATTCATCGAGGCGCTCCAAAAAACGAAAGAGCTGATTCAAGCAGGCGCTTACCAAGAAGGCGCCGCAACGTACGACTACAACACGGCTTCCCAGCAGTTCCGCGACGGTAAAGCCGCCATGTACTTCATGGGAACTTGGGAAGTTGCGTCGATCGACGCTTCCGAAGCGGTAAATGGCAAAGTAGGCTTCCTTCCGTTCCCGACGGTCGGCGGCAAAGGCAACCCTTCGGACTACGTCGTTGCTCCGGGAACGGCTTACGCGCTTGGTGCAAACAGCGACCATCTGGATGAAAGTAAGAAGTTTCTGAAATACCTGCTGCTCAACTATCCGAAAGTCGCATTCGACAAAAAAGCGGCCGTAGGCCTCGCGCAAAAGGTGGACGGCGACTTCAAGGCGGCCGGTTATTCCGAACTTGCGATTGAAGCATTGGCGCGCTTTAACGAGGTTCAAGGCGGCGACATGAACTTTGACAACGTGATCGAGCCGGCAACGACGCAAACGCACTTGACCGGTCTGCAAAGCTTGCTGATCAAAGACGTCAACGTGGAAGAACTGGCTGCCGAGCATCAAAAAACGTGGGAGCTTAACAAAAAATAAGAAAAAGCGTGACGCGTAAAGGGAGCCGAAAGGTTCCCTTTGCGATTGCATACGTGCGGGAGGGAAAGCGAGTGAACGGAGTATTGAGAGTAGGCAAATGGACGCTGGCGGTATTCGTCCTTCCCTGTCTGTTGTTCTATTTGGCGTTTGTGTTCGCGCCGATCCTCGTGTCGGTCTACTACTCGTTCGTGGAGTGGGCGGGCATGGGCGAGCAAGTTTTTGTCGGACTGGACAATTATAAAGTATTGTTTACGCAGGACCCCATCTTTTGGCCGTCGGTTTTGAGGACGTTATACATTTCGGTTGCCTCCTTGGCACAAATTCCGATCGCGATCGTAGTCGCGATATTGCTGAGCCGTTACGTGAGACGTCCCAATTTCCTCGTCTCCAGCTACTTTTTGCCGGTTATCCTATCCGTCGTCGTCATCGGCCAACTGTGGAAGGCGATCTATAATCCGGCGTCGCTGGGCGGCATGCTGAACCAGATGCTGGTCAAGGTCGGGCTCGAATCATGGACGAAAACATGGCTGGCGGATACGGAGGTCGCCATCTTCGCACTGTGCTTCGTTATTTTCTGGCAATATATCGGCTATCACGTTCTTATTCAATTCACGGGGGTTCAAAACATCTCCACGGATATCTATGAAGCGGCCAGCATCGACGGGGCGGAGGGCTTCAAGGCCGACCGTTACATCACGCTTCCGCTGCTGTCACCCGTCATTAAGATTTCCACGGTTCTGGCGGTTATCGGCTCGCTCAAGGCGTTCGATCTCATCGTCGTCATGACGGGCGGGGGACCGGCCAATACGACCGAGGTCATCTCCACGCATATGTATTACATGACGTTCAATTCCTTCAAATATGGTTACGGAAGCGCAATATCCACGTTCCTGGTCATCTTCTGCCTGGTGATGACGGTTCTGCTGAACATGGTGTTCAAGCGCGCCGAGGATGCCGCCTCTTAGAGAAAGGAGAGATGTACGATGAAGGACTTTCGTTCCGTAAGGCGCGCTTGCGCGTGGATATTTATGGGCATCTTGGCCGTCACGCAGCTTTACCCGCTCGTATGGCTGCTGTTATATTCTTTAAAGACGAACAGCGAAATTACGTCAGGCCAGTTTTTTGCTTTGCCGAAGAAGTTGATGTGGGAGAATTACGCCGACGCATTTACTTCGGGCAATTATATGAAGTATATTGGCAATAGCATCTGGGTGACCGGCATTACGCTGGTGCTGACTATCGTCTTCAGCGGAATGGTTTCCTATGCGATCACGAGATTCAAATGGCGGTACGGCAACGTCGTCATGCTGGTATTTATGGTCGGTATCATGATACCGATTCAATCGACGCTGCTTCCTTTGATGGTCATATTCAAAAACATGGACATATTGAATACGCATGCTTCGATCATCATACCGTACGTCGCGTTTTCCATCCCGCTTGCGGTATTTATCCTTTCCGGATTTTTGCGAGGCATCCCGACCGAAATCGAAGAATCCGCGATGATCGACGGCGCAAACATTTACCGGATCTTTTTCAACATCATCCTTCCGATAACTGTCCCGCCGATCATGACCGTTACGATATTAACCTTTATTTCTATCTGGAACGAATACATTATCGCGGCAACCTTCCTGTCCGCCGATTCGCTGAAGACGCTGCCGTTCGGTCTGAACAGCTTCGTCGGCCAGTATACGGCGAACTACGGCGCGATCGGAGCATTCCTGGTGCTGGGAGCACTTCCGGTCATTATCGTCTACTTCATCCTCTCGGACAAGATTACGAAAGGCATGGTAGCCGGCGCCGTCAAAGGATAGTCCTTGTCCGCATGCAAGGAGGCGCACGGCTTGAAGAGAATTCGGCTGAATACGTTCCGCGCTCGGCTGCTGATGTGGATTTTGCTCTCCACGCTCGCGCTGCTGACCGGGCTCACGGGCATCTTTTATCGGTATACGGCGCAGCAGATCGATTTGAGGGTAGGCGAAGCCGCGCAAAGGAACGTATCCCAAGCGATGGATAATTTTGCGCTTCTTGCCAGAGGATATGACAGCCTGACCAAATCGATCATGAGCAACGCGGAAATCCAGCGACTGCTATCCCGCGAAGAGACAACTCCGCAGGGCGAGTTCAACAAGATGCTGCTTATGATGGGGGCGCTCGGCACGATTTATTATAGCTACAACGACGTGAAGAGCATCCACATCATATCGCCCGCCGGCAACGTGTACAGCTACGAATCGACGACGCATGAAGTCAATCCCGGCTTTATGGACAGCGAGTGGCTGAAGGAGCTGCGCCAATCGGACGGCTCGCTCTTATGGGGCGGGATGCTGGGAGAGGACTCCTTGACCGTCCGGGAGGATCCCGTCTTCACGTTCGGACGCGTCATGACGAACCTGTACACGACCAGGCCGCTCGGCGTGCTTGTCATCGAGGCCGACCCGCGAACGTTCCAATCCTCCATGAATAATTTGATGATCAAACCAGAGAGCCGCACCTATGTCTATTCGGCATCGGACTCGCTTCTGGTTTCTTCGCATCCCGGGGAAGGAGAAAGCGCTGCCGAGCTGACCGACTTATCCCGTTATCCGTTCCGCAACCAGGCGCTGGACGCCAGCGATTCGGACCATCTGATTGTGACGGCGGAAGACCCCAAGCTCGAATGGAAACTGCTGTCCATCACGCCGAAGCCGGTCGCCAAGGTGGAGCAAGCGGCCGCCAACCGCTACTTTGTGATCGTGACGATCGGAATCGTTATATTGGCCGTGGCGATTGCCGTGTTTCTTTCCCGTTCGGTATCGAGGCCGATCAAAACGATTGTGCAGGAGATGAGGCGGGTAGAACGGGGAGACCTCAGCACGCAGCTGAAATCGAGGCATTCTTATGAGGAAATCAATTATTTGAACAATCATTTCAATCGGATGGTAAGCGAAATCAACGGTTTGGTGGAGCGCAACATCATGGCGACGGCCAGCGAAAAAAACGCGCAAATCCATGCGCTGCAATCGCAGGTCAATCCTCACTTTCTGTACAACACGCTGGACATGATCTACTGGCTGCTCGACGAGCAGGAAAACGAGAAGCTCGCCAATCTTGTCTTGTCGCTCTCGCGCATGTTCCGCTACAGCAGCGACTGGCGAAGCTCCTCGGCGACGCTTGGCGAGGAATTGGAGCAGATCAACCACTATATGACGATCATTAGCGCTCGTTCCGACGGCCGCTTTCATATCGAGCGCCGCATTGACGAGGAACTATTGCTCGTGCAGCTGCCGAAGATGACTTTGCAGCCGCTGATCGAAAACGCCGTAATCCATGGTTTATCCGCCCGAACCAGCGATGGAACGATCACTATCACGGCTTCCAGGGAAGGACAGACGGCCTGTATTCATATCCATGACGACGGCTCCGGCATAACGGAGGACAAGCTGAAGGAGCTTCAGCGATCCTTGCGGCGGGCCGAGCAATTGGAATGGAACCGGCTGAAGGAGGAGGAGCGCGAGAGCATGTCAGCCGAGCCCGCCATTTACGGGGAGTCGGGCGGTTCAGGCGCCGGATTTCTGAACGTTCATCGCAGGCTGGTTCTGGAGTACGGCGCTGGCTACGGCTTGCGCATCGATAGCGAAGTGAACGTCGGCACGACGGTCACCGTCATGGCGCCGACTTTAATGGTTAGGACTTAGCCACGCGACTAGACATCGGCAGGGAGGAATGCAATATGCATGTGCTCATCGTGGACGACGAGAGGACGATTCGTGAAGGATTGAAGCGGACGATTAACGGAGCATTCGGCGACGTACGGGTCAGCACCGCGGCTTCGGCGGCCGAGGCGCTGGGCATTCTTCTCCGCGACAGGGTCCATGTCGTCTTTCTGGACATTATGATGCCGGGCATGAACGGACTCGAGCTGCTCGCGCAAGCGAGGGGCACGCATAAGGGCATCAAATGGATCGTCGTATCAGCGCATTCCGAATTTGCCTATGCCCAGGAAGCGCTGCGGCTCGGGGCCAAGGACTATATCTTAAAGCCGTTCGGCAAAGAGCAAATCGTGAAGACGGTCGCCGCGCTGCTGGAGGAGTGGACGCAGGAGGAGACGCATCCTTCCGGCAGGGGGTTGTTGGAGCAAAATTTGAACTATTTGCGCGAAGCGGTATTCCGGAGATGGATACAGGGACTGGACATCGGAAGGTTCGATCTCCGCTCCATCCAGGCTGAGCATCACCGCTTCCATTTGCTGGCCGTCAAGCTGGAGAGCAACCCGGAGCTGTCGCTCCGCAATTTCATCGTCGAAAACGTGATGACGGAATATATCGGGCAATGCGGCAACGGCTTTATCGTGAATTTGGACGGCGACTTCCTGGTCGGCGTCGTGACGCTCAAGGACGAAGCGGGGGCGGAATGGTTCAGGCTCGGCGCGATCGCCCATTTGGACCGCTGCCTGAAGGTGCCGTACCAGCTTTACGTCAGCGACCTTCAGACCGACTTTTATGCCATTCCATCGGAAATTCGCAAGATTTATACGTCCGGCGAGGAGAGAATGCCGGAAACGGAAGGCGAAGGGAGCTCCGCGGACCACAAAAACGACGTCATCGACATCGCGATCCAATATATGAAGAGCAGCTTCCAAGACAATCTGTCGCTGGAGATCCTGTCTTCTGTCGTCTATCTGAATCCGGTCTATTTCAGCAAGCTCTTTAAGCAAAAGACAGGGACGGGGTACAAGGAATATTTGACAAAGCTCAGGCTGGAGCGGGCGGCGGAAATGCTGGCCGATCCTGCACTGTCCGTGACGCGGATCGCCGAGCTGGTCGGCTATCCCGACGTCCGGAATTTCACGCAAGTGTTTCGCAAGCATTACAATTGTACGCCGGGCCAATTCCGGGCGGAGAAATCCCATGTTAAGGCGTAGTGTGCACCTGCACCTACGCCTTATTTACCACATAAGAATATTATAAGTTTCCGAGCATTTCGGAAGAACACGACCAGCCACCATGCGAAGTTCGATGGCTTTGAATACAATATGGTCGAAGATCTCTTGTACGAGATTACTGTCCTCGAGTCGTCTGCGATTCAGGCTCAGTGTGCGAGCTCCTAATGATTTCGTTACCATCTTATGAAAAACGTTTTGTACCCCAACCAGCGCTCCCACGAGTGCTGCAATCCTTTGCGCAAACCAATCAATTTTCTTCACATGTGGAAGCATCCTTCTGATTTACCAGACAAAAATCGCATAAAAAAAATTCCAATGGCATATACAATTATTTTAATCTAATCGCAATAGTGTTACACTAAGAACAGGACATAACGAATCCAGAAAAGATGTGTGACAAAATTCACGCACTGGCTGCTGCCAGGGTGTCTATGCATGGTGCCTACATCCTTTCTGCAAATCATAGGATATAAGGACGGTTATAATGAGCAACAGACAAACGGAAACAGACGTTATCTTGATTGGTGCCGGAATTATGAGTGCTACTTTGGGGTCGCTGCTGAAGGAATTGGCGCCGGACTGGAAAATCACGGTCATCGAGAGAGCCGCGAAAGCGGGTGAGGAAAGCTCGAACGAACTTAACAACGCGGGAACAGGACATTCCTCCCTGTGCGAGCTGAACTACACAACCGAGAAGCCGGACGGATCCATCGATATTAGCAAAGCGATCAAAGTAAACGAAGAGTACCAGGTTTCGAAGCAGTTTTGGTCTTACCTTGTAGACAGCAAGCAGATCCGCAATCCGCGGGACTTTATTGTGCCGGTGCCTCATATGAGCTTTGTGCAAGGGGAACAAGATATCACCTTTTTGAGAAAACGGTTCGAAGCGTTGTCTGGCAACCCGCTCTTCGATGGGATGGAATACTCCGACGACCCGGCTAAGCTGGCGGAATGGATTCCGCTCATGATGAAAGACCGTGACTCGGATACGCCGATTGCGGCAACGAGAATCGAATCCGGAACGGACGTCAACTTTGGCGCTTTAACGCGACTGCTCTTTGACCACTTGAAGAACAAAAACGTCGATATAAGGTTCAAACAAAACGTCGACGATATTAAGCGCGCTAGCGACGGCTCGTGGGAGTTGAAAGTACAGAATATCGACAGCGGCGCTATCGAGCGCCATAAAGCAAAGTTTGTCTTTATCGGCGGCGGCGGCGGAAGCCTGCATCTGCTGCAAAAGTCCGGCATTCCTGAAGGAAAAGGAATCGGCGGATTCCCGGTCAGCGGACTGTTCATGGTGTGCCGGAAGCCGGAGGTTGTGGCGCAGCATCAAGCGAAGGTATACGGCAAAGCGCCGGTCGGCGCGCCTCCGATGTCGGTTCCGCATCTGGACACGCGGTTTATCGACAACAAGGAATCGTTGTTCTTCGGGCCGTTCGCCGGCTTCTCGCCGAAATTCCTGAAATCCGGTTCCATGTTCGACTTGATCACTTCCGTTAAACCACATAATCTCGTGACGATGATGGCGGCGGGCGTGAAGAACATGCCGCTCACGACCTACTTGATCAAGCAAGTCATGTTGTCCAAAGAACAGCGCATGGAAGAGCTGAGACAATTTGTTCCGGACGCCAAAAGCGAGGATTGGGAATTGCTCGTAGCCGGCCAGCGCGTGCAAATTATCAAAGATACCGCTGCCGGCAAGGGAACGCTCCAATTCGGCACGGAAGTGATTAACGCCGCTGATGGCTCGATCGCCGCATTGCTCGGCGCTTCTCCAGGTGCTTCTACCGCAGTTTCTGTCATGCTTGAAGTCATAACCAAATGTTTCCCGCAGCATATTAAAACGTGGGAGTCGAAAATAAACGAAATGATTCCTTCTTACGGCTTGTCGTTATTGAAAAACCCGGAGCTGATCCGCGAAATGCATGCTTCAACGTCGCGGACACTTGGGTTAATCGAAGACTTGCCGGTACAGCCAGCAAGCTATCGGGAAACGGTAGCTCAATAAACGCAAAAAAATCGGCAGCCAGTTTAATTGGCTGCCGTTTTTCTCAACGGATCTTTAGAATTAGAAAAGGACAAGGTGGAATACTATGAGCAATAACCTTAACAATGAACTTATAGATAGTTGGATGGCGATTACTAACCTTCAATCGCATATCAACAATCAATTGGAAAGCGCATTGCAGGATAATCATAATCTGGCATTAAAAGAATTTTATGTCCTTTATCTGTTGTCCCAAATTGAAGAGAAAAAGTTGCGATTACTACAGCTTCAGGAAATGGTTGGGCTAAGTCAAAGCGCAATATCGAGACTGGTCGGAAGACTTGAAGCAAAAAATTGCGGAGCTCTAAAAAGACATGTATGCGAAGATGATCGCCGAGGCATTTATACTTGTTTAACTTCTTTGGGTGAACAGAAGCTTCAACAATCATTAATGACCGTTGAGTCCGTAATGAAGGATACCCTAAGAAACGACGTGCTGTTTAAAGAATTACTTGCGCTCTCAAAGAAGCTACAGCCATAAATAGGATATTCAAATCGATTTGACATAGATAAACCGTCATGATAAATTATATGCATGCGCATGCAATTATATTTTCGTTAGTTTCGAATTTAAAATGTAAAGGAGTTTTTTTAATGAACTACGATTTATTCAGTCCTTTCAAAATAAAAGGTCTAGAAATCAAAAACCGAATTGTTATGCCTCCAATGTGCCAGTACTCTGTTGAAAATAAAGACGGGATAGCTACGGATTGGCATTACTTGCATTACGTAAGCCGGGCAATTGGCGGAGCTGGCTTTATCATGATCGAAATGACCGATGTCGAGCCCGACGGACGTATTTCCGATTATGATCTAGGATTGTGGTCTGATGAGCAAATTCCGGCACTGGCTAAAATCGTGGAAGCTTGCCATCGTTACGGCACTAAAGTGGGGATTCAAATTGCTCACGCAGGCAGAAAAGCACAGGATGCAGCGGAGCCGGTCGCGCCATCCGCGATTCCATTTGACGAAAAATCCAAGACCCCAAGGTCGTTATCCACTGCCGAAGTTAAAGGATTGGTGGAAAAGTTTTGCAAGGCCGTACAACGTGCCGTAAAAGCAGGATTTGATGCGATCGAAATTCATGGAGCCCATGGATACCTGATTCATCAATTCCACTCTCCTTTGACAAACAAAAGAGATGATGAGTATGGAAAGGATCTGACCAAATTCGGTCGCGAGATTATTGAGGCGGCTAAAGCTGAAATGCCGGAGGACATGCCGCTTATCATGCGGATATCGGCCAAAGAATATGTTGAAGGCGGCTACGGGATTATAGAAAGTATTGAATTCGCTAAACAGTACAAGGATGCCGGCGTAGATATGTTCGACATTTCTTCCGGTGGAGAAGGTCCAATTGGAGCGGGGGGAAGACCAGGCACTCATGCCGCTTATCAAGTCACTTTAGCTAGGGAAATCAAAAATGCTTTACATGTTCCGGTTATTGCTGTGGGAAGATTAGATGATCCTACACTGGCCAATGCCGTTGTCGGAAATGAAGATGCTGATCTTGTTGCTGTAGGCAGAGGGATGCTAAGGAACCCTTATTGGGCATTAGATGCAGCCAAACAATTGAACAAAGAAATCTTGGTACCGAAACAGTATGTAACCGGTTTTTAACTCAGACTGCTGGAGGTTTTTTATGAAGGTGTTAGTCGTAGGCGCTAATGGTCGAGTAGGATCGCTTCTGGTTGATAAACTGGTTCAAAACGGACATTTCGTTTACGCGGGATCCAGAAGAGAGAACCTCGCCAGTCATTCGAGCGATGTTCGACATGTTCGAATTGATTTATTGGCAAGCCCCGAGGAAATGGCTGAAAATATGTTTGATGCGGAAGCCATTTTTTTCGTGGCTGGTTCACGGGGGAAAGATTTGTTGAAGATTGACTTGAATGGTGCCGTTAAAGTGATGCGCGCTGCCGAGAGCAAGAACATAAAGAGATTTATTATGCTCAGTTCGGTTTTTTCTCTGGATCAAGACAGATGGAATGAGTCTTTTCTAAAAGATATTACGGACTATAATATTGCCAAACATTTTGCCGATCAATGGCTTATCCATCATACAAAGCTGGACTATACAATCATACAGCCAGGGGTTTTGAGAGAAATTCCTGGCTCGGGAAAAATAAATGTCAATATTGATTATCCTGCTGAAAACGCTATAGAAAACGTAGTCGACACATTAGCCCAAAGCTTGCAGGAGCCTGCAACCATTGGGAAAGTCATAACGATGAGCGATGGCATAACGCCTATAAAGGATGCATTGCGGAATTTATAAGGAGAGTCATTTAAAAAGGGCGGATAAAATTATTCGCCCTTTTCATCATTCGCAGGTATTGACTTGGAGTTAACTCCAAGGGATACACTCTTACTATCTTCGAAAAAGGAGTGTGTCTTCAAATGGAATATACGAAACTTGGACATACAGGACTGGATGTATCCCGATTGTGCGTCGGCTGCATGAGCTTCGGAGTGGCAGAGAGATGGGTTCACCCCTGGGTGCTGGACGAGGAGCGAAGCCGTCCGATCATCAAGAAAGCACTGGATTTGGGCATTAACTTTTTCGATACGGCCAACGTGTATTCGGACGGAACAAGCGAGGAAATCGTTGGACGCGCTTTGAAGGAATACGCGAACCGCGACGAAATCGTGCTCGCGACGAAGGTACACTTCCGCATGCATGAAGGTCCGAACGGCGCGGGATTGTCCCGGAAAGCCATCATGAGCGAAATCGATAAAAGCCTGAAGCGGCTCGGAACGGATTACGTGGATCTGTACCAAATCCACCGCTGGGATTACGGGACGCCGATCGAAGAAACGATGGAGGCCCTCCATGATGTCGTGAAGGCCGGGAAAGCGAGATATATTGGCGCCTCCGCGATGTATGCGTGGCAGTTCCAGAAGGCGCTGCATGTGGCGGAGAGAAACGGATGGACCCGATTCGTATCGATGCAGAACCATCTCAATCTCATCTACCGCGAAGAGGAGAGGGAGATGCTGCCGCTCTGCAAGGAAGAGAAAATCGGTGTCATTCCTTACAGCCCGCTCGCCAAAGGCAGATTGACGCGGGACTTTGAACAATCGACGCATCGTTCCGAAACGGATCAGGTACAGAAAGCGCAGTACGATGCCCATGTCGAAGCCGACCGGAAGGTCGTGGAACGGGTGGCCGCCATCGCGGAGCAGCGAGGTGTTCCTCGCGCCCAAATTGCGCTTGCATGGGTGCTCCAGAAGGAGCCGGTTGCCTCTCCAATCATCGGCGCGACGAAGATGGGCCATCTCGAGGATGCGGCGGCCGCGCTGTCGATTCGGCTGACGCCGGAAGAAATCGCGTCGCTGGAAGAGCCGTACGTCGCTCATCCCATCATCGGTTTTCAGTAAACAAGGAGGCGAAGCCCCATGAGCACGATCGCGGAAATTAGCGAGAAATTCGATCTGACGCCGGACACCTTGCGCTACTACGAGCGCATCGGTCTAATTCCCCGCGTAAACCGCAACAAAAGCGGAATCCGAGATTATACCGAGGAAGATTGCAAATGGATCGAATTCATTAAATGCATGCGGCTCGCGGGACTTCCCGTCGAGGCGCTGATCGAGTACGTCGGGTTGTTCCAACAAGGAGAAGAAACCAATCAAGCGAGAAAAGATTTGCTGATCGACCAGCGGAATCTATTAAAGCTGCGCATTGAAGAGATGACGAAAACGTTGGAACGACTGGACGACAAAATTGATCGTTACGAGCAGGCTTTCGTCGCGAAAGAAAAAGAATTGAAATTGCCGGAGAATGAACTCGCTTGATTCATCCGTATGCAGCAAGGGGGAAACAAGCATAGAACGTTTATGGACGAGGCCGTTTATTCTATACACCGTAGGGATGCTGTTCCTGTTCACGGGCTTTTATTTGCTTCTTCCGACGATGCCGCTGTTCATCAAGCAGCTAGGAGGGAACGAAGCGCAGGTCGGTCTGGCGACGGGCGCGTTCATGCTGGCGGCCGTCGTCGTCCGCCCCATTGTCGGCGGACTGCTGGACCGTTACGGCAGGCGGCCGTTTATCGTCTGGGGGCTGCTGCTCTTCGCCTTGGCGATGTATCTCTATGATTGGGTCGGAGGTATCGTCGTTCTGCTTATGCTGCGTATCCTTCATGGGATGACGTGGGCCGTCTCCACGACCGCGGTCTTCACGGCGGTCACGGATATGATCCCGTCATCGCGCCGCGGAGAGGGAATGGGGTGGTTCGGCACGGCTATGACGCTGGCCATGGCGATTGGCCCCATGCTCGGCATTTGGGTCATGCAGAACTTATCGTTCGGCGCCCTGTTTCTAATCGCCTGCAGCTTGTCCGCTGCCGCGCTGTTCTTGACGTTCGGCGTGAAGCTGCCATTCCGGCCGCAGACGGGCAATAGGAAAATCGAGTTTTTCGAAAAATCGGTATGGCCCGTCGCGGCATCGGTCTTCCTGCTGATGATCGCTTACGGAGGCACTACCACGTTTGTTCCGTTGTTCTCGCAATCGATCGGAGTTAATTCCGGTTTGTTTTTCCTGGTTTACGCCGTGACGCTCACCTTGATCCGGCCGGTCGCGGGCAAACTCTCCGACCGTCGAGGCGAGACGTTCGTCATCATACCCGGCCTTGCGATTACGATTGCCGCGCTGCTGTTATTAAGCCTTGCGACCGGATGGGCAGGCGTGCTTGCCGCGGCGGTTCTGTTCGGGGTTGGCTTCGGCTCCGCGCAGCCGGCGCTGCAAGTGGCCACCCTGCGATTGGCGCGACCGGATCGGAGAGGCGTCGCCAACGCTTCCCTATTAACCGCAACCGACCTTGGCATCGGGCTGGGCGCGATTGCGCTCGGCTGGGTTTCGCAGTTCGGGAGCTACCAGGTGCTGTTCACGGTGAGCGCCGTTTCGGCCTTCTTATCATTGATGCTGTTCGTTCTAGTTGTGAAACGATTATTAATAAAGATACGAGTAGAAGGAGTAGAGATCAACCATGTGTAAAACCCATGTATTAAGCGTTCAAAGCGCCAAAGCGCCATTCGAAAAAACGACGATCGAGAGGAGAGCATTGCGTCCTGACGACGTCTTGATCGATATTCGTTTCTCCGGCATTTGCCATTCCGACATTCATAGCGCTTACGGAGAATGGGGAGGAGGCATCTTCCCGATGGTTCCGGGTCACGAAATCGCCGGCGTTGTCACCGCGGTTGGTTCGGAAGTTACGAAATATGCGATCGGGGACCGCGTCGGCGTTGGCTGCTTCGTCGACTCCTGCGGGGCATGCGAATATTGCCTTCGCGGCGAAGAACAATTTTGTGAGAAAGGCGTCATTCAAACGTATAATTCATTGGACTATGACGGCAATCCGACCTATGGCGGCTATAGCCAGCAGATCGTCGTGAAAGAAGCTTTTGTCGTTCGCATTCCGGACGCGCTGGCCTTGGATGCCGCAAGCCCGCTCTTGTGTGCAGGGATTACGACATATTCGCCTTTGAACAAGTGGAACGCCGGTCCCGGCAAAAAAGTCGCCATCGTGGGCATGGGCGGGCTTGGCCATCTGGCGGTTCAATACGCGCATGCATTGGGCGCCGAAGTTACGGTCTTGAGCCAGTCTTTAAGCAAAAAAGACGAAGCCTTGCGTCTCGGAGCCGATCATTATTACGCGACAAGCGATCCCGCCACGTTCGCAGAGCTCGCGAACCAATTCGACCTGATTCTGAACACGGTGTCGGCTAATCTGGACGTCGACGCCTACCTATCCATGCTGCGCGTTGACGGAACGCTGGTTAACGTCGGCGCCCCGAGCCAGCCGGATCAATATCATGTCTTCTCCTTGATCATGCAGCGCCGCAGCATTGCCGGCTCGCTCGTCGGCGGAATCCGGGAGACGCAGGAGATGCTCGATTTCTCGGCAGAGCACGGAATTATTCCCCAAATCGAAGTCATTCGCGCGGACCAAGTGGAAGAAGCGTACGAACGCGTTCTGCGCAGCGATGTGCGATATCGGTTCGTCATCGACATGGCGACGTTGTAATTATAAGCTGAGTAGCGATAAGGTTAACCATGCGAATGGTTAACCTTATTTTTTCCCGGTTGACAAAGTCAACTGTAACTATTAAAATTACAGTAACGATAAACAAGAAACCTGCTTAACGGACTACGGAGCGTTTCTTTTTTTAAAGAAAATGTATACGAATTAGTTACAGTTAGTCCGAAGCCAAAACTAAAGGATAGGCGGTGTATGGGTATGACATTCAACATAAGCGATTGGGTACATGGTAGAACCATGGGAGGCGAGATGGTATATGGATTTATCGAATCGGTGGATGCGTTGAAAGGGATTGTAACCTTGTTCGTCGTCCAATCGGATAACGAAGAACGAATCGGGCGTCACGTGGCCGTAAAGGCTTCAACGGTCAAGTCGGTTCCGGATGTTTCTCTCAGGGATAACCAGCCTGTCCAAGATCTCATCGATTTGGCTTTGGCGACTTGGGACGAAGCTTGGTTCAAGGAACTGACGGATGGTCTGGGAGCCGACGAGCGAGATGTAGCGAAGACTACAGGCAGCGCGGTACTGAAGACCGCTCCGGTAAACCGATTAAGCCGACTATTCGGATAAAATGTTAAGCTGCTCAGACAATGGCGGAGCGGATCGAATAAGTTGGGAGCGGGTATTTCATGAGAGTGCTGGTTGCGCCGGATTCGTACAAGGGAAGTCTGACCGCCGCGGAAGTCGCGGCATGCATGGAGAAGGGAATCTTAGACGTGCTGCCTCAAGCGGCGGTGATCAAGCTGCCGATCGCCGATGGCGGGGAAGGCACCGTGGATGCCATCGTGAACGCGACGGGCGGACAGCTGCATCAGGTTGAAGTACTTGGACCTCTGGGGGAGCCCGTTACGGCTACATTCGGCGTGATGGGAGATGGGCAGACGGCAGTCGTCGAGATGGCATCGGCATCGGGACTGCTGCTGATCGCCAAGGACCGGCTCAATCCGTTAAGGACGACGACCTACGGGACGGGCCAGCTCATTCAGGCCGCTCTCGATCAAGGCTGCCGCCGGATCGTCATCGGCATCGGCGGGAGCGCGACCAACGACGGAGGCGCGGGCATGGCCCAAGCGTTGGGCGTCCGTTTCTTTAACGATCAGGGGAGCGAGCTTTCATATGGAGGTGGCGAACTTATTTCGTTAAGCCGCGTGGACGTCTCAGGCTTGGACCCGCGTGTCGCCGATTGCGAGATCATCGTCGCGAGCGACGTGACCAATCCCTTATGCGGTCCGGAAGGCGCATCCTTTGTTTTCGGCCCGCAGAAAGGCGCTACGCCGGAGATGGCGCAACGGCTGGACGATGGTTTGCGGAACTACGGCAGAGTCATTCACGAACGTCTGGGCATCGATGTTCGGAACGTTCCGGGGGCGGGAGCCGCGGGGGGCCTTGGAGCAGGCCTGATCGCCTTCCTGTCCGCCCGGATGAGCCGGGGGATCGATATCGTCCTCGAGGCGATCGAATTCGAGAAGCGGGTGCAAGAGGCGGATCTCGTCATTACGGGCGAAGGCCGCACCGATTCGCAAACCGCATTCGGGAAAGCCCCCGCGGGCGTGGCGGCTCTTGCGAAGAAGTACAACAAACCGGTGATCTGCGTTTCCGGAGGCATCTCCTTGGACACGAAAGCGCTGCATGAGGCCGGTATTGACGTCATCATTGGAGCGACTCAATCGCCCATGTCGCTTGAGGAAGCGATGGCTAACGCATCCGATTGGATTCGGCATGCGGTCGCTTCGGTGATCCGGACTTCGCTTTTACCGATCAATAGAGGATGACGAATAAAAAGCTTCGCCCTTGACTAGAAGGGGCGAAGCTTTTTTGTCGTAAGAGCTGACAATAGCCATCGACTTGGAGACAAGGCAATGGCTGTTTGACGTCTATTTAGCTTGCTTAACGCTAGTCGCCTCATGCCGGTCGAAATAGTCGACCAAAAAATCCCTAAAGCTCCGAGCCGCCAAGGAGAGGTATCGTTTGTTATGCCAGATGAGCTGGAAGCGGCGCTGGCAGGCGGGATAGGCGATGGGCAGCAGGCGAAGCGGGGAATCCGGTCCTCCGCAATTGCCGACCAGCGCGACGCCGAGCCCGGCGGAGACCAGCTTGGCAATGGCGGCCGGTTCGTCTACCCTGCAGACGTAATTCGGCGAGAACCCCGCGGATTGGAGAAACCCCTCGTTCATTTTCTGAAAGTGATACCCTTCCTTATACCCGATGAACGGCTCATGAGCCACCTCGTCCAAGCGGACGCTCGTTCGACCCGCCAAGCGATGCGTCCGCGGCACACCCAAATAGACGTCTTCGTTCAGTACGGATACCGCGCTGAAGTCCTGCCTCTCCATGGGCAGGGGAGTAAAACAGAGATCCACTTCGCCGGCTTCGATCAGCTCCGCCATCTCTTCCATGGAAGCCTGCGTAATCCGGAAGTTGACGTTCGGGTGGAGGGAGAGGAACGCGCTCAGAGGCTCTGACAACCGCTCCAGCGTCGATGTCGTTAAGTGGATGCTGCCGTGCTCAAGGCCCGCGAGATCGGCGACCTCCCGTTGACCCTCCTCCAGCAATGTAAGTGCCGCCTCCACTTTATTCAGAAACGCTCTTCCGAACGCGTTGAGCCGAATATGCCTGCCGTCGCGGTCGAACAGGGGCACCCCCACATCCTTCTCCAGGCGGGCGATCGTCTTGCTCAGCGCGGGCTGCGCGACTCGCAGTTCTTGCGCCGATCTGGTCATATGCTCCAATCTGGCAACCGTTCGAAAATACTGCAGTTGCAGCAGCTCCATTGTTGGCCTCCTTATATACTCAAAGGAATGAATGTTATGCATTAAGATGTATTTTTAATTATCAATTATCGGTTATAAAATGAGTTTATGCAAGAGAAAGCGGGGTGATGGAGTGGGATCAAAAGAAAAAGGGCATGCAGGAGAACGTTTGATTCGCATTCTCGCGTTTACGCTGGTCATTTCCGTGATGAGCGCGACGATGTTTAATATCGTCTTGCCCGAGATCCGTGCAGATTTCGGACTTTCCTTCGCGCAAGTGAGCTGGGTAACGTCTGCCTATCTTTTGGATCTATGCGGTTGGAACCGTCATTTACGGGAAGCTGGCCGACATCTATAAGCTCAAAAACCTGTTGACGTTCGGCTTGATCTTTTTTGCGTTCGGATCCATGATCGGCCTGACGGCCCAATCGTTCTGGATGGTTATGCTCGGGCGCATTCTCCAGGCGGTGGGGGCCGCGGTCGTTCCGGCAACGGCCGGTATCATCCCGGTTCGTTATTTTCCTGTGGAAAGCCGGGGAAGGGCGCTTGGCATTGCGATGACCGGCTTAGCGATCGGCGGCGCGATCGGCCCGATCGTGGCCTCCTTGCTGCTCAGCGCCGTTCATTGGAGATGGCTGTTCTGCATGCCGCTCTTAGCCCTGATCGCCTTGCCATTCTTCCGCCGATACTTGGGTGATGAACAAGGCAAAGCCGGCAGCATCGATTGGTTAGGCGGCGGACTGCTCGGCGGAACGGCGGCGCTGCTGCTGCTTGCGATCACGAACGAAGCATGGCTTCCGGCTGTCGGCGCCGTGATCGGGTTCGTCCTGTTTATGGCTAGAATCCGCTTTGCGTCGAACCCGTTCATTCGGCTGGAGCTGTTTCGTCACAAAAGCTACTCGCTCGTGCTGGCGCTATCGTTTCTGACGAGCGGAATCGGTTACTCGCTGGCGTTCTTAAGCCCGCAGCTGCTGTCCCAGGTGCATGGGCTGGCACCGGGGTTGTGGGCTTCGCGATGGTTCCGGCCTCAGCAGCGACCGCGCTGCTTGGCAGGAAGGCGGGCAAGTTGGCAGATGCCAAAGGGAATCCGTTCCTCTTCTACACGGCATCTTCATTGTTGCTAACCTGCTTCGCGCTGCTGTCATCGTTCGCAGGTTTGTCTCCTTGGTTCATCGCCGGCTTCTTGATTCTCGGTAACGTAGGGCAATCGTTTTTGATGATCGCCTTCTCCAACACCATTTCCAGGACGCTGCCGAAGGAGCAAACGGGTGTCGGCATGGGGCTGCTCGCGATGATGAATTTTATATCCGGGGCGGTATTCGCAAGCCTATACAGCACGACGCTCGACCGAGGCGCGAGCTTCGGTTGGAATCCGGCGGAGTCGCATCCGGACGCGTTCGCTTACAGCAATATTTATTTGGTGCTTGCCCTGCTGCACGCGGGAATATTGATGATTTATTATATTCAGCTCGGCAGAGCCGAGCGCAGAGGCAAACAAAATCATAAAAAAGATGGAGGGACATTCGCATGAAAGCTGCAGCATTTGCTTCGTATGGAGGACCAGAGGTTATGAAGGTGATGGAGTTCCCGGATCCGCAAGCGGGTCCCGGTCAAGTGAGGGTACGCGTGAAGGCGGCAGGCGTACAGCATTTCGACTGCGCGGTGCGCGGCGGGTGGAAGCCGGCATATGGAATCGAGGTCAATCTTCCGCAAATTCCGGGCAACGAATTCGCGGGTATTGTGGATCAGGTTGGAGAAGGCGTGGCCGGTTTCGCCGAAGGCGATCCCGTCTTAGGTTTCTCGATCCTGAATAGTTATGCCGAATATATCGTCGTCGGCGCCGATCAAATCGTGAGCAAACCCGAGAGCATGTCCTGGGAAGAAGCGGGCGGATTGACGGGCAACGGACAGGGTGCATACATTGCGCTGAAGGCAATCGGCATCCATCAGGGCGACACCGTCCTGATTAACGGCGCGGCCGGTTCGCTGGGCGCATTCGCCGTACAGCTGGCCAAGGAATGGGGAGCGGGAACCATCATCGGCACAGCCAGCGAGAAAAACCACGAGTATGTCCGTTCGCTCGGGGCTATCCCGATCACTTACGGGGAAGGTGTAGCTGAGCGGATCCGAAAGCTTGCGCCGGGCGGGCTCGACGCCGCCTTCGATACGGCCGGAGGCGAGGGGCTTCGGGCGGCGGCGGAGCTGGCGAAGGACAGGAATCGTGTCTGCACCTTCTTCGCCTACGACCTCGTCGAGGAGCTGGGCCTGCGGGTCGTTCGCGGGGAGCGTTCGGCGGCGCGCCTCGCGGAATTGGCGGAGCTTCATGCGCAAGGCAAGCTTCGCATCCACATTCGCGAGGTGTTCCCGCTGGAGCGGGCGGATGATGCGCAACGGGCGATCGAAACCAGGCATGGCCGCGGGAAAATCGTCTTAAGGATCGAATAAACAAGAGAGCCGGGACAGCGTTAAGCTGCGACCCGGCTCTCTTTTTCGTTCCGTATGCTTTTGGATGGATTAGTGCGCTTCTGCTTTCTTAAGCGGTACGCCGGACTCTTCCGTGGTTGTCGGCACGTTTCGTTTGATGAAGAAGGAAAGCAGCAGGCCGATGACGCCAATGCCGATGATGACAACGTAAGCGTCGTTGATGCCCTGAATGGTCGACTCCATGATTAAATGCTCTTTGGAGAAGCCCTCCGCTGCGCCCGAAGTTACCATATCTTGAGCATGCGTCTTCGTGCGGTCCGTCATGATGGTGACGAGCAGGGCCGTGCCGACGGCGCCGGCAACTTGCCTCACGGTATTGGAGATGGCCGTGCCATGCGCGTTCAGGCTTCTCGGCAGCTGATTGAGGCCCGCGGTTTGGATCGGCATGAGCAGCAAGGCCATGCCGATGCGGCGGCCCGTGGACATGAGCACCAGGTAGGAGTAGCTGGTCGAGTCCGTTAGATTGATAAAGCCAATGGTCGTCGCGATTGTAATGACAAGGCCGATGACGGACAGCCACTTCGCGCCGAACCGGTCGAACAGCTTGCCGGTGATCGGCATCAGGAAGCCCATGACGAGCGCGCCCGGAAGAAGCAGCAAACCGGATTCCAGGGCGGTGTATCCGCGCGCGCTCTGAAGGTAGAGCGGCAGCAGCATCATGTCGGCATACATAACCATCGTGACGGCAATGCCGATGACGCTCGTCAATGAAAACATGTTATATTTGAACGCGCGCAAATCCAGCAGCGGAATCTTGGAGACCAACTGTCTCCAGACGAACAATGCAAGAGCCACGAGTCCGATAGCGATCGTGACGATGACCTCCGTGCTCGACCAGCCCGCGCTGCCGGCTCTGCTGAAGCCGAAAAGCATCCCGCCGAAGCCGACCGTGGACAGAACGACGCTCAGCACATCGAGGCGAGTGGATACCTGCTCCGATACGTTCCTCAAGTAATAGTACCCACACGCGATCACGATGACGGCGAGAGGGATCATGCCATAAAACATCGTTTCCCACGAGGAATGCTCCAGAATGTAGCCGGCCGTCGTAGGTCCGATGGCGGGGGCGAAAATAATAGCGAAACCGACCATGCCCATGGCGGCGCCTCTCTTCTCCTTAGGGAACAACGTCAGAATGACGTTCATGAGCAGCGGCATGATGATGCCCGCGCCCGCCGCTTGTATCATTCGTCCCGCCAGCAGCACTTCGAAGCCGGGCGCCAAAGCGGATACGACCGTACCGACAAGGAAAATGAGCATGGACGTTTGGAACAGCTGCCGGGTCGTGAATCGCTGCATGAAATAGGCCGTGATGGGGATTAATACCCCGTTCACGAGCAAGTAACCCGTGGTCAGCCATTGCGCGGTTGCGGCCGAAATATCGAAGTCGGTCATCAATTCCGGCGTGGCCACGCTCATGATCGTTTGGTTCAACGTAGCCAGGAAGGCCCCTAAAATCATAACGAACAGGATAGGGCCTTTCTTGATAGCCGCTTCGTTCGTTTCTCTCTTGTTGCTCACCTTACTCCATCCTTTCGTCTCTCTTTTTCTCTTGGACTAAATTTACAACATGTTGTATAGTTAACATTGTATAAATTAGATTATAGACCTTGACGTTCCGTTATTTCAATCGACAGATTCAGGGGGAAGTGTAGGTTAATTAACAAACGGCGCAAATCTGTAAATGACTTGAGAAATAATAAACGATAGGGAACCACATTGTAGTGTAATTAAATGTTGGGAAGGACAGGATCGCCATGGACGAGAAAAAAACGAACACGGATCCGCGCGTCGTCCGGACACGCCAGCTGATTCGGGATGCCTTTGTGGAGCTGCTGCAGGAGATGGATATCGAGAAGCTGTCCGTCAATCGGATCGCGGAGCGGGCCACTATTAACCGCGTGACCTTCTATTTGCATTATCGCGACATTCCGGACATGATGGAGAAGATGGCGGATGACATGATTCAGGAGATCGAAGCGATCTTGGAGAAACCGTCGACCGCGAGTTCGGACGACGAAGGGGACATGGACGGGACGATATTGCTGAACCTGCTCGAACATATCGCCAGTCATGCCGCGTTTTATAAGGTTGTACTCGCCTCGAAGCGAACGCCGGTTTTTACGGATCGGCTGCTGAAGCTGTTGAAGGAATTGATTACGGTTATCGTGGACAGAAGGGGGAGCGAATCCAACTTGTCCAAGGCGGGAATCCAAAAGGACATTGCCATCTGGTACAGCTCTTCGGCGCTGATTGGCACGATCGTGGCCTGGCTTCGCCATGACATGCCCTACACGCCGCGATATATGGCCGAACAATTCTCGTTGCTAAGGAGGCATCCGCATCGTTTCGATGAATAAGAAGCGGCAGCCCCGGACGTTCGTTGAACCCGTCCGGGGCTGCCGCTCTTTTTCGAACCCGTCTTACACGCCAAGAATCAGCTTCATGCCCTCGACCTTCAGCTTGTTCATTTGTTCGACCCATGCTCTGAACGTATTGAAGGTTTCTTCGTCGTAGCCGAACAGCTTTTGCATCTCGCCGGCGATTCGTTTCTCCTCGTCGTTGTAGTTGCCGTCCGCGAAGATCAGCAGCAGCATCTCGGCAAGGAAAATCCGTTTGATCCGCTCGTCCTGCAGGTTGCCGACCAATTCGGCGGTCGTCAGGTTCGATTCCGAGTTTGGCTCCCAGTCGTTCAGCCCGAGCTCGAGCATCCAGCCTTGAAGATAATTGAGTTCGTTCCGGTTCACGAATCCGTCCGATTTGGCGATCCGATGCGCAAGCGCAAGGAACGCTTCTTTATGCTCGCGTTCCACGATAAAATGCAAGAACAATTCCGTTCACTCCTCGTTTTGGCATCCTGCGCGCCATGTATGCGCGGGCAGGAACATACGTTCAGTTTAGTGGAGTTGGGAACGAAATACAAGCAAGCGGGGCGCGATTAACCTTTCGGCACCAAATCAACCTGCACGTCGTCCAGATACCAAGTCGTCAATCCTTCGTAGCCGGAGTCGCTGCCGATGATAACGAACAGCTCGCCCGCTGCGTTCGACTTTAATGTGGCTTGATGGTTCATCGTTTTGGACTGGAATCCTTCGACTGTATCGTCCGGCTTGACCATGTTGCCGACGATCTTGAGATCGGCGCCTTCGGTTGCCTGATTGCCTTTGTCCGCGTTTAGGATATAGAAGGGTTCTACTTCGTGAACGTGGTCGAGACGGACAACCTCCGGTTTCGTTGCGACGAAGCCGGCTTTGATGTGCACCGCTTCGCCCAGAGCGCCGCCCACGCCGACCATGCCGCCGGCTTGATCGGTATACAGCTTGAAGGCAAGCGAAGCGTCGTACGTCGTATTCGGCGCGAGGCCGCTAATCTTCTTGGCCGCGAACATGAAGAGATCGTCGCTGCGGTTCATACCGTTTAATTTTAACCCGTAATTGGTCGAATTATCTTCAAGCTTGATTAATTCTCTATCGAACGAAAGATTGTAGATGTCCGGATTGTAAGCGACCGGAAGATCGGCGAATCCGCCCTCCCAGCCGTCTTGGCCCTGATCGAATTTGAACGTATGCGAGACCGATTCGCCTTTCGCTTGAATCATGACCTTCCGGGACGCTTGTTCCCAGGTCGTGCTTGCGCCGAGCAGATCGGCCACGCTCTTCGCGGGGATAAACGCTTGTCCTTGCTTGATGACGACCTTCGCAGGCAGCTTGACGTTTTTCACGTACGTGCCCGTCACCGAGTTTTCGCCGACCGTGAGGAGGACCGTTAAGCCGCTGCGCTCCATATGAACGGTTCTCTCGATCGGGTCCCAAGTTAACTTGGCGTCCAATCCTTCCGCGAATGCCCTGGCGGGTACCATCGCCACGCCTTGTTCGATATAGGGTGCCTGCTTCAGCGCGATCGTCCCGTCATTGTCCACGGCGGATAAGCTGCCGATCTGAAATTGCACGGACGGCAAAACATGGTCCGCGCCGAACGCCAGCGTTGCCGGCAGAGCCGCCGTCATTGTCATGGCGGCGATCATCGCCGCTACCTTTTTTCGATTGTTCTTCATCATACGTTACACCTGCCTAACCGGAGTAGTTGTTTGCTGCTGCGTACTCTCAAACGGCGGATAGGAAATAAAGGTTGCGCGGTTACATAAAATCGAAAAAATAACGGATGACGTGGAAAAAGACCGGCGATGTGTAGGTTAAGCTGTCAACCCGGCTCAAATAACTCGTTTTCGAAGCATCGAACTTATCGTCGTCGCCGAGCAGCAAGTCCCGTTTCAACACGGATACGGTCAAGCTGCCGAAAAATCCGCTGAAGCTGATCAACATGCCGGATAAGAAGCCGAATAACGGGTCCAGCGGCGTTAGGTATGGGTAAATGAGATATGAAACGCCGGTCGTGACGATAAATCCGCATGCAAATCCTTCCCAAGTGATGAGCGGATTGGCGGTAGGAATCACTTTGCGCTTGCCCATGTAGAGGGAAACCCCATAATGCACCACATCGTTGATTTGCGTCAGCAAAACGAGAAACAGGACGATGCCCGCCCCGTATTCCGGCGTCGCAAATTGAAAATACGCGAGATGGCTAAGCCCGAACACCATCAGCATGAGACCCCACTGCGTAGAGCTCACGCTGCGAAGAAAGCCGGCGGTGCCTTTATTGATCAATCGCGGCAGCGGAAGGAGCAAGAAGACGTAGACCGGAATAAACACGATAAACATCCCGTACCATTCGATGTAAATCCAATAAAATTGCACGGGGATCGACAAGTACGCCCACAGAAACAGCCTTCGGTCCGCTTTTCTCGTCTTGATCATGGCAAAATATTCTTTTAGCGAGAAGAAGGTCAGCGCCATTAAGGATAATAAGGAAACGACCGGGTTAAAGAAGGTGGCCAAACAAAAAACGAAAAACATGCCCCACCAGGTTTTGATGCGGACGCCGATGACCGCGTGGTCTTTGCGGGACTGCATCCGGTCGACCCATGCATAAATCAAATGAACGGCGGATAAAACCGCGAAAATTACAATTAGCGCCATTAACGAACGGCTCATGCGGAAATCACCAACTTGCCTCGAGTTATCGTTGCTTCAAAGAGTCACTATGTTATTATGAGGGAATAGCGACTATTTGATAAGGGGAATTTTGTAAATGGCACTCGATCGATCCGTTTTTATTTTGCTGACGAATACCGGAACGTTTTTTACGAAGGTTATTCAAAGCTATACAAGAGCGCCGTATAATCATGCTTCCATATCGTTCGACCGTGAGCTGTCGGAGCTGTACAGCTTCGGGAGGAAACATCCGAACAACCCGTTCGACGGCGGATTCGTCAAAGAAGATATCAAGACGGGCACCTTCAGCAAATATCCGAATACGACTTGCGTCATTTACGAGCTTGCCTTATCCGAACGGGAGGTCGAGAAGATGACGCGGGTGTTGCGTTTTTTTATCCGAAGGCGCAAAAAATTGCTATACAACCTGCTGGGCGTGATCGGCGTCGCCCTCAAAGAACCGGTCGAGTTCAGCAACTCCTACTTTTGTTCGCAATTCGTCGCGGAAGTATTGCAGCGTTCGGGCATCCGATTATGGAACAAGCTGCCCGCGCTGGTCACACCGGACGACTTTCGCCGGAACGATCGTCTGCGCCTCATTTACGAAGGGAAATTAAGCGATTACGAACCTCATTCGGTCCATCGGCATATTTGAATTCACGCCAGGACCATATTACAATAGAACCGAAACTGATATTGGGAGGCTGACTAACGCATGTATCGTAAACCAGAAGACTTTTTGGAAGATTGGGCAGCGTCGGCGGCGGGTACTTTGTCCGTCATGAAATCCATTACGGACGAGAAGATGGATGTGGCGATCGTGGAAGGCCACAGCTCGCTGGGCTGGCTTGCCTGGCATTTGGTAGCATCGGCGGGATCGTTCGGCCGCGTGGTCGGGCTGTCCGTTCCGGCTATTGAACGCGGCTCGGCCAGGCCGAACAACATGGCGGAGATCGTGGCGAAGTACGAAGCGATCAACGAAGCTTATCAGAACGAGATCAAGACGTTAACGGAGGACAAGCTTGCGGAAGAAATCGACGGGTTCATGGGCAAGACGCCTCGCGGGAAGTTCCTTCGCCTATTGGTCGACCATCAGACGCATCATCGCGGCCAAATGACGGTGCTGCTTCGCCAGGCCGGCTTGCCGGTGCCGGGCGTGCTCGGACCGACGAGAGAAATGCAAGCGGCGGCGAAATAAGCCGATTGCTCCTTTTGGCGGAACCGCGCCGTGCATAAAGAAAAAGGCTGCCAATTGATATTATCCCCTTTAAGTAGACACTCTGAAAAAAACCTTATGTTATCATAAGGAACGAGTGAACTTGGAGGGGATTTTTGTATGGCTAAAAAGGGACAAACGTTTCAACAGTATACG
>NZ_JAVFVT010000014.1 GCF_030929555.1 Paenibacillus sp. LHD-117 | reverse complement strand
GCGCTCCTGCGCATTCGCCTTGTGAAAGCTTACGAAATCGTGGATTTTCAAGGGTTTGTTTCACCAAAATCACCTATTATCTCGAAAGATATACCCGTTAGAAAAGGTATTCTTCGCGAATTATTGGGGTGATTTCCAAAAGTCAAGGGGTTTTCCGTTTTATAGCTTACATTTCTATGACTATTAATCGGTTTCCATCACTTGGAATGAACTGCATAAGTCATGTTGAGATAACTTTGCAGGAGGGTTGCCATTGAAAAGACTTAGAGATATTCCATGGCTTGTTCCGATAGTCGGAGCTTTATTCATTTTCACTGTGATTGCAGCTATCATTTGGTATCAGCGCTCCGATCCGTTCATTGACAACGGTTTGACCGTATATACAGACCCTGTCGACAATTATAAGGTTTATACTATTGAGGTTTTCAATAAGAGCAAATCGGATATCGACATTCAAAGCGTAACTGTCAATGGAGAGAAGATACCGGATTACATCCAACTTGGCATTTCTTATTCCGGCCGCCTTGTGCAATTTTTTGGTGATCAGACAGACCCTGCGACCAAACTAATGGATTTGCAAGACGCATCTATACAACCTCAATTATCTGCCCAAGAGATTCAGGCGATTCTTTCAGGTAAAGTAAACTTGAAGAAGCCCACGCCAATATATTATTGAGTCGTCGTTCGTTACGACAAAGAGCCCCTTCAAGAAGTGAAAATTCGGTATAATTATTTAGGCTTGTCCAAAGTAAAGCGTGTTACTAAGTGGTTCGATTATGGTGAAAATCCATAATATCGCACCAGCGGCGGTTCACCTTAATGCCAAGTAGAATTTACGCCGATTCTAAAATTCTTTTGAGCGACTTTAGCATTTCAACATGCGAAAATTGGATTTGCTTCAACACGAAACTCGCAAACAACGCGGGAACTGCGATATGAACTCTTTCTTCGACCCGTGTCTCATTGGTCTCTTCGGATAGGATAATCGTATTTCTAATGTGAATGCCGGGCGAAGTGAACGTCTCCAATAACAGCTGACGATTCTCCTCGATCGAAGTGAACGAAGCTTCGTACTTTTTGTAGAAAGGGATCCGTCCGAATAGCATGATCTTGTCTTGAATTTCGACCCGGGTACTCGCCGAACCCTCGCTTCGAAGAGGCTTGACGCCAATAATGAGCGGATGCAGTCGGGGGAGATTACCCGGATCCAACAAGTAGCCGTAGATATCCGAAGCTGGCGCTTGAATGGAAATACGATTTTGGAAGGTAATGTTCTTCATACCCTGTTTATCTCCCTTTCCGCTGCCTGCGCGATTCCATGTACAAGGCGATTCCCGTTGCCATAGCCCCGACGCCCTCCCACGCCCCCACTCCGATGAAGCGCATAGGTGCAAGATGACTGAGCGACGCAATCGTGAAGACCGTGCATGTGAGCAATCTGAATGGGACCGTCCAGTAGTAGAAGGTTTTAACGTTTTTTAATGCGGACAGCATATAATACGCCCCCATATTAAGGGAAGCCATGGATGAAGCCAGCATAAATACAAGGGTGTAGTCGCCTTCGGCGCGAGCAGCGGAATCGACTACGGTGAAACCGAGGAGTGTCAAAAGAAATTCCGGAAAGATCAAGCCCGCTAGTCCGAGTATAAAAGCCAGCACCCCAAAAACGAATATGGTCCAGCCAGAAGCATCTTGAACGCGAAGCGAACCCATTCTCATCGAATAAAGACTCCTCTCAATGAATCTAATTGATCGAACGCGAACTAAACCTTCGGGTAATCGACGACGATCACGTTGTCGAGCAGACCGTCAAGTGATTTGACGAATTCTTGATGGACGGGATGCGGCCCATAGGCGCGAAGGGATTCGAGGTTATCGAATGTAACCCGCAAACCGAGCGTATAGCCGTGCACATTATCCGTTTCTTCCGTTACATTGAGGCCGGCGCTTATATCGACAATACCGGGGATCTGATCTCGAAATCCAAGTAATTGATCCAGCAACTCCTGTTGTTTGGCTGACGCAACATTCGTATGAAACTTAAAAAAGACAAGGTGTTCGTACATGGCTTGTTACCCCCGCATTTATTTTTTCAATAATTCTTCCCCTAAAAACTCCTTGACCTGGCTCAAAAATGGCGTTTCCAATACGATCCCGTTGGCGTCAATGATCACGTACATCGGAAATTGCTTAACCCCGATCGCTTCTGCCCACTGGATGTTACGTTCTTGTTCTTGATCCCAGAATTGAATTTTCACGATGGCTTTCGTAATATCGGGATTCGAGTTATGGAAGATGTTCAATTCCGTTGTTTCGCTTTGAGGAAGATTGTTTCTATAAAACAAATGAACGGCGAATCGCTCTGTCTCTGCTGGTTTCAATTCCTTCATCACTTCTTCTTCTGTTGGACCTTTACAACCCGAAACCAACGAAGCCATGATTCCTATGACAATGAATAAAACAAAAACGTTACGCTTCATACGCCCACCTTCCTTAGCCCGCCGATACTGCCGACTCTTGGTCTTCCGCCTCCGTGCGCTCAACGAGACGATTCGATCGAACCGTCTGATGGCCATAATCGTAAATCGCCGCGGCGACGATAAAGAGCCGAAGCGAACCGTCTATGTCTTCGTTAAAGTCGTTTCTCGCATGTTTCATGAACGCATCGTTCGATTCCTCGATCGACTCGGATTTCCAACTGCCCGGCTTAACCTTCTCTTCGAATTTAAGCAGGACATGCTCGTTGAACTTGATCAGCTTCTCCAAATGCCGGTCGAAGCTCTTATTGACGTCCGGCGTCCGGCCCGATTGGAAGTAGTGCTCCTGCACGGCTTCCAGCACTTCATAACCCTTCTGCAGGTTGTGCAGCAGCTGCTTGTACACGACGACCTGACGCGTATGTCGGTATTTCGCTCGCTTCGGCTTCTTCAGTTCCTCTTCCAGAAGCTTGTACTTATCGGACAAGGATCGCAGCCCATCCTCCAGCTCCTGTTTCTGTTCCCGAAATACCTTCTCCTTGATCTCGTCGGATATGGCGGTGCGAAGCAGCAAGGAAAGCTGGTTGAATACCGCATGGATATGTTTGTTGAATTGCTCCTTCGGATCCGGCGGCATGAATGCAATATTAAGCAAAAACGCCGATAAGATGCCGATCATGCTGAGCAAGAAACGGTTTAACGCAAATTCCCACTGTCCGGAAGCCTCCATCACGGCCACGACCGTAACCAGCGTCAAGGCGATAGAATCGCTCATCCCGATCTTCATGCAGAGCATGATGACCAGAATACAGACGACGCCGATGGCGATGGGCTCGTTCGAGAAGTAGGTTCCGGCGAGCAGCGCAATGACGGCGCCGAGCGTATTGGCCTGCACCTGTTCTAGAAAATGTCGCCAGGATCGGTATATCGATGGCTGAAGCGCGAAAATGGCCGCCACCGCGGCAATGACCGGCGGGGAAAAATTGAGCCATGTACTAACGTACAAGGCCAGCGTGACCGCGATTCCGGTCTTGAGCATGCGAGCACCGAATGTCATGGCGCCCCTCCTTTGATTGAGTATTACTGTCATATTGTATCAGAGGAAGGGGTTGCCAATCCATTCGATGTTTACGGCAAAATGATCTCAATCGAGAAACAGCCCGGGATTGAAGTCCCAGGCTGTTTCTTATGAACTCAACTTACCTGATTGCTAGATGCATACTTGCAGTTAGTCCGCCAAAATATCTTCAACGCGCGCTATCGTTTCCTCGGACAGCTTGATGCCGCTTGCTTTGCTATTCTCCACGATCTGATCCGGGCGGCTGGCGCCGACCAGTGCGCTGGCGACGTTGTTCTGGCGAAGAATCCATGCGATGGCGAGTTGGGCCGTCGAAATGTCGAGTTCTCCGGCCAGCTCGGTCAGCTGCTCCACGCGGGACAGATGCCAGTCGTTCAAGTAGCCGCCGATCCACATGTTCGAAGTGGAATCCAGTGCGCGGCTTCCGGCCGGGGTGCCGCCTTCTCCGCGACGATATTTGCCCGTCAGGACGCCTTGCGCCAGCGGCGAGAAGACGACTTGGCTGATGCCGCTGCGTTCGCTGAGCGGAATGATTTCCTTCTCGATATGACGGTTGAACATATGATATTGCGGCTGGTTCACCACGATTCGGTCCAGGAGATACTTGTCGGCGACGCCCAATCCCTCCTGGATTTGCGCCGCGGTCCATTCGCTGACGCCGACGTAAAGCACCTTGCCTGAACGGACAAGATCCTCAATCGTGCGCAGCGTCTCGTCTACCGGCGTCTCCGGATCGTACCGGTGGCAATAGTAGATGTCGACGTAGTCCAGCCCAAGTCTCTTCAAGCTGGCATTCGCCTGCTCCAGCACATGTTTCCGCGACAACCCGCGGCCGTTCGGCCCCTCGCCCATCGGCCAGAACACTTTGGTCGCGAGCACGTAGGATTCCCGCGGATAAGCCTTCAGCGCTTTGCCGACCACCTCTTCTGCCGCCCCCCGCATATACACGTTCGCCGTATCGAAGAAGTTAATGCCCAAATCGTACGCCTGCTCGATCGTACGCGCCGCCGTGCCGTCATCCACCGAATTGCCGTATGTCAGCCAGCTACCGAGGCTGATTTCGCTCACCTTAAGTCCCGTACGTCCTAATTTTCTGTATTCCACGAATATGTACCTCCCGTTTAATAGATAATGGCATGCAGCTCTTACGAAAGCCTCGCGGTCCACCGCACGGCTTCTCTTAAAGCCAACAGCACGGAGCCATGGCAAAGCCCATCCTCCCGGTGCGCCGGCGTCAGGCAGCACACCCGTCCTTCGCCAAACGCATGCCTCCAGCCCGCGATGGACTCCCCGTCGACCGACGCCGAACGTAGGAAAACCTCTGTATCCGGCACTTCGCAACGGACGAAATAATGTTCGTCAAGCAGTTCGAAGCCGGAGATCCCGTTCGTGCTCTCCGCGTAGTCGTAACGGACGACGGCATGATCGGTGGGATGGGAGAGGAAATAACCCCGAAGCATCCTTACGTATTCGCCTTCCGGCGGATACGACGCCAAACCTGAGTGCCATGCGAGCCAGCCTCCGCCTTCCTCGACATAACCCGTGACCGACGCGGCATGCGCGTCCTTCATCCACGTTTGCTCGGGCTCGCGTATCGGATCAATCCGGTTCTCCGCGAACAAAATGGCGGCATCCGGCTTATCCGCGAGCATGGCAACGAACGTCTCCGCGTCCTCAGCGAATCGGATGCCAACCGCTCCATCCGCCAGTTCCGATTCGAGCGCCCTTTCTAACGCCGACCGGATCGGAGCCGAAGGATGATAATAGTCGCCGACGTAAGCCGCTATCGTTTTGCCCATTGTTTCTCCTCCTACATGCGACTTCGCCACTTGCCCATTCGGCAAACTTCACAGCTTCATAGGTTCGCCTTTATGATCCACGAAGAAAGCGCCTTCGAGATCTCCGCGCTTCCGATCGACCAGATCCATAATGCCTGCCGCCGATTCCGAAGCATCCCCCGGAGCCGCCTCGCCGCCCATGTCCGTCCGAATCCAGCCCGGATGAACCGCATAAACGGCGTAACCGAGCGGGGCGTATTGCGAACGAAGCTGCGCGGTGAACATGTTGAGCGCGCTCTTGGATATCGCGTAGGAATAATCGCCGCCATAGGCGCCCGCCATGCTGCCTGCCTCGGAGCTAATGTTGATGATCGCCTGATCATGCCCCTTGCCAAGCAGCGGGATGGCATGTTTCATCACGAGCAAGGGACCGAACAAATTCGTTTGGAACGATTGCTCTACTTGCTCGAGCTCCAGCTCCTCCAGCTTCTGATCCCTGCCCAGCAGAATGGCGGCGCTATTGATCACGACATCCAACGAATCGATGCGCGAGGCCATCTGCTCGAACGCGTATTTCACCGAATTCTCGTCCGTCACGTCCAGCGGCAGCACATGCACAAGATCCGCATATCGTTCGACGAGCGCATGCAGCTTCCCGGCCGGCGAACCCGGTCCCCGCACGCCTGCCCACACTTGATAACCTCTTGCGGCCGCTTCCGCAGCCAGCTCGTAGCCGAGCCCTCTGTTCGCGCCCGTAATTAGTACATTCCTCATGTCGGTCGTCTCCTATTTATCGTTCTCAAGCAGCTCCAGCATCACCTTAAGCGGATGGAACGTATCCATATACGCGTATCGGCCGCCCGTGTATTCGCCTTTCTGCACCAGCTTCATGCCGTTCTTCTCCATCAGCGTCACTTTCTCTTGCATCCCGTCAATGACCAAAGCGATATGATGTACCCCTTCACCGTGTTCGTTCAAGTGATCGCGCCAGGTGCTAGGCCGATCATCCGGTTCGATGAGTTCGAGCTGCAGAGATCCCATGTCGAAAAAAGCCAGCTTCGCCCGTGCGTCTGACGGTTTTCCTTTATATTCGGTTTTTGCTTTGTCGGCCGCATCCGTCCAGAACCAATCCGGCTTCTCCACGCCGAAGAAATCCGCGTATGCCCGTGATACGGCGTCAATATCGTGAACGAGCAAGCCAATCTGGGTAATCGTGCGCGTGCCTAGCAGATTGTGGTCCATATCGAACAGCTCCTTAGATTCGAAATAGTAAATAAAATGATTGCCGCATCTCCATTACCAACCGATCTTCGCACCTGCTTCTACGCCTCACCTCCTCTATTGAACGCGCGTTCATCAGAAGTCAAAAAAATAGGCCGCCGATCCTTCGATTAAACCCCGCTCATCCTGCGGCAACTGCCGCGGACGACAAGCGAAGCTTCGGCGATCCATGGTTCGGTCGGTTCCGCGCCGTCCTCAATGCTGCCGATCAGCATATCCGTCAATCGATCCATCATTTTCGCAAAATCGATCCGTACCGTCGACAGGGGCGGATGATGTTTGGCGCTTAACAAATGGTCGTCGAAACCGATCACAGACATGTGCTCCGGCACTTGCAGTCCTTTTTCTCTTAACGCCCGGATCGCGCCGAACGCCACGCTGTCGTTCGCCGCGAACAACGCCGTCGGGAGCTCCGTGCCCGAATCCAGCAGCCTCCGCATGGCGTCATAGCCGCTAGTTTCGTTAAAGTCGCCGTCCAGCATCCATTCCGGGCGTACGTCCAAGCCACTCTCTTCCATGGCGATCATGAACGCGTCCCGCTTCTCTGAGCCGGAGTTCCGAAGCAGATTGCCGTGAATGGCGCCGATGGACGTATGGCCAAGCTCGGCCAAGTGGCGCACGGCCAGCCGTACGCCATTGACGTTGTCGAAGTTGCAGACGAGTCGATTCGGCTCTGCCCTTCCGAGCCTCGCTTGATCGACGATTCCGACTAGGTAGCCTTGGCGGATGAGCTCTTCGATAACCGGCTCGTCGTTGTCCGTGCCGATGAAGATGCCGCCATCGATGCGGCGCTGGCAGAAACATTCCTTGACCGCCCGCGTCTGATCGTGATCCTTCATATCTCTAACGATGTGGGTCAGCGTAAAGTATCCTCTGACTGAAGCGCTTTCGATAATGCGGGAGAGGAGCAGGTTCGCGATGCTGTCGCTCGATACGCTTCCGGCATCGGCCATGAACAATCCGATCGTCCTCGTCCTTTTCCCCGCCAGCACCTGACCCGACAGATTCGGATAATAGTTATGCAGCTCAATCATGTCCATGACGCGCCGCCGCGTTTCATCCGGCACGTTCGAATACCGGTTGACGACTCTGCTCACCGTACTGCGCGAAACGCCGGCAAGACGGGCAATTTCCGTACTCGTTATCTTGTTGCCCAACAGTCATCCCCCTCATGAACACGTGTTTACACGCTTATCGTAGCAGGCAAAATTAGGGAAGTCAATACGCTTTCGGAAACCGATCGGGGAACGTTCGCCAATCGAGCTCCATCTCCGCTTCGCTTAACAGACACTGATCCAAAGAAGCCGTCAGCGCCTCGCGGTTCAATCGAATGCCGATAAGTACCAGCTTCGTTGCTCTGTCGCCATAGATTAGATCCCATTTCTCCGTAAGCTCAGGCTCTTCCTGCATCAGTGCAGTTAGTTCCGCCTTCGGCAGCGCCGCCGCCCATAAACCGGCTGGCCCGAACTGGATAGACGGCCCCGCCTGACTTAAGCTTTGGGCCATGTCGTGCCTCGTTGCCAGCCAAACGAACCCTTTGGCCCGCACGACCTCCTCCGGCCAATCCTCCATCCACGTCATGAGCCGTTCGGGATGGAACGGTTTGCCTCTCTCATAGACGAACGATCCGATTCCGTATTCCTCCGTCTCCGGCACGTGAGCCGGCGCTTCCAACTCTTTGATCCAGCCGGCGGATCGGCTCGCGGCTTCGAAATCGAAAAGTCCCGTATTCAAAATATCGCGAGGGTCCACCTCGCCCTGCCTGGCGCGAATCAGCTTGGCGCGCGGCTGCAGCGTACGTAGCACGCCTTCCAGCTCGGCCAATTCCTCTTCGGCTACCAAGTCGCATTTGTTCAGAATAAGCACGTCGCAAAATTCGATCTGGTCGATCAGCAAGTCGACGACTTCCCGCGTATCGGATTCCCCTACGGCTTGGCTGCGGTCCAGCAACGACTCGCCGGAAGAGTAGTCATGCCGGAACCGGAAGGCGTCTACGACCGTCACCATGCAATCGAGCTTGCAGATCCGGGACAAATCAATACCGAGCTCCTCGTCGATATACGTGAACGTTTGCGCGACCGGCACAGGTTCGCCGATGCCCGTCGATTCGATAAGGATGTAATCGAAGCGCCCTTCCTGCGCCAACCGCTCCACCTCGCGAAGCAAATCCTCCCTCAGCGTGCAGCAGATGCAGCCATTCGACATTTCCACCAGCTTTTCTTCCGTTTGCGACAGCCCTCCCCCGTTTTGAATCAAACCGGCGTCAATGTTCACCTCGCCCAAATCATTAACGATCACGGCTACCTTCAATCCTTCTTTGTTGTTCAGTACATGGTTCAGAATCGTCGTTTTCCCCGCACCCAAATAGCCGCTTAATACCGTCACCGGAATTTTTTTGTCTATCATTCTTCATAACCTCCCATCAATTGCGTAATCATTACGATTAAATCTCCGAAAAAGAGATGCCCCCAACGGCATCTACTCTTTACGGGTATTCTCGATTTTTGTTAATCGTAATTGTTACGCTTAAAACAATAGCACTCTCCCTCCTTCCTGTCAATCGTGCCATTCAAGCGCAAAAAGCCCCGTCACTCCGAAATGATTCTTCGGAATAACGGAGCTTGCTTTTATCTCCACTTGCTATCTACTCTATCGATGATTGCGTTTCTGTGTCAGCCTTCCACCCGAATCGCATCCCGCTGCGCGATCAGCGACAGCTCGGCCGCCTTGAACGTATGCTCCTGCGTCATAGCCTTCTCCGTGCCGTTCAAACAATCCAGGATCAGCTCGCCGAAGAACGGGAACCCGACTTTGCCGCTCAGGCGCATATGATGCTCGCCTTCGCCGTTCACGAGATACAGCTGGTCGCCTTCCGACTCTCTCGCGATGTCGATATATTTGCGCAGCTCGATATACCCTTCCGTGCCGAGTATCAGCATACGACCGTCGCCCCAAGTGCCGAGGCCGTTCGGGGTCAGCCAGTCCACGCGGAAGTAGCCGGTTGCCCCGTTCTCCCCGACAAGGGTCATGTCGCCGAAGTCCTCCAACTCGGGATAATCCTTAGCCGCATAATTCGCCACCTTGCTGCTCAGCACCTTCGCTTCCTTATTCCCCGTAAAATAAAGGAACTGCTCCACCTGATGCGAGCCGATATCGCAAAGAATGCCGCCGTAGTTCTCCTTGCGGAAAAACCAGTCGGGACGCGAAGGAGCGTTCAACCGGTGAGGCCCAAGCCCCATCACCTGCACGACGCGGCCGATCGCGCCTTGGCGGATGAGCTCGCCTGCATGAATCGCGCTTTCCACATGCAGCCGTTCGCTGTAATAAACCGCGTATTTTTGACCGGTCTCGCTGACGGCCGCGCGCGCTTCTTCCAGCTGCTCGAGCGTCGTGAACGGCGCTTTATCCGTAAAATAATGTTTGCCGCTTCGCATCACGCGTACGCCGAGCGGTCCACGAAGTGACGGGATTGCCGCGGCCGCGACAAGCTGTACGTCGGCATCTTCCAAGATCGCTTCCAGCGAGCCGGCAATACGTACGCCCGGATAGTGCTTCGCGAACGTCTCCGCTTTCGCCGGGTCGGCATCGTACACCCATCTCAGCTCGGCGCCCGCTTCGATCAGGCCGTTGCACATGCCGTAGATATGGCCATGGTCCAGATTCGTCGCAGCGAACACGAATTCGCCCGGTGCCACAACTTGTTTCGTTTCGCCCTTAGGCGCGTAATTCATGCCATCGGCTTTGCTCATGCTTTAACCCCTTTGCGGTTGTTCGATTGCTCGATCTTCTGCTGCAGGAACGAATAATACAGGTCTTCGTCGATCGGCAGATCCACCCAGTTGTCCGTCCATGTGGAGAGATGCATCGCGTTCGACAGCATCAAGCCTTTGATGCCTTCCTCGCCTGGGGCAATAAGCGCTTCTCCGTGCAGGATCGCATTCACGAAGTTTTGCATGATGCCCTTATGATCCGGGTTCTGGCCGTGCACCGGAATTTCGCATTTCCAGCATTCCGGTGCGCCAAAGCCTCCCGTGTACGTGGCGTTGAACTCGCGTTCCGAGACGCGCAGACGCCAGAACGTCAGCTTATTGTCTTCGATGACGACCTTGCCCCGGTCGCCGCTGATTTCAAGGCGGTTCGTTCCGGGCGCTTCACCGGTCGACGTCACGAATACGCCCGTGGCGCCGTTCTCGTATTCGACGAAAGCCGTCACGTCGTCCTCGACTTCGATGTCGCGGTGTTTGCCGAAATAACAGAACGCCCTGACGCGTTTCGGCATCATATTGATCGTCCATTGCCACAGGTCGAGCTGATGCGGATCCTGGTTGATGAGCACCCCGCCGCCTTCGCCTTCCCACGTCGCTCTCCAGGTTCCGGAGTCGTAGTAGCTCTGGGAACGATACCAATTCGTAATAATCCAATTCGTTCTTCTAATCTCCCCAAGCTCGCCGCTGTCGATCAGATCCTTAAGCTTCTGATAGAGCGGATTCGTCCGTTGATTGTACATCATGCTGAACTTTGCGTCCGTGCGAGCCGCGGCTTCGTTCATTTCGCGCACTTGCTTCGTATATACGCCTGCCGGTTTCTCGCAAAGCACATGCAAATTACGCTTGAATGCCGCGATCGCCAGCTCCGGATGCGAATAATGAGGAGTCGCGATCAGAACGGCATCGACGAGGCCGGAATCCATCAATTGAAGGGGATCGCTGTATAATGCAACGTCATCGCCCAAATTCTCCTTCGCCCAAGCTTGTCCCGGTTCCGCGCTGTCGCTGACGGCCGTCAGTTTAACGCCTTTTACTTCTCCGCGCTGCATGTAGCCGATATGCCCCTTGCCCATATTGCCAAGCCCGATGACGCCCAAACGTACGATGCTCATGAATGATACGCTCCTTTAAGAGAATCTGAATGTTGACACCCAATTCTACCGTCAATCTTAGACCTATCGTAACACGCAGGCAGGCGCCGAATCTTCTTCCGAGTTAACCGAATTCACCTTTTATTTGACTCTGGTTGGTGTATAATTGGGGTAACTGCAAGGGGGGTAGCCATGAGTCCCAAACATCATATCGTTCCTCCGTTCACGATGGGAACAACAATCAGCTTTAACGAACAGATCCAATACCATACGCATCCCCATTACGAAATCTATTATTTCCACGGCGGCAAAGTTAATTATCTCATCAATGACAAAATTTACGTCCTGGAACCCGGCGACCTCTTACTCATGCACGGCATGACCCTGCATAAAGCGCATGTGGATCCGAACGTTGCTTATCATCGGACGACGATCCACTTGGATCCGTTTTACTTTAAACAACATATTCAACCTGCTTATACGGACGACCTGCTTGCACCTTTCCGGAAACTTCACAATGTGCGCCTGCAGCTTCGCGGCGAGGTGAAACGAGAGGCGGAAGAATCGCTGGCCAAGCTGAACGAGCTGTTCGCGCAGGGAACGCCCCATGCTTACCAACGCTTTCAAGCTCGCTTGCTGGACCTTCTGATTTTCGTCGGAGAGCTCTGCACCCAGCCGCTTCAAGCAATGCACAGCTTTCCGTCGTCGAAGGAAGCGCATGTCCAAGCGATCATTTCGTATTTGGAGAACCAATACAACGACGATATTACGCTCGAAGATATCGGGGAGCGGCTGCATCTCAGCAAATTTTATTTGGCCAAGACGTTTAAGCAGGTGACCGGCATGACCATATTCCAATATTTGATGCATCGGCGCGTCTACCAAGCAAAGCTTAGACTCATCGAGGAAGGCAGCAGCATCACGATGATCGGCTATGACGTCGGCTTCAAGCATCCTTCGCATTTCAGCCGCGCCTTCAAGGAACATACCGGCATGACGCCGGAGCAATACCGGAAGAAACACCAGCTTATGCAGACGAAGCCGTAGCGCCACCTCCTCCGTTCGCCCGATCCGCCGGCAAGCAAAAAAACCGATCCCCTCGTCCGAAAACGAGGAGATCGGTTTTTTGTTGTGATGCCGTTCGATTACTTCGGAAGCTTGGCTTAGCCTTGCAGCAGCAGCTGCTCCGGATCTTCCAGCATTTCTTTGACCGCTACAAGGAAACGAACCGCTTCGCTTCCGTCGACGATACGGTGATCGTAGGAGAGGGCGATGTACATCATCGGACGGTTCTCCATCCGCGTCTCGTCGATTGCAACCGGGCGGATTTGGATCTTGTGCATACCCAGGATGCCGACTTGCGGCGTGTTCAGGATCGGCGTGGACAGCAGGGAACCGAATACGCCGCCGTTCGTGATTGTGAAGCTGCCGCCCTGCAGATCGCTAAGCGCAAGCGTGTTCGCGCGCGCTTTCTTCGCGAGGTCGACGATGCTTCTTTCGATGTCGGCGAAGCCCAGACGATCCGCGTCGCGTACGACCGGAACGACAAGCCCTTCCTTCGCCGATACCGCGATGCCGATATCATAGAATTTCTTCACGACGATGTCTTCGCCGTCGATCTCCGCATTCAGCAATGGGAACTGCTTCAGCGCGCCGACAACAGCCTTCGTGAAGAAGGACATGAAGCCTAGGTTCACTTCGTTTTTGTCGAAGAACGATTGTTTGCGGCGTTTGCGCAGGTCGAGAATTGCCGTCATGTCGACTTCGTTAAACGTCGTCAGCATCGCTGCCGTACGTTGCGCTTCGACAAGGCGAGTCGCGATTGTCGCGCGGCGGCGCGACATGCGCTTGCGCTCAACCGGTTTGCCGCCGGTTGCTGCAGGTGCGGCAGGAGCCGCCGCAGCAGGTGCCGGAGCTTTCGGCGCCGCTGGAGCAGGAGCGGATGTTTGTACGCCATGCGTGCGAACGTCATCCGGGAAGATGCGGCCGATGCTGTCTTTGCCTTGCACTTGCGTCAAGTCGATGCCTTGCTCGCGAGCGAGCTTGCGAGCAGCTGGCGAAGCGTTAACCGAAGCTGCGGAAGAACCGATTACCTGCGCTGGCGCGGCTGCAGGCGGAGCAGCTACTGCTGCAGGTGCCGCCGCAGCTGCCGGTTGCTCGGCAGCGGCTGCAGGCGCTGGAGCAGCCGGAGCAGCTCCGGAGGAAGCGCCGATGGCGCCGATCGCTTCCCCGACTTGTACGACCTCTCCGTCTTTCTTCGCGATGCTGGATACAACGCCGTTGCTGTCTGCGCTAATTTCGATGTTGACCTTATCCGTTTCAAGCTCCAGAAGGACGTCTCCTTGGTTAACGGAGTCCCCTTCCTTCACGAACCACTTCGTAATCGTGCCTTCCGTGATCGATTCTCCCAATTCTGGAACAATAATTTCTGCCATGATCTTGTTACCCCCTTACCAGACTCGATTCGAATGGTTGACCATTCAAAGCGGAAGAAATAATGGATTGCTGCTCGGCAGCATGAATCTCTTGATGCCCGGTTGCCGTACTGGCGCGATCCGGACGTCCGATATACTGCACTTTCGCCTTCCCTGGCGCCAGCTCGCGCAGGCGAGGTTCCATGTAGAGCCACGAGCCTTGGTTTTTCGGTTCCTCTTGTACCCAAACGATTTCTTCGAGCTTAGGGAATTGGCTAAAGATCCGCTCAAGCTCGGCTTGCGGAAGCGGATAGAGCTGCTCGACGCGCGCAACGCGAAGCCAGCCGAGTTCGCCCTCTTCCTTCGAGGACATCGCTTCTTCCAGATCGACCATCACTTTGCCCGTTCCGAGGATCAGGCGTTTCACCTTCTCCTTTGCCGCCTTCGGCTCCGTGAAGCTAAATTGCGGAAGCACAGGCTTGAAGGAACCTTCGCTGAATTCCACGCCATGCGAAGCGACGCGCGGATTGCGGAGCAAGCTCTTCGGCGCCATCATGACGAGCGGACGCACGCTGTCGCTTCCCAGCATGGCCGCCTGCTTGCGCAGCAAGTGGAAGTATTGGGCCGACGTCGTCAAGTTCGCGACAGTCCAGTTATTGTCCGCGGACAATTGCAGGAACCGCTCGAGACGGGCGCTGGAATGCTCCGGACCTTGACCTTCGTAGCCATGCGGCAGCAGAACGACGATGCCCGATTTCTGTGACCACTTCGCGCGGCCTGCCGACATGAACTGGTCGAAGATGACTTGGGCCACGTTCGCGAAATCGCCGAACTGGGCTTCCCAGATGACGAACGATTCCGGCGCGAATACGTTGTACCCGTATTCGAAGGCCAGAACGGCCGTCTCGGACAGCGGGCTGTTATGCACGGCGAATGAAGCTTTCGCTTGCGGGAACATATGAAGCGGCGAGAATTTCTCCGCCGTTGCATTATCGTTCAGCATGATGTGGCGATGCGCGAACGTTCCGCGTTCCGAATCCTGTCCGCTAAGTCGAATCGGCGTACCGTCCGCGAGAATCGTGGCGAACGCCAGCGTCTCGGCATGCGCCCAGTCCAGCTTCTCGCCGTCGTTCAAGCTTGTCGCGCGGCGCTGCAGAATGCGTTGCAGCTTCGAATATTCGTTGAAGCCTTCAGGACGGTTCAGCAGCTCCAGGTTGATTTCCTTCAGCGTCTCCATTGGCACGGCCGTGCGAACATCCTCCGGAACGATGGCGCCGGACTCTTGTGCGACTTGGACATGCGCTTTGCCTTCGTTCGCCTTCATGGCGTCGTAACCGGCCTGAAGCGCCCCCGTTGTCTTCTCGCGCAGCTGATCCGCCTGCTCGGCCGAAATCGTCTGTTCCGACTTCAGCTGGTCGGCGTAGATCGTCGCTACCGTAGGATGATTGCGCACTTTGCTGTAGACGAGCGGCTGCGTTGCGTCCGGATCGTCCATCTCGTTATGTCCGTAGCGGCGGTAGCCGATCAGGTCGATAACGAATCCTTTTTTGAAGATCAAACGATATTCGCAAGCCAGACGTACGGCTGCTAGACAAGCTTCCGGATCGTCCGCGTTCACGTGCACGATCGGAATGTCGAAGCCTTTGGCCAGATCGCTCGCGTAGTAAGTGGAACGGGAGTCCACGCTGTTCGTCGTGAAACCCAGACGGTTGTTCGCGATAATGTGCAGCGTGCCGCCATTGCGGTAGCCCTGCAAGTTATTGAAGTTAAGCGTCTCCGCCACGATTCCCTCGCCGATGAATGCCGCGTCGCCGTGTACGCATACCGTCACCGCGCTGTGCAGTTCCTGTTCAGGGAAACCAGGTTTGCTGCGGTCCTCCTGCGCGGCGCGCGTGAATCCTTCCACGACGGGATTGACGAATTCCAGATGGCTCGGGTTGTTGGCCAGCGTTACCCTCGCGCGGACTGTCTCGCCTTCGGTGAAGGCGCGGTCGGCGCCCAAGTGGTATTTCACGTCGCCGGACCAACCGTAGTTGATGCCGATCGAACCTTCCGAAGGAACCAGCTCTTTGTTCGGAGAGTGATGGAATTCGGAGAAGATTTTCTCGTAAGGTTTGCCAAGCACATGCGTAAGTACGTTAAGACGGCCGCGGTGAGCCATGCCGATCAGGATATCGTGAGCTCCGTCATGCGCGACAGCGCGGACGATCTCGTCGAGCACCGGTACGAGCATGTCAACGCCCTCGATGGAGAAACGTTTCTGGCCGACGAATGTTTTATGGATGAAACTCTCGAATTGCTCGACTTGCATAAGGCGCTCTAGCAGTGCTTCCTTCTCGCGTTTGGAAAGCGGCGCAGGGAAGGAGCCGGATTCCGCTTGCTTATTAAGCCAAGTCCGCTCGTTCTCGTCGTGGATATGCGTAAACTCGTAAGCTGCCGAACGGGTGTAGATCTCTCTTAGTCTAACAATGGCATCCCAGCCGTTCGAGACCGACGCAGGCGCGTTGTCCCAGATCAGCGAAGCCGGAATGGAAGCCAAATCCTGCTGCGATAGTCCGAATGTCTCTGGATCGAGCAGCTTCGTATCGGCAGCCTGGCTAATGCCAAGCGGGTTAATATCCGCGCCCAAGTGGCCGTACCTGCGAATGTTCAGCATAAGCTGATGCGCGGCAACGACCTTTTTCAACATGTTGCTGTCAACCGGACCGGCGGCTGCGGCCGCGGCGGATCCCGAAACTTGAGTTCCCGCTCCTGCGGATGCTGCCGGCTCCGTAGCCAAAGATGCTGCGGAAGGCGGCGCCCCCCAGCGTACGAACATGTCGCGCACCGAAGCTTCAACGGCGTTCGGATCGCTCAGGAACAGCTCGTATTGCTCTTGGACATAACCCAGGTTTGGTCCATAATAGCTCTTCCAAGGCGATGAATTGTGGTCATCATGGATGCTCATTGCAGAAAATTCCACCCTCTCTATTCATAACCGTCCTATTATTTTCTATGGCGGGCGTTTCCATACGCTGACGCCGAAACCAAAAGAAGAAGCCCATCAACTGCCCTCTTTAAGCAGTTGCGTAGCTTCTTCATATTTTAGTACATTAAACGCCTGTCATCCATAATCATCTTGGCATCGGTTTCATCCATTTCAAGCATGGATAATGAATCTCGTTATGCCGAATCGGCATTTGCCGCCCCTCAAACCTGCCGTTCCAGCAGCGCTACCAACGTACGTACCATGACGCCGGTGGCGCCTTTCGGCTCCCAGCTTCTTGCTCGTTCGATCCATGCGGACCCGCCGATATCGAGATGAACCCACGGCAGACCTTCGGCGAAATGTCCAATAAAGAGGCCGGCGGCACTCGCCGCTCCGTACTTGTTGCCGCCGTTCTTAAGATCGGCGGCATCGCTGTTCAGCATTTTGCGGAACTCCGGATACGCCGGCATTTCCCATATCCGTTCGCCGGCAAGGCGGGATGCCTCCATCACCTCGGCCATCAAATCTTCATTGTTCGTCAGCGCTCCGGTAGCCTCGTATCCGAGAGCGATCATAATCGCGCCCGTCAAAGTAGCGACGTCGATCAGCTTGGTCGCGCCTCTCCGAATCGCCGTCGTCAGGCCGTCCGCCAAAACAATTCTTCCTTCGGCATCCGTATTGACGACCTCGACCGTATAACCGCTCATCGTGCGAAGCACATCGCCTGGCTTGAACGCCCGATCCGACGGCATATTCTCCGCGGCGGGAATGACCGCCACGACGTTTACCTCCGTCTTTAGCTCGGCGATTGCGCGGACGGCGCCGAGTACGGCAGCGGCGCCTCCCATGTCGGAGATCATCTCCTCCATCCCGGGAGCCCGCTTCAACGATATGCCGCCCGTATCGAACGTAATGCCTTTTCCGATCAATCCCCAAACTTCATCGGAGTCCGGAGCGCCATTATAATGAAGCACGATCATGCGCGGCGGATTGACACTTCCCTGTCCGACGCCTAGAAGCGCTCCCATCCCTTGCTCGGCCGCGGTCCACTCGTCGATCACCTCGATGTCGAGCTCGAGTTCGCCGGCCAGCTCCTCCGCATGGAACGCGAGCCGCTCGGGCGTAAGGTCGTTGCCTGGCAGATTCGTCAAGTCTCGCGCGTATGCCACGCTTCCCGCCACGATCCGGCCTCGCGCGATGCCGGACAGCCATTCCTCCGATGAGCCAGTCGTCAAAGCCGCTTCGGCGATATAATCCACCTGCGCGGGATGGAAACGAGTGGCCGTTTCCTTCTTAAGCGGCTGACGGTCATGCAGCGCAAGGATCAAACCTTCCGTAATCGCCTGCGCCGCCGCGCTTGCGCCAAGCGTCGCGATATCCCCGCCGAGCGCCGTTTCATGGATCGAAAGCTCGACATGCTTAGCGCGAATCGACTTGACCGCTCTCGCCGCCGCGGCAGCTGCGAGACGCAAGCCGTCAGAGCCCGAACCGGGGACGAAACCTACCGCGATAACCGTAGCCGCTTCGATGAGACCAAACGTCGCGATCGCTTCGGCCTGTTCGGCTCGGCCTTGGAACAGCCCTTTTGCATACATGCTCCTCAATCGCTCGTCTATTTTTTCTTGAATGATGACTCCGTTGCCGCCAGCCCCTGCTTTTAACTCCCCTTCGGTTACGAAGCGAACCAGCGCATCGGGCGCGACGGCGCCTTCCTTCCTGTTGCCGTATGTGAATGATGTCGACATCCTTATCTCCTCGCCTTCCTACAAAAAAAGAATCGAACCGGGCCTCCAAACACCCCGATTCGATTCTAATCGTTTATCCCACCAATGGCAAATAAATGATAAATTCCGTCCCGCTGCCCATCTTGCTATTCACGCGGATCGTGCCGCCATGGTTGCGGATAATTCGGTAACTAACGGAGAGGCCAAGCCCCGTCCCTTCTTCCTTCGTCGTGAAGAACGGATCGAACAGCTTGCTCAGCGTCAGCTTGTCCATCCCTTTGCCGTTGTCCTTAATCATGATCTCGACGTACTGGCCATCGCTGTTCAAGACGATGTCGATTTTGCCCCTTCGATCGCCCTGCACATCTTCGACGGCATCCAGCGAGTTCTTCACCAGGTTCAGCACGACCTGCTTCACTTGCTTGATATCGATAGAGACGATCGCATCTTCCAGATACGACTCCACGCCGATCTCGCAATTGCGAAGCAGCGACTCGCTCTCCGTAAGCATGACGACTTCCCTGATCAAGTGATCGATCGATTTCGCCTGCTTCATCGGCGCGGAAGGTTTGGACGAATTCAGGAATTCGTAAATAATGTCGTTGGCTCTATCGATTTCGGTCAAAATAATTCTGGCATACTCTTCCTTGCCCACTTCCAGCAAATAAGGACGGAGAAGCTGGATGAAGCCGCGTATGCTCGTAAGCGGGTTGCGGATCTCGTGCGCGATGGCGGCAGCGATCTTGCCGAGCATCGCAAGCTTGTCGTTCTGCAACGCGCTTTGCTCGATTTGCTTGTATTCCGACACGTCCTTCACGCTGAACAGAAAATCGCCGTCCAACTGGTCTCCGTACGTGACCGTCGCGAGCAAATGTTTGCCATCCTTCTGCTGGAACTCGTAGTAGCGATTGCGCTTCAGGATCATCTCCCGATACAATCGCAGAATCGTTCTTTTGGTATGTATGTTAAGTTTGGGATGAAGCAATATCTCTCGAATGTTGCAGCCGACCAACGTCTTTCGAGGAATATCGAGCAGCTTCGCCATTTGTACGTTGACGAACGAGAGAATTCCGTCGCTATCAAACAAGGCAATCCCGCTGTCCATATGCTGCAAGACGTTCTCGTATTTGTTCTTGACCTTCTCGAACGACCGGGTAGAGCTGAGCAGCCTCTCCCGCATGGCTACGATCTTCTGCTCGGCCGTCGGTTCGACGATATCGCCTTCGGAATTGATCTCCATTCGGAAACGGCAAGCTACCATCAACTCCATGAGAAACAGAAAGGAGCGATGGTAGATTTGAACGGCGTCTTTGGAATCCACGTTAGCGGCGAGCGCTTGAATACAATCTTCGTGTACGGCGATTATTTCCTCCGGATGAAAGCCATATAATTGCTTGCCAAGCTCATTCGCATGCAACAGCGATGCGTCTTTACCACCACGGATATACTCGGCAAGCGCGGGGAAATAACGCTTTCGAATGGCTTGCATCATATCTTCCTCCCCGGCAAAGCTATAGATAAAAGATCATAGAGTTCGCTCATACCTAATGATAGGATTACTTTACAAAGGCTGTCAACGGGAAATACTGTCGAAAAAACGCCTTTGAATAGTCGAAAAGACTCGTTTTCCGGAGTCTGATTTTGGCCTCTGCCAGGATGGTTTGATTATGTCCTAAGACCTATGTATGCTTAAAATCAGTCCCGCCGGCCACCGCGGTCTTCATCACTGCCATTGCCTTTTTTGCCGTCGTTATCGCGATCTTCATCATCGTCATCGCGTTCGTCCCGGTCTTCCCGTTCGTCCCGGTCGTCGTCTTGATCCCGGCTGCCGTTTTTGCCGTTATTCCCGTTATCGTTTTTACCGCTTGAAGAACGGTCGGATTGCCCATCGTTTTTTCCGCCGTTCTTGTCGTTGTTTTTGTTATTATCGTTGTTTTTGTTGTTGTTCCAACCTACGTTGCTGTTGTTGCGGTCACGGTCCTTATCATCGTCCTCATCATCGTCATCGTCATCATCGTTGCCCGAGGACGATTTGCCGTTAATTCCATTGCCTTTGTTTCCGTTTTTGTTTTTATCGTCGGAGGAGGCATCATCTTTGGCGTCTTCCCATTTCTCGCGCCAATCTTCGCCCGATTCCTCCCATTGTTTTTTCCACTTCTTAAGCTGCTCTTCGTTCCAATCTCCCCACTCTTGCCAGTCGTCCCGCTCTCCCCAGCCTCCCGCATTTCCCCAAGCCGGTTTTGTCGTCGCGCTCGGCTTGCCCGCGGGTTTTTTGGTCGGTTTGGCCGTCGGTTTGACCGTTGGTTTGGCTGTCGGCTTCGAGGTCGGTTTTGCGGTTGTCGTGGAGGAAGGCTTCGCGCTCGCTCCGTTTTTCTCCGCTTGTTCTTTCTTCAAGAGCTCTTGAAGCTTCATTTTGGTAGCCGGGTCCTCCGCATCGGCCAAAATTTGTCCGACGCCGCCGATCGACTCGGTTGCCTTATCGATGGATTGTTTCTTGAGCTGTTCGAGCTCGAGCTGGTACCCTTCGTTTTTCGCCATGAGATACAAGGCCATCTTGCCTGCCGAGATGCCTACGGAATCCGCTTCGCTGCGAAGCTCCGCCGGGACGAATAACGTCGTAATCGTCACGCTATCGGACGGTGTGTCGTGTTCAGATAGCCAATCTTGCAGGTTGTTATCCAAATTTTTGGTCAGCAGCTTTTCGAACTCAAGATCTTGCGATTTGGATTCGTTCAGCAGAATGCTCGCGATTAAAATGTCTTTGTGCGGCGCATCCAAATAGTGGGCGCTGCTCGCCTTATCCAGGATGAGCGTCGCGACCGTCTCTACCGCTTTCCCTTTGTAATCGATGCCTTCGATGAGCTCTCTGCCATCTTCGTTAAGCGCTCTAAGCTTGCGAACCCTCTCCTTGTCGTCGACGCCGATCTCGATGCTCGGGTTAATGTCCATCGTGACATAGGCGACGACCGAGTTCGACTGGGCCGCTACGTAAAGCAGGCAAGCGGTGAAGAGAAGTAGGACGGCCGCCGCCGAAGCTGCGTATTGCATGATTCGGCTTCGATGATTACGATTCCGCCTCGGGACGATTCCCGCTTCTTCTTCGAACAGCAGCTCTTGCCCGATTTGAGGCGAACCTTTGAGCGGGGCTTTCAGGAACTGCCCCTCCGGCGTCATGACTACGGCATGGCTCGCATGTATACTCATTACAATTCCGCGCTTCATCGGCTCACCTCCTTGCTTACGTTCTCGTCAGATTTTCGAATGCGCAAATAATCGTTCATATAAGGGTAATGACCGGATTGGATGATCGCGATCGCTATAATGTATTTCCGGTTCCGTTCGATCGTTTTGCGGGATACGCCGCATGCGTCCATCAATTCTTTGACGGGCAGCTTCTGCGTAGCCTTCAGGCTCTCCATCCATGCCGCCGTATCGGCAAGCCTGCTCGCTATGCTTATCAACATCGCGCGAGAATCCGCATGCTTTGGCGACTGCTCGACAAGCTCCATGAACGTGATTCCGTACAGCTCCAGCTCGCCGCTGAGTTCGACAATCTCTATGCGCCGCTCCGTATCGGATCTGCTAGTCTCATGCGCAGCGAGCGCCTGCTTGGTTTCTAGCGCGTTATACGCCGTCTGATCTTCACCCTCCGAATCGAATGCGCTATACGGAACGGACTGAAGATGCCTATGTTCTTTTCGTGCATAGTCAATAAGCCGACGCTGCATGACGGTTTTGGCAAATCCTAGGAATGAACGTCCCGCCGAGCTGTCGAAACCGTCGATGGCTTCATTAAAGGCTAACAGCGCGATGCTGAATTCGTCGTCCCTCTCCGGATCGATATACCGTTTGCTAAATCTGCTTGTTACTTTCGCTATGTACGGGGAATACTCGGCGATGAATCGCTCTCGGAGCTTCTCGTCGCCTTGTCGAATATGCAAGATATATTGCTCCGGCTCCAACTTCAATTCGGATGATACAGCCTCAGTGGGAGCCGATTTACGCAGGAATCGCTTGAATAGGATCAGCAACAACCGCTCCACCTCACTACTTAATATTTCGTCGCAGCTTCGACGATTGTGGGGGTACATATTAAAAAATACTCATATATTTTATAGAGGTTGTTCAAAAAGCTCAATTTACTGAGCTTTTTGAACTCGATCTATAAGAGCAAATAAAAAGCCTCCTTGAAGGAGGCGTTTACGAATAAAAAAGCGTCCAACATCACACGGATGACTTCCGCTGCAGCAGCTTGTTGCGTCTGCTGTTCAGCACTTGCAGCCGTTTCTTAAGTACGTATTGCCATTCCTTGTCGTCAATCTGTTTGGCGAAGCTAAGCAAATCGAGCGCCATGTCGATCTGACTGCGCACGACATCCATCGGCTCCTCATTCTCGTGATTCACGCAATTCTCGAGTAAAGCCGCTTGATCTTGATCGACGTAATCCTCGAAATCCACCTCGGCCGCTCTGTCGCCATACGCGTATTCGGCAAGAATATCGTATTCGCTTTGCGCCAGGTAGTGGATATCGATCCGATGGCAGACCGGACAAAATGTAATCGGCACGTTATGGATGTGAGTCGCAAAATGTTTTAAGGTGCCTTTCGTTCCAATCATGCTTGCTCCACAGCAGAAACTCATCGCGATAACCTCCCGCACATTAGAACCTGCTTTTCTCACTCTAACTTATTCGACATGATCGGTTCAAATTCCTGCGACGATCTCCTTCATTAATAATTCCTCACAAACGACTGGCAAGGGGCGCGGCAAAAAAAAGAAAAAGGACATACCGTGTCCCTCGAGGGGTGGCATGTCCTTTTTGGCTTGTTGAAGCAACGATTACTTCGCTACCAGGTGGCTTTGGCCTGGCTTCCAGTTGATTGGGCAAAGTCCGCCTGATTGCAGAGCTTGCAATACGCGAAGCGTCTCTTCCACGCTGCGGCCAACGTTGTTATGGTTAACCACTTGGTATTTCACTTCGCCTTCAGGATCGATGATGAACAGCCCGCGAAGCGCGATGCCTTCTTCTTCGATCAGTACGCCGTAGTCGCGAGCAACGCTCTTCGTGATGTCGGCAGCCAGCGGGAAGTTCAATTGGCCAAGGCCATTATCGTTCACTGGCGTGTTGATCCAAGCGCGGTGGCTGTGTTTGCTGTCCACGCTAACGCCGAGAATCTCGGTGTCGAGCTTCTTGAACTCTTCAGCCGCAGCGCTCAGAGCCGTAATTTCGGTCGGGCATACGAAAGTGAAATCAAGCGGGTAGAAGAACAATACCAACCATTTGCCTTTGTAATCCGCAAGGGATGCAGTACCGAAGTCCTGTCCGTTGCCTGTTGCTGTTTCCATCGAGAAATCCGGTGCCGGGCGTCCTACCAAACGTTCTGCCATAATGATTAACTCCTCCTTGACCTATCCTTAATGTATAAGGGATTGCCACTTCATTGATGTGTGATTCTACCTAAAGAATAGTATCATTGGTCTATAATAAAGTCAATATTATAACAAATAGTTTTTTGTAATTATTATAAAGTGTTAAAGGTTATCAATCGCATTCCCTGTCGATTACTTCATTGCCGCAACGATCAGATCGCCCATTGCCGTCGTGCCGATTGCTTTGCTCTTATCTACCGCGATGTCGCCCGTACGGTGACCCGCGTCAAGCACTTCCTTGACCGCTTCTTCGATCGACTTCGCCGCGTCGTGGTAGCCGAACGTCAAGCGGAACATCAAAGCAACGGACAAGATCGTAGCAATCGGATTGGAGATGCCTTGGCCTGCAATGTCCGGAGCGGAGCCGTGTACCGGCTCGTAAAGGCCGAAGCTGCCTTCACCGAGCGATGCGGAGGACAACATGCCGATGGAGCCCGTCAGCATTGCCGCTTCGTCGCTCAGGATGTCGCCGAACATATTCTCGGTTACGATAACATCGAAGCTCGACGGACGGCGAAGCAGCTGCATCGCGCAGTTGTCGACGAGCACATGCTCGAGCTCAACCTCCGGATATTCGACCGCAACCCGGTTAACGACTTCGCGCCACAGGCGGGATGTCTCGAGTACGTTGGCTTTGTCGACCGAAGCCAGACGTTTGCCGCGCGTCATCGCGATATCGAACGCCTGGCGTACGATGCGCTCGACTTCTTGCACATTGTACACGCAAGTGTCAACCGCTTCTTCGCCGTTCGCGCCTTCGCGGCGGAACTTCTCGCCGAAGTAGATGCCTCCCGTCAGCTCGCGAACGACAATCAGATCGGTGCCTTCAAGCACTTCCGGCTTCAGCGTGGAAGCTTCCTTCAAACAATCGAATACGGTAGCTGGGCGGATGTTCGAGAACAGGCCCAGTGCCTTGCGGATGCCGAGCAATCCCGTTTCCGGACGCAGCTCCTTCGAGTTGTTGTCCCACTTCGGACCGCCGACGGCGCCCAGCAGAACGGCGTCCGCGCCTTGGCACAGTTCAAGCGTTTCTTGCGGAAGCGGAGTCCCTTTCTCGTCGATGGCGATGCCGCCGAACAAGCCGTGCTCCGTTTCGAATTGGTAACCGAACAGGTCCTCGGTTTTTTTCAATACTTTTAGCGCTTCTCCAACAACCTCAGGGCCGATACCGTCGCCGCCGAGGACTGCAATTTTTTTTACTTCCGACATAATGTTCGAACACTCCTCATATTCATTCTCAATCTATTATCATTTAACCACAAATAGAGTCGCCATACCAAGATATAAAATCTATGGACTTTATAGGCGCGAGCTATAAGATTAGCGATTCCCAAAATCAACTATTTTTTTCGTTTGCCGCAACCTGTCCTGCCGCGATCTCGTTTAACCATATAGCAGACTGCTGGACATGATTGAATATCGGAGAGAGGGTAACCATGGCATCGAAAATAATTGCGAACATCGGAGACCGCAACAAGGCGCGGCTCTTGTTTTTTGCGTATGCGCTTATCTTGTTCGTCAGCGAACATCATTTTTCTTTTATGCTGTTTAATCTATTCCTCGCTTACGCGTCGCTGGAAATTTCCTATCTTCTGCCTTTGTTCCGGGTAAGGAAACGGTCGGAGCTGCCGGCTAGCCTTTTGGTTTACGTGCTGTTTCTCCTCATGTCGCCCAATGTCTTTTATATCGTTACGGATTTGATCCATCTGAACGCCTTTCCTTTTCGCTACACTGAGGGGCTCCGAGTAAAGGAATGGTGGCATTTTACGATTCTCGTATCGGGGGTGTTCATTGCCGTCTTTTATTATGCCACTATGATAAAGCAGGTACTCGATTTGTTGAAGCTCAGCAGATGGAGTCGCTGGTCCCGACATATCCTGTTTGCATTTATCGTTCTGAATAGCGTCGGGATCTATATCGGACGTTTCCTTCGATTCCATTCCGTCCACCTGTTCACCGAGCCGTTCAAGCTGATGCAACAGTTTATCGATTCAATAACCCGCGACGCCCTATTGTTTATCGGCTGGATTACGCTGCTGCAGCTGTTGGTCGTATGGATGTTCGCAAGAGCGGGCGAAGGAGTAAAAACATGACCGAATTTACCTTTTATGCGATTATCGTTGTCATGGTCGCGATGACGGCTGCTTTTCAAATTTATATGACGGTCGTGTTTTATCGCTTGGAACAGTCCGTTCCATGGGCATTGCTGGCGCTCGCGCTCCCGTTTGGCTTAAACGTTCTCCTCTATCAGGCGGTGAAGCTCGAACCTGAAGCAGGGCCCGATTTCGAATGCATGGCGGCAGACCGAAGAAAGCTATGGAGGAAGGTGTATCTCTTTCTCCTGCTGCAATATATGGTGTTGTTCGGCTGCTTGGGCTGGTTCCTATCCCCTGAAGGCTGATCGTTTAGCGAGCCAAAAAAATACGCCGGGCAATGGTCGGGCCATGACGTTTTCGGTCATCCTCCCGCCATTGCCGGCGTTTTTTTTGCGATTTTTTGCGTTTATTCAAGATAAGCTATTCTTAGATCAAGCTCATCTTATCCCGGCGGCCCGGCGACTTACGTTTCTCGATCAGGCGGTTCACCGCGTCGATATACGCACGTGCGCTGGCTTCCAGAATATCGGTGCTTAAACCTCTGCCTTGCGCGGAGATCTCTTCTTGCTTCAGCACGACATGGACTTCGCCAAGCGCGTCTTTCCCTTGCGAGACCGACTTGATGGAGTAATCCTCCAGCTCGACCGTCTCAGCCGTCGCCTTGTCGATCGCGTTGTAGATGGCGTCGACGGAACCGTTGCCTTCCGCCGTCTCCACACGCGTCTCGCCTTCGGCCAGACGTACCCGCACAGAAGCGCTTGGCGTCGATTGGTTGCCGTAGCTCACCTGGATCGTCTCCAGCGTGAACACTTCCGGCGTATCGGTCAGCTTCTCTTCCAGCATCGCGCGAATGTCTTCGTCGCTTACGTTTTTCTTCTTGTCCGCCAGGTCCTTGAACTTCGCGAACGCCGCGTTGACGGCGTCATCGTTCAGCTCGTAACCAAGGTCGATCAGCTTCTCGCGGAACGCGTGGCGTCCGGAGTGTTTACCAAGCACAAGCTTGGATTCGCGCAGGCCGATCGTGTCCGGCGAAATAATTTCGTACGTCGTCTTCTCTTTCAGCATGCCATCCTGGTGAATGCCGGACTCATGCGCGAAGGCGTTGGCACCTACGATGGCTTTGTTGCCCGGAACGACCATGCCCGTCAGCTTGCTGACAAGACGGCTCGTTTTGGCGATTTCCTTCAGGTTCAGCGTGGTCTGCGCTCCGAAGAAATCGGGACGCGTTGCCAGAGCCATCGCAACCTCTTCGATCGCCGTATTGCCCGCCCGTTCGCCGATGCCGTTGATCGTGCCTTCCACTTGGTCGGCGCCGTTCAGAATGGCGGCAAGCGCATTGGCTGTCGCCATCCCTAGATCGTCATGGCAATGAGCGCTCAGCTGAATCGTCTCGATGTTCGGTACGTTTTCTTTGAGCGTCTTGAAGATATTGCCGAATTCCTGCGGATTCATGTAGCCGACCGTATCCGGAATGTTGACGACCGTAGCCCCTGCCTTGATCGCCATGTCTGTCACTTCGCATAGGAAGTCGAGCTCCGTACGTCCGGCATCCTCCGGCGAAAATTCGATCTTGCTGAAATATTGTTTCGCGTACCGGATCGCCCGGTCCGCCGCCTCGAGCACTTGCTCCTTCTCCATCCGGAGCTTGTGCTTCCGATGAATCGGGCTTGTCGCCAGGAACAAGTGAATGCAAGGATCCTGCGCGCCCTTCAGCGCTTCGCGAACCGCGTCGATGTCCTGCTCGCGGGAACGGGACAGGCCGATGATCGTCGCGTTCTTGACCGCGCGCGCAACGGCGTTCACCGCGGCGAGGTCGCCGGGGGATGCAGCCGGGAAGCCGGCTTCGATCCGGTCTACGCCAAGCTTCTCCAGCTGGAGCGCGATTTCGACCTTCTCTTTCGTATTCAAATTCACGCCCGGAGATTGCTCGCCGTCACGAAGCGTTGTATCGAAAATGTAAATTTTCCGCATATGCTACTTGCACCTCCATGAACAGAATGATCCCGATTGCACGCGGCCGCATCTCCAGTCAACGCATGGGTATGCGTCGACCGGAGAGCCGGTGAACCGGGACTAAGAATACATCTGAAGCTATTATATGGTGTGATTTTATTTACTTACTTCTTGATCCAGTGCATCAATTCGCGAAGCTGTTTGCCCGTTTGCTCGATCGGATGAGCGGCTTCGTTGCGGCGGGTAGCCGTCAACATCGCGCGGCCGGATTGGTTCTCCAAGATGAAGTCGCGAGCGAAACGGCCGGATTGGATATCTTCCAGTACTCGTTTCATCTCTTTTTTCGTTTCTTCTGTAACGATGCGAGGGCCCGTCACGTAGTCGCCGTATTCAGCCGTGTTGGAGATGGAATCGCGCATCGTTGCAAGGCCGCCTTCGTACATCAGGTCGACGATCAGCTTCAACTCGTGCAAGCACTCGAAGTAAGCCATCTCAGGAGCGTAGCCGGCTTCAACCAATGTTTCGAAGCCCGCTTTAACCAGCGCGGAAGCGCCGCCGCACAATACGGCTTGCTCGCCGAACAAGTCGGTTTCCGTTTCTTCCTTGAAGCTAGTCTCGATAACGCCGGCACGCGTGCAGCCGATGCCTTTTGCGTAAGCAAGACCGATGTTTTTGGCGTTGCCAGTCGCGTCTTGGTGGATCGCGATCAAGCCAGGAACGCCGAAACCTTCTTGATACGTGCGGCGAACCATGTGGCCCGGCGACTTAGGAGCAACCAGGAATACGTCTTTGTCCGCGCTTGGCACGATTTGGCCGTAGTGGATGTTGAAGCCGTGGGAGAACATCAGAGCCGCGCCTTGTTTCAGGTTCGGTTCAATTTCTTCATTGTATACGCGTGCTTGCGTCTCGTCCGGAAGAAGGATTTGAACAACGTCGGCCACTTTCGTAGCTTCTGCTACGGTAAGAACTTCGAAGCCGTCTTTTCTTGCAACGTCTGCGGATTTGCCTGGGCGAAGACCGATAACGACTTTCAGGCCGCTGTCGCGAAGATTTTGCGCTTGCGCGTGGCCTTGGCTGCCGTATCCGATAACCGCGATTGTTTTGCCTTGCAGAACGCCTTGGTCGGCGTCTTTCTCATAATACATTGTAACTGCCATGTGAATAATTGCCTCCTTTGATTTAACCCTTTTGAGCGGGTGTTTAAGCGAAGAAGCCCGGTAAGCGAAAGACCGGTTCCTCTCTTAAACTCCCGCTCAAAGCGGGATGTTGTTTCATTGTTCGTTTCCCATCATATAGCCCGTTGCCGCACATCTTCCTATGGCGTGATATCGAATTACCTATTGCTTCACGTTACCGCGGTTAAGCGCGGTAACACCAGTGCGCGAAAGTTCACGGATGCCATAAGGCTTCAGCAGCTCGATCATGGCATCGATTTTTTCGGTGTCCCCGACGACTTGAACCATAAGCGAATGAGTGCCGATATCGACTACCGCTGCCCGGAACGTCTCGACGACGCCCAGAATTTCAGGTCGGCTTGCCGGTTCTGCATGGACTTTGATCAATGCCAGCTCACGGCCTACCATCGGATTCGCGCTAAGATCGATAACCTTGATGACATCGATCAGCTTGTACAATTGTTTCGTGATTTGCTCCAGCGTGTGGTCATCGCCAGTAGTGACGATGACCATTCGTGATAATCCTTGCTCTTCGCTCGTGCCTACCGTTATGCTCTCGATATTGAAGCCGCGGCGTCCGAACAGGCCGGATACGCGTTGCAGAACGCCGGGCTGGTCGTTCACAATAACTGCGATCGTATGTTTCTTCATTCCGCATCCCCCATGATCATTTGGTCAATGGTGCTGCCTTGCGCAACCATCGGATAAACGTTCTCGTCCCTGCGAACGACGAACTCTACGACGGCAGGGCCTGGATGGCGGAGCGCTTCTTCCCAAACTTGGCGGGATTCCTCTTTGTTCGAGGCGCGGAAACCTTTGACGCCGTAGGCTTCTGCCAGCTTAACGAAGTCGGGGCTGCCGGCAAGGTCGATATGGCTGAACCGGTTCTCGTGAATCAGCTCTTGCCACTGGCGCACCATGCCGAGTACCTGATTGTTCAAGATAACAACCTTGACCGGAATGTTGTTGATTGCGCAGATCGCCAGCTCCTGTGCGCACATTTGCATGCCGCCGTCGCCGTTGATCGATACGACCACCCGATCCGGATTCGCCATCTGCGCGCCGATCGCCGACGGGAAGCCGAAGCCCATCGTGCCGAGGCCGCCGGACGTAACCCAAGAACGCGGTTTGTTGAAGTTGTAGTATTGAGCCGCCCACATCTGGTGCTGGCCGACGTCGGTCGTTACGATCGCGTCGCCGTTTGTCGTCTCGTGGATCATCTCCACGACCCACTGCGGCTTCAGTTCCGTGTCGGAATCCTTGTAGCTGAACGGATATTGTTTTTTCGAGTCTTGGATTTTTGCTCTCCAAGCATCCGCTTTGCCGGCGCGTACCGCGGTTTTGTTCGCCTGGCTTAACACGGTTTTGACGTCGCCTACGATCGGAATGTCCGTCGGCACGTTTTTGCCGATCTCCGCGGGATCGATGTCGATGTGAACGATCTTCGCGAGCGGTGCGAAGCCAGACAGCTTGCCGGTTACGCGGTCGTCGAAGCGCGCTCCAATATTGATGAGAAGATCCGCTTGCTGGATGGACGTATTGGCCGTGTAGGTTCCGTGCATGCCCGGCATGCCCATCCACAGCTCGTTCCCGCTTGGGAAGCCGCCGAGCCCGAGAAGCGTCGTCGTAATCGGAATTTCGGTTTTCGTCACGAACTCCAGCAGTTCCTCGTGCGCCCCCGAGTAAACGATCCCGCCGCCTGCCAGGATGACCGGACGCTCCGACTCTTGGATTGCCTTGATCAATTTGTCCACTTGAAGCTTGTTCGGGTTGACCGTCGGATTGTAGCCGCGGATGTTCACTTCCGTCACCGGCTTAAACAATGTCTTCGCAGCGGATACGTCCTTCGGGATATCGATCAGGACCGGACCCTTGCGGCCCGTGTTCGCGATGTGGAACGCTTCATGGATAACGCGCGGCAAATCTTCGACGTCGCGAACCAAGTAGCTGTGTTTCGTGATCGGCATCGTAATGCCGGTAATGTCCGCTTCTTGGAAAGCGTCGGAGCCGATCAGCGTCGACATGACGTTGCCCGTAATGACGACGAGCGGCACGGAATCCATGTATGCGGTGGCGATACCCGTAACCAGATTCGTCGCGCCTGGACCGGAAGTCGCGATGCATACCCCGACCTTGCCGCTTGCGCGTGCATAACCGTCGGCCGCGTGAATCGCGCCTTGTTCATGCCTTGTCAGCAAGTGGTTGAAATCGGGATTGCCGTGCATCGCGTCGTAGATGTACAAGACGGCGCCGCCGGGATAGCCGAACACGCAATCCACTCCCTCGAGCAGAAGGCTGCGAAGCAATATTTCCGATCCCGAGATCACCTCGGGCTTAGAGAACTTTTCCATCAATTCTTCCTTCGACTTTAGCGTTGCGCTTTGCGTTGCCATCAGTCAATCTCCTCCTCTCGAAAAACCAAAAAAACCTTTCGTCCCTCAGCAGTTTCTGCTGAAAGGGACGAAAGGTTAAGCTTCCGTGGTACCACCCAATTTCGTTATGCTTCTCTCGAAACATAACCTCCATAGGTAAGAACGCTGTGCACATTCCGACGTTCTACCATGGCACTGTAACGCTTGCCCTGCGATGCTCCCTAATACGCGTTGCCGCTTTTCAGGAGGATAGCTCCGAGGTGAGCTCGTAGAAAAGGGATTTTGGCGTCGGTTGCAGCTGATCCGCACGCTCTCTGAACAAAAGGGCCCTTATCACTTCGTCCTCATCATTGCCGATTGATATGACTTTTCATTATTATATGCCGATTGGGACGGTACGTCAAGAACCGATAATTCGAATTTTCCGCATATTCGGTTCTTCCCCGGCTCCCTGCAACGAGAAACCGTCCGGGACGAATCGCAAAACATGTGACCCGCTCATATGCTAGTGTAGCCTATGTTTGGCAATCCCATGCAACCAGCGCAAGCTTCCTTACGCCCTGCTTTCGTACCTGTGCTGGTCCCCGGAGGAAACCATGATAAGAGCGCGCAAACCGCAGGACGATCCAGAACTCGTCAGACTCGTCCGAACCGAGCTGATTCCTTATTCGCATACGGCAAGGCCTCTAGACGCCCATACCATTCGGGAGATGCCGCATCGTTTCCGCTGGGGCGTCACTTACGTAGCAACCAGGACGAAACAAGGACCGGCCCTTGCCTTCGTCCATTTTATTGCCGTTAACGGCCATCTGCTAATCGATATGCTTGCCACCCATCCCGAACATCGGGGCTTTGGCTACGGCTCGACGCTGATGGCTTATGCCGAAGCATACGGCTTGGCCCATCGCTGCAACTGGGTCAGGCTCTACGTCGATCTAAGCAACGGCAGAGCGCAGCGTTTCTATCAGAAGCTTGGATACGTGGCCGTCAGGTATTCACCCGAATTACAGTGCTACGAGATGGCCAAACCGCTCGTTCCTCTGTCCAATAGTCCGTCCGACTGAAATTGCCCGCTGCCGATCCTTATTAACCGCCAATATAGAACTCGTTGCCGTAACCGCCGACATTGCCGCCGACGTTGCCTCCGCCATAGCCGGCTCCGTAACCGCCGCCATAACCTCCGCCATATCCACCGCTGTAGCCACCGAATCCCCCGTCAAAACCACCGAAGCCGCCTTTGCCGTAACCGCAGCCCCCGCCGCAGCCTGGGTTGCCGCAGCCGCAACCCCCGAAACCGAAGCCGCCGCCGGCGAACAATCCGATTACCAGCAGATCAAATAGAACTAGCGGCAGAATGAAACCTTTCGTTCTTACGGTTCTGCCTTTGGTGCTTCTATTGGAAGATAAGATCAATTTATTGCCATGAACGCGAAGCAGCTTTCCCGTAACGACGGAGCCGTCTCTCCGCATCGCGTAGATCGATTTGCCTATAAGTTTCCGCGCTTGCCGCCTGGAAACCTTACGCATGTCAAATCCCTCCTTTCCCGTTATGATGTATCGTATTCGGGAAGGAGGCGTTCCGTCTGTATGTTTGTCCTGCCGCCCAAGTTGTAACGGCTGTCGTCGTCTATCGCGGCGCATTAGAACAAAGAGGCCTGCCCCGCGGCGTTAGCAGCAGGACAGGCCTCTTAAAGCTTAAGCGAACTTAAGCGTTGATTTTTTCTTTGGCAACGCCAGCCAGGGAGTTGAACGAACCGATGTCGTTAACAGCCAGATCAGCCAGCATTTTGCGGTTCACTTCAACGCCAGCAAGCTTCAGGCCATGCATGAATTTGCTGTAGGAAAGGCCATTGATGCGAGCTGCAGCGTTGATACGAACGATCCACAGTCTGCGGATGTCGCGTTTTTTGTTGCGGCGGTCGCGGTAAGCGTACATCAGGGACTTACCTACTTGCTCCTTCGCTGTTTTAAACAGACGGTGTTTCGAACCGAAGTAACCTTTAGCCAGTTTCAAAATTCTTTTGCGACGACGAGTGCGGACAAATCCGCCTTTAACTCTTGCCATGAGTGGAAACCTCCTGTAAGTTGATTTTGCTTATCTAAAGTCGTGTATTATTTCAAGTTGGAAAGACCTTGCTTGATGCGGCGAACGTCGCCTGCAGCCATAAGCGGCTGACCGGCAAGAACGCGCTTCTGGCGTCCCGATTTGTGCGAGAGCAGGTGGTTTCTGAACGCTTTGTAGCGTTTCACTTTACCAGTACCGGTAATTTTGAAGCGGTCTTTCAGACTGCTGTGCGTTTTCATCTTAGGCATGTCAGTTTTTCCTCCTTAAAGTTGTTCACCAGCTGTTTTAGCTGTTGGTTTTTGGTGCCAAAATCATAATCATGCTCCGGCCTTCCAGCTTGGGAGCGCGCTCGACATTGCATATTTCGGCAACCTCTTTGGACAAACGTTCCAGAATCTTCTGGCCGATCGACGCGTGCGTGATCTCGCGGCCGCGGAAACGGACGGAAGCCTTCACCTTGTCGCCTTCGCTAAGGAACTTCACCACGTTGCGGAACTTGACTTGGTAGTCATGCTCCTCGATGTTCGCGCGGAACCATACTTCCTTCACGTCAACGATCTTCTGGTTCTTGCGGGCTTCCTTTTCTTTCTTCTGCTGCTCGTAGCGGAACTTGCCGTAATCCATGATGCGGCATACCGGCGGTTTGGCCGTCGGCGCAACGTTCACCAGATCCATGCTAGCTTCAGCCGCGAGCTGCAGCGCGTCGCGAATCGACTTGATGCCGATTTGCTCTCCTTCCGCGCCAACCAATCGAACTTCCCTGGCCCGGATCTCATCGTTGATTTGATGTTCTCTGCTAATAACGTGCCACCTCCAAAATGGTATACTGCTTTTTAAAAAATAAAAATGCGGGTCCGTAGGAACCCGCATCTCATAAATGTCCGTGGAATTTGCCGAGGCCATTCCATATGTAGCATGAATGGCAGCTTACCCTTTGGGATCATCGCGAACCTGTCAGCCAAAGCCGGAAGGTGAGAAGCGGGCGCTTCTTCTTGTGCGTATCAGTGTGAAACACAATACTGAACTACTATATCACAGGCGATTGCCTGAGTCAACCCCTGAACGGAAAGTCCGAATAAACGTCGGTGATTGTCCGTTATAAGAGATGTGCCCATTTCCATTACGCATGAAAGCTCCCTCCAAAGCAAAGGTCGCTTTAGTATGAGGAAGCTTACAGGCATTAATCGTAAATGATTAGAGAAGCAGCCTACTTCCCTTGTACCTCTTCGATGCGCACGACTCGCGTATGCTGCGTATGGCTCCACGTTTTGTTATTCTGCGTGAAGAACGCGTAGAACGTGATCGGCCACCAGGACACCAGGAAGAACGGAAGCGTAAGGAGATGCGCGTACATCTTCCAACTGCGAACCTTCTCCAACATCATGGCCGCAGGGAACTGCAGTACCGTCGCCGTCACAGCCACGCCGATCAGCCACCAAGGAAGATAGCTGTACATGGAGTGAATCACGTTGTCCGCCGGAAGCGCCATGTCAATCCACATCACGACCGTCAAGAGGAAGCCCAGCAGCGTATTGTATACGGAGATCGTATAGACCGCCGCGTCGAATTTCACGAGGTTGCGTTCCTTGATGCTTGCCCACAGCAGCGGGAAGAAATAATTGCGGGCGACGTTAAAGTGCCCTTGCATCCAGCGCAGACGCTGTCTTGCCGAAGCGCGGAACGAAACGGGTTTCTCGTCGTATACCTTCGCGTCGTAGTTCAGCACAGGGTAGATGCCGCGTTTCACGCAGCGCATGGAGAACTCCAAATCCTCGACCAGGCTCGTCGCGCCCCAGCCCATGTCCTTCAGCAGCTTCGACTCGAAGCACATCCCCGTGCCTCCGAGGAAGTTGCTCATCTTCAGGTTCGTTCTGGACAGCTGCCACAGCCGGTTGCAGTACCAGTACGTAATGGCGTAAGCCGCCGTAATCCAGGAATCAGCCGGGTTCTTGGTATCCAGGTAACCTTGGATGACTTGGTGGCCTTCGCACAAATCGTCGTTCATCAGCTTGAGGAAGTCCGGGTTCACCAGATTGTCCGCGTCGAACATGACGACCGCGTCGTACTGGCGGGGCATAGCCCACAGCTCCTTCAGCATCCATTCGATGGCGTAGCCTTTGCCCCGCAGATGATTATTCGTTCGCACGCAAGCGTGAACGCCCATGCCGCGTGCGATCTCGGCCGTGTTGTCCGAGCAATTGTCGCAGATGACGAACACATCGTACAGTTCGGCCGGGTAGTCCAGCTTCTTCAAGTTGTCGATTAGCGCGCCGACGACCTGCGCCTCGTTATGCGCGGCGACCAGAACGGCGAACGACTTCTGCGGCGCGTGGCGTTTGCGGCTTTTGTTTTTCAGGAATCCGAATAGCGATAGCGTGAACTGGTAGACGGCGATAGTCGCCAATATCACTTGAAACACGATAAACACAATACTAAAGAACATGACGTGATGCCCCCTTGACCCTTAGGTTGTTGGCTTGCTTCTACCCTCCTTAAACGAGGAAGTTCATAAAGTCCGCTTTTGAAAGGCGGCAAGCTCTCTTTTGCCCTAACATTTGTATGTCATATTTGATTTACTGATTTTCCTCTGAAACCCCATCTTTGTCAAAATGGGAATTCGCCTTAATAACGTTTAATTCAGTCAGAAAAACGCTTGCATCCGCACTCAAGAAACCATTCCCCTCCTTTTCCTGCGCCACAGTCTTATTCTCAACCATTTCCTGCGTTTTTAGCACGAACGTCCCCGTTTGATTGCCGGTTATGAGATTTAATTAATGTGTACTCGCCAAGCAGCCTTCCGAATATGCCGTCCCAGGATTGGGTTAAGCTGTATGCATGAGCATTACGTCCCATTCGCTCCCTGAGTTCCATATTTCCTTGCAAAATGGACAGGGCGCTTGCGAAGCTCTCCGCGCTTCCCGGCTCGCAAAGCAGGCCCGTCTCGCCGTGGCGGACGGTGTCGCGAACCCCGCCCGCATTCGCGCCGATGACGGGCGTGCCGCAGGCCATGGACTCCAACACCACGTTGCCGAACGTCTCCGTCGGGGACGGGAACAGCAGCACGTCCGCGGCCGCGTACCATCGCTGGAGCTCCGGCAATTCCGCAAAGCCGACGAAGACGGCGCGAATGCCATCGCGCTTGCATCTTTCTTTTAATGCGGGCGCCGAAGGCCCGTCGCCGGCGATGACGAATGCGGCGTTCGGATTGGCTTGCTGTAGCTTAGCGAACGCTTCGATGGCGATTTCGACATTTTTCTCCGGCGCGAGACGTCCGACATAAAGCGCCATGAACGAACAGTCCCCCAGTCCGTGGCGGATCAGATGTTCCTCGCGATCGACGCCGGGGTGATAGGCGGCCGCATCGACGCCCCTCGTCCACAGCTTCATCCGAGATTCATCCCACCCCCTGTCTCCCAGCGCCCTTAGCGTTGTCGCGGAAGGTACGAATATGGATTGGCAATCCCGGTGGAACCATTCCATATATCTCCATAACAGCTTTTCCATCCATTGCAAATTGTAAAACGACAAGTAGTGATCGAAGTTGGTGTGATAGGAGGCCACGAGGGGAATGCCGTATTTCCGGGCGTAATGAATGCCGCATAGACCGAGGTTGAATGGGGTAGCCACGTGAATGAGGTCCGGCTGGAAGTCGCGAAGCGCCTTGCGGATAAAGGAAGGATTCGGAAGCGCGAGCCGGCATTCGGGGTAAAGGAAGAAAGGCAAACTGGCAAACCGCTCGACTGGGCTCATCGCGTGAGCGCCCTGTTGCGACGCGGCGGACGGCTCCGGCGCGAATACTTTGCAATGAACGCCTTGCCGCTCCAAATAATCCGTCCAGCGACCGAGCGTCCGCGCCACGCCGTTGATTTCGGGAGCATACGTGTCGGTGAAGATCGCCACTTTCATCCTGTTATCGCCTCCGTCGCTCCGGCAAGCTGCCGATGCCGCTAAAGCCTCGGCAGGCCGAATATCGTTTTGAGGCTAGCGTAACAAATAAATGTTTTCCTTAGATTATCCGCTTGTGTAGCATTCGTTAATACAGACTTCATCCAGCGTTAACGCTGAGGCAATCTTTCGGTGCTACAATGGGTTCAACAACGAGTGGGAAAGGATGATCGAGGGTGGAGAGAATGCTCGGCTGGATCAGATCGAATGAGGAGAGAATGCTCATCTGGGCGAACAGGAGGCCGGTCACGAACCGGATTCATGCCCTGATGGACGGTTGGTTTAGCGCCGTCACGCATTTGGGAGGGGCAACCTTCACGCTGCTCGCCGCCCTGCTCTGCGCGCTGCTAGCCCCGGAGCCTTATGGAACGGCCGGATGGCAAAGCTTGCTCGCCGTCGTCATTAGCCATATCCCGGTGGCGATCGTGAAGAGGAAGTTCAAGCGGCTGCGGCCTTACCAAGCAATGCCGGATGTGCGCACGTGCCCGAAGCCGCTGCAAGACTCTTCCTTCCCATCTGGACATACGACGGCCGTTTTCTCATGGATGGTGCCCTTCTTGCTGATGGGCATGATCGAGAGCGCCATTCTTGCCCCGGCTGCTTTTCTAATCGCGGTATCCGTAGGCTGGTCGAGAATGTACCTTGGACTCCATTATCCTTCGGACGTTGCCGCGGGAGCGATCATCGGCACGGCGACCGCCTTCGCCGTCCACTATTTCTGGATGTAACCGGCGATCGCCTGACCGAAATGTTTATTCGTTATCCGACTCTTCTTCCAGCGAAGCAGCCGCTTCCAGCTTGGCTGCTTCGCGTTTGCTGGCGCGATGCGCGCGAAGCGCCTCCTCGCCGATGACAACCTCGACGCGGTGTATCGGCTGCCCCTTCTCCATGAACTTCATTTCGTATTCCGTGAAAACTAAGTCTACCCTCGGCTCGTCCCTGTGCAGATGCAAGGAAATATTCCGCATCACGAGCTCCATCCCCGCGAAGCTGTTAAGAGAAAATTCGAACAGCGTCATGGAATCGGTTTTGAAATGGATTTCACCGCGTTCGTTTAAGATCTCGATGTATTTGGCCACAAAACGCTCATGCGTCAGCCTGCGTCGGGCATGCTTGCCCTTCGGCCACGGATCGCTGAAGTTCAAATAAATGCGCTCCAGCTCGCCGGGCGCGAACATCGTCTCGATGCCCTCGATGTTCGCTCTGAGCAAAGCAAGATTCGGAGGCGAGTTCACTCCCTTCTCCTCCCAAGCGATCCGGCCTTTCTCGCTGGCTCTGCGGAGCAGCTCGTCGTACATGTCCACGCCGATAAAATTAATATGAGGATTGCGAACGCTCATTTGGCTGATGAACCGTCCCTTGCCCATCCCGAGCTCCACGTAAATCGGATTATCGTTGCCGAAAAATTCTCTCCATTTGCCGCGATGCGGCGCCGCGTCCAGCACAACCAGCTCCGGCTGGCTTTCCAGACTTTCCCGAATGCCTTTCCTGCCTCTCAAACGCATAGCTTCGAACTCCTTCTTCTGATCGCGTTAATAACAATTCGTCCTTTATTGTGCCCAACTAGACGTCCATTGTAAAGCGTTTTTACCTCGGGAAACGAAAAAGCCGCTGCCTCGCGGCTAGCGGCCTTGCGGATATGGATTCGATCATCGACGCGCGGTCGGATCGGCTTTAGCTAAGCAGTTGGTAAGGGATCGGGGCGTTTTCCTTGGATTCGCGCTCGTACGTGTCTTCGAGAATCTGGTTCAGCTTCTTCCGGGCCGAGACCTCAACCGCATGGTTGGAATGGAAGCGGATGCCCGCAAGCGCCTGCAGTTCTTTAACGGTAAGCTCCACCGTTACTTTCTCGTCGCCATAAGGAATTTTTGCCGTTGTCATCTCACATCACCTCATCGATTTATTTTCTTCATTATTTCCATTTTATCGACTTATCATGTGTACGGTTACATTTAGGCTATGTCAGATACGTTTATTGATTTGTCGCACTTTTAATATAACACACCATGTTAGGTTACGCAAGCCTAAATTATTCCTTGGCGGATTTATTTTCCAGTACTCCAGATCCGAACAATCTTGGGAGGGTCATGGATTAGGCATGGCTTTTCGGTCGCTTTTTCGTTAAAATGTAGGATGAACGCAAGATGAGAAGGGGATTTTCATGATTCAGCCGCAACCGTTCTCCACGCAGCCGCTGCTGTGGGGGGAAAAAAGATTTCATACATGGAATTACGAAATGCGGGAGCAGTTCGGCTGCAAAGTATTCAAAGTCACGCTGGATGCAGGGTTCACCTGCCCGAACCGGGACGGCTCCCTCGCCAAAGGCGGCTGCACGTTCTGCAGCGCCAGAGGTTCCGGAGACTTCGCGGGCAGCCGGCGAGACGATCTTGTCACGCAGTTCAACACAATCCGGGACAGGCAGCACCGGAAGTGGCCGGAGGCCAAATATATCGGCTATTTCCAAGCCTATACGAACACGTACGCGCCGGTCGAAGAGCTTCGCGAATATTATGAAGTGATTCTGCAACAGCCGGGAGTCGTCGGGCTGTCCATCGCGACTCGCCCCGATTGCCTGCCGGACGACGTCATCGATTATTTGGCCGAGCTGAACGAACGCACTTATCTTTGGGTCGAGATGGGCTTGCAGACGATCCATGAATCAACGTCGCAGCTCATCAATCGCGCGCATGATACCGAGTGTTATCTCGATGCGGTACGCAAGCTGCGCGAGCGCGGGATCCGCGTCTGCGCCCACATTATTTACGGTTTGCCTCAAGAGTCCCGCGAGATGATGCTGGATACCGGCCGCGCCGTCGCCCGCATGGACGTGCAAGGCATCAAGATCCACTTGCTGCATCTCATGCGGAAGACGCCGATGGTGAAGCAATACGAAGCCGGCCTGCTGCGTTTCCTGGAGCAAGATGAATATATGAAGCTCGTGGTCGACTCCCTCGAGTTCCTGCCGCCGGAGATGATCGTGCACAGGTTAACCGGGGACGCGCCCCGCGATCTTCTCATCGGCCCGATGTGGAGCCAGAAAAAATGGGAAGTGCTGAACGAGATCGACGACGAGCTGCGGCGCCGAAAGACATGGCAAGGCAAGCTCTGGCAGCCGGAGGGATAAGCTGATGGGATTCTTATCGGTACTAAGCATGGCGCATAAGTGGATCGCGGAGCGGACGCAGCCGGGCGATACGGTCATCGACGCAACCGCAGGCGGCGGCGTCGATACGCTCGCCTTGGCGGAACTTGTTGGCCCGAAGGGTTGCGTCTACGCTTTCGACATCCAGGAGGATGCCTTGCATAGGACGAGGCAGCGGCTGGCTCCTTTGATCGAGGCGGGCAGGCTGCCGCGACTTCACCTGAAGCTGGCCGACCATGCGGACATGGCCGACTATGTGGACGAGGAAGCCGCAGGCTGCGCGGCCGCGGTCATGTTTAACCTAGGCTATCTGCCCGGTGGCGATCCCGCAGTCATTACGAGAACCGAATCGACGCTGCGGGCGCTCGAATCGGCGCTCGATCTGCTGCGGCCGGGCGGCATCCTGACCTGCGTCCTCTATCCCGGCCATCCGGGCGGGGAAGCGGAGGCTGCCGCCGTCGAAGCTTGGGCGGCGAAATTGCCGCAATCTGCCGGACAGGCCGTGCTCTACCGGCAGCCTCAGCGGCAGGCCGCACCCTATTTGATCGCTGTTGAACGCCGCAAATCTTAGGATCCAAAACCAAACCGTACATATGGAAGGGGATTTTCGAATGGCAGTCAAAAAAATTGAGCATCTCGGCATTATGGTTAGCAACATCGAGCAGTCCGTTGCCTTCTACACATCCGTTCTAGGTCTGGAGCACAAATACACAATGCTGCATACGAACGGCATCATTCGGCTCGGGTTTCTGTCCTTCCCGGGTCATGAGGAGACGGAGATCGAATTGATCGAAGGGTATAACAGCGCTTTGCCCGCAGAAGGGAAAACCCATCACACGGCTTACACCGTCGACGATATCGAAAGCGAATTCGAGCGCGTGAAAGCGCTCGGCGTTCCACTGCGCGATACCGAAATCACGACGTTGCCGAATGGCGCCCGTTACTTCTTCCTGTACGGGCCGGACGGCGAGCTGCTCGAGCTATTCCAGCCGGCAGTGCAATTAGGCAACTAACAAGCACGTATTCAAAGATTGGAGGAATAAGTATGACCGTTCAACCTTATCCACTGAAGTTCAAGGCGGAGATGAAAGAGAGAGTTTGGGGCGGCAGGGCGCTGGAGCAATTCGGACTGGAGCTGCCGGATGGCGCCATCGGGGAAGGCTGGATGATCGGCGATCATCCGAACGGCACGACGAAGGTGATCAACGGCGAGCTCGCCGGTCTCGGACTCGATGAAATCCGCGGGCAGTACGGCCGCGAATGGTTCGGCAGCCGCGGTTTTTCCGAGAAGAACGGCCGATTCCCGCTGCTGATCAAGCTGCTCGATTGCAATGACGACCTGTCTGTGCAGGTCCATCCGACGGACAGCTACGACCGGCTGCCTGCCGGCGAACTTGGCAAGACGGAGATGTGGTATATACTCAGCGCGAAGCCTGGAGCCAAGATCATTTACGGCCTGAAGGAAGGCATCGACCGTGCTTCCATGGAGCAAGCGATCAATGAAGGCCGGATCATGGAGACGCTGCAAGAAGTGTCGGTAGAGGCCGGCGACGCATTCTACATCCCGGCAGGCACCGTGCACGCGCTCTGCTCTGGTGTCGTCGTAGCGGAAATTCAGCAAAATTCCGATACGACGTACCGCCTTTACGATTACGATCGTCCCGGACTCGACGGCAAGCTGCGCGAGCTGCATGTCGAAGACTCCCTGAACGTCATCGCCTACGAGGGCGCAGGCGCGCAGCGCATGAAGACGGATGGCGTCGGCGCCGGCGAATGGCTAACGATCGCTTCATCCCCATACTTCCAAGTGGAGAAGGGCGTAATCGAAGGACCGCTTCCGCTGTCGACCGATTCCGACAGCTTCGTCATTCTAGTCGTCGCCGCAGGCGAAGGCCGGCTGCGTTGGGCGGACGAAGAGCTTCCGGCCAAAGCCGGCGAATGTTTCCTTCTTCCTGCGACGCTTGGCCGTTATGAGCTGTCCGGCAGCATGACCGTACTGCGCAGCGTCGTTCCAGCCTAAGGAGCGGCAAACTCTGCACCCAGAGCCGACGGCTCGTGGATGGGTTTCGAAATGAACAAAGGTCGGAGATGACGGACTTAACCGTTGTCTCCGACCTTATTTTTACGATTAAATCTCTATCGCCTACAGGGCCGTCGCCGGCTCCATTTGCATCAAGAACGGTCGCGGCTTCGACTTGCTGTTTTCCTTATCGAGCGCATACAACATGATTAGAAGCGAATGGCGATCGGTCGACAGCTCTCCCGTCTCCAGAAACGCAGCCAGATCGAACGGCAGCTTCTCCAGTACGGCGTGCTTATGCAGATCCCGCTCGTTCAGCCCGACCGCCGCGAACTCCGCCGACACGTTCTCCGGCCGCTCCGCAAGCATCCGCATCCATCCGCTCCACTCCGACTTGTCCATCGAGTAATCCCACCACGTTTTGCGCGGCTTATAGTTGTGATTCAGGAAATAATCGTATTTCATTAACCCCAGCACGACGCTCGTATCAAGCTTTGAGCCGACCGTCCCGCCATCCTCGCCAAGCGCCGTATCCTTCGGCAGCGTCGATAAGAAACCCCATAGTCGCGAGAACAGATCTTCGAGCTGATGGCCGATCTTGCTCCAGCCGCGCTCTTCCCAATAATCGCCGAACATTTGGAAGAAATCGAACGGAGACGGGAACACCCGATCGACCAAATAAAGAAGTGTATGGTCCATGCGATGGGCGTTCCAATATTTTTCCAGCACATCCTCGACGCGTTTGATTCTCACGATATCGCCGAACGGCATCAATTCGTTGCCTAACATCTCGTAAGGCGCGCGGTCCATGTAGATATAACCCCACTTGTCCGCGTCGCGCCTCAGGCCGGTACCGCGCAGCATCTTGAGGAAACCGAGCTGCAGCTCTTCGGGTCGCAGCGCGAACACGTCGTTGAAGGTGCCTCTGAACGTGTCGTAATTTTCGAGCGGCAGCCCGGCAATCAAATCCAAGTGCTGGTCGATCTTGCCGGAATCCTTCACTTTCGTCACGGTGCGTACGAGCTTCGACCAATTCTGCCGGCGCTGGACGGCCAAATTCGTAGGGTCGTTGGTCGACTGGACGCCGATCTCAAAGCGGAAGATGCCCGGGGGTGCATGCTCGGCCAAATAATCGAGCACCTCCGGCCGCATAATGTCCGCCGTAATCTCGAATTGGAAGACGCAGCCACGATGGTTCTCGATCAGAAATCGGAACATCTCGAGCGCGTAGTCCCGTTTGATGTTGAACGTCCGGTCCACGAATTTGATCAGTTTGGCGCCGTTGTCGATCAAATAAACAATATCGGATTTGGTCCGTTCCATATCGAAGTAACGAACGCCGACCTCGATGCTGGACAGGCAGAACTGGCAGCTGAACGGACAGCCTCGGCTCGTCTCGAAGTAGACGACGCGGCTGCCGAGCTGCGGAATGTCTTCGGCGAACCGATACGGCGACGGAAGTTCGTTTAAGTTCAGCTTCGGGCGCGGAGGATTGACGAGAATTTCCGTTCCGTGCTCCCGCTGCTTCCTGTAGGCGATGCCGAACACCATATGGTATTTGCCCGCGCCCTGGATCTCCGTCAGCAGATGGTCGAACGTTTCTTCTCCTTCTCCCACGACGATGAAGTCTACTTCGGGCAGACGCTCCATCCAATACTCGGTATCATAGCTGACCTCGGGTCCCCCGAGCACGATCTTCAGCTCCGGCTTAATTTTGCGCAGCATGTTAATCACCGTGATCGTCTCTTCGATATTCCAAATGTAGCAGGAGAAACCGACCACGTCGGGATTGCGGCCGAATAGATCCGAAGCGATGTTCATCGCCGGATCCTTGATCGTATATTCGGCGATGTCGATATCGAACCGGTCGCCACTGAACGCCTTCAAGCAGCGAAGGGCGAGCGATGTATGAATGAACTTAGCGTTTAATGTGGAAAGCACGACTTTCATGTTTAATCCCTCTCTTAATGAACAAGCTGCCTTCTATTGTACCGAACTTCCGCGCAAAATAGAAGCGGCGCCGATCTCGCGTACCGCGGCGATCGGCGCCTGCCTATTATATCCTCGTGCGAATATACATTTGATCCTTGAGCTGCATGTCGATAACTGTATGCTTCACCCGCCACTTGCCTTCACCGATGAACGTTACTTCTCCCTGCGCAAAGCCGCGAGGCTGGAAGCCGTAATCCCGCTCGAAGGAAATGAGGACTTGAATCTTGTCATCGGGCAGCATGCGATGGAACTCTTGGCCGAGCAGAACCGTCCAGAACCGCAGCTCATCCTCGACTTGCTTCGCATAATATAAGTAGAAGAGCGGGTCGATGTTGGCCGTCAAGACGAGCCACCCTTCCGAATCGCGCTTCGCTTCCCACTTCGTAAACTCGGCAACGCCTTCCGATGTCGCAACCGACGAGAATTCCTTCTCAAGCAGCTTCTGAATATCGGATAACGGAGCACCTACCAGCGTCTCGGGGAAAATCGGCTCCAAAAATTCGGCGTCCTTCACCATCTTGTCCGTCACCTGATCCATCAGCATGGCGGCGTGGAACGCGGATACGGCGAAATTCAAATCGGCAAGGCTGTTGTCGTACCCCGCCGAAGTGATGCCGATGAATTGACCGTATTCGTTAAACAACGCGCCTCCGGAGCTGCCGTGATCGGTTGGTGCGTTGAACTGAATCCAGCTAACGCCGGCGTCATAGCTTAAATTGCTGATCAAGCCGTCCGAGACGGTATTCTGCAGGCCGAGAGGGCTTCCGATCGCAACGACGCGATCTCCCTTATTCGCTTCGAAAGCGTAGCCGACTTCTACCGGCATCAGATCATGAGGCTTCTCGGTGCGAATAATCGCGAGGTCCGCCGCTTCGTTCACGGCAACGACACCCTTCACCTTCATCTCATCGGAGTAGATGTCGTACGCGGTTGCGGATGCCGCGTCCGCGATGACATGGTAGTTGGTCAGGATCAAATCTTCGCCAACCGCAATGCCGCTTCCTTGGGCCTTGTTCGTCATGATCATCACGACGCTGCCGTCATATAGATTCACGATATCGTTAGCGGACAATTTCGGAAGATCGGGCAGATTCCCTTCCTCTTCCCCTAGCTCGTCTTCGCCCTGATAGCTCCACGTTTCGATCTTGATCGCGTTCGCGGCGGAATCCCATTCGACCGATGCTTCAAGCTGCTCGGCTACGAACCGGACCGGTACATAAGGCACGCCGTTCTTCAAGATCGCGGGCGTTGCCAAGACAACCGTATTCCCGTTTACGATCGCTTCCTTCTTGCCCACGGCCATAGAAAGCGTTAATCCGCCATCTCTCACGATAATCGTGCCCGTCTTGGATTCCAGCGCCGATACGACGCCCATAGCATCCAGCAATTCCTTCATAGGCGCGAGAGCCGCGCCGTTCTCCTTCACAATCGGAGACGACAACGTCATCTTCTTGCCATCCACCCACAATGCCAACTCTTGCGATTGCTGCGAAGCCGTCTTCGCCGATGCGGCATGCGCGTAGCTGCCCGTAGCGGCTAGCGGCGCGAATAGCAGCCCCGCGGCCAACATCGTGCATACCGCCGCCTTATACCAAGTCGATCGTTTCATCTCTAGCTCCTCCAAATCTCCCATTTTACGACTAGAAACATACACCAATTAATCCTATCACCCTTATTTTGGAATGTCTATTGTTTCTTGCTAGTTTTGAAGACCCGACTTATATTGAATCTCTCCTTATATCGGCAGAAACATGTTCGGTTTAGAGCGAATTGGAAGCCTTTTCCGTCAAGACGGAAAAGTTTTTGAATCTGCGAATCTCGTAACCTTCCAAAATTGCGGCAGGCGGAAGCTCGCTATTATGCAGGACGTAGGCGGCCGCCCTCCCGCGTACCGGCGCGGCGTCGCCGAACGTATACCTGCCGAATGAGCGCACTTGCTGGAATGGCGCGCCGGGATTGCTATAGGTCACCGTGTCGACGAACGAACGCGGATCGACGCGCTCGTAGAACAAGACGTAGATATAAGGCATGTTCACTGCGCCCGTCACCGCGATCGGGCCGTCCGTCTCGCCCGAGGCATAGCGGACTGCTTCTCCGAACGATTCGTAGAAGGTAGGACCTATCTCGTCCGGGTACTTCGTAAAGTAATGCCAGCCGAACAGCGCGAACAACATGACGAAGGCGGGCAGCACGATTTTAAGAGAATCGCGGATCCATTCGCCGAACCAGACTAAACCTGCCGAACCGAGCAATAAGATCGGATAAAAAATAACGTTGATCCGGTTCATGTTGATATCCATGATAAGTGCCATGAGCAGCGCCGCCGCGAACCATAGACAGACGATGGCATGAGGCGCGCTTTTGTTCTTGAACATCTTCGCGGCGACGACGCCGATTCCGATCGCGATGAATGGAATCCCTAGCGGATATATGTAGCCGTAGTCGGGAATCGCGTTCCATGGCAAACCGTCGTCCTGCGATAGTAGCAGCTCCAGCAGTTTATTCGCACGAAGCGCGATCCCTTCCGCCAAACCGTCCGAGAAGAGCGCGGATACTTGCTCCACCCTCGGAACCGTTAGCTTCGGAATCGTGAAGAAAGGCGTTACGATCGCCTCTTTACCTGCTTTATTAATATAAAGGAACAACAGGATAGGCAGAGACAAGACGGCCAGAAGAGCTGCCTGCAGCAGCAGGATGGCGGGTTTCACGCGTTTCGTAGCCCACAGGTAAGTCGCGGCGGCAACGGTGAACACCGGGACAAAAAAGTAAGCCGTGCCGTATGCGTACAGCGACAAGGCAAGCATGATCGTGGAGCCGTATAGCCACTTCGGCTTTTCTAGTCCCAGCAGCAAGAAATAAACCGCAAGCAGCGCCAGCGTCGGGAACAGATTCGACTCCAGCCCCCACCTGGACATCATGATATGCCAAGGACAGATGGCGGTCAGGAACAACGCGAGCAGGACTCCCTTGCGGCTGTCGAACATCCTCCTGCCGATGCCGTACATGGCTGCCATGCCGATCAGCCCGAAGAGCATGCTGACCGCGCGCACGGACCAGACATTCAAGCCGAACAAATAAATAAACGGCATGGAGAAGTAGGCGTACAGCGCATTCTGTCCGCTCCCCCACGCGATCAGATGTACGGGCAGGCTCGCTCCGTTGCGGTCAATCCCATAGTGCAAGATCGCGTAAGCATCGTAGCCTACAGAAGCTTCGTCTTGATTAAGCCCAGGCGGGATCACTCCTCCGTACCACAATCTGACGAGCGCTCCAACAGCGAACAACAGAATAAGCAGCGGATTGCGCCTTATCCACCCCAACGACGACTTCAGTGCCTCTTTCACCGTTCTCCCCCTAAGAGAACCGTCCGCTAAACTTCATGAACGGCTACAGCTCTTTGATCATTCGTATATACGTCCCGCCGCTTACGATCCATAAGCCGTCATCGACGAAACCCAGCTTTCGGTACAGCGCGTACGCGCCTTCATTGTATTGCTCGACGATAAGAGAGAGCCTTCGGAACCCGCCCGCTTTGCCGCGCTCTTCGAAAGCCGCGATCAGCGCTTTGGCGATGCCCTGTCCCCGGTAACGCTCATCCACCGCGACGGCGTCGAGGTAGAAGTCGCCGGGCTTGCATTCCGGCACCAACGCTCCGGCAGCCTCCGCCCCGTAATTTCGCTCCAATCGCTCCCTTATCGGACGATCCAACTCGATCGCTTCATCGCCGGGATAACAAATCAGCATCCCAGCGATACCGCCGTCCCTGCGATCCACAATGATATTGCCGTAGCTGATCCGGTTCCGCTCTTGCCCGATGTATCCGAGCAGGACATCCCATGTTTCCGAATCTTCGGACGTGCCCGATAACGTATGCGCAATCGAACCGATGGCCGACAGAAGCAGCGGCATCAGCTTGTCCGCGTCGCTTTTCAAGGCTGAATCAATCATATTACACCTCTCCCTATCTGAAAACCCGAATTATAAAAAAATAGAGCCCTCCCAGCATGTTTCACATGCTTGGCGAGTGGCTCTACCCGAATTCCCGAACGATCGGTCCCGCTTAGGATTATTCCCCCGCCGGAGGCGTGAAGGAACGTCCCGCAAATTCCGCGTCCAGCATATAGAAGGCGTTGCTGTCCTTATCGATCCGCTTCAGCTTGTTGATAATGCTGTCGAACAATGCTTCCTCTTCCACCTGCTCGTCGATGAACCACTTCAGGAAGTTGATCGTCGCATGTTCGCGGTCGTTCATGGCGAGGTCGGACAGGTTGTAGAATCTCTCCGTATTTTGTTGTTCGTGCTTGTAGCCTTGTTCGAAGGCATGAAGGATGGAAGTATATTCGTTAGTCGGCTCCGGCAGCGCTTCTAATGTTGCGCGACGGCCGCGGTCGTTCAGGAATTTATAGATCTTCATGGCGTGGAACCGTTCTTCTTCCGCTTGAACGATGAAGAAATTCGCGAAGCCGTCCAGGCTGTCTCCGGAGCAATACGCAGCCATCGCAAGATACACATGGGCGGAGTAAAACTCGAAATTCATTTGTTCGTTTAAAGCTTTGGCCAATGAGTCTTTCATATAGATGTGCACCTCGCCTTCTTATTTGTACTCATTCTAACATAAAAATAAGAGGCGGCAAATGGCCGCCCCTCCTATATTTCCCAACTTTTAAATTAACCAATCATTTTTTTCAAACGTTTATATAGCAGCTCGGGGGTTGGCGCGCTTACGGTCTTAGACTTGACGACGACAAAACATTCCATCTTGCACGTCTTGCAATTGCCCAGGCAGTCGCTTTTCTTCCGCTTGATCCCGGGATGCTTCTCCTTCATCGCCTTATAGACCGACTTCGAGCCGAGCTTCAAGTTGCGTTTGCAATATTTGACCTTCTTCATGCTCCACCCCGCGTCGCCAAGAATACAACCTTTGATAATCGCTCTCATTAAGATGATAGTAATTATCATTCCCGTTGTCAAGAGGCGAGTTAGAAAATACCATGCCCAGATGGCGCATGTTTCAAAGCTGCGCCAGCCCAGCGCCGTGATCGCGTAAAAAAAGGACCATCCTCGCCATGACGGCGCCGGGATAGTCCTTTCGCTTTCGGATTCGCTTTCGCTTACTGCTGCTTCAGCAGCTCTATGCCTTTCTTCACCTGCGTGTCTTCCTGCTTCAGCTTCGCGCGCAGCAGCTCAATCAGCTTATAGCTGGTCGCGTCGCCGAACTTGCCGGTAACGTCCAGTCCATGGTCGCCCTGGAACTTGCGAAGAGCGGCTTCCGCCTCCGCGTCGAACAAGCCGTCTTGGCCAACAGGCGCATAGCCGAGCGCCCCAAGCATGCCTTGCAGCGACTTGACCTCGTCTCCGTAGCTCCCGCGCTTCAGCACCGTGCCAAGGGCGAGCTGACGCAGCGAAGCGTATTCCGGCAGCGCGACGACATGATCCGGCGCGACGCCTTGTTTGTTGATCCACGTGCCGCCCGGCGTCTTCCACTGCGCTTCCGTCAGGCTGATCACGGACCCGTCCTTGAACTGCTTGAAGCCTTGCACGACGCCCTTGCCGTAGGTCTTCTCACCGACAAGGACAGCTCCTGCCGATTCCTTCAGTGCCGATGCGAGCACCTCGCTCGCGCTAGCGGAACGTCCGTTCACGAGCACGACGATCGGCGCCTTCCACTCTTCCTGCTGTTTGGACTTTAGCGATACGATTCTTCGTTCGTTTTTGTAGACGATGTCCAGAATTTTTTTGTCCTTGGGTATGAGGATGCTCGCGATTTCGGTTGTCGGCTGCAGAAGACCTCCGGGATTCGAGCGAAGGTCGAGCAGCAAACCCTTCAGCTCGCCATCCGCCTTCAGCTTCTCTAGCTCCGCCTTGAACTCCTTAGCCGTCTCTTCCGCGAACCGGCTGATCGTAATAAGCCCAATGCCCCCTTCAAGCCTCTCTGAGGTGACGGTATGCACGGGGATGGCTGCCCGCTTCATCGTAAATTCCAGCGGCTCCTGCTCGGCAGCCCTGTGGACGCGGATCTTGATCGTCGTGCCTTCGTCTCCCCGCACGATGCCCAGCAGATCCTGCAACGTCTTGCCGGTGACGTCCTTGCCGTCTACCGCGATGATCACATCGCCCGGCTGCAGCCCCGCCCGTTCCGCCGGCGTATCTTTGATGATTACGCTTATCATCACTTTGCCGTCCTCTTGCTTCATCTCCGCCCCGATGCCGTAGAACTGGCCTTCGTACGACTGCGTGTACTCTTCCCCCTTGTCGCCGGCCAAATAATGCGAATATGGATCTTCCAGCGCCTCAACCATGCCGGTCGCCGCTCCTTGAATGAGCTGCTCCGGCGTCGCGCCGTTCAAATAATCGTTTAGGATATGGGTGTAAGAAGCGTTAAACTGCTTGAATAGCGGTTCCTTGATAACCGGATACCGCGTTCCCATGAACATCATGCCGAGCGCGAAGCCGGCGGCGAGCAGCAGGATCGCCCCGATCGCGTAGAGGGCGCCGGAGCGCTGCTTCGCCTGGGTTGACGCATTATTGTACATGTGATGATCTCCTTGTATGTAGGCTCGAATTTCGCTACAATCAACTTTATTATGACGATAGAGACTGGATGCCGAGAGGAGCCTTACCGTACTTATGTATAAGCTGATTGCCATTGATGTAGACGATACGCTGCTGACTGACGAATTGACCGTGACCGAAGGGACCAAAAAAGCGATGGAAGCCGCAATAGCCGCGGGTGTGACCGTTACGCTCGCGACCGGTCGCATGTTCGCGTCGGCGCAGAAGATTGCCCGCCAGATCGAACTTAATGTACCTATTATTACGTATCAGGGAGCGCTAGTCAAAACGCTGCTGGACGGCCAGGTGCTCTACGAGCGCAACGTGCCGACGGACGCCGCAGTCGAGTTGCATGAATATTGCCAAAAGCAAGGGCTTCATCTGCAACTGTACGTAGACGACGAGTTGTACGGGACGGAGGATAACGACCGGATTAAGGCCTACTCCAAGCTGTCCAACATACCTTACAAAATCGAACCCGATTTCGACAAACTGATCCGTAAGCCGATGAACAAAATGCTCGTCATCGACGATCCTGCCCGCCTAGACGAAATCGCGCTCGAGCTTGCCCCGCTGATCGGCGACCGGGTCCATATTACGAAGTCCAAGGCGCATTACCTGGAGTTCATGCACAAAGAAGGGACCAAAGGCCACGCTTTGCAATTCATGGCCGAACATCTCGGCTGCACGATGGATCAGACCATAGCCATGGGCGATGCCTGGAACGATCGCGAGATGATTCAGGCGGCCGGGCTCGGCGTTGCCATGGGCAATGCGATCGACACGCTGAAGGAGATCGCCGACTACGTCACGTTCTCCAACAATGAAGAAGGCGTTAGGCATGTCATCGAAAAATTCGTTTTGTCCTAAGGAGTGACGAATCCATGACGGACCGCTGCCCGATCTGCGGAAGCGATAATGGCTGCGCGCTGAAGGAACCGGGGACGAAGGCTAACGAGTGCTGGTGCTTCCATGCAAAGTTCCCGCAAGAGCTGTTGGCGCTCGTGCCAGAAGAAGCGCGGAATAAATCCTGCATATGCCGCCATTGCACGGAAGGCTTCTCCTCCGCCGAAGAATCTTCCTCTCCGGCAGACCCGCGATCGTAATCCATACGAAATGATCAAAGAAACCGCCGGAATAATAGCTTCCGGCGGTTTCTTATTGATAAAGCAAGCAACCTAATCGATTGATTCAACAAGCAAAGAACACCCGATTCATGCATTCGCTTACGAAACAGCTTTGTTCCCCCGCTTGCATTCGCCATTCGAACATTCCTTGTAATTGCCGATAAAATCAAGCCGGTGATCAAGCACTTTAAATCCGTATTCGCGCTCAAGCCTCTCTTCCAGCTCCGTCAGCCAGTCTTCCTTGATCTCGTCCAGCGCGCCGCATTTCTCGCAGATCAGATGATGGTGCATATGCTCTTGGCCTTCGCCCCGAAGATCGTATCTCGCGACTCCGTCGCCGAAATTCATCTTCGCTACAACCTGCAGATCCGCCAGAAGCTCCAGCGTCCGGTAGACCGTCGCAAGCCCGATCTCCGGAAACTTCTCCTTCACGAGCATATATACGTCCTCGGCGCTCAAGTGGTCTTGTTCGTTCTCCAGCAGCACGCGCACGATGATTTCCCGTTGCGTCGTCAGCTTGGAGCCGTTCTCCATCAGCGCCCGTTTTATTTTGTCGATCTCAGCCGAAACGTTCATTCCGCTCCGCTCCCTTCCGCCGAATCATCTATTTTTGGTTTACGTGTATGATTATTCATATACCAAAGCAAATAATTTAGAATTATTCTAAACTAATGGTAGTCGATTTGGGCCGATAATGCAATCTCAATATGCGAACGTTCGGGTCCCGTTCAGTCGATCATTGCATCACGCGAGACATCTCCCTATTCTATAGCAATAACGCGATTGACTCAACCGAAAAAACCAACCGACTCGCAAGGAGGTCGGCTGGTTCCGGTTAGCTTATTCATATCCTCATCTAAATGCCGGCGAGCACCTGGTACCACACGCCCTTCTTGGCATACAGTTTCTTCCGCACTTCGTCCCATCCGCCCAAATACGAAATATCGAACAACCCTTCCGGTACCGCGAATTGACCGCTCGTCTCCTGCTTCACGACGGGACTAACCGGGCGGAAGCCGTGATTGACAAAGATGCGCTGGGCTTCTTCGGTGTGAAGATAAGCGATGAACGCTTCGGCTACTTTCCGCGTTCCGTGTTTGTCGACGTTCTTATCCACGACCGCCGCGGGATTCTGAATTAATATCGTATGTTTCGGCACGACGATCTCGTAAGGCACGCCCTGCTGAATGCGTGCTCTCAGCTCGTTCTCGTACGTCACGATGACGTCGCCTACTCCGTATTCGAAGGCAGCCATTGAAGCCCGGCCGCTCTTGTCCAGCGACTCCACATTCGCGTGGATCGCCTCCAGGAACGACTTCGCGTAAGCCTCCGATTTCGTGCCTTCGAGCTCCTCCGACCGTTTGAGACCCGCGCCATAAATCGCGTTAATATCCCACTGCGCGCCGCCGGACGTCTTCGGATTCGGATAAAGCACCTTCACTCCGTCCTCCGTCAGGTCTTCCCAGTCCCGGATGCCAAGCGGATTGCCTTCCCGCGTGCCGAGCACCACGATGGATTCCGTAATCATTCCGCCCTCGCTGCCTGCGCGCCAATCATGATCGATGAATCCCGCGGTTTCGATCTTATCGAGGTCGCCTTCCATCGCCAGCACCGCCACGTCGGCTTCGAAACCTCCCGCGATGGCCCTTGCTTGCGTGCCGGACGCTTCGTACGATTCCTGGAAAACCACCCGCTGCCCTGTCTCCTTCAGCCATTGCTCCTGAAATGCCGGCAGCAGCTCCGCAAACGCATCCCTTACAACGGAATAAGCGCCCACGACTAACGTTACGTCTCCTTGCAGAGCATCGACAGCGGCTTCTTCCTTTCCGCAGCCGGCCGCGGTCAAGATCGTCGTCATTATGATCAACGAAGCGAGCAGCCGCTTGTGTAATTCTCGAATTCGTATCATCTGGTCAACAACTCTTTCTCGTGAAAGTCGTTAGCGTGATTAGATATGGATCGGCATCGGATCGACCTTCAGCGGATTCTCCATGATCCAGCTGTCATTGTCGTTGAACATATACGCACGGTGTACCAGCACATGGACTTGTTCGCCTACCTGGAGCACTTCCCTCTCCAAGGAGCGGTACGTGATGAGTTTCGTATCCCCGATCGCGAGCTCCACCATCCATTCGCTGCCGCGAAAATGAAGATGCCGGACCGTAGCCGGCATTGCCGCCGATGCAAGCTTGATCTCGCCCGGCTTGCCGTGCTCGATGTATTCCGGACGGATAAGCGCCTTCGTGCCCGGGAGCTCGACGGCCGCGTCGAAACCTTTTAACGAAGAAATATTGTCTACGATCGTCGATTCGCCGATAAAGCTTGCGACGAACGGCGTCTCTGGATTTTTGTAAATCGCCCATGGGCTGCCTTTCTGCTCCAAGCGGCCTTTGTTAATGATCATGATTTCGTCGGCGACCTCGATCGCTTCCTCTTGGTCATGCGTAACGAAGATCGACGTAATGCCGACGCGCTCGATCATATCCTTGAGCCAAGTGCGGAGCTCTGTCCGGATCTTCGCGTCGATCGCCGCGAACGGCTCGTCGAGCAGCAGCAGCTGCGGCTCCGGCGCTAACGCTCTCGCGAACGCGACCCGCTGGCGCTGGCCGCCCGACAGTTGGTGCGGGTAACGATGCTCGAAGCCTTTGAGGCCCGTCAGTTCGACCAGATACATGACCCGCTCGCGGATCTTCTCCTTCGACAGCTTCTTCACCTTAAGTCCGAACGCCACGTTATCGTAAACCGTCATATGTTTGAACAGCGCATAGTTTTGGAACACGAATCCGATGCCGCGCTCTTGCGGAGGCAGATCGTTGACGCGTTTGCCATGGAACACGATATCACCGCTGGACGGCGTCTCGAGACCCGCCAACATGCGAAGAATGGACGTCTTGCCGCCGCCGCTTGGGCCGAGCAATCCGATCAGCTTGCCCTTCTCGATGTCGAAGCCAACGTCTTTCACGGCGTGGAAGTCGCCGAAGCTTTTACTTAATCCGCGCACTTCAATATGCATGGGCTAATGCACTTCCTTTCTTTTCTTCGACCACTCCATTAGCAGCAGGAGTCCGACGGAGACCGCGGCAAGCACCAGCGCGATTCCGTTCGCGGCCACCACATTGAAATTTTCGACATCCTGATAGACGAGCGTGGTAGCCGTCTGCGTTTTGTTCATAATATTCCCGGAAACGACGAGAACCGCACCGAACTCGCCAAGCGAGCGGGCAACCGTCAGAACGACGCCGTAGATGACGCCCCAGCGGATGGACGGCCAGGTTACTTTCCAGAAGGTGTACCAGGAATACGCGCCGAGGGTAGAGGCCGCTTCTTCCTGCTGCGCGCCGATCTCTTGCAGCACCGGCATCACTTCGCGGACCATAATCGGGAACGTGACGAACAACGTCGCTAGTATCATGCCGGGCAGAGCGTATACGATATCGACGCCCATATCCGCGAACAACGCCCCGATAACCGTCCCAGGTCCCAAGATCAACACGATCATCAGTCCGCCGATAACCGGCGACACCGCGAACGGAAGGTCGACCACGCTGTTCAGCAGTCGTTTCAGCTTCGGTCCGAGCCACTCGGCTCTAACCAGGTACAACGCAAGCATAACGCCGAATATAGTATTGATTGCCGTCACGACGACGACGATGATGCCCGTCATCATTAAGGCATGGATGGATTGCGGTCGAGACAAGGCGTCCCAGAAGCCTTGCAGGCCATCCTCCCAAGCGCCGGTGAAAATTTTGACCAGCGGCACGATGAGGAGAAGAGCGAACACGACGTAAGTTAGAACGATCCACAGCCTTCTCATGGCTTCGACCTCCTAGCCTGCAGCTGGTTCACAACCCAGAGAATCAGGAAGGATAACGTAAGCAGCATGACAGACACGGCTGCGGCTCCTTGCGGATTGTTGCTTTCAATCTCTCCAAAAATATAAACCGATGCGACCAGCGTCTTGCCGGGAATATTGCCCGCTACCAGCACGACGGCTCCGAATTCCGCCAGCCCTCTGGAGAAAGCGAGCATCGCGCCGCTCAGAATGCCAGGAAGCATCGTCGGGAAGATGACGCTGAAGAACGTTTTCGCCTTGGAGGCGCCGAGCGTATAGGCGGCTTCCTCTTCCGAACGATCCAGCTCTTCCAGCAGCGGCTGAATGGCCCGGATGACGAACGGAAATGTAACGAACAGCATCGCGATGACGATGGCGGGTTCATGAAATACGATTTCGATGCCTACTGCTTGCGCCAACTCGCCCACCAAGCTGTTCGGACCGAGCAGAAGCAGGATAAGCAGGCCGCCGACTGCGGTCGGCAGCGCGAAAGGCAAGTCAACCAGGCTGTTCAAGATGCTCCGGCCTGGGAACCTGTAACGGATCAGCACCCAGCCGATCATCGTTCCGATTAACATATTTAACAAAGTAGCGATCGCAGCCAGCTTCACGGTGAGCAAGACGGCCTTCCAAGCGAGCGGGTCCGAAATACTCTCCCAGAACGGCATCCAACCGAGCGAGAAGGACTGGGTATAAATTCCGATGATCGGCAACACGATAAGACAGATAAAATAAAGCATGATGGCGCTTCGGAACCCGAAGCTCCACGGTTTCCCACGGAATAAAGCATTCACTGTGACTTAACCCTCCAGACCATCGGCTCGAGCCGTAGGTGTCGCAAACGATAACTACATAATTCCTATTAACTTACTAGGTATTATAAATGTAGCATCCTCCCCTAAAGGAAGTCAATGGTTATTTAAGAAAAATGAATCGATGCTATAGTTTATGCTTATAGCATTAATGTGCCCCTGCGGATTCCGCAGGGGCTGACGTCGTTATTATTCAAATCCGATGAACGGATCCTCAATTTCGATCTTCTGAGCCTCGGCATCACTGATGCCTGCATACAATTCGGCCTTGCCTTCGGGAAGGCGCACAATGCCGCCGCTGAACACAACATCCTTTAGATCATCGCGCTTTGTCGGGCCCTCCACAAAATCCGCTCGTTCCGCGACGAGGCTCATCTCCGTATAAGCGCCTGTCAGCGGATCGTATGCGAATACCATCGGATAATAATGACGGTCTCCGCGTTCGTCGAAGCAGGCAACATGGCCAAGCACGCCCAACTTCCCGTTCGCGAGCAAATGAATTTCGTTCGCTCCGCCCCACTCTTCGTCCAGGAACTGCTCCAGCAGCGGCGCCTCGAGCACAACCTCCTTCGTCAACCGCTCCAGCGAAGGAACGGCGGTATAACCGATTTTCCCTCTGCCGCCTTTGGATCCCTGCGGTCTGGTGAATACGCCGACGCTGCCGTCCGCCAATTCGACCAGACGCAAATCCTTCATTTGATCGGGACCTTCATAGAATCGTTCCAAGCTCGCAATGCCGTCGCCCTTGTAGAAGACGGTTCGCCAGCTGAGCGCATTCTCCACTTCGGGGTGGGGGAAAGTCTGCACGCCGCCGAATACGAGCAGCCCTCCAATTCGGGTATGGAACGGGTCCTGCAGCTTGAACACGGGCGCACCATCCTTCGGCACCCATTTCTCCCCGCGACGGATAAAAAACCAGATCTCCGATTCCTCGCTGTCCCGGCTTTCCACGCGGCCGGCGATTACAAGCTCTCCCTCGTCTTCGAACGGTGCGGCAATGTTGTAAACATCCCGATCGCCCATTCCGTCAAACACGATTTTCTCCGCTTGCCCGGCTTTGCCGCCGCCGGCTCGGTAAGCCGCGAGCAGCTCGCTGCAAGCTTGTGTCCTGCCCTCTCGCCATGCCGTCATGACCGTGCAGCTCCTCTCTGTTCGCTTCTTCTTAACAAACTCATGAGCGGCTCAAGCTCAAACGAAACGCATGCAATCGAATCGTCGGCCGCGCCGTAATACATGATCGCTTGGCCAACGTTCACGACTGTGCCGCATGCAAAGATGACATTTTGGAAAAATCCACTTGTCTCGTAATCCGCTTCCGGCGTCATAAACGGTTCGTCCATTCTGGCTATGACTCGTCCCGGGTCTTGCAGATCCAGCAGCGCAGCTCCCAAACAATACCGGTTATCGCGGTCCGCCCCGTGATACAGAATGAGCCAGCCGTCCTCCGTCTTGATCGGTACGCAGCCCGCTCCGATTCGTGTGTCGTCCCACTTCTTGGACCTAAGTCCCATCAGGAAACGATGGCCGCCCCAATGCTTCAGGTCGGGAGACGAGGCGATCCACATCTCCGGCTCGCCTAGCCCTTCGGGAACCGGACGGTGCAGCATGTAGTAGCTGCCGCCGATCGTTTCCGGGAAAAACGCCACATCTTTGTTCGTCGGCGCCAGGATCATGCCTTCCCGCCGGAAGGAGACAAAATCTTCGGTCGTCATCATCCCTACGGCAACGCCTTTGTCGGATACGGCGCTGTAAGCAATGTAATACTTGCCGTTCAAATCCGTTATCCGCGGATCTTCAATCCCCCATCTCTCCATCGGCCCTTCAGGCAAGACTGTCGGGCGCTCGTCGATCTCGAAGCTTACGCCGTCCCGGCTGCGCGCAACGCGCAGATGCGAAATCGAGGTCAAATACAACGTATTTCCTTCCAGATCGCGAATGACGCGAGGATCGGAGAAGTCCAGCTCCGAATCGTTCCGGTCGAGTTCAATCGTACGCATAACGGGCATGTCGGCATGGCCCTCTACCCGGTCGCAGTTCAGCACCGGAACAAGCGCCTTGCGCGGATCCGCTTGAACGGGACGTTCTGCTACTCGAACGAGCAGAATCGTCTCGTCGCCATGCTGCGCGACGCCTGCATTAAATGCGCCAAGCACCTCCCAGTCCGGGAAAGACGGCTTGATGTCCTTTGGCGTTATGATCGGATTGCCTGCGAATCGTGTAATTTCTATTGTTTTGTCTATAATCAATGTAGCTCCTCCTATCCGTAAACCCAAACTTAATCTTTAATGCCCGTAAACGTGATACCTTCGATAAAATAGCGCTGCGCCGCAAAAAACAGCAGGATCACCGGCAGCGCAACCAGTGTCGACATTGCCATCAAATAATTCCATTGAGGCGCTTCGTTAACGCCGCCCATAAAGAAATACATGCCGACGTTCAGCGTATACAGCTCCATGTTGGACAAATAAATGAGCGGGCCGAGAAAGTCGTTCCAATAGCCTCGAAAGGCGAATATGGCGACTGCCATCAACGCCGGCTTCACTTGCGGAAGCATGATGTGATAGAACGTCTGGAAGAAGTTCGAGCCGTCGATCTCGGCCGCATCGTCCAATTCGCGCGGGAGCGTAAGAAAAAATTGGCGAAGCAAGAAGATATAAAACGGCCCCCAAGCCGTCCATGCCCGCAGCACCAGCGGATCAAACTGTCCGACCAGACCGAATTCCTGCCAGATGAGGAAGGTCGGAATCAGCGTGACGTGAAACGGCAGCATCATCGTCGCCAGCAACACGAGAAACAGAAAGTCGCTGCCAGGGAAACGGAACCTCGCGAAGCCATAGGCGACGATCGTGGCGCTGGCCAGCTCCGCCGTGATCCCGAGCGCCACAATAAAGACGGTGTTAAACAAATATTGATTAAACGGCATTGCCGTCCAAGCATCGACGAAGTTATGCCACTGCGGCGGATCCGGGATCCATTGCGGCGGCCAAGCGAATATATCCCCTTCGGCTTGCAAGGCGGTCGATACCATCCAGAAGAACGGAACAAGAATGACGACGGCAAGAAAGACGACGATGCCGTAGATCAAGACGCGATTAATGGCTCTGACCCGCTTGCCGGAGAACGCCCGCGTCCGAGCGGAATATCTATTTTCCATGAGATTGCCTCCTATCGTTTGACATCCGATTCATAATGAACCCATGCAGGGCTGGATCGGAATACAAGCAGCGTCATCGCCAGAATGATGACGAACAACACCCAGGCGATTGCCGAGGCTTCACCCATTTGCAATTGCGTAAACCCGCGCTCGTACACGAGTTGATTCATAAACTTGCCCGCTGAAGACGTCGGACGCACAAACATGGCGATTGTAAAAATTTGCAGCGCGCCGATCATGCCCATAATCACTTGCAGCAGAATAACCGGCGATATTTGCGGAATTGTAATATGTTTGAACTTCGACAACGATCCCGCTCCGTCAATCTCCGCCGCCTCGTACAACGAACGCGGAACCCCTTGCAGGCCGGCGAGGAACACAACGGTGTTCGTTCCGAATATTCCCCACAAGCTCATAATGACAAATGCGCCAAGGACATACGTCGGATCGCCGAACCAATTCGGTTTATCGATGCCGAACAACTGGAAGAACGGAGACAACACATAATTGATGATTCCGGTTTCACTGTTGAACATCCAGCGCCATAGCAGCGCCACCGCAACCTCCGGCATAACCGCCGGCAAGAAGAAGATCGTTCGGAACGTGCCGTTGCCCTTCAGTTTGTTGTTTAGCAGCATGGCCACCAGCAGCGCGCCCATCACGCCAAGCGGCAAGGACAAGGCGGCATACATCAGGGTAACCCTTACCGAAGGCCAGAACTCGACGTCCTGAGTAAACAACTTGACGTAATTGCCCAGTCCAACCCACTCGGCGCCTCCGAAAATCGTTGATTTCGTGAAGCTTAGATATAACGAATTGCCCAAGGGATACAACGTAAAGACAAGAAAACCTACAAGCCACGGCGATACCAGAGCCAGGCCGATCGCTTGTTTCTTCTTCCACCCAAATCTCGAGAAGACGAAATACAATACACAACCGATGACAAGCAATAACGCCGGCACCAGAATCCATCGCATCAACGTAGCCAGATGGTTGTCCATAACGCCCCCTCCTTTCTCAGTATGATAAAGGGAGGAGGCAACGCCCTCCTCCCTCTTATCGGCTCGTCACTTTTTTAATGCGGCCTCTAACAACGGCTTCACGCTCGCGATCAGATCGTCCGGGTCAGCCCCTGCGTTAACGATTGGATCCATCAACTGCGTCCAATAAATGTTGTCCCAATCCGGGTACTGCTCGGAGTAGCGGTAAGGACGGGCATATTCCATCGAAGCGATGATCGCTTCCAGGGAATGCGTTTTTTTCGGATGCAGCTTCTGCAGCGTCTCAAGATCGGCCAGCGAAGCGCGCGGCGGCATGATCTTCCAGTGATGGATGGCGTCCGTCAAGTCCAGCAAAGCGTCGACGGCTGTATCCTTATGTTTTGTTTTGGCATTGATGCCCATGCCGAGAATATCGCCGAATGTCGCATGAATGCCGGTCGGACCCGCAGGAACCATAAACGCCTGCACGTTCTCGATCGTTGAATCGAGATCGTCGGCCGCGCCGCCCATGAACATGGCGACTTGACCGTCGCGGAACATCTTGTCGAAGCCGCGGTCGCGAATAATTTGCTGCGGCGGAGTCAGCGGCCCGTTCACCAAGTCCGCGTAGAAGTTCAGCGCTTCTACCGCTTCCTTGGAATCGATCGGAGAAGCGCCGTCTTCGGTCAGGACGTCTCCGCCGTTCTGCCAGATAAACATTTGAGAAGGCGGCCAGCCATTCAGTGTGAAGCCCCATTGCTGAGTCGACTTGTCGTCGAAGCCCGCGTCTCCCGGGTGGTTGCCATTCGCATCCTTCGTCAGCTTGGTCGCTGCTGCGATCATGTCATCCCATGTCCAATTCTCGTCGGGATACGTGACGCCCGCTTCATCGAACATTCCTTTGTTCACATACAGCATAACCGGCTGTTGCAGCCACGGCAGACCGTACACTTTGTCCTTGTTCGTGAACGGCTGGAGCGACGCCTCATAATAATCGTCGAGCTGCCCTGCAGGATGATCGGATTCATTTAGCCGATCCGTAATGTCCAGCATTGCGCCTTGAGCCGCGAATTGCGCCGCCCGCTGCGCGTTGATCCAGAACAAGTCCGGGCCGGTGCCGCCGGTCAGCTGCGTAATCAAGCGCGTATCGTACTCGGCCGGATTAGAATCTTGAATGAGCGTATACGTTGTAGACTTGGCGTTAATGTCGTCAATCAGCTTCTGAAGCTCCTTCGCTTCGTCCGCTCCCGCCCAGGTCGCCAATCGGATCTCTACCTTTTTGTCCGGCTTTCCTTCGTCGCCCTTGCCGCTGCCGCCGCCCGAGCAAGCCGCCATAGTCAAGGAACTTGCAAGCATAAGTGCCGTCATGAACGAAAATCGTTTGTTCACATGAAATCCCCCTCTTAAATGAAAGTAAGTAACTCTTTTTGTAACGTTACAATATAATTACAATTACATTATCTAATTAGTTGACAGCGCTGTCAAGGAAAAGTTGCAAACGCTTTATAAAACGATACCATTTACAATTTGACAAAGTGAGTGTATATTGATTTGTAACGTTACAAAACATAAAGAAACTATGCGGATAGCGAGGGGCAGTTATGAACAAGAAGCAAAAGGTCGTGATGCAAGACATTGCCGATCGCCTAAGTATCTCCAAAAACTCCGTATCGCAAGCGTTGTCGGGCAAGGACGGCGTCAGCGAGGAGACGAAGATGAAAATTCTCCAGACCGCCGACGAGATGGGCTATCAATATAAAAAAAAGCAAGTGTCCGGCGCCAATGCTCCAACCAAAACGATTGGGCTTATTGCTTCCGAATTTGCTTTTTCCATGAAAAACTTTTTTGGCGAAATCTATTTGTCCATTGAACGCGAAGCGCAAAAAAACGGCATTACCTTAATGATTCAATCCGTATCTCCATCCATGCGCGACCGGCTGATCATGCCTTCCTTCATTCAGGACGGAAGCGTGGACGGCATCTTTATCTTGTCGCATATCAGCACCGAATATATTAAACAAGTGATCGCCCAAGACATTCCGAGCGTATTGATCGACCACCACCACCCTCTCTTGTTATCCGATGCCGTGTTAACCAACAATCGATTCGGCGCTTATATGGCAGTTAAACATCTGCTGGATCTCGGGCATCGCAAGATCGGTCTGATTGGGAATATTGACGCTTCGCCAAGCTATCTGGAGCGCTGGGAAGGGTATATACTGGCCATGCGCGAGCACGATGCCGCCGTCAATCAGGAGCATGTATTCGTTGACGTGATCGAGGACGAGACGAGGATCGACACCGTCGTACGGTCGATCGAACAGCAGCCTGACGCATGGTTCTGCCTGAATGACGGATTCGGCTATTATGTATGCTCCTCGTTGAAGGCGCTCGGCTATCGCATTCCCGAACAAATCGCGATTTGCGGATTTGACAACACGCATTTCTCTCAAATGTGTATCCCGAAGCTGACAACGATGGATATCGACATTCCGTTCTTCGCGCACAAGGCATTCTCCCAGTTGCTGTGGCGCATGCAGAACCCTGACGAGGTGTATCAGGAAGTGCTGCTTCCGACTGCATTGGTCAAACGCGAATCCACGTAACGCAGGGAGACGAAACAAGGCTGTCCCCGAGGTCATCATAGACCCTAGAGACAGCCTTTTTGCTCTTATTCGCCTTCTATATAATAGCGGCTCTCGCCTTCCGTGATCGTCACTTGCCCCTGCGTCAGATCGGTCATCCACGCAATGAACGACTCCTTCTCCGGCTCCTCGGGCAGACAGCAGACGATAACGCGGTCCGTGAATTCGGTGCCGCCCACTCTCGTCCCGCGGCCGTGCAGCTCGTTCTCTAGCTTGCCGTACCACGTATAGTCGACGTCGACGAATACTTCCCGGTGAAGAACGAGCTCGATCTCGCCGGCGGCCTCGATGCCCGCGACGGCGCCGTCCGTATAGGCGCGGACAAGGCCGCCGGCGCCGAGCATGATGCCCCCGAAGTACCGCGTCACGACGACGGCGACGTTCTTCAATCCCTTGTTCTTGATGACTTCCAGAATAGGCTTGCCCGCCGTTCCGCTCGGCTCTCCGTCATCGGACGCCTTCTGGTGCTGGTCGCGCTCCCCTACCACGTAAGCGGAGCAGTTATGCGTGGCTTGCCGGTGCAGCCGCTTGATCTCCTCGATGTAGGCGACCGCTTCCTCCTCGGATTGCACGGGCTTCGCGTGACCGATAAACCGTGACTTTTTAATCACGATTTCGTTATGAGCTTCTTGCCTGACCGTCCTATACCTGATTAGATTCATCTCGCTTGTTCCCGCTTCCGGGAACTACAAGCGCGCTTCCAGCTCGGCCTTTTCCTTCTCGAAGCCCGGTTTGCCGAGCAGCGCGAACATGTTGCGCTTGTAAGCCTCGACGCCCGGCTGGTCGAACGGATTCACTCCGAGCAAGTAGCCGCTGATGCCGCAAGCTTTCTCGAAGAAGTACACCAGGTAGCCGAACGTGTACGGCGTCATGTCCGCGATGTTCACGATCAGGTTCGGAACTTGACCGTCCGTATGCGCCAGCAGCGTGCCTTCGAACGCCTTTTTATTTACGAAGTCCATCGTTTTGCCCGTCAGGAAGTTAAGACCGTCCAGGTTATCGTCGTCATGGCCGATCGTGATATGCTCCGCCACTTCCTTCACTTGAATGACCGTCTCGAAAATGTTCCGGTTACCCTCTTGGATGAACTGGCCCATGGAATGCAGATCGGTCGAGAAGTCGACGGACGCCGGATAGATCCCTTTGTAGTCCTTGCCTTCGCTTTCGCCGAACAGTTGCTTCCACCATTCCGACACGAAATGCAGGTTCGGCTCGTAATTGACGAGAATTTCCGTCACTTTGCCTTTGCGGTACAAGGCGTTCCGAGCAGCCGCGTACTGGTAAGCTTCGTTCTCGGCCAGATTCGGATTGCCGTACTCCTTGGAAGCGTCGGCCGCGCCTTGCATCATGGCGTCGATGTCGATGCCCGCAACCGCGATCGGCAGGAGACCAACGGCCGTAAGAACGGAGTAGCGGCCGCCCACATCGTCCGGAATGACGAACGATTCGTACCCTTCCTCGTTCGAAAGCTTTTTGAGCGCGCCCTTCTCTTGATCCGTCGTTGCGTAGATGCGTTTGCGCGCTTCTTCCTTGCCGTACTTCTTCTCAAGCTCCGCGCGGAAGACGCGGAAAGCGATGGCAGGCTCCGTCGTCGTGCCGGATTTGGAGATGACGTTGATCGACCAGTCTCTGCCTTCGAGCAGCCCAAGCAGATGCGTCACGTAAGTCGAGCTGATGTTGTTGCCCGCGAACAGCACTTGCGGCGTCTTGCGCTGCTCCTTCGTTTGGATATTGTAAAACGAATTCGAAAGCATCTCGATCGCCGCGCGCGCGCCGAGATAAGATCCGCCGATGCCGATGACGATCAGCACTTCGGAGTCGGATTGAATTTTGGCGGCTGCTTGTTTGATCCGCGCGAATTCTTCCTTGTCGTAGTTCGTCGGCAGATCGATCCAGCCGAGGTAGTCGGAGCCTGCTCCCGTACCGTTATGTAATTGGCTGTGCGCCGCTTTGACTTGCTCCGTCAGATTGTCGATTTCGTGTTTGCCGATGAAGGCCAGCGCTTTGCCGTAATCGAATTGAACCGTTTTGCTCATGGTTACTGTTTCCCCCTAGTTTCCAACTATTTTTTAAGAATATCGGATTTACCCCGCAAACACAAGCTTCTAGGGTATGGTTCCCCGCCATGGAAGAGCCGCGTTTCCCGCTTGCCGGCGCTTAATAATAGGGCGATATCATGAGATACACGACTACTCCGGTGAAGCTGACGTACAGCCAAATCGGCATCGTCCATCTCGCGATCCGGCGATGTTTCTCGACCTGGTTCGTCATCCCCCGGACGGCGGATAGCAGCGCGAGCGGCACGACAACGACGGCCAATACGATATGCGTCAGGAGCACGAAGAAGTAGATTCCCCTCAATAGGCCTTCGCCGCCGTATTTGGTCGATTCGGTGAGGTAATGGTACGTCACGTACGAGGCGAGGAACAATGTCGTGGACAAGAACGCTAGGCCGATAAAAGCACGGTGCATTTTTACGTTTTTGTTCCGGATCGCGAACAGCGCGACAAGTAGCGTTAGAAACGTAAAGCTGTTGAAAATCGCGTTCAGCAGCGGCAGCACTTTGACGTCGAAGCCGATCTCGCCTTCGTAAGCCGGCAAGAAGAACAAAATGGCGACAAGCGCCACGATGACGACCGTGAGTACGGCTACTAACGGCGTGTAATTTTTTTCTTTCATGGATCGAATCCCCCTAGTCGTGACTTGTCATGGTTGTCTTAACTGTAGCCCATTTGGCATGCGGAATTCAATGCAGCAGCGATGACGTTTATGTGAAATCGCAATGCCGGGCGGGGAGGACTGGGCAAATGTAGCTGGAATTTCGCGCACAATGAGGTCAATGGGCAGGGTGGCGAGCCAATGTAGCTGGAATTTCGCGCACAATGAGGTCAATGGGCAGAGTGGCGAGCCAATGTAGCTGGAATTTCGTACACAATCATGTCAATGGGCAGCGTGGCGAGCCAATGTAGCTGGAATTTCGTACACAATCAGGTCAATGGGCAGGGTGATTGACTATTATAGCTGGAATTTCGTACACAATCATGCCAATGGGCAGGGTGGCGAGCCACTTAGTTGCAATTTTATGTGTGGGCGCCCCATCAACGCAAAGGGCTGCATTGCCGTAGCGATGCAGCCCTTATCCCAATATGGATTACTCGTAGATATACGAGCAGCAGTAGTCCGTCACTTCAGCAACCTGAAGCTTGAATTTCGTGTTGGCAGGCACTTTGAACTCGCCTTCGCCTTGAATGTGCAGCCATTCCGTCTCGCCAGGCAGAAGCACCTTCAGGTCGCCTCCCAGAATCTCCATGATTTCCAGGCAGTCCGTACCGAATTCATAGTCGCCTGGCAACATAATGCCAAGCGTCTTCTTCGTGCCGTCCGCGAATACGACCGCGCGGCTCGTTACTTTGCCATCGAAATATACGTTGGCTTTTTTGATTACCGTTACATTCTCGAATTGCGACATGAGTGATCTGATCTCCTTTTTCTCGATGGGACATTTATTGATAAGGCTCAGGAAGTCAACCGTTCTACAGCAGTGCTTTCACCTTGCTGACAACGTTCTCTACCGTGAAGCCGTATTCCTTGATCACGCGATCGCCAGGGGCGGAAGCGCCGAAACGGTCGATCGCCAGAATATCTCCTTGGTCGCCTGTGTAACGCTCCCAGCCGAACGGATGAGCCATCTCGATCGCGAGGCGGGCTTTCACGCCAGGCAAAATGACGGAATCTCTGTACGCCTTCGGCTGCTTCTCGAACAGATCCCAGCTTGGCATGCTGACGACGCGCACCTGGATGCCCTCTTCCGCCAATGCTTTCTGGGCGGCAACGGCAAGCTGTACTTCGGAGCCCGTAGCGAGCAATTGCGCTTGAGGTTCGCCGCTGGCATCGGAGACAACGTAAGCGCCTTTGCTTATGTTCTCGCGAGCGCCCGTTACCGTTCCTTCCAAAATTGGCAGGTTCTGGCGCGTCAATACGAGCGCTACCGGATTGCCTTTGTTCTCCGTCGCGTAAGCCCAAGCCGCGGACGTTTCGTTCGCGTCCGCCGGACGGATCACCGTCAAGCCAGGGATGATGCGAATGGAAGCCAGCTGCTCGATCGGCTCATGCGTCGGTCCGTCTTCGCCGACCGCGATGGAATCATGCGTCAGCACGTATACGACAGGCAGATTCATCAGCGCGGCCAGACGAATGGCAGGACGCAGGTAGTCCGTGAACACGAAGAACGTGCCCCCGAACACTTTGATGCCGGAGTGCAGGCTAATCCCGTTCATCGCGGCGGCCATGCCGAATTCGCGAACCCCGAAGTAAATATTGCGTCCGTCGTAGCTGCCCGGCTTGAACTGGGTCAGCCCTTTCAGATGCGTCATCGTGGAGCTCTCCAGGTCGGCGGAGCCGCCGGCCAAGTTCGGCACGCGTTTGGCCAGACCGTTCAGCGCGTTGCCGGAAGCGACGCGCGTCGACAATGGCTTGTCTTCCGTCGTGTAGGCAGGAAGATCGGCATCCCAGCCTTCAGGCAGGTTGCCTGCCGTAGCCAGCTCGAATTGTTTCGCCAGCTCCGGGTAAGTTTCCTTGTACGAAGCAAAAAGCGTGTTCCATGCCGCGTTCGCTTGCTCGCCTTTCGCTTTCACTTCGCCGAAGTGAGCGCGAACTTCGTCCGGCACGTGGAACTGTTGGTTCTCGTCCCAGCCATATACTTGCTTCGTCAGCTTCGTCTCGTCCGCGCCCAGCGGGGAGCCGTGCGGGCCGGCGTGGCCGCCTTTACCGCCTTTGTTCGGGCTGCCGAAGCCGATAACCGTCTTCACTTCGATGAGCGTCGGCTTCGACGTATCGGCTTTCGCTTCCGCGATCGCCTTCGTCAAAGCGCCAAGATCGTTGCCGTCGGCTACGCGAAGCACTTGCCAGCCATATCCTTCGAAGCGCTTCTGAACCGTCTCCGAATAGGAAAGATTCAGCTCTCCGTCAAGGGAGATGTCGTTGGAATCGTACAGCACGACGAGCTTGCCGAGCTGCAGATGGCCCGCCAGAGATGCCGCTTCATGGGAGATGCCTTCCATCAAGTCGCCGTCTCCGCAGATGGAGTACGTAAAGTGATCGATGACGTTATAGCCTTCTTTGTTATAGACGGCTGCAAGATGGGCTTCCGCCATCGCCATGCCGACCGCCATCGCCACGCCTTGGCCGAGCGGGCCTGTCGTTGCGTCTACGCCGGCCGTATGGCCGAACTCAGGATGGCCCGGCGTAAGCGAACCCCATTGGCGGAAGTTCTGCAGCTCTTCCATCGGAAGCGCGTAACCGGACAAGTGGAGCAGGCTGTACAGAAGCATGGAGCCGTGGCCGGCGGACAATACGAACCGGTCGCGGTTAACCCACTCCGGATTGGATGGGTTATGGTTCATATCCTTGGCGAACAATTGATAGCCCATCGGAGCGGCGCCCATCGGCATGCCCGGATGACCGGATTTTGCTTTTTCGATCGCGTCGATCGCAAGCGTGCGGATCGTATCGATCGAAAGCTGTTCAATGGATTTTTGCGTGACTGACATTTCTGTTTCCTCCTATTTGGTCAATCTCATTCCGAATATTGTATCACCCGCGATTAATTGAATACAACCGTCTTGTTCTGATGGACGATGACGCGATCCTCGATATGCCATTTCACGGCGCGCGCGAGCACGACGCGTTCGATGGTCCGCCCGATCCGCTTCAGATCGTCGACGTTGTCGCGGTGCGTGACGCGCTGCACGTCCTGCTCGATAATCGGTCCCCCGTCGAGCTCTTCCGTCACGTAATGCGCCGTTGCCCCGATAATTTTGACGCCGCGGTTATACGCTTGAGCGTAAGGCTTGCCGCCAACGAACGCAGGAAGGAAGGAGTGGTGAATATTGATGATGCGATTCGGGAACTGCTCGATGAATTTCGGCGAGATGATCTGCATGTAGCGGGCAAGCACGATGATGTCCGCCTTATCCGCCACGACCTCCATCTGCTTGCGTTCCGCTTCCGCCTTCGTATCCGCCGTAACCGGGATATGATGGTACGGGATGCCGAACGATTCCACCAGCTCCCGCATGTCGGGATGGTTGCTGATGACCATAGCGATCTCCGCATCGAGCTCGCCCGCGCGCCATTGCCACAGCAGCTCCATCAAGCAGTGATCTTCCTTGGAGACGAAGATGGCAAGACGTTTCTTGCGGCTCGCCCTGAACGTATGCCATTTCATCTGGAAGCGGTCGGCCACGCGCGCGAAGTCCTCGACTAGCACGGGCAGCTCGCGGTCCAGATCGTTCAGGTCGAATTCGAAACGGATGAAGAACATGCCGCCTTCGGGATCCATCGTATATTGGTCCGAAGAAACGATATTGGCGCCATGCTCATAGAGGAAATGCGATACGGCCGCGACGATGCCCGAACGGTCCGGACAGGAGATCAGCATCCGAGCGCGTCCTCCGTTTCCTTTCGAAGTTTTTGCAGGTTGGGATGACATCAGACGATTCTTCCTTTTCTATTGTAGATTTTGTTCGAATTTGAACATGCATTCCTGTTATCTTATGCTTTTACCAAAAGATCCTTCCCGGCGAACCACGCGGTCAAGCGCTGATTCACTTGCTCCTCCGTCAAATCGGACGATATCGGACCCTCGACTTCGAGCATGTCGTACAGGCGCTCCATCGGTTCGCGCGGGTCGGCTTTCTTCGCCTTCGCGTCGTTTTTCAGCAGCGTCCACGTATCGATCACGTACGATCTCGGGTCGATCTCGTGTTTGCCGAAGAAGCTATGCAGCCTCTCGACATCCTCAAGGAAGCTTTCGCCGAAGCGCTCCTTCACATCACCGCGCAGAAGCGAGATCTCGGCTTCGTACATCGGACGCTCCTTTTTGTCGACTTTGCCGATCCAAGGCGTTTCCAGGATAAACGGGCGATTCTTGAGCCCTTCGTGACGAATAATGCGCGAGATCGCTTCGTGGCCGAGCCAGCCGGCTCCGATTGGAGCATGGCGGTCCTTGCCCGCGCCTCTCGGGTTTTTGCTGTCGTTGACGTGAACCACGGCGACGCGGTCCAGGCCGACGATGCGGTCGAACGTTTCCAGCACGCCGTCCAGGTCATGGACCAGATCGTAGCCAGCGTCGTGCATATGGCATGTATCCATGCATACGGTCAGACGATGATTGTCTTTGACCTTCTCGATAATCGACGCGATCTCCTCGAAGCTGCGTCCGATTTCCGTTCCTTTGCCCGCCATCGTTTCGAGAGCGATGTTAACCCCCGTGCCGCTCGTGCCGGCGAGCACCTCGTTCAGGCCTTCGGCGATCCGGTTAATGCCGTACTCCGCGTCCTTGTCCGTGTAAGCGCCCGGATGAAGTACGATGTTGCGGACGCCGATGCTGTCCGTGCGGCGGATCTCTTCCTGCAGGAAGTTAACCGCGAGCTCGAACGTGTCGTCCTTATAGGAACCCAGGTTGACAATGTATGGGGCATGGACGACGATTTCGCCGATGCCGGCTTTCTCCATCAGCGCTTTGCCTTCTTCGATATATAACGTGTCGATCGGTTTGCGGCGCGTGTTTTGCGGCGCTCCGGTGTAAATCATGAACGAGCTGGAACCGTACGAGATTGCTTCTTCCGCTGCCGTTAGCAGCCCCTTGTCCGAAAATGAAACATGGGAACCTATTTTCAACATAACTTGAACGCCCCTTTCGGTTGATCAAACCTTATTTTACAAGGAATGTCGAAATAAATCTAGGAATACGATATAATTCATTATTGAGGTGACGTAAGGTATGGACGCAACGCCAAACTGGTTTATGTATTTTATCGTGTTCTGGGCAATCGTGATGGTACTCGCCATGTCCGTTGGCGGTTTCTTTATGTTTCGCAAATTCCTGAAGGTGCTGCCGATGAGGGACGGCAAGTCCAAGCTCGATTGGCAAAACTATTGGGTCGAACGCAGCCGCAGCATGTGGAACGACGAATCCAAGCAGTTTCTGGACGAGCTCGTGTCCCCGGTCCCGACCGCGTTCCGGGACATCGCCAAACATTCGATCGCGGCCAAGATCGGCCAAGTTGCCATCGAACACGGCTCCGCGTCCGTAACGCGCGAGCATTGCATCGAAGGGTACATAAGGGCAACACCGAAACGCGATTACCGGAGCCTGGTCAGTTTCCTAGAGCGCAAGGGTATCGACTATACGCCGTACGTGCATTTGATCAACAAATAGGCAAGAGGCGCCGAACCGCAAATCATGCGGGATGAGAAAAAATTCATGCAACCTCTCCATTCGCTAGATCGTCATACTACACAGGAGGTGGTTCATCCATGACGAACAAAATGAACAAGAAACGCACGAAAGCAGCAACGGCCGGAGCGCTGATGCTGGCAATCATGCTAACCGTATCCGCATGCGGCGCAGGCCAAGACAAGCCCGCGCAGAACGGCAACGGTACGACCGAAGCCGGCGTAAACGATCAATTGCCGGAGGAGAACGGGGTTCAAGAGCCTGGCTCGATCGGCTCGGGCGAGACGCCGCGATCGGAAGAAACGGCAACGACAGAGGGAGAAGCGGTTACCGAAGAACCTGCCGATCTCATCATCAGCAACGAAGGCATATACACCGGACAAATCGATCCGAATTCCATAGAAATCAAGTCGGATCAAGGCGCCGATTCGTATCAGATTACGGAGGAACTTGCTCCCGTAATCGAGGCGCTGCCGACAGACGCGGCGGTCACGTTCGAATATACCGAGAAGGTCATTGACAGCGAGCAAGGCATTAAGCAGCGTTGGCTGACGAAGATCGAAACAAAATCGTAGAACGAAGCGGAGTGATGGCGGTGCGGATAGCGGTGACGGGCGGAACGGGATTTATCGGCAAAGCCTTGGTGAAGGCTTTGGTTGAACGCGGCGATACGGTTTGGATCATATCTCGGCAAGCGGCATCGACTCCAGAAGCCGCCGACTCCCATCTTCGCTCCGTTAGCTGGGACATGCTGGAGAAGGAACCGGCCATTCTTGAAGGCATCGATACCATCGTTAATCTGGCCGGGGAAAGCATTAATCAGCGCTGGACGAAGTCGGCCAAGAATCGGGTACTGAGTTCCCGCCAATGGGCCGCCGCCCGCGTCGCTAAGCTGGTTCTCTCGCTCGAAGCCAAACCTTCGGTCGTCGTGAACGCTTCCGGCATTTCTGCATACGGGATTTCCGAACGCGATGTTTTTCATGAAAACAGCCCAACCGCCGTGACCGATTTCCTGTCCGGAGTCGTGAAACATTGGGAAGAAGCCGCCGACGCCATACCTGTTCCGAGGCTTGTGAAGCTTCGAATCGGCTTGGTGCTTGCCCGCAAGGGAGGAGCATTTCCTCTGATAGCCCTGCCTTACCGGTTGTTCGGCGGGGGCAGGGTCGGATCCGGCAAACAAGGCTTGTCGTGGATTCATATCGAAGACATGATCGGGCTTATCTTATTCTGCCTCGACAACGAAACGGTGTCCGGACCGGTCAACGCATCCGCTCCAGAGCCGGTCAGCAATGACGAATTCGGCAGAGCGGTCGGCCGTGCCTTAAGCAGGCCGCATTGGTTCCCGGTCCCGGCCGTTCTCATGAAAGCTCTGTTCGGCGAAATGTCCACGCTGCTGCTGGACGGTCAGCGCGCCCTGCCTACCAAATCGCTGGAGCTTGGTTTCCGCTTTTGTTACCCGACGCTGGATAAAGCCATGCGCCAGCTCCTGGTCAAATCCCACCATGAGTAACCGGCCATCATCAGGCTAACTGAAAATCCCCCCAGACTCAGCCTATCTTCAATTGATAAGCGGGTCCCTTGTTGCCCGCGAGTTGAATCGTATCGCCGACCGCTATCGGATACGACTTGTAAGGAACCATCATCGTCCCGTTCAGCAAACTTCCGTTTCGAGAGCCTAAATCTTTGGCCGCGTGGCAGCCTTGCTCCTTCACGATCTCGAGATGCAGCCGTGATACGCCATCCGCCTTTTCTTCATATCCGATGCCTTCGCCAGCCCTGCCGATTTGGAAACGGTCCGACTCGAGCGGGATTTCCTCTTCCTTTCCGTTCCAGCTTCGCTTCAAGACGATAATCGGTAATCCCGCTTGTGCATCGGCGCTGCCGCCGGCTTCGTTCGCGCCTAGGACAACCGTTGGCGGAAGCATGCCGCGATTCAAGGCGGCTGCATAACCATGATCCACGAGAGGTTTTCCGGGTAGTGCATAACTGCCAATGGAGCTTGTCGTCCCTCCTAGCCCTATCAAGCTCTCTCGGATTCTCGGGCGATTTTGCCATCGACTCTTCTGCTGCAACGGTTCGGATCGCGGTTCGAAAGCATCGAACGGCTCGTTCGAATTCGAATTCATATCCGATTCGTTGTCGGCAAGCAGCAGCTCCGTGCCTTTTCTCCAAAGCAACGCAGCCCCGACCAAAAGCAGCATGGTTAATCCCAAACTAACGAGCAGCGTTTGCGCTGACGGATGGCCCAAATAAACGAATCGCCATATACATGCCGCCCCAAGTACGAACGCCGTCACCGATAGCCACTTGCGCTTCTTGGATCGTTCGCTCGCGGAATCGAACCCATTATCAATATCCGCGTCCGGCGCCTCCATGCCGATCGGATTATCGACTCCCGAAACAAATGTCTCGGGCAAACGGCGCTCCGTATCGATTCGATTCGCATATGCATCGGCTTCGCCATATTCGCCGCCGTATCCCGCTCCCCCGCCAGGCGGTATCGCTGCCTTATGTTTTTTAGTGTGCACAAGCGATGCCGCATAAGCTGCGGATTCTCGCTTCGCATGACGGCTGCCCATCGCATCGAGCAGCAGCTCCCTTAGCTCGACAAGCGGCCATCGGTTGCCGTTGAACAGCTGAAGCATATCCCTAAGCCCTTCTCCATCCACGTTCTCGACATAAGCCGTCCATCTTGCAACCAAAGCCAGCAAATCGTCGCCTTGCGCGCTTTCTTCTCTCCGGCTATTCAGCGGTACGTAAACGAATGACAAATCTTCAAGGTTCTCCCCGGCAAAAATGAACGTATCGCCGAGCAAACAACCTTCCGGCCTTAACATGTAATCTCTGCATTCGATAAGCGCGCCTGCAACCTGCAAAATAAGACCATAAAATTGTTCCATCGTTAGCGGCTGATGCTGAAGCTTGTGCAGCAGCATCTTCTTCCCCGATAAGGAATACCGGAATGTGACGTTCCCGTCCATCTCGAGCCACTCCAGCGGAAGCAAGCAGGGAATGCGCTGGGACTTCAGCATGTTGATCTCCAGCTCGTCCAGATCCGATCGGCGAATGCCTCCTTCCCGGTCCAGCGTCATTTCATGTCCCCGCCCCATTACAAAATCAATTCGGTATGGCTTCATGGATACTCTCCTCCCTTTTCGAAATTAACGATGATCATGGAAATATGGGCCAAATCGTGACGACCGCTGGAGCAACGGCTATCATGAACGGCATTCGCTTGCTTGCGCCCGAACGTTTGATCAAACCCCGGTTGGCTCCCGACCGATTTATCTCGCCGCCAGGGTGGACGATAAGCGAGTCTATCAATCTCCCGATCGCGCCCGAAGCGAACCGTCGCGCCGCCAGCAGAATCAGTCCGATCAGACCGGCGTACACGATCGACGCCATCATTAATTGAAGGACAGCCGCGGCGCCGATCCAAGCCCCTGCCGCCCCGAACAGCTTCACGTCTCCCGCCCCGATTCCGCCTAATAGATAGAGCAGCAGGAACGGAAGAAATCCCGCTGCCGCCCCCCACGCCGCCGTTCCCGCTCCCGCGATCCCGTTCGCCAGAACGTGGAAGAGAATCCCCGCGGCGAAAAAAGGAATCGTCAGCCGGTTCGGGATCGTTTTTTTCGTTAGGTCCGTGGCCAGCGCGGCAGTTAAAAGCAGCAATGCTGCCACCGTTGCTAGACTCATGACATTCCACCTTTACTTTATGGATGCGGCCGTAACGGATTCGCTCCGGTCCCTTTTCTCCACGACAAAATGTTTCGACACGCTGGCCTCCCCTCCGTTCGATTGAGCTTGTACGGTTAGCTGCCAGATCCCGGGCGTCGTGTTGCCCGATACATGCCAGGTCCATGATGCAAAACCGTTGCCGTCCGCCGTCGCTTCTCCCAAGTGCTTCGCCTTGCTTGCTCCGCTCTTATACATGACGCCAAGCGAGACGGAAATGCCCGGCTCCGTTCGAACGAGGACGGTCGCTTTGTGCCCGGGCCGGAGCGGCGACGGCGATATCGAGACAATTTGCAACAGCGGCATAATGTCGCTGCCTTCTCCGATCTTGGAGCCGTAAGACGCGGCAGCCGCATCGCTAATCCAAACACGTTCGAAGGCTTGCTCTCGAAGGACGATTGATTTTCCTAACAAGGGGATCTTCACCGGGAATTCGTATTGCAGCGCGACGATCAAATAAGCGGTTTCTTTGGTTTTCAAATCGGGCAAGGTCAGCCTGGCGAGCTTGATTCGCTTCGGATCAAGCACGGAATCGACGACGAATCGGCGAGCTAGCGGCTCGACGATGCCTCGTCCCAGCTCCGTCGCGGCCATATCGACTAACGGCCCCCAATCGCCGCGAAGCGCTGAGCTTGCCAGCTCTCCCGCAGGGTCGGGCAGCCATTCCGCCGCTTCGGCCGCCACTTCGCCCCATTCAGGGAGCGGGACTGGAGTCGGCAGCGACGGCAGCGCCCCGGTTAGGCCGCTTGCGATACCTTGCTGCGCCAACTCGGCGGGATACATGTGCGAAGCCATGCTTCTCGCGGTCTGCGCGGCCGCCGAATGCAGCGCCATCTGCGCCGTGCACAAGGAAATGACCAGCACGAACGAAGTTAATGCGAGCAGGATGAGCGGCAACACGATGGCCGCTTCCATGACGATGGAGCCTTCCGCTCTGCCCAATAAGGAACGCTCGGGCAGCCGGGCGCCTAGCCTTTTAATACGACCAGCCCACGGTTTCTGTCGTCTCATAACGCCCTTCCTTCACCCTTCCCTTCAACACGCCTAACCTTCCGATCATCTTCGTCACGCTGGGCAGAAACCATAGTTTAACCGATACCGTTGCTTCTCCGGTCACGCCGGTGGGCACCTGCGCCAATACCAGATCGCTGTTCTGCTCGATAACCGCGATCATGCGACCTAGCCTTTCTTCTTCCTTTCCGCCATGGAGCAGCGCAAACAACCGCAAGTAATCCAGGTAGGACAGCTCGGTCTTTACGTATTTGGACAATGGAGCCGCTCCCTTCTGCGCGAAGGCGAGCATATCTTCCGTCGTTTTCTCTATCCCGTAAAGAACGGCGGCAGATAAGATGAGCAGCGGGTGTCCGAGCGTTCGGCTTGCGATTAGCCCTTCCATCGTGCGGATCGCAAGCCTAGCGCCGAACAATTCGCCATAAGCCGCGATCAGATTGCCCATAGGGTCGTGAAATCCGTAGAGAACGTATTCCATCTCCTGATTATGGAAGGATGCCGCCTCCGCCACCCCTTCCACGTCGCCATGCTGCATCAGATCCAAAAGCTGCTGCGGAGCGAAGTGGCTGAATTTGCCTGCCGCATACTCCCCAAAATAAAAAACGTCCCGGCTCTTCGACAGCATCTCAGACATCCCCGAGAACAAACCTTCCATCTGCCGGGAAGACAGCTCCACCGCTTCGTCGGCATTTTGCGCTTGCATGAATCGTCCCCCTGGCTCGGCCGACGCGTTTCCCTTCTGATTGAACAGAAGATTGTCCTCGAACCGTTGCTTGACTTGCAAAAACAGCTCCCTGTGCTCCGGCAGCTCTCTCAGGCTAGCCAAGCCGTTCAGAAGCCTCCCCGCTTCCTTCCATGCCGAAGCCGTCTTGGCTTCTTGCGCCTGTAGCTGCCCCTTAAGATCCGCGTTCATCAGCTCCGTCCTGCGCTTCGCCAGTACGGATGCTTGTCCGATGTAGGCAGCCTCGTAATGGTTAACGGCAAGCTGGATTTCCGTGACGCCCAGACCGAGAGGCGCCTGCGCCGACGTTAATTGCGGATCTGTCATCGCCTGCGACAGCCGGGACAACATTTGGTCGATTTCGCTCGTAACGCCCGTTCCGTCGGTCCCCTGTTCGTTCAGCTCATTCCGATACGCAGTAAACCATGCAGATTCCCGCACCAGCCTATCGCCGGTCTTGCGAATCTCCTCAATCTCCGCGGCCGCGGTCCCCGAGGCCGGATAGGACTCCGAGCCGGGAACCTTCTTGCCTTGAACGCCGTCGTAACCGCCGGGAACCGGATTTTGAGCGCGATTCGCCACTCTTCTCATTTCGTCGTTCACCGCTTCCGCCTGAGCCAGCTTCTGCTTCGCGGTGGACAATAGCTCGGCGTGTCGTCGCTCAAGCTTGGCGCTCGCTGATCGAAGCTGCTGCGTTGTTGCCGATACATCGTCTTCATAGGACTGGATTTGGTCCGCATACGCCGGCTCCTTCCCTTCGTTTCGCTCGGCATCCAGCAGGAGATATCCCGCATACTCGGAGAAACGTCCCAAGAGCAGCTGCACCGTGCCGGATTCGCCGTTGCTGCCCGCGGATGCGGCTCCGGCCGGCACGAGCGGAAGCGCCTCGCCGCCTGATACGGCTTCCGCAGCTTGCTCTTGAAGCAGCAGCGAGCCCTCGAGCAACGCCTCCCGCTTCTCGTAAAGTCTGCGGAGCTCGCCGAGCGTATCGATGGCGGTACTGCTTTGTTTGAGCGACTGGGCGAGCGGGACAAACTTGGCGACGACCTCGAGCGTAAAGTCGACGGGCGCTTTGTATTTCATCTCCTCCAATACTTGTCTTGCAAAAACGCGATGTTCTCCAAGCACGTCTGACGTATTCAGCTTTCCAGATTCGACTTTCGTCCTGGCAAGTCCATAATCGTCATCGGAGCCGGCCTGCTTTCCCCCGAGATTCCCTTCAAGAACATCCTTGAAGATTGTTTCTCCTTCCGTGCCTCCTCTTCCGAACAATCCGTATCGTTCATAGAGCCATGCATCGTAGGCCGACAGCACGGACCGGACGCCGGACCGAGCAGCGTCCTCCGTCATGAGCTGAACCGACATGATTCTCGCGTAATCGATCAATGTTCCGAAAAACAGCAGCAGCGAAGAGAGTACAATAACCGCGAAGATCGTCACCGTGCCGTCTTCCTTCAACCACAGCCGCCGCCATTTGATTACACGCATGCTCGTCCTCCTCTGTCCCTGATGCTTCGTTATGGCTGGCTTCCGTTACCGTACGATGCCAGCACATCCGCAGCTTGTTTTTTCGTAGTTGGATTCGTCGCGGACGCGTTCGCGAACTTATTGGCGTAATAACGCGCCAAGTCTATGGTGCGTATGAACGAAACCGGCTCAGTAATGAGTGCGCCTGAAGCAGCCGATGGATCGCCGATCCTGAATCCTTCCCCCGGATAAAGAAGGGCAGCCCCGATCGGTTTCTCCAGCTTCACCTGTACGAGCCGATGCAGTCCTTCATTCGTTCGCGAAATCTCACCCGCGTAGGATAGCCCAGCCGCTATGAGCCAATCGGACGCATTCGCAAGTTTTTGCTCCGCCGGACTTCCGCTTCCCGACTCCGCCCGATCGGACGGCAACAAAACCGAAGCCGATTCGACGTCGCTCGCCAGCCCGAACAAACTTCCGATCGCCCCATCCGCCCGTAACCCGCCGTACAGTTCATCGTATCCCTTCTCCGACAGCATCCCGCTTCGCGGATCGCGGCGGCTATTATCCCAGCTGAATGCGGCACGCTCGGACGTGATCGAAGCGGCATACGTCACGACAACGTTCTGATAGACAAACATGCCCACGAACAAAAACAGGAGAATAAGCGAAAACAGGATCGGAAACACAAACGCCGACTCCAGGCTAAAACTCCCGTCCTCCCGGGCAAGGAACCCCTCTCGGCGCGTTCGGCACAAACGAAACATGAAGCCCGCTCCGGGCTTCGCGCGGCAGCTAATTTTCGAAGATTCGGTTCGCTTCGTCATCCGCTTTGCCCATTAAGTTCTCGATTAGCTCGATGATCCAATCTTTAAACAGAAGCGCAATGATGATAACGACCGCGATAATCAAAATAATTTCCAGCGTACCGAGTCCTTGCTCGTTCCTCCAGAACGATTTCCAACCAAACATGAGCTTCTTCATCAGCTTTCATTCCTTTCTGTAGTCGATATCGAAAAACTTGCTAGGACATAAGCATGAATGCGGGGGCCGCGACGATCACCATCATAATGAACAAAATGCCGACCAGCGGAAAAACAAGCTTGGAGGATGCCTCCTCGCCGCTCGTTCGCGCAGCGGCCTTCCTCTTCTCCCATAGCGAATAGGAGAACTCCCGCAGCGCGAGAACAAATTGATCGCCTCCCCTGTGGTAATTCAGCAGGACGACCGTTGTGAATACCGCCGCCTCCTGAATGGCGCAGCTTCTGTTAAACCTTTCGATGGCCGTGCCGAAAGACTGGCCGTTCTTCATCGCCATGACCGTATGCCGCCATTCCTTGTGAAGGGGATGCGCTGAGTTTTCCTTCCCTTCCAAACTTTTGGCGAACGCGCCTTGCACCGTCTCTCCAGCGCCAACAAGGAGCATGAGCCTCGCCAGCATATCCGGAAGCGCCGCTATGATAGCCCTTCGCCGGCGTTCCACTTCGCGCCCCGCCTCTATGAAGCGGCGAAGCACTAGGACGATCGCAATTACCGCTCCCATGGCGGACAACATGGATTCGCCCGCTAACCACGACAACCAAACGCTTGCGACGAAAGCGCAATAGGCTTGTCCGAGCGCCGCCGATACTTCCGCTTTCGTTTGATCCATGGACCATGACACGCCGTTTAGCACCGTGCGCTGGCGATGCAGCTTTTCTACCCGCTGCTGCACGAGCTCCCAACGTTCCGTTATGCCGAGCAAACGGCGAAACGGCCGATCCAACAATCTCGTCCTCCATCCGCCATGGAGCCGCTGCCGCTTGCGCAAAGCTTCGATGATTTCCTTGGCCGCTGCCGCACCGATCCAATAAAGCCATGCCGCCGTTACGATACCTGCAGCCGCTGCGATCATTCGGTTCCTCACTCCTTACATTTCAATGGACATAATCTTGAAAATGAGCCAAAAGCAGCCCGCAAGGAGCAGCAGCGCGAACGTCAACAGCACATAACCGAACCCTGCGTATAGCGGCGCCATATAGTCCGGAGCGGCAAAACCAAGAAAACCGAGAAAAACAAACGGGACTGCCATCATCACCGAGGCTTCAAACCGCTTCTGCGCCATAAGCACCAAAATTTCGCTGTCGACGCTCATCTTCTCTCCGATCATCGCAGACGTCCGTTTCATGACTTCCAGAAGGTCCCCGCCCGAACGTTTGCATGCGGTAAGCGTATCGGCAAACATCGTAATTTCGTCGATTCCGGCTCTCCGGGCGAAATCCCGAACGGCCTCCTCCAACGTCACCGATTGATCCAGCCGATAATGAATGACGCGCAGCTCCTTGAGCATATCCGCATACGAGTCCGAATAGAGCAGGCTAAGATCCTCCAACGCGGCACGAAACGCATTTTCGACCGAACGGCCTGCGGCAAGCGATGACGCAAGGGAGAACAACATTTCCTTGAACTGAAGTTTTAACCGGTTCCTTCGCTGCCGGAGCAAGGACGCTTGCCTGATTCTGGGCGCCGCTGCTCCGGCAATCGCGGCGATGGCGGAGACGACAATCGAATGATAGAACAGATAAAACGCCGCAAAGAGAACGGCGGATCCAATCAGCACGGAAGCCGCAACTTGCTTCCGGCTCATCCGGTAGCTGGTGTAGTCCTCCAACATACTTCGGTTAGGATGGTCCCGCCCGCTGTCCGCGAATACGGCTTCCCATCCGCACCTCCGGAGCGCTCTCCGCCAGTATGAGTCCGGATTATCCCAAGCGATTGCCTTCATGCGCAGCCATCGTCTCCTTCCCTGCAAGTCTGAGTTTATTCGTTCGTACCAGCAGGCAATCTGAACGGATCAATTGGCCGGTTGGAGCGCCCTCCGCCGATTCCTTCCGAACGAATAACGCGTTCAGCTTGATTTCGCCATCCGCAAGGCCTGCCATTTCGCAAATTTCGGTCACTCGCCGTTTCTTGTCCCTGCCTCTGGCCAAATGAATGACAATGTCGATCGCGGAAACGATCTGCTGACGGATAACCGGCAGCGGCAGCTCCGCCGCGCTAAGCGCCATTGTCTCGAGACGCCGCATCATATCGATGGCGCTGTTGCCATGCCCAGTCGAGATGGAACCTTCATGCCCCGTGTTTAGCGCCTGAAGCATATCCAGCGCCTCTCCCCCGCGGACCTCCCCCACAATAATTCGATTCGGGCGCATTCGCAGCGAGGCGCGAATCAGCTCCCGGATCGTGATCCTGCCTTTCCCTTCCGTATTCGCGTTTTTGGTCTCAAGTGATACCAGATTAGGCACCGAACGGATTTGTAGCTCGGCGGAATCCTCGATCGTCACGATTCGTTCATCGCTTGGAATATGCTGCGACAACGCATTCAGGAACGTCGTTTTCCCCGTGCCGGTACCCCCGCTAATAAAAATGTTATACTTCGCTTCGACCAGCGCTTTCAAAAAATCCGCGGCTTCTTCCGTCAATGAGCCGTTCTCGACCAGGTCGGCCATGCTCATGGGTTGCTCCGGAAACTTCCGAATCGTCAAACATGGACCCTTCAGCGCTACCGGCGGCAGAACGACATGTACGCGCGAGCCGTCCGGCAGCCGGGCGTCGACGATGGGAGAGGATTCGTTCACGATACGATTGACGCCGGCCACGATGCGTTGGATGAGATCCTGCAGCCGCTCTTCGCTCTCAAAGCCTTCTTGCAGCATCGTTATACACCCATGGCGCTCGACGAATATTTCCTTGTGCCCGTTGACCATGATTTCATTGACGGCGGGATCATCCATTAGCGGCTGAAGAATATCCAGCCCGCGGAAGGAATGGTATAGCCGCCTAACGAGCTTCACCTTCTCCGTCGCGGGCAACGAATGGCGCTCGCACCATTCGAACACGGCGGCCTCGGACTTGCGCAGAAGCTCTTCGTCCGAGATCGCCCCGCCAAAGTCGATGGTCGCGCGTATCCGGCCGCGAAGCTCGGCGATCTCGTCATCCGGCAGCACGTACGTTCTCCCCTTCCTTCAAGGATTGTTTCAAAAGCTTGCAGGCAGCCGCCAAGTAAGCGGATGAAGTCAATGGACGATGACTCCCGCTATCGCGCCACTCCGGCACTTCGGGCAACCACACCGGCGTCTCGCGGACGCCGAACATCGTTCTCCAATCCCGGCCATCAGCCTCCATGCGACTTCCATTAAATACGAGTTGGCTTCGGTTCAGCACTTCGCCGTACCGCTCTCCCTGCATCTGCCTGGCATACCTCATCGCTTGCTGCTGTTTGCCGATGACGGAACGATCATCTTTCACGACCTCGTAAACAATGCCGGAACGTTCCAACAGCGACAGCTGCGGCTCGGCCCACCCGTCATCCAGATCCAGTACGACAAGATCATATCGACCTGAGAAGGCAATGGCATCCACCAGCGTAAGCGCATCTTCGCCGCTCAACGTAATCCGATCTTCCGGATTGCAGAATCCCGGCACGTAATCGCATTTGAGCAGCGGACTATATTGGCAATATTTCGCGATCTGCCCGCCGTTCGAGGAAGATCCCGACTTCACCCGATATAGCAGATCGGATAACCCTTCATGCGGCTTTCCCTCCTTCCCGCCGCTAGCCAACCATACATTCGATGTATCCCAACGTTCCATATTAAGATAACAGGCACGCAGCCCGATAACCCCCGCCGCGCTAGCCAGATGCAGCGCAATCGTCGTCTTCCCGACGCCTCCGGCCGCAGAATGAACCGCAACAACGCCAGCCCCGCCTAAACCTTCTGCTTGATTACGATGTCCTTGCCGTCCAATCGCTTGCAGCTCCATGTGCGAGCTGTTTCTAACCATCTCTTCCAAAGCCCCCATGAACAGAGGCAGCGACTGATATTGCAGCAGCTCCCGATCCTCTACACTATCGCTAAGCCGATCTACCAAAATGACCACGGGTTTGCTTCCCGCATGATCGCGCAGCTCTGCCGCCAGCTCCTTCTCGGCGGCAATGACATCGATCCCGAAGCCTTGTTTCATATATTGCTTGCATGAATTCGCGCTCGTGAACGCCGTTACTTGCCAGCGTTCCGCGAACGAGCTCCCCCGGATATAGTCCGCCAGCCTCCTGACGTATTCTTTATCCCTTGCCGCAACGGCCAGCTGCAGCTTGCTCATCGGCCCTCCCCCTCTCGTGACTCCCGCTCGCGTCGCTCCTTAAGGCAACGCAAAAAAGCACCGCAATGGAAACAGCTTATCGCTGCTTCATTACGGTGCTTCCGTTAGTGATTTAACTTTGGTTAAAATTTACCATATGATGATTGATCCCGTCAATCACTTTTAGAGGTTGTTCAAAAAGCCCACTTTTGATCACGAAGTATATCAGGTAGCGTATTCGACATCGAATATTGAATTCAGCCGAAACTTCCGGTGCTCACGTAGCTATCACTACGCTCCGCTCCTCATTTTCTAGCTTCATCCAATCTTCTCGGTGCTGAAAACCGGACTTTTTGAACATGCAATTTAATGGAAATAGAGATTAATTTCTCTCTCGGCATTCTCGTCGGAATCGGAGCCATGAACGATATTGCTTGCAACATCGATGGCGTAGTCCCCGCGGATCGTTCCCGGCGTCGCATCCGACGGATTCGTCGCGCCGATAATCGACCTCGCGTTTTTAACCGCGTCCTTCCCTTCGAGCACCATCGCAAATACGGGGCCGGACGTAATGAAATCCACCAGCTCGCCGAAAAACGCTTTCGAACTCAGATGCTCGTAATGCACCTCCGCTACTTCCCGGTCCAGCTGCATCAGCTTTGCGTCAGCCAGCTTAAACCCTTTTGCCTCGAATCTAGCGACGATATGTCCCGTGAGTCCGCGGGCAACGCCGTCAGGCTTAACCATTACAAATGTTCGATCCATCGTAACCCCTCCGTCTATTTATAGGTATTGACAATTATTTGGTAAGCCATTCAATAATGATTCCGGCTGTTTCTTCAATTGCCCTATTCGTTACGTCGATGATCGGGCAAGATAATGTCTCCATGACGGATGCGGCATAATCAAGCTCTTCCTTGATCCGCTCGGGCGATGCATATTGGGCGGTTGACGGCAATCCCAACGCCTTGAGCCGCTCGGTACGAATCTCGAGCAGATGGCTGGGCTGCATCGTCAAACCAACGATCAATCGGCCGGGACCCTGCTTCAGCTCCTCGGGCGGATTGACCTCCGGCATAAGCGGCAGGTTCGCCGCCCGTATCCCTTTGTGGGACAGGAATACGCTGAGTGGCGTCTTCGAGGTGCGCGACACGCCGATGAGCACCACCTGCGCCTGCATGAGGCCGGTCACGTCTTTGCCGTCGTCGTATTTGACCGCGAATTCGATCGCTTCGATCCGTTTGTGATACTCTTCGTCGATCGAATGGAGAAGGCCGGGCTGCCTGCGCGGATGGTCATTGAAAGTATCGACGTAAGCCTGCATCATCGGACCCATCACATCGACTGCCCGCACGCCTTGCTTGACGGATTCTTCGCGCATCAATTCTCTCAGCTCCGGCTGTACAAGCGTATAACTGATAAACCCGCCGGTTAACGAGGCTTCTGCAACGATTCGCAAAATCTCGTCTTCCGTACGAATGTGGCCATACCGTTTTATTTTGACGTTGTCGGAGGAAAATTGCCTTAGTGTTGCTTTCGCGACGGCTTCCGCCGTCTCTCCAACAGCATCCGAACACACATAGATGTAAGGCTGTTTCATAAACCGGGCTCCCCCAATTCCTGCGAGGTTGCTATGTCCGCCATCAAACGAATGATATTCGATTTGGACACCCAACCCGTAACGACGGGCTGCTCGCCATTCTCGCCAGAAGCGACGGTTACCGGCAAACAATCCACCTGATGCAAGGACATCTTGCGGATGGCATCCCATACGGAATCATCAGGCGACAACGTCACGATGTTGGGGTACCGCGTCATCACCATGCTAACGGGAATGGAAGCCGCGCTCGCATTGCCTAACGTGATTTTGAGAAGATCCTTCGGAGTAATGATGCCGGCGAACCGCTTATTCTCCGTAACGACGAGGAGCGTGTCCGCATTCTCCGTAAACAAAGTAATAACCGCGTCGTGCACGGACAGCGAATCGGGAATGTTGACCGGGACGCCTTGTACGTCCTTCACTTTCATCGCGTTAAACCGCTGCAGCGGTTCTCCCGCCGATCGGAATGTATTTCCGAGGAAATAGCCAACCTTCGGCTTCGCGTCCAACATCCCGAGCATGACGAGCAAAGACAGATCCGAACGAAGCGTCGGCCGGCTTACGCCCAAATATTCCGCGAGCTGCTCGCCGGTTACGGGCGAATGTTTTTTCACAAGATCCAAAAGCTCCAACTGCCTGGAAGAAAGCTGAATCGTTCTCCCCTCTTTCCTAGTTTCCGAATCGATCGGAAAGGCATATTTGACTCACATTCAATTGGTAATGATAACGTTTTCCGTCATTAACATATCATATTTTCATATGATGTACAATATAAACGATATAGTTGTCATGTTAAATCCTCAATCGATGCCTTTCGATGATGAGCGACCTTCAGCTTTGCAAAGCAAAGCATCTTCGTAAGCACAAGGTAGGTTTTATCGCCAAATAGAATTTCGGTTTTCGATCGCTCGAAAACTTAAAATTCTATTGTGGTAAAAGCACAAAAATACCCCGACGCAATCCGCAAAAATTGCATCGGGGTTCTCTGTTTTCGTTGCGCCGCGTTTACTTCTCTTCCGTCATGTCCAGGAACTGCTTCACGTCGACATCCGTCAGCGCGACGGCCGCACGCCAGAAGTCCGCCTTCTCCAGATCGACGCCGAGATGTTTCCGAGCCAGCTCTTCCACCGTCATGCTTCCCGTGTCGCGGAGAAGGGCGACGTATTTGTCCGCGAACGCCGGACCTTCTTCCAACGCTTTGGCATATAGCCCCGCGCTGAACAAATAACCGAAGGTGTACGGGAAGTTGTAGAACGGCACGTCGGTGGCGTAGAAATGCAGCTTCGACAGCCAGAAATACGGATGGACCTCGCCAAGCTTATCTCGATACGCTTCCCGCTGCGCCGCTTCCATGAGCCCGTTCAGCTCGTCCACGGATACTAGCCCCTGCTTCCGCTTCTCGTAGAAACGGGTTTCGAACAGCAGGCGAGCATGGATGTTCATAAAGAACGCAACCGAACGCTGGATCTTATCCTCCAAGAGTCCTAGCTTCTCTTCGTTGTCCTCAGTTGCCTTCAGCGCGCGGTCCGAAACGATCATCTCGGCGAAGGTCGACGCCGTCTCCGCAACGTTCATCGCATACTCCTGCGCGAACGCAGGTTTGTCGTTCATCACATGCTGATGGTAGGCATGGCCAAGCTCATGCGCAAGCGTCGAAATATTCGACGCGGTGCCTGAGTACGTCATGAAAATGCGCGTCTGCCCGCTCTTCGGGAACGCTGTGCAGAAGCCGCCCGGCCGTTTGCCCGCGCGATCCTCCGCTTCGATCCAGGCGTCCTTGAACGCCATCTCGGAGAATTCCGCTAGGCGTGGATCGAACTCCCGGAACTGTTCGATGATGAACGCCGCTCCCTCGTCGTACGATACCGTCTTCGCGGACGAGCCGATCGGCGCTTCAACATCATGCCAGTCGAGCTTCTCTACGCCAAGCAGGCGGGCCTTGCGCTCAAGATAGGCAACGAGCGATGTTTTGCCCTCTTCAATGGCGTCCCACATCGCGTTTAGCGTCGCCTCGCTCATCCGGTTAATCTGAAGCGGCTCGCGCAGCACGTTGTCCCAGCCGCGGTTCTCGTACAGCTTCAGCCGGAAACCGGCCAGCCTGTTGAGCGTCTCCGCTCCGAGCTCCGCGAACGACGACCATTCGCGCTCCCATTCGGCGAATGCTGTCTGGCGCACGGTCCGGTCTCCGTCCGAGAGCCGGTTGAACATTTGTCCCGCGGACAACAGCTTCTGCTCGCCGTTCTCCTCGACGCGGAATTGGGCTCTGGACACCAGCGTATCGTAAAAATCTCCCCAGCCATGATAACCGTTGATCGCGAGATCTCCGGCTAGCGCTTCCAGCTCCGGCGCCATCTTCTGCTTCGCAATTTCCCGGCGTTCACGCAAGTTGAACGCGATCTCGGATACTTCCGGCTTGCCGAGCAGTTCCTCCAAGGCGGCATCCTCGACGCCGCGAAGCATATTATCGTATTTCGTCATGGCCGACGTGTACTTGGCCGCGATCGTCTTCACGCGATCGTTCAAGACGCCCGCCGCGCCGTCCTTCATATTTTGCGCGACCAAACAGGCCACAAACGATTCGGATTGCCGAAACGCAAGCAAGATCTCTTGGGACAAGGCCGTCATCTCGAGCAACCGGCCTACCGGATCGCCGTTATTACCGGAAAGCAGCTCGTTCAGCTTCCCGATCCCGTTCTCCATGCCTGCAAGCTCGGCTGCGAACGCCTCGGACTTCGAACCCCCCGGATAAAAAACATCCAAATTCCATTGCAAAGGATATTGATTAGCCATATACCTCTCACCTCGTCATATGTAATGAGCCATCCAATAGAAAAAACCGAGCAGCTTCCGCAATCCATTTGCGCAAACCCACTCGGCGGTGTATAACATTATTATATCTATAATGGAGGAAAACGCCACATGTCCAAACCGTTGCAAATTTCGCCCGATACGGCGATCAAGCTCTCGAAACAACTGAACGTGCCGATCGAGCGCCTCATGCATATGCCTCGCCATATCCTGCTGCAGAAACTGGCGGAGCTCGCGAAATCCGAATCGGAGCCCGCTTCCGAGGAAGCCGCTTCGGCGAAACCGGCAGAGGAGGATCCCTCCCAGCAATGATGATCCCATTCGAGAACACTTGGCCTTACGAGTCAGTAATGGGCGATCTGTACGTTGCCGAGTGCCCATTCTGCGACGCGGAGAACGTACTTCTGCTGCTGAAGCCGGACGAGCTTCCCGTCATTCGCGAAGGCAAAAAAAGACTGATGGTATTCCCATGCTGCCATGGACGGATCACGATCGTGGACGCGGATCAGGATTATTTGCTGGCCGACGGTCCGCTTCGCAAGTCCAAAGTCTGATTGTTGGTCCCCCAGCCTCCTGTTCCGCACAAAAAACGTCTATGATTATGCCGTACTCGCCGTCTCTTCTGTACCGCCGGCCAAAGACGGACCTTGCTCCATCTCCTCGCGAACAAGCTGCCATTGTTCGCGGCAAGCCCGAATCATGGCCGCGTCCATGATTCGTTTGTCGCTGACGACGCGCGAGAACCATTTGACCGCTTCATGCCTTTCCCCGATCCTTCGATTCAGCTCCCCGATAAGGAACATCAGCCTCGCGTTGTTCAAGCTAATGCCTTCCAGCTGGTACACACGTACGTATGCCTCGAGCGCATAGGTCAAGAACCGTCTTTCTTCCTTCTCGTTGCCCTCGTAACGGTACAACCAAGCGATATGATGAAGCAATCCCGAAATAATCCGATCGGGCGCCCCCGTCACCTGCGCCGTCAGCAAAGCGAGCTTGTAGGTCGCCATCGCTTGTTCCGCCGAACGTTCCCCGCCGTAGTCGAGTCCTTTCCAATTCGAGCCGATCCGGTCGTAATAATCTAATTTCTGCTTGTCGCTCAGCCGTTCGAGGCCGTTCTCCGTCGAAGCGTAGCCGCAGCTCGGGCATACCCGCACGACATAAAAATCCGGATTGACGCCCTTCGTGTAATAGCCGCAAAAATCTGAATCCATGCGTGTTGCTTTCTTGAAACTCGGGCGCACTCTAGCTGTCAGGTAAGTGGTTTCGCAGCAAATGCAAACAATCTTGGATTCATACAGCGGTTCCAAGGGGATCACGTCTCCTCTTCAGATGTGTTGACGAAATGATACGCAGGTCCCGACAACCGTTCGATAATTGCCGCCTGCAGCTCTGGCGCAAGCCCGGTTTCCTCGAGCGCCCGGCGCATGCAGCCCAGCCATGCGGCCGCATGCCGCGGCGTTATCGGGAAGGGCAAATGCCTCGCCCGCATCATGGGATGGCCGTATTGGTCGGAGTACAACGATGGACCTCCGAAAAATTGAGAAAGAAATAAAAACTGCTTGTCCATCACCGGATTGATATCCTCCGGGAACAGAGGGCCTAATAAGGGATGCGCTTGCACCTTCGGATAAAACGATTCGACTATAGACCTAAGTCCTTCCGCTTCGCCGATCGCCTCATAAAGGCTTATATTCCTATTCATCGTCATCTTCATCTCCAATATGTAGGTATTTAGTATTATATCATAAGGTGAAACGGCTGTCGCCGTCCTTTGGCGGCGCAGCGCGTTTCATTCCGAGAAATATAAGCACAGTATAGAGAAAACTTATACTTTCTTATATTTTAAGAAAAGTTTCCTATGGACAAAAAAAAGCCCGCGGTCGCGGGACTTAGGGCTTATGATGGTAAGCAACCGGTTGGTTAGGTTTCGTATTCCTCTTCGTTTGGTGCCGCGATGGACTCCCTGATGACGTAGACAAAAGCGCAGACAAGGATGCCGGCGATAATACTCATAATCATCACTCCAAGCGTGTCAGGATGATTCTATTGTACCATAAAAAACGTCGTTTAAAACCTAAAACGCAAGCGTTTACAAACTGTAATGTTCCTGTAACATTCCGTAATAGTGCATGTTCAAAAAGTCCGGTTTTCAGCACCGAGACCTCTAATAGTTATGGATGTCCCAAACCCGTCATATAAGTAGGTATAGAGTCCGTACAGGCTATCCATTCGAAGGAGGAACGAGATGCTGCGCGTGATGATCCACCCCTTGTCCCTGACGGCGTTGTCCGCGTTGTTCATCGCGCTGCTCATGGCCGTATACCCGGACGAAACGTTATATTCTTCCTTGCGCGGCTTATCGATCTGGTGGCAGGTGCTGTTCCCTGCCTTATTCCCGTTTTTCGTCATCTCCGAGCTCATGCTCGGCTTCGGGATCGTTCATTTCTTCGGCAAATTGCTCGATCCCCTCATGCGTCCTCTGTTCAGGCTTCCCGGAATAGGCGGTTTCGTCGTCGCGATGGGTTATATGTCGGGTTATCCCGTCGGCGCGCGGTTGACGTCCCAGCTTTGGGAGCAACGACTCATAACGAGGAACGAAGGGGAGCGTTTAGTCGCGTTCACGACGACATCCGATCCGATCTTTCTGATCGGCGCGGTATCCGTCGGTTTTTTTCACAACGTTGCGCTCGCGCCGCTCCTGGCCGCCGCCCATTACGGAAGCGGATTTCTTATCGGACTTTTGATGAGATTCCATGGGATGCGGGAAGATTCGGCTTCCGCGCCAACCATAGGCGGCACTCCGGTTCCGAATGCTCCCAGCCCTTACGGCGCATTGGAGCCCCACGGTTCGAAGTCTGGCAGGAGACCGACCCCACGTTCCAAAAGCCGGCTGTATATCGCGCTGCACGCCATGCATGAAGCAAGGCTTCTCGACGGCCGAAGCTTGGGCAAGCTTCTTCAGGATTCGGTCCAATCCGCGCTTAAGCTGATGATCGTCGTTGGCGGCCTTGTCGTATTTTTCTCTGTCGTCATGGAAATGCTTACGCATGCGGGCCTCGTGTCAGCGCTTGCCGAAGGGCTTCGTCTCATCTTCAGTCTCTTCGGCTTGCCGGCAGCGTTAGCCGACGCCTCCATTTTCGGCTTGTTCGAGGTTACGCTCGGCGCCAGAGCCGCAGGCATGGCCGGTACCGGACTTCTGCATCAAGCCGCGATCGCAGCTTGGGTGCTGTCATGGGGAGGCTTATCGGTCCACGCGCAGATCGCCAGCTTGATCAGCCGTACGACGATGCGGTATCAGCCCTTTCTGGCAGCGCGGTTGCTGCATGCTTTTCTCGCCTCGGGCATGGTCTATCTGCTGTGGGGTTGGCTTGGTCCTCCGCATTAACGCGGCAAACCGTCATTCGCATCGTTGAAATAAGCGGCAATTTCCGATATCATCTAGATACGACTGACTGTTCGGAAGGAGAAAGCGACTTGAAATACGCCGTAATCGACAGAGGGGACCCGGTATCCAAATCCCTGGTTCAACAATTCCACGCCCTTGCCGCCGAAAGAGGGTTCGTCTTGCATGAAGAGAGACCCGAATTCGTCATCTCCATCGGCGGAGACGGCACTCTGCTTCAGGCGTTCCACCAACATGTGGATCATATCGCGGACGTCGCTTTCATAGGTATTCACACCGGTCATCTTGGTTTCTACGCGGACTGGAACGCGGATGAGCTGGAGGAATTGGTGAGGCTGATGGCCGAGGAAACGCCTCGTTTGGTCCGCTATCCGCTCGCCCAGATCGAGGTTGAGACAAGCACGGAGACGCTCCATTACTTGGCGCTGAACGAATTTACGCTGAAAGGCGTAGACGGAACGTTGGTCGCCCAGATCAATATTAACGACGAGCTGTTCGAAATGTTCCGAGGCGACGGGATCGTCATTTCGACTCCTTCGGGAAGTACCGCATATAACAAAAGCTTGGGAGGCGCCATCGTTCACCCTTCCATCGAATCGCTTCAGATCGCCGAGATCGCTTCGATCAACAATCGGGTATTCCGGACGCTTGGTTCCTCCGTTCTGCTGCCGAAACATCATCATTGCGACATCATCTCCAAAAAAGATCAACGCATCCAGCTGAGCGTCGACCATGTGAACATGATGTACGGCGACATCCGGTCGATCCGATGCAGCGTCTCGACGCGCAAAGTGACGTTTCCTCGTTACAGAGCCTTCACGTTCTGGAACCGCGTACGCGAAGCCTTCATCGATATGACTTAAAACAAAGACGCCGGGTACTCCGTTTGGGGAGCGCCCGGCGTCTCTTTCGTTTACTGTTGCTGTTGCTGCGACTTATGATTCTGGCCTTCCGAAGCGGCTGCCGATTCGCTTGCGGCAATCTTCATCGGTTTTTTGGCGCGATGGTCGTGATGGCGGTTGCGGTTGTTCTTCCGGTACGGTTGGTCGCGGCGTTTGCCCTCTCCGCCTTCCGCCGAACGCCCTTGGCCTTCTTGCTTCGAAGGGTTGCCCTGCTGATTGTTCCCGCCATGGTCTTTGTGGCTGTTGTGGCCGTGGTTATGCCTATGCCGTCCGCCTGAATGGGAATCCCTTCGTGAAGGTGCAGGCCTTACGCTCTCTTCGACTTGCTCCAACTCCGCGGAGATAGCCGTAGCCGCGGATTCCGCGGCCGCACGAAGGTCGTAACCCTCCAAGCGAGGCGCATCCGGCTCATAGTTCAGATCCAGATCGTCTTCATCCGGCTCCCGGTTTGCGTTCTGCTTCTTCTCCAGAATGAAATACGCGCAGCCGAAATTGCAATATTCATTAATGTAATCCGAAACGCTGGAGAAGTTGCTCTCCTTACTCGCCTTCTGATGGCCGTCACGGAAAAATCCCTTCAGGCGAAGCTGGTTGTAGCCCCAGTCCCCGATAATGTAATCGTATCTCTCCAGTACTTCGCTATAGCGATTGCGGAAGGCTTCGGGATTCCACCCGTTCCTGTTCTCGTGCATGAGCTCGTACGACTTGCCTCCGATATGAATCAAAGCCACTGTTCCACCCCACTTCAGCGTCGATTAATTAGCTCCGGCCAGCGCGCCCGCGGCAGCGCTAGCGCATGAGCCCGAAGATTCCAGGCCGTAGCCCGTGCCTTCTGCTTCGGCCTGATCGGCCGTGTCCGCCGCGATTGCCGCATGCGCGGAATCCGTCTGTTCGTGCGCATGGTACGAGCTGCGGACGAGCGGTCCCGATTCGACGTGGCGGAATCCGCGATTTTTGCCCTCTGCCTTAAGCTGGGCGAATTCGTCCGGGTGAACGTACCGTTCGATCGGCAGATGTTTCGGCGTCGGCTGCAGATACTGGCCGAGCGTCAGAATGTTGCAGTCTACCGCGCGGAGATCGTCCATAGCTTGCAAAATTTCTTCATATTGTTCCCCTACGCCAAGCATGATGCTGGATTTCGTAGGAATTTTCGGTTTCATTTCTTTGGCGCGCTTCAGCAGCTCCAGGGAGCGTTTGTACTTTGCTTTCGCGCGGACGCGGTCGGACAGGCGTTCCACCGTCTCGATGTTATGATTTAGGATATCCGGGTTCGCATCCATCACGACCTGCAGCGCATCCCAATTGCCCATGAAGTCTGGAATAAGCACCTCGACGCGGCAGAACGGCAGCCGCTTCCGGATCGCCGTAATCGTAGCCGCAAAGATGGACGCCCCGCCGTCGGCCAAGTCGTCCCTAGCGACGGAGGTCACGACGCAGTGCATGAGACCCATCTGCTCCGCTGCTTCCGCCACGCGCTCCGGCTCTTGCAAGTCAAGCTCCGTCGGCATGCCCGTCTTCACCGCGCAGAACCGGCAAGCGCGCGTGCAAATATCGCCTAGAATCATGAACGTCGCCGTCCGGTTGGACCAGCATTCGTAAATATTCGGGCAACGCGCTTCTTCGCATACGGTGTGAAGCGTCTTGTTCCTCATCATGTTTTTGATTTCGGCGTAATTGCCGTCGGTCGTTAATTTTATGCGAAGCCAGTCCGGCTTTGGCAGTTTCTCGCGTTTGTTGCGTTCGCTCATGTATGTTCCCTGCTTTCACGTTCTGTTATAAGTTTACGGCATTGCCATCATTATAACACGCCATGCAGGCAAAAAGTAATGATAAGGCTTTCGAGATTAGGCCGCTATCCATAGTTTATCGGAATGTTATCTATCGCAAACCGATATAAGTCGGGGATTTGGGATAAAAACGGAAGTTCTGCAAAACATAGCGTTATGACCTCATGCTTCCGAAAGGGTGAGACGTTTGAAGGCAATCATTCCGATAGCCGCGTTTGTTGCGGCTGCATCGATATTAGCCGTGCCGGCAACGAGAGCCGCAGCTGCTTGGGAGAACGGAACAGTTTATCGCCCGGCGGCGATTTATGCAACTCGTATTGCCCGATCCGCGGCGGAAGAGGCAGGGGCCGCGAACCCGTTCGACCAGCGCCGGGATCTGTACGACAAACTTAGCAGCGTTACGGGCGTCGAATGGTACTGGATCGCGGCAGTGGATCAATATGAACGCTCCATGTCCAAAGCGAAGCCGAAAACCCATCCGATCCTCGGACAGACTGCCGGCGTGTTCGTTGAGCCGGAGCGTTGGGCGGGCACGCTTAATCCCGACGCCGAAGACAGTTCGCCGGTGTCCATCCGATTCTTCAACGGCATCGGGAAGGACGGAGACGGCAACGGATTCGCCGAGCGGACGAACGACTTCGACCTGCTCTACTCGCTCGTCTCCTACATGAGCGCGAGCGGTACGTCGGAAGTCCGGTTCCCGGCGGGCGTATGGGATTATTACCGCAACAGCAGGGCCGTGCAGCGGGTTCAGCAATTCGCCTCCATCTATAGGCATTACGGCAAGCTGGACTTATTCGAGCATGCCTTCCCGCTGCCTCTCGGCACCACCTATTCCTACAAGGATACATGGGGCGACCGAAGAGGCTGGGGCGGACGCCGCAGCCATGAAGGAACCGATATTTTCGCCGGCCATGGGACTCCCGTCCGCAGCACCTGCTACGGCGTCATCGAAATCAAAGGCTGGAACAAATTTGGCGGCTGGCGTATCGGCATTCGCGATTTGAACAATCACTATCACTATTACGCGCATCTGTCCGGGTTCGATAAGTCCCTTGGCGTAGGCGACATCGTGGCGGCCGGACAAGTCGTCGGTTGGGTCGGCAGCTCCGGCTACGGCAAGCCGGGAACGTCGGGCAAATTCCCTCCGCATCTGCACTACGGCGTCTACAGCGATCGCGGCCTCGTGGAATGGGCGTTCGACCCGTATCCGATGCTGCGTCGCTGGGAACAGTCGGAGCGAAAGCGGCTTCGTTCGAAACAGTAAGGTCGATTATGGCATAAGAACCCGTCACTTCGCTGACGGGTTCTTATTTTTCCGACGGGAAATTGCTTATCCAATGCCAGCGACGACCGACTATCGCAACCTACCTGCTGCGCCGTTTGCCTGCCGCCTTTCCATACCGCCTGCCGTTACTGCGACCTGCTGCCTACTGCCTGCCGCCTGCTGCCTGCTGCCTGCTGCCTGCTGCCTACTGCCTGCCGCCTGCCGCCTGCTGCCTAATGCCTGCTGCCTGCTGCCTGCCGCCTTCTGCATATTGCCTGCCACCTGCTGCCTCCTGCCAACTGTTGCCTCAACAAGCTATCCCGTTGCCGTTGCTGCATTCTGTACAGCATTTCCGAAACAAAATCGCATCATATCCATGTATTTCTGTATTTTGTGCAGCAATTTGGCCCTAATTTTCCGTCCACGCCATGAATATGCGAAAAATGCTGTATGTTATGCAGGAATGACTTTGCCCCAACATTTGATGCAAAAAAATGCTGTACGAATTGCACCATTCGAATCATTTTGAAACTCATCCACCGTCTCGTATTCCTTATTCCGCTTCCATTTGAAGCAGCGAATCCACTTGCGTCTCTCCGTTGTCCGAAGTATGGTCCGATGGCAGCGAATCCGCGGAAGGTTCCTCTTCTGTCCCTGCGTCGTTCGGATTTGTCGTTACGCCTCCTCCGGAACCTTGCTCCAGCGGCACCGAAATATTCGGAGCTTGCTGCGCCGATTCCCCGACGGGCTTGCCCGTGCTATCGTAGTAATACATCGGCACGTCGCCGACCACCAGCAAATACGAGATCGGAATTTCCGTATCGACGAGCTCGGGCTCCGAATCGAACGGGATGATGATGGACACCTCGGCGACGACTTTGATGTATACCTCTATCAGTACCATATTGATTCCCGCGTTGCGCTCGCGCGTGCTCAACTCTACCTTGGCCGCGCCGACAGGCTCGAACTTAACGGGCACCGTCGGACCGAAGGACGAAATAATAGCGCTGCCGACCGCGTGTCCGATCGGAATATGCTCCGGAATATCTTTAATTTCGCTAAGCGCTGCCTGCACGGTTTGCACCGTTTCCGACGTGATGCTGATATGCTCCGCGTAATTCAGCATGAAGCCGGAAATTTTGCCGTTCGCGTTCATTTTCCAATCGATCAATTTATCGGCTTCAGACTTGCGCGCGACCTGATCCGTAATCGCTTTGTTGATCGCCTGCGTCGCCACTTGCTTCACCCTTATCTTCGCGATGTTCATGAGCGGCGGACGCAAATTGCGCTCGATGAAAATAAAGGACGGTATCGTAAACAACATCATAAAAACGAGCATCCACAGCAGCAGCGTCCGCTTGCGCATGCGGGGCCGGCTTCGAGGCTCTCTCGGCTTCGTTCCCCAAACCGCCGGTTGCGAAACCCGCTTTGAGCGGCCGCCGAAGGAGAACATTGGCGACCTCCGGCTGCTTCCCCAGCTTGCGGCCGGCTTCGCCGCTGCCGGTCTCGTTCCCCACTTGATGCCGCTCCCGCTTGCCGAGCTCGATTTCGACGCCCCGCTTTTTCCGCGCCCGCTTCCCCAGCTCACCGTCTTCACCCGGCGGAACGAACCGCCGGAGCCATGGCCGGACAGCGCGTCGCCGATCCGGTGCCACCAGCTTTTTCTCCCCCATTTCGCCATCGTCATCCCCTCCGATCCTGTCCTGCTACATACCCAAGCTTATGCGGGGAGGGAGCAAAAAAGAAACGGAAGGACTTAATCGGCGGAGGTTCGAAGTTTGCTCCAAATGACAAAAACCATTCGATGATATAACGGAACTCAGCGCTCTTATTACGCATTATTGAGCCCATTTAGATATCTAACGGAGCCCACAACTCTTAAATCGATTGAAAATGGTATTTTTTCAGGAATAGTAACATAATAAGACTCCTTACTTCCGTTAGATTTCCAAATCGAATAAAAATGAACCGAATAGCGACGACTGCTTCCGTTAGCGTCCGAGAACAACCGCAACCGCAATGGCATCGGTTTTTCAGGATCGTTCTACTAGGTTTCCCAGATTCCGTTGAGATTCCGTTGATCAAACGGGCTTTGCAAAGCAAAAAAAGGCGGTTGTCTAATGACAACCACCCTCCTAATAACAGCTTCCTCACTTCTCTTCCAATTCTGCAAAAGTCATTGCCTGCTCTAGCGTCGGAAGCGACGGGATCGCGCCTTTACCGGTCGCGGTCAACGCGCCCATCGCGTTGGCGAACGCGAGCATTCGAAGCAGCTTCTCCTCCGTCCAAGCCGGCGAGGACAAGTCGTCCTCCCCAAGCAGGCGGTACAATACGCCTCCGAAAAAGGCGTCGCCCGAACCCGTCGTGTCGACGACGTCCACTTTGAAGCCGCCATTCCTTGCCGTAAGCGCCGCCCCGTCTACCGAAGTCGTCCGGCAGTAGCTGCCATCCGGCCCAAGGGTTACGAGGAGCAGCTTCATGCCGTATTGCTCCATCAACTGCATGGAGCCTGCATCCAGCTCATCCGTGCCGGTCAGGAACAGCAGCTCCTCCTCCGACACTTTGACGACATCGGCCAACGCCATCCCTTCCAAAATCGCGGCCCTCGCATGCTCCGCGTCCCGCCACAGCGACAAACGCAGGTTCGGATCGTAGGAGACGACCGCGCCGCTCTCCTTGGCCAAAGCCGCCGCTTCCAGCGTTGCCGTGCGCGAAGGCTCGTTCGTCATGCTGATGGAGCCGAAATGGAACAAGCGGGTACCGCCGACCAACCCCCGGTCTATTTGCTCCGTCCGCAGCAGTTGATCGGCTCCTGGCTTGCGGCAGAACGTAAAGGAACGATCGCCGCCCGGGTCCAAATGGACGAAGGCAAGCGTCGTCTGCGCTTCCTCCGTCACGATCAAGCCTTCGACGTTTATGCCGCTGCCGCGCAGCGTATCCGCAAGGAAACGCCCGAACGCGTCGTCGCCGACCGACCCGATAAAAGCCGTCCGAACGCCCAGCTTCGATAGGGCAGCCAGCACGTTTGCCGGCGCGCCGCCGGGATTCCGTTCATATAAGGGTTGACCCTGCTCCGATTCCCCGTGCGGCGTAAAATCGATCAACAGCTCCCCGAGCGCTACTACATCCATCTTCTTCATCCCTCTCCGCTTACCCCCAGATGCCATTAAGCCGCCACGAATCAAGCGACACGAGTTCCGCCTCGCCGCCGCGGGCAACAAAAGAAATTCCCGTTTGATCCGCTTTGCCGTAAATCCGGTTCGTCATGGCGATCCGGCCGTCGTTCGCGAACAGCTCCGCCGACGAGCGGTCCAAATAAAGGCGAAGCTCGATCGTACCGTCGGACAACAACGATAACGGCGCGACGCTGACTCCGCCGTCGCCGGCGCCTGCCCGGCTGCGGTCCATGCTCAGCTTTCCTCCAGCGACATCATAGACGATCTCCGCATAAGCTTCACCGTCCGCGGAAGCAAAAAAGCGCAGACCCACCTCGGATGCGTCTCCGGGGCGAATGCGGGCGATCAGCTCCAGTTGTTGGCCTGCAACTCCCGCCACGCCCGCAGGCTCCCCGTCCCGGAGAACGATGCCGCTTGCTTGAACCGCCTCGCCGCGAAGCACCTCCAGCTCCTTCACGGGACGGCTGCGCAGCGTGCCGTCCGCCTCAAGCGTCAGCTCTCGCGGCAACGTCATCGCGCCGTACCAGCCAAGCTCCTGCTCCGGTGCGACTGCTCCCCAGATGTTCATCCAGGCGAGCATGATCCGGCGGCCTTGGTCGTCCAGCAACGTCTGAGGCGCGTAGAAATCGAATCCGTAATCGATCAGCTCGGCGTACCCCTTCTCCAGCCTGCATGCCTCGTAATCGAATCTGCCCGTCACGTACAGATTTTTGTAGGATCCCGTGTTCATCGGCGAGATAAGAAGAGCGTGATGCTCGCCTCCGCCGATCGGGAACAAATCCGGGCATTCCCACATATCCCCCATCGTGCCGTCGCTCTCCAGCGCGGCCCCTCTGTACGTCCACACTCTCAAATTCTCAGAGGTATAAATGATGGCTTTCCCCAGCCCGTCCTTGCCGTAGCCGACCGCCATATACCAGAGCTCGCCCCGCTTCCATACCTTCGGATCGCGGAAGCCGAACCGCTCGCGGTCGGGCGAATCTTCGATCACGGGATTCTGATCCGGCTTGTTAAACACGATACCGTCGACGCTGACGGCCAAGCTTTGCACCTCTTCCGGCGAACGCCCGTCGACATGACCGGTATAAATCAGCGTCAGCGTGCCGTTATCGTCGACCGCGCTGCCCGACCAGCAGCCTTGGCCGCCTGCGGGCCCGCTGTCGTAGGTTTCGGACGGCGCAAGCGCGACGGGCTGATGCTCCCAGTGGACCAAATCGAGGCTTGTCGCATGGCCCCAATGCATCGGGCCTTGTTTGGATTGGTACGGATCATGCTGATAAAACGCGTGATAGACGCCTTGGAATTGGATCAGTCCGTTCGGATCGTTCATCCAGCCTGCAGGCGGCATCAGATGATAACCAAGCCGATACGTCCGGTCCATGGCGGACTCGAGCGAGGAAAGCGCCTCTCCCGCCCGATCGATTAGCGCCGCGTGTTTCAATTGATTAACAGTCAGGTTTCCCATTTCTCTTCACCATGCTTTCTCTGCAACTATTACACCCACGCCGAATTCATTCTGCGTACGGTCACTTCCGTAAAAACGACTTTTCCCCCATCCGCGAACAGCTCGATGCCGTCCGCTTTCCCTTCGGGGTAGACGAGCGAAGTAAATACCGTCTCTCCGCCATCCACGAACAGCTCCACGACGGATTCGTCCACGAAAGCCCGCAGTCTGATTCGGCTGTCCTTCGCCCCATGCGGAGCCTCGAACCTTTTGCCGAAATGAAAAGGCTTGCCTTTCCTGCTGACGAAGTCGTTCCGCCCCGCGGCCGTCCGGTCCAAGAAGGCCAGCGCGGCTCCGGGCTCATACCCCAGCAAGGTGCGTTCTTCGCCGGACGCCCGCACCCGCAGTCCGAACGCGGTAGGTGTATCGTCCTCCCGCCATTCCGCCTCCGCTTCGATCTCGTAAGAGCTGCCCGTAAACTCAAGCTTCAACGCTCCGTCCGACAAAACGACGTCCCGCCAAACAAGCGGCCTTCCCTCACGAAGACTCTCCAACTCGGCAATCGGGTGCTGGCATAAGACGATCCTCCCTTTCTCAGACGTCTTGAGCGTGAGCGAGCGAGGAACGGACATGCCTCCCTTCCACGGAGAGGTCGGTCCCGCGAACGGATATTTCCAGTTGGACGTCCAGCCGAGCCATACCGTCCGGCCATCCGCTTCCGGCATATCCGAGTACGTCACCGCCGCATAGAAGTCCTGCCCGTAATCCGTCCATCGAACCTCGCCGCCGCTCTCGTCGTCGTTCCGGAATTGCCTTCCGTCGAACTCGCCGATGAAATATTGCGCCGTGGACCCGTCCGTCTCCCCGTTGTCGCCGATGCTGACATGCAGCACCCACTTCGACAAGCCAGGCCTTCCTTCCACGGGCAGCCGAAACAAATCGGGGCATTCCCATACCGCCGCGCGGCAGCCTTGGCCTTCGCCGAAGCGGCTCTCGAACCGCCATTCGAGCAGATTGGCCGATGAATAAAAATAGACTTCCTTATCGACCGACACGACCATGACCCACTTTGCCGCCTCTTCATGCCAGAGCACCTTCGGATCCCGGAAATCCTTCAGGCCGGGATTCGGTATAACGGGGTTGCCTTCGTATTTGGCCCAAGTGCGTCCGCGATCGCGGCTGTAGGCCATGCTTTGCGACTGCAAACCGTCCTTGAAGTGGGTGAATAACGCGACCATGCCGGATTCATCCCGGAAGAGCCCGCTCGTATTCCGCTTGTCGATCACGCAACTGCCCGACCATATATCGCCGAGCTCATCCCCCACGAGCGCGAGAGGAAGATGCTCCCAATGGATCAAATCGCGGCTAATTGCATGCCCCCACCGCCCCGTGAATTGATAAAACTGATGATATTCCCCGTCAACGTAGACCATGCCGTTCGGATCGCTCATCGGACCGGACGGCGGCGTCAGATGGAACCTCGGCCGGTATCTTTCCTTGTACAAGGGTTCGCCCGTCGTCATCGCTTAATCCTCCTTCGGCGTGAACAGCGCAAGCTCGGACAACGTCACGGCGCCGCCGCGGGCGTACCAGCCCCAGTTGCCGCCCGGCATCTTATAGATGCGCGTCGTCAATGCGTAATCGTCGACATAGAAGACGGCAACATCGTCTTCGATCAGAAGCGTGAACGGGTATTCCGTCCCTGCGCGGAACGGAACCGAAACGCTGACGTCAGGCTCGACGGTGGTGAGCGCTTCGCCCTGCACCGCGTCGTAACGAATCCGGCTTTTTCCCGGTTCCGCTTGAATGCCGTACGCCTTCTCGGCGTCCTCGCCGACGCTGGCCACGAACCCGGTGAACTGCGTGCCTTCTTCAAAGCGGAACTTGCCGGTCAATTTGGCGATTTGCGGCAGCTTATCGAACACGACGCCCGCTAGCCCGGATTCGCCGTCCAGCTTCCACTCTCCGCCGCTGCCCGTAGCGGTGCCGAGCGTACGCTCCATCTTCATTTCCTCGGGCTTCGATAAGTAGTCGGCAAGCTGGTCGGGCGGTTTCACGCCAAGCGTACCGTCTTCATGCGCGACGATTTGATGGGGGACGAGATTGCCTGCCCAATCCCATTTCATGAAGTCCTTCTCCATCTGGCGCGTCGGCACCCAGCCGTACAAGAAACGTTCGTCGCCCAGCATGCCGGTCTTCGCCGCGTAGAACGCCCTGCCGTCGAACAAGTCGTCGCCGTCCTTCGGCAGCAGCCATGGCCCCTCGAGCGAATCGCTGACCCGGTAATGGGTCGCTTTCTTGTCGCTGAACTCCGAGAAAACCAAATACCATTTGTCCCCGATCCGGAACACGTCCGGACATTCCAGCATGAAGAACGATGACGACGCTTCGACCTCCAGCGGCTCGCTTACCTCCCATCGCTCCAAATCCTTGGATACAAACTTCGCGATAACGCCGCCGACGCCTTCCTTCCTTGCGCTCACCAGCATCCAATAAACGCCCGCTTCTTCGTTATACAACACGAACGGATCACGGAAATCGTGTATTTCATAACCTTCCGGGGCAACAAACGTATGCTCGGGCAGCTTCGTCCATGTTTTGAGATCCTGGCTGACCGCGTGCATCATCGCTTCCTTCGGCTTTCCCTGATCCGGGAACTTCCAATTATGGCCCGTGTAGAAGGCGTGGTACGTATTCCCTTCCTTGATGACGCTGCCCGTGCCGATCGCCAGATCCGGCTCATGTTCTAAACCGACGGGAATCGATTCCCCTTCATCCGCATAGTCCGTCAGCGTCGTTGTCGTCACCTGATGCCAAGGATGGAAGCCCGGCGCTCCGTCTCGCCAATCCTGCAGGTAGAACAAATGCAGCTTATCCGTCCCGTCGTTGTACGGCATCAAGTCGCCGACCCAGCCTGCCGGCGGCTTCCAGAACAGTCGATCGGAAGGAGCCATCGCTTCCGCTTCGCCGGGAACAGCCGACTCCGCCGGCTTCTGCGATGGGGCGATCGACGCTTGCGGCGTTTCCTGCCTGCTCTCGCCCGGCCCGTTCGCGCCATTGCTGCATGCCGAGAGCGCCATTATCGCGGCGGCGCCCAATAGGCAGGCAACCGTCCTCTTCTTACGAACTGCCATTTCTTCATTCCCCCCATCTTCCCTTAAAAGGCATACCCGCCGCCATAAATCATGACAGCGGGCTGCTTCAAGAGTTTTATTGCGTCAAGGTGATGTTGATGCCTTCCTCCAGCATCGCCTTCGCCGTTGCGGCGAACGTGCCGACCGGCGTGCCGTCCTTGATGCCCGTAAGAAGCGCGGTATTGGCATCCCAGTATTTTTCGACGCCGATTGGCGCGAACAGGATTTTGCCTGCGAGCTCGTTCATGAAATCAACCTTCTCCTGGCCGTACAGCTCGACGTTTTTGGCCGTCGCGACCTTTTGCTCGTTCTCCGACAGCAGCTTGATGAACGCCGCGGCGCCTTCCGGGTTTTTCGAGACGGTCGGGATCGACCAGCCGGACATGCCGCCAGGGCCTACGCCGGGCTCGCCTTTAGGGCCTTTCGGCACCGGCACGAAGTCGATTTCGTAGTCGCTCTTAAAGACGTTGAACCCGCCGAAACCGTATTCCGCCGTCATGGCCAGCTTGCCGTTTTTGAACTCGGCGTTGAAGTAGTCGCCTTCCTTGTCCTTGTCGATGTATTTGTCCTTCAGAAGCGCGTCCTGCGTGAATTGAACCGCTTCCTTCACGTTGTCGGAATCGTGGTTCGCGGAGATCGTGCCGTCTTCGTTGTAGGTCAGCAGCGTTTTGCCGTTGGAAGCGACCATCAGCGCGTAACCCGCATCCCACCAGCCGAAGCCGAATTGGTCGCTCGCGCCGTCGCCGTCCGTATCCTGCGTCATCTCCATAGCCGTGGAGCGGAACGTTTCCCATGTCCAGTTGCCTTCGGCGTACAGCTCGGAAGGTGATTTCACGCCGTTGTTTTCGAATAACGTTTTGTTGTAATAGATCACGATCGGAGCCGCTCCCACGCCGGCCGCGTACGGCTCGCCGCCGAACTCAAACGCTTTCAAAACCGAGCTGTTCCAGAGCGGGTCGGCCAGATCGATGTAATCGCCAAGCGGCATCAGCATCTTCTTCAGCGGATAGACGGGGAAGTTCTGGTCGTTCGCCTGCGCCACGTCCACCTGCTCGCCCGCATTCACCATCGAGATCAGCGTCGCCTTCTGGTCGCCCCAAGGCACCGCGATCAGATTGACCTTGCCGCCATGCTGCTTCTCGAATTCGGGAATTGATTCCAGAAGCGCGTCGTACGCATCCGGGTTATTCGTTTTGCTCTCTTGATACTGCTCGAGCGACGTATGGTACAGCACCGTAATGTTGCCGTTTGCAAGCTTAACCAGCTCTTCTTCCTTAACCTCATTGCCTTCGGCTTCCGCGCTTCCGTTGCCCGCGTTTCCGGTATTGGCCGCATTGCCGGCATTGCCCGCATTGCCGTTGCCGCCGGAGCAAGCCGACAGCACCGTAGTCGTCATCATCACTGTCGCAAGCATCATTGCCCAAGATTTTACGTTTTTGTTCATTTGGATAGCCTCCTCGTTTAATGGATGATTCCTTTTTTTGGTTGACTCCCTCGATCATTAACCAGCAAAACAAAATCCTCTTGCCTGCCATGCAGAACCTTCGGCCTCGCCTCCCTTCAAGCCGGGCGGGTCGCCCCGCCCGCTGCCCGTTACTTAATGCCTACATGCTCGATGCTGTCGGCGAATTGCCGCTGCGTAATCAAATAAAGAACGATAAGCGGCAATATCGCGAGCAAAGCGCCTGCTTGGATCCTCGTCACGATCACCAGCGGGTCGCTGATCGTCTGCACGTTCACGATGGATTGCAGATCGACGCGCAGCATGGAAATCGCGATCGCGAAGTTTTTTTTCATATTGCCGAGCAAGAGGTTCGACATGTAATATTCGTTCCAGTGCCAGACAAAGGAAAACAGGAATACGGTAATCATCGCGTTTCTGGCGTTAGGCAGCATGACCCGGAAGAACGTCTTGAACGGTCCGCAGCCGTCCATGTAAGCCGCGTCCTCAAGCTCCTTCGGCATGCCCATAAAAAACTGGCGGAAAATAAAGATGAACAGTCCCGCCCTTAACCCCATGGCGAACATGGAGGGCAGATAAAACGACCAGTAGCTGCCGACCAGACTAACGGACTCCGGCCCTCCGGTTATCGCCGACGTCAGCTTCATGAGGCCGAACGCATCGAAGTACCGCATATCCGCGTAGAGCGGGAGAATGATGGTCTGAACCGGGATGACAAGTGTTAAGATGACAAGGGAGAACAGCAGCCCCGAGAAGGGGAACTTGAATCTAGCAAAGCCGTAAGCGACGAAGGCGCAGGACAGGACGTCGAGCAAACCGCAGCCGAGGCCGATCAGGACGCTGTTCTGCAGCGCGTCCCAGAAGTCCATGACCCGCAGCGCGTCGGCAAAGTTGCTAAGCGTGAACGACTTCGGCACCCAGATGACGCTCGGGTCGATCGCCTCCTCCGGCTTTCGCAGCGCCATGCTCATCATATAGAGCAGCGGGTACAGAAGCTGGTAAGCGATCGCCGCGAGCAGCGCGTAACGCGCCGTCGCCGACGCTATTTTTTTGGCCAGCTTCAGCTGGCGTCTTCCTACAATGGCGTTCAACTTTCGATTCCCCGCTTTCCGATTAATCCTTGAGGTATACGATCCGTTTCTTGAGCAGTACATACACGAGCCCGAGGAAGGCCGCGATCGCAAGGCAATACAGCCATGCAAGCGCGCTGCTGTAGCCGAACCGAACTTGGGAGAATGCCGTGTTGTAAATCATCATGATGACGCCGTTGCCGTAATCGGTGAACGTATCGATGATGGTATATACGATGTTCAGCAGCATCATCGGCGTCAGCATTGGCAGCGTTACCTTCCAGAACTGCTCCCAAGGACGGGCTCCCTCCAGCGAGGATGCCTCGTACAAGTAACCCGGAATCGTATGCAAGCCCGCTAGGAACAGCAGAACCTGGACGCCGGAGCGCCATGTCAGGTCGAAAATGCGGCTGATGACGTTATTGAAGATTTCGATCAACTGAGGCCCGAGCCCGAGCTCCGTCAAAATGCCGTTCATGCCCGCTCCCGCGAACAGGTAGACGCTCTCCGCGCCGCCCCGCATTCCCTGCGAGAACACGTCCTCCTTCAAAATTTGCATCAGGACGCCGGAGGCGATGATGACCGGAAGGAAGGATACCGCCCGCATGAAGCCGCGGCCCGGGAACTTATGTTTGATCATCACGGCGACGAACAGACTGTACACCAAGATGAGCGGCACGCCGTACAGCATATTAATGAAGGAATTGACGGCTTCGCGTATAAAGCTTGGATCCTTGTAGATCGCATACTCGAAATTTTCCCAGCCGATGAAGCTTCCTTTCAGCCCCTGAGGCGTCAGCTCCAGGTTTTGAAAGGCATAGATGAAGGAAGTCAGAAGCGGCTTTGCGAAAAACAATATAAATCCGATGATCCATGGCAGCACGAACAATAACCCGTACAGCTCTTTCTTCTTCGTATAGGGCATTGCCCGTAGACGTCTGAACATGCTCTCACTCCCTAACGAATGAGGTAGCCGTTCGCCGGAATGTCGAACCCGCCGGCGACGGCGTTCTTATCGTTATAATTGACAAAGGCTGTTATGCCGTTCTCGAAGTTCGTTTCGTATACGCCCTCCGCAAGCTTCCGATGGCCCGTAATCGCGCTGCCCCGGAATTCCTTCATGGCGGCGCTAAGCTCCCGGTGCTGCTCCAGCAGCTCCTCGCTCCATAGCCCGTACTCCGCGCTGTACAGATCGTCGAACTCGGTGCCCGTCAGCAGGGAAGCTTCCCTGGCGATAAAGCGGTAAGCGGGATAAGTTCCGGTCTCGATCAGCTTCAACATGTAGTCGCGCGGCATGCTGGAGAGATTGACCGGTTCGCTGTATGCGGGCAGCAAGCCGCTGGTTGCGATACGGTAGAAAGGCACCTCTTCGTCCGTGACGTCGAATCCGCTCGCGTATAGCGGCACATCGGTCAGCGCCGACGCATACGGGAACGCGTAAGCGTTCGGATGGTCGAAGAGGATAGGGCCGGCTTTCTCCGAAGCGCCGCGCAACGCTTCCTCCCAGATGCGGCCCGTCTCGTTTTTGGACAAGCCGCCCCGCTTGAAGTCGGAGTAGACGGCGGAACCGATGCCTTGCAGCGCGATGCCGCCAAGCTCGTTCCTCTCCGCGCTTGCCGCAAGCCTCACCGCGGCTTCGGCCGCGGAGTCCGGCTTCATGAGGTACCATCTTGCCGAGCTTTTGTCCTTCGTGCCGTCGCTAAGCCGGTACTGGAATTTCAGCGCCGGCGCGCGGCTGATGCCTTTGGCCGTATCGGAAAATTTGCTGAAGCCGTTGCCGCCTTCATACATTCGGGTCGGGTCTGCCGCGGGATAGAAGGCGACGCCTTTATCCGTAAGCTCCCGGCTCAGCTTCAACAATCCCTTCGTGCCGCCAAGCTTTCGCTCCGCGCTTAGCGACACCGGCACTTCGTCCATGGCGCCTCCCGGGCTCCAGCCCGTCATGCGGACGGATAGGCCAGTGATCCCTTCGCCGATCAGCTCGCTTGCGATATTCGAAACATCCTTGAAGGAAGTCAGCGTCTCCACCGTTTCGTACGGGAAGCCGAGGAACGTCTCCCGCTTCTTCGCGCCACCGACAAAGTCGATGAGCAGCGGCAGGGACTCCTCCTCTGAATCCGCAGGTTGCTCCCATGCTTTGACGCCCAGCTCCTCCTGCAGATACGTCCGGTAACGGCCCGCCATTCCCGCGTAGGTCGATTGTTCTTCGCCGCTAAGCAGGTAATAACGAACTTCGAACGGTTCTTCCCCGGTCATCGAATCCGAAGTGCGCGTCACTTGTTTTTCGTTCGGCGTGCCTTCGAGCAGTACATTCGTTTCCGATTCCATCAAGTTGAGATAGCCGAACACGTTGTTGTAGCTGTTGTTTTTGCCGCTCACCTCGGCCGTGATGCCGGCCTGGTATTCCCCGCTCGCCATGACGGCGAGCAAGCCGCGGTTTCCTTTGTTAATGCCGAACACGGGCAGTCGCGCCGTTTCTTTGTTTTCAACCGCGGCAGGGAGATCGAGCGCAGCATCCCCGCCGTAAACCCGCTCGTTATAGCTCCGGTAACTGCTCTTGCCGTTGTTGAAGCGTATCAGCGCTCCGCTTCCGTCCGGCACCAGCATGAAGCCTTCTTCCTCTGGGCCTCCCGCCCCGAAGAAAGGAAGCAGGCTAATATTGACCAAATTAAACTTTCCCGTCTGTCGAATGCCTTCGGTCACGATCGCCGCCGACAGGTAATCCTCGCCGAGCGTATATCTTACAGGGATAACGAAGCCCGCTTTCGGGAAGCCGAACGCGATCTCGACGCCTCCCTCTACTTGCTTCAGCTCGGGTTTTCCTTCCTTCACGCTGCCCGTAAAGCTGTTCGCCTGGAACGGCTTGTTCAGCCCGTCGACGTAATCGATAAGCAGCTGTGATGAAAGCTCCATTTTTTTGGCGCCTTTGGCCAGCTTGTCATGCTCGCGGTCTGCCGGATTACTGAGCCATACCGCGCCCGTGCCGGTATCCGAAACCGCGATTTCGGCGGTATCCGGGCTTACGTGCAAGGTAAGCCTGCCGTTCTCGGCAACGAGCTTCCAGCCGGACAAATCCGGCGATTCGGCCGCTTGCTTAGGCTGCGCTTCGCTTCGAACCGTTTCGCCGCCCGCGGCGACTTCGGCAGGCGCCGCCGCCTTTTCCCCTTGCGCAAGCGCACTGCCTCCCGCCCCGCCCGCGGCCGCAGCGATCAGCAGCGCGGCGACAAGCAGCGCCGGCAACATTTTTGTTTTCATCCAGGTGTCCTCCTTCCTCATGGGCTCGCAGCATCAGTAGCGGAACAGCATCTCGTTATAGATCGTGTAGAAAAACACGTACACTTGATTGAACAGCGTATAGAACAGGACGAGCAGGAACAGGACGATCGCCATGGCCGCGAACGTTAGCGCGATGGATTGCAGCGTCTTCAGCGCGCCGTAATCGTGAACGATGTTGAGTCCGATGAACAGAAGCAGCCCGCTCCATAACGTCGCGATCGTCATCGCGTATCCGAGGAACATGCCTTCCTCCTGCACGAGCACGTTGCTCAGCAGCGTCGTTAGAATAAGAGCCGCGACATACGGTATGATGGCGTACGAGCTGACGATCATGATTTCCTTCGCTTTTCCCTCGCCGTCCATCCATGTCGCGACCGCCCAATTCGCCGCTACCCACAAGCCGTACAGCGCGACCGTCTTCGCCGCCATGATCCAAACGTTAAGCGCGTTTAAGTCCGCCATATTGAACGGGTAACCCGTGCTCTGGCGCTTGAAAATCGTCGCGAAGAACAAGAGCACTACGATTACGGCCGAAATGGCGATCGAGCCTTTCCCTTCGTCCTTGACCGCGGCAAACCCGTCGAACGGATGAAGCAGGCAGCGAAGCGGATTCAATCTGCTGGTACTCGTCTGCGACATTGTCGTCATCCTCCGGCGACCTCCTTCCTCTTGGCGTTTCTCCAGAGCCGGAAGCCCTTATAGCCGTAATAGCCGGCAAGCGCAGCGATCAGCACGGTCATGATTAGAGGCAGGTTGCCTCGCACCGTATCCATCCGCTTCAGGCCGAACGTATCGGAGTAACCCGATCGGCTCGTGCCCAGCTTGTAATAATGAAGCGCTTCTTCGTAATCGCCTTCCTTCTCCAGCGCCTTCGCCATACCGAGATAAGCGATTTCGTTGCTCGTGTTGCGGCGCGCTACTTCCTTCCAGATGACTGCGGCCTCCTCGTACAGCCCCTGGTTGTATAGGATCGTCGCTTCGCGGACGAGGCTGCCGTATTCGGAGCGAACGAACCTTGTGACGTTGCGTTTGCCCGCGTCGAGAACGAGCAGCTCGTCTTTCCAGTAAGCGAGCGCCACCGGCTGCCCAAACGTGCCTCTCTGATGGCCGAGCGATCCGAAGATGGATACGGGATTGCCTTCGGCATCGTATTCGAACACCTTGCCCCTCGTCCGGTCAAGCCCGGCGATGAAACCGTCGCCGTCGACGGCGACGTCCAGGAACGACGAATCCTGCTTGACGCCGCCCTTGAAGCTTATTTCCTTATCCCCGAAATCCGCCGCTCCGCCGCTCGTCACGAGCACGTTGTTGCCTAGCGGGTTCAGCTTCTTGATTTCCTCCCGGGAATTCCGGGAAACGATGGTCGTCGTATACACGAAATTGTCCGCGCCGATATGCAGATTGGAATACTCGATCGGCAGCAGCTTCATCATGGCGTCGCGTTGCTCTTTGGAGAGGATGCTCTTCCAGAACGACTCCAGCACGACCGCCGGCGTCACTTCTACCCGGTTGCTTCCGTAATACCCCGTAAACTTGCCCTTAGCGTCAAACTGCATCAACCCGAAAAACTGCCCTTCCGACAAAACGTAAATGCGTCCCGCGTTATCCGCCGCAACCTTGACCGGCTTAAACACGAAGTCCGATGCGATAAGCGGATCCTGCGGCTTCTCGATCACGAGATCCGCCTTCCCGTCCGCTCCGGCGCGGATGACGCGTCCCGCTTCCTTGTCGGCGATATACATCGTCCCGTCGCCCGATACGAACAGTCCCGTCGGCGCGCTGAGCTTCAGCTCCGAGCCTTGCCAGCTCAAGCCGTCGATGACGGTTTCGGCTTTAAACTCTTCATTCAGTTTGACGATGCGCTTGTTGCCCGTATCGGCGACGTAGACGTTATCCTGCGCATCGACGAATAGATCTTGAGGTTCCATGAACGCTCCCGCTCCGGCCTCTATGCCGGTGTACGAACCGCCGGGAAGGTACCCGGTCGGAGACGCCTTCGACTGATCCCATTCGTTATACACGTACGACTTGTATGGAGCTTCCGCATGCGCCGTCTGACCGGCCGCCAGCATCGGCAGAAGAAGCGCGGCGGCTAACGTAAGTTTGAATTTCAATGTGGCTCACCTCTTCTTGTCACTTGATTCCCGCGAAGGTCATCGTCTCGACGACCTTGCGCTGCAATAGCACGAATACGATGATCGGCGGAATCATCAGAATGACCGAGGCGGCTGCGCCGGCGCCCATCCTTGCGATGGGATCGCCTGCGACGATCTGCTCCAGCGCCAGCCTGAATACTTTGTTCGATTCGCTGTAGATCAGCTCTTTGGGCGCATAGTTCCACAAGTTGACGAATTGGAAAATGACGACCGTCATCAATGCCGGAACCGAGTTCGGCCAAATGATGGAGAAGAAAATTTTGTATTCGCTGGCGCCGTCGATTCGGGCCGCCTCCAGGATGGCGTCCGGCAGCTGCTCGATGAATTGCTTCATCAGGAACAGGCCGAGCGACGAGCCGATCCACGGCAGGATCATCGCCGCGTACGTGTCTACGATGTTCAGCTCCGCCATCATGATGAATTGCGGAATGAACGTCACTTGCGGCACGAACATCAGCGCCATTACGATCACGGAGAACAGGTTGTTTTTGCCCGGGAATCGATGTTTGGCTAGCGGATAAGCCGCCATGGCCGCGAAGACGACATGCAGCGCCGTCCCCGCAACCGCTACGAACACGGTGTTGAAAATATACCTCGACAGAGGCACCCACATATTCGCCGCGAGCTGGTACAGATCGGTAAAGTTCGTCCAAGTCGGACGAAGCACGATCAGTCGCGGAGGGAATTGCAGCAGCTCGTCGAGCGGCTTGAACGCCGTCACGACCGCAAAGTACATCGGGAATGCCGAGAAGACGCCTAGCAGCGCAACGAATCCGAAGATGAACAAATTCCCCGTAAAGGAACGCCTTGCTTTGGCCCCGGCTTTTTTTCTGGTAATCGTAAACATGGTTCTACTCCCTCCGGATCAGATTCCGACCTTATTCAGCAGCTTCGTGACGAGCCGGTTCGTGAACACCATCAGGAAGAACAGCACGACGGCCATCGCCGACGCGTACCCCATCTCGTAGCGGATACTGCCGTAGTCCATGACATGCGTCACCATCGTTTCGCCCGCGTATTCCGTACTAGGGAAGCCTGCAAGCTGAATCGATACGTCCGCGACGCTGAACGAAATGACGATCTGCATGACCGCGCCGAAGATCAGCTGCGGAATCATGGACGGCAGCGTGATGTACCAAAGCTCCTGGAAGCGGTTTTTGATGCCGTCCATGACGCCCGCTTCGTAGAGGCTCCGGTCGACCGTCTGCAGTCCCGCGACAAACGCGAGGAAGCTGATGCCGAGACTCATCCACAGCTGGACGAGAATCAAAATGATCAGGACGTATTCCTTGTCGAGCAGCCAGGCGACGGGTTCGGATATAAAGCCCATGCCCATGAGGAGGCCGTTCAGGTAGCCGTATTCGTCCGGGCTGAAGATCAGGCGCCACATCGGGAAGATCGCCGCTCCGATCACGGTCGGGATATAAAACACCGACGTCGCGATCGAGCGAAGCGTCTTGGACAAGTCATTGATCATCCAAGCGACGAAAAAGCTGAGCATATAGCTGACCGGACCGGTCACGAAGGCGAAAAACAACGTGTTCTTAAGCGCGATGATAAAGACGTCGTCATCCAGGAACAGCCGGATGTAGTTGTACCAGCCGATGAAACGCGGCGGCTCGATCATATTGTAATAAGTGAAGCCCAGCACGACGGACAAGATGACGGGCAGGATCGTAAACAGCAGGAAAAATACCATGTACGGCGCCATCAGCACATAGCTTTCCTTGTGCTTGCCGATCGTGCGGATCATTGAACCTTTCATTGCTCCACCCCGAATTCATACCTTTTTCGTTCGATTTCATCATTGATGTCTTTGTTCCAATAAAAGAGCGTCTCGCGGGCGTTCCGCTTCTGAAAGACGGTCTCGCGGAAGGCGTTATCCAGGTTGCGCAGCGTGTAGTAGCCGCCCGGCAGCTCCGGAATTTCCGTCACCTGGTCCCATTGCTCGTTCAAGCTGGCCTGGTCGGCGCGGCTCCATCTCGTGGCGTCTATCGCTTCCGTATTGGCTGGAAGCCTTCTGCCGAGCACGCCCATTTCGTTCTCCAGTTCGTTCACGAATTGGGCTTGCACCTCGGCCGAATTCCACCATTGCAAGAATTTCCATGCCGCTTCCTTGTTTTTCGTATCCTTCAGCATGATGCCGGCCGTTCCCGTCGCGCCCGTCGCGCGATCGATGCTGCCGTCCGATTGCGGCATACCCGGAATCGGCGCCATTGCCCAGGTGCCCGTAATTTCCGGGGCCGCGGCTGCCAGCCGGGTATAGAGCTTGTAGGAAGAAATCACGATCGGCATCTCGCCCGTGCGGAATCGGTTCAAATCGTCCTTGTAAAGCGCATAATCGTATAAATTATAGAAATCCGTCCATTGCTTGAACGCTTTGAACGCCTCCGGCTCGTGAAGCCTTGTGCCGGTCTGCTCCTCGTTGTAGATGCCGCTGCCATTCTGCATCAGCAGCGTCGGGTACAGATTCAGCGCGCCTATGCCTTTGGTCAGAAGCTGGAACGCGTCCAGGTTCTCGTACGGCAGGCCGATGCCCATATTGTTGTTTTGCAGGATGGGCGCGATTTTCATGACGTCATCCCATGTTTGCGGCGGTTCGATGCCAAGCTCTCCCAGCACGTCCTTGCGATAGAACATCATAAAAAATTCCTGATCGTCCGGAATGCCGTAAATGCGGTTTCCGTATTCGTACGGGACAAACGCGGAGTTTTTGAATTCGTTTTTTAGACTGTCGAATCCCTGCCACTCGTCTAGCGGCTCGAGCGCCCCGCGGAAAGCGAGATTCATCGTGTCGCCGCGGCTCGTGAACAGGTTCACGTCCGGGCCTTCGCCGGCCATCACCGCCGTCACGAGCGACGTACCGACCAGATTCAGCTCGACGCCGATTCCCGTCTCCGGGATAAACGACTCGTCGATCATCCGCTTCAGCACGTAAGCCTGGTCGCGGCCGAGTCCGATCCAGACTTGGATCGATTCGCCGCTTTCGCCTTCGGCTTCGAGCGCGTCGTAATTTTGCAGGAAGGATCCCGCAAAAGCTCTGATCTCGTGGGTCGCCCTCGCGGCCAAGCCCGCTTCTGCCTTCGGTTTCTTCGCATCCGGCGACGCAACGTACAAGTAGTCGAGCTCGAGCGGCTGCTGTTTTATCGTCAGCAGCCAGTCCGCAATGGCCGCAACGTTGTTTTTGAAGTTGGCAAGCCGTTTCGGAATGCCGTCCGGTCGGTCGATAAAGCTTTCGAGCTGCCGGACAAGGATGCGGAGCGTCCGGGAGCCTGTGCCGGATTGTCCGGACATGGCATCCAACCTGTCAGCTTCGGCTTGCATCCGGTCCGCCAGCTCGCGGAATAGCTTCGGAAGCTCCGGAATCGTTTTGTCGATATCGTAATCGCGGTATGGATCCGGGTTCATCCCGGTGACCATGACGATGTTGCGGTAAATCTGGTTCAGGTCGTACACGATGTCCTGTACTTCCTTCGCCGTCTCCGTCACGTCGCCGAGCGTCACCTCCAGCTTCAGCACGTGCTCGCCTTTCGTCAGGTAGAAGAGATAAGGCTCTCCGTCCTCGCCGCCTAATTCGTTGACCGCCCAGTCCAGCACGTACGGGAAACGAAGCGCGTCCATCTCTTGGAACAGACGCTTGCCGTCCAGCTCCATCTTGCGGGAGACGAACATCCCCTTCACCTTGGACTGGTGGTAGCGGGCGCCGATCTTGTACCAGCCGTCCTCCGGCACTTCGAACTTCCAATCGATCCATTGACCCGGAATGTCCCAGTTGCTGGCGCCGATCGTGTTAATCCGAAGCTGATACGGATGGTACGGCGTCGTCAGAGGCGACGTGCGGTCCACCGTCGGGAACAGTCCGGCGTCCGACTTCGCGAATGCGTTCTCGGCTTGAATCGTTAGCAGAAATGGTTCGTCCGACGTTTGGCCCTTCACGTTGTTCGCGTCGGCCGCTGAGTCAGCTCCGTCATTCGTTGCATCCGCCTTGTAGGCCGAGTAATCGGGTGCGGCTTCCGCTTTGGCAAGATGGATATATTCGATCGCCGCCTGCTCGCGCAGGCTTTCGAGCTCGATCGTGTTGCTGCCTTGCTTAAGCGACAAGCGCAGGTTGCCATCGCCGAACTCCCCAGGCGCCTGTACCGTCGCGAGCTGCCAGACGCCGCCTTCCAGCTGCTTCGGCCAGATTTCGTTGCCGCCGCTCCGCTTGAGCTCGCCCGGCTCGTCGTAGTAGACGCGCGCAAGCTCCAGCGGCGCAAATTCGTCGCCGATCTTCTCGCCGTTCGCCGCGAGCGTAAAATCGATCGGCTGTCCTTTCCCCGCAAGCGGCAAATAACCGATGGACAGCTCGTACTCGCCGGCTTCCGGCATCATGACCGTCCATGACAGCTTCGTGCCTTCCAGCCATTCAACCACGCCGCTTCTTCCGCCATGTTCGGTGAGCGTTGCGGCATTGCCATCCGCTTGAAGGGCCTGTTCGGCGCTAAAGAGGAAACCGTCGGAAGGTTTCTCCGCGTCTTGCAGCTCGTACGTTTTGGGCGGATCGACGCGTTTTTCTTTATACGAGCTTACCGTCGCCGCGCAGACGATGAAGATAAGCAGCAAACTGATTACTGTGTAAGAAATCCATTTCTTTTTCACGGCCAACCCCCGCATTCCTTATTCGCAGCCTTGCTGTAGCACAAGTTGATAAAACTTATACTTTCTTATATTTGAAGAATAACAGAGCGGGGCGCGGCTCTAATTTCACTTTGCTCGGGATGTGACTTTCAAAGTTTTTGGTGTTTCACCACCTATGCTTCAAGAATGTTCTGCAACCCGAAATAACCACAGTCGGCCCAGCCCCATTGCCCAGAAGACCCGTCCGGTTCGGCTCACCTTTCAATTACGCCACATCAGCGACACATTCCATTCCTTCATTCAAAGTCGATTGATCTCGTTCATCGCTTACCGACTCTTTACGTACAATCACAAATGCGCTACGATACAAGAAAGCGAAATTACCGTCGCAGGAAAAATTTCAAAACACAAACGTGAAGAACACGCTATCCGCCCCGATCATCGGGGATATGGATCGCGTGTTATTTTTTTTGGAGAACAAAAACAGGATGCGGACGCCCGCAGATTGGAAATGCTTGAGAGAGACTTATTAGGTACGAAGAGGATGTTTTCGGAGGTATTATGGCCGGTGTTCAGCACGCTTGACGGGTTTCAATTGGAGCATCGAATCGTGGGAGGTTCTGGCGTTTCCATGTATATTGATGCATTTTACGAGCCGCTCGGTCTGGCATTTGAAAGTGAGGGTTTTGCCTTTCATGCGGAGAACATCACAAGGGAGAGATTCAGCTTCGAACGGGCTAAGATTCGCGCCATGTTGAAGAATGGCTACGTGTATGTCCCGTTTACGATGGATGAAATCGACAAAAAACCGGAAGCCTGCCGCAGCTCGCTTTACGAAATTCTTCGGTACTGGGGCGGACGCCAGCCTTCCGAGGAAATCACCTTGCATGAGCGTGAACTTCTGCGCTATGTCTCGCGTCTTGGCCGCCCCTTCAAGCTGGCCGACGTCGAGACTTGTCTCCGGATGAAACGTACCTTTTGTTTGAACTTGATAAAGGGGCTCGCAGCCAAAAAACTTATAAAACCGCTGCACCCATCTCGAAAACGCAACCACTATTATGAGTTGGAGAAAGATTCGAACAAATATTTATAGTACGTTTCGCGTACCTGCATCACTTCTCGTCTGCGTGTTTCTCGCGATACTCCTTGGGACTCATGCCAAAGTACTTTTTGAAGGAAGTGCTGAAGTAACTGGAGCTTGACACCCCTACCAGCATAGCGATGTCCGTCAGCTTCAAATCGCTTTCGCGCAGCAATTCGCCTGCTTTGTTCATCCGCAGCTTGGTCAAATATTCGCTAAACGTAACGCCGACGCGGTTTTTAAACAAGCCGGACAAATACGTTTCGTTCAGATGAAACATATCCGCCAAACCTGCCAACGTTAACTCATAGGCAAAATTGTCATCCACGTATTTCTGTACGGCCGAAGCGATCGAACCTCCGCCGCCAGAGCTTCGCGCCTTAAGCGCCGCAACCATCACTTGCCGGCCCAACTCCTGCAGTTGCCCGAAAATAAGATCGCGCGACTGCAAATCGCCAATCGTCATCTGGCATTCCCAAAGCCGATTCTCCAGCGTGTCATCGTTTGTTTTGTATTTTTTGGCGACCGAGTGCAGCAGAAGCAGCAGCCTCGACGCAATAAACGTAAACGTAAACATCGGGTTGTCCTGATCTTTGGGCAAAATCCGCATCATCAAATAGGCAAACGTATTCTGATCGCCGTTCTCGACCGCGATAACAAGCTGTCGCTCCGTTTCGGGAGAAAGCGCCGCCATGATTTCCCCCGCTCCGCCGTCCGCAGCGCGATGAGTGCCATCGACGGTACTGCGACTCCAGGAGAGCATGCTGGTGGAGTATCCGTTTTTGAATTGAAGCACGTCGCTGACAGGGTCGCCGATGCCGATTACGCAGTCAAGCCGCAAATAATGCCGGATATTGTGGCGAAGCGCCCGCGCCAAGCTGTCCGCGCCAGCCCAGGCTGACCCGCCAGCAGCCGCCCGATCCGCTTCCACTCCGTTCGACGCTGCACCGCCAGCAGCCGCGCGATCCGCTTCCGCTCCGTTCCCCGTCGCTCCTTCGGCAACTTTCCGATCGTTCGCCAGCCTCGAAGACGCGCCTTCCAACAGAAGAATATGCATCATGGACGGATGGCCCGCATCATAAAACGGATAAGCGCCGTTATGCGTTTCCGCCGTCTCTCGGCATAACATTCGGAAAGCCATCCTCAGCAAATCGCCGTGCTGGTCGTTATCGCCAAGCCGACCTGCCGGGACCCGCATCTCCACCGCGAGAAACCGCGCGCTTCTGCCATCGCCGAGCCCCAGCAGCTCGCCTAAGCCCAGCTGTGAAATTCTTTCTTTCACCGCAAGCAAGCTTGAGCTCTCTTCCTTGACGAGCCGCAGCAGCAAGCCTTCCCTGGAAGCTTGAAGCTGCTGCTTGCGCTGTGTGCGCTCCGACCGCTTCTTCAAATCCTCGGTACGTTCCGCAACGATTTCCTGGCTTAGCTTCTCCAGCAGCGCAACCAGCTCCTTGCGGCCTACCGGCTTTAGCAAATAATCTTTGACGCCGGCTTGAATGGCAGCCTGCATGTATTCATAATCCGAAAACCCGGAAAGCACGACGATCTTTAGTTCCGGATACAGCTTCTTGCAAGCTTTAATAAGTCCGATGCCGTCCATCTGCGGCATACGAATATCCGTCATCAGCACGTCGGGAAGCGGCCCTTCGGCCAACAAACGAAGCGCGGCCTCTCCGTCTGAAGCCTCCGCCGCAACGACGAACCCCGCCTGTTCCCAATCGATTTTGGCCTTGATGCTGTTTCTTACCCCGATTTCATCGTCAACGATCATGATGCTGTTCATGCTGCGCTCACCCTTTCGCCGCGGGAATGGTAAGCTGAATGGCCGTTCCTTCCCCAAGCTTTGAATCAATTGTAACCTTTAGGCCTTCTCCATAATAGAGGCGGCAGCGCGAAAGCACGTTTCGAAGCCCGATGCTGTCTCCGCCGCTATTCAGTATATCCGCGGAATCGCTGACGCTAACCTCCGTTAGCAATTGCTGCACATAAGCGGGCGCCATGCCGATCCCATTATCCGCCACCCGAAGCTCGAGCTTGTCTCCGGCTTTGCGGACGGTAATAGACACCTGCGCGATCCCGTTTTTCTCCAGGCTGTACTTCACCGCGTTTTCCACGATCGGCTGCAGGAGAAACTTCGCGATCAGAAGCCCGCCGGCCGCCATATCCTCTTCGATCGCGACCTCGAGCCGATCCTCGTACCGGAGCTGGAGAATAAACAAATAATCGCGAATATACGCCATCTCTTCCTTCACTTTCACCAAATCGCTGTTCAGATTCAGCGAATAACGCATCATTTGGCCCAATGCTTCCGTTGCGTCCATCACGACGTCATTGCGTTTCATGGCGGCAAGCCCGCCGATGATTTCGAGCGTGTTGTTGAAAAAATGCGGATTGATCTGCAGCAGCAGCGCTTTGTATTCCGCGTTTTTGCGCCGCAGGTTCGTTTCGAATTCCGTTTCGATCAAATACCGGAGACGGTTGGCCATACTTTCAAAGACGCGGGTAACGTAACCGACCTCGCTATGCCCCGTCCGGACGCTCGGCATCATGGCAAGCGCCTGGGCGAATTCCCCCTTCTCGACATGCTTCATCGCGCGGGCCATTGATGTAAGCGGCCTCGTTATGCCATAGGATAACCAGAACGCCAGCAGTATTGCGCTCACCAGAAGCCCGAAACTAATCAGCAGCAGCGTCCGTTTAATATCATCGATCTTGACGAACAATTCCTTCTCCGGCACCGCTCCTACCACATACCAATTCTGCGCGGGAAAATATCGGTAGAATAACAAATAGTTCTTCCCCGCCTGCTCGATCGAAAAAAAACCTTCCGGCTCGCCTGCAGCCTGACCGTTGATCCGATCCATTCCAAGCTTGACGATGTGTTGCTCCTCCGCCGTCAAGGGCTGCTCCAAAACGCTGCTGCCGTCCTTTTCGACCAAGAACGCTCTGCCCGACTCGCCGAACGATATTTTATCGAGGCCGCTGCGGAGCGCGGTCGTCGGATAATTGACTTTGACGAAGCCGACGTTAGTGAACGTCTGCAGCTGCACGAGCGGGAGCGCGTAACTGTTGATCAGCCTTGATTTCATCGTCTCGTCGGCCTGATCGGGATCGTAATGCGCCTTCGTCCATCGAACTTCGTCCTCGCTGAATCGCTTATGCCAGCTTTGATCCGCGAATGTCCGATCCTGCGTCCAAATCCCCCCGGTATAATCGGTAAAAACACCTATCGTAATGCCGCTGGAATTGTTGATCGTATACGAAGCGAGAGAATCAACTAGCCGCTGTTTGGCGATCAGCCGCTCCTCCATAGCGCTATCCGGATTCATCAGCGTCGTGATCCATTCCTGCGTCATGCTGCTGCTCATGACTTGATTGCCGATTTCCTCTACTTGTTTCAGGAACGTATTCAAATGCGAGCCGAACTGCTCGATCGTCTGCGACGTCGACGTTTCGATCGACTCCCGTATAAGCTCGGACGACGCTTCGGTCAGAAGAAAGACGAGCGCCGTAAACGGTATGATGAGCAGAAGGGAAAAGGCAAGCATCAACCTGCTGCGCAATGAAAATAACATTTTGGTCACCTCATGACTGCACTTCTCGGTTAAGGATTAAGCCGCTTCGAGTCGGCGTATGCCTTATCGATTTTGGCAATGGCCTTCTCTACCGCTTCGTCCACCCCAAGCTTCTCCAGCGTCACGTCTTCGAACAGCGCTTTGACTGCCTCCGCCATCTGCGGAAAGATCGGGGTGATGGGACGCGGCCTGCCGTACTTCTGATTTTGAACGACAAAAATATTTTTCGGATATTCGTTAAACTCCATAAACTCCTTGGCGACGGAGTATCGGGCGGGAATATCGCGCGTGATGCTGGTGTACAGTTTCTGTCCCTCGTACCCGGTCATCCAATGGATGAATGTCCATGCTTCCTCCGGATGTTTCGTCGATGAGGAAATGCCAAGCGCCCAGCTTCCGTTCGCGACGGCCTGCCTGACGCCCTTCGGCAATGGGGCTACGCCATAGTCGACGCCCAGCTTGAAATCCGGAAATTTTTCCGCCAGATGCGCCAGCGTCCAGGTACCGTCGATCGTGATGCCCAGCTTGCGGTTCGGGAAAGCATCCAGCGGATATTCGTACGAAGCAACCTTGTATTTGGTGAACAGCTCCGAATAAAACGCCAGCGCCCGCTTCGTCTCCGGCGAATCCAGCGCTCCTCTTGCCGATGTCCCTTCGGCGTTCATCACATCGCCGCCGAACTGCCATATGATCGGATATTTGAAATACGCCGTCGCTCCCGCATTCTGAAACCCTTGGGCAGGGTCGATGCCGAAAATGCCGTTAGCGGGATCATTGATTTGGATGGCAGCTTCCAGTACCCGCTCCCATGTCCAGGCTTCGTCCGGATCCGCGGACGGAAGCTCGAGACCTGCTTCCCGGAACAGCTTCATATTATAAAACATCGCGATCGACGATTCCGTCATCGGCGAGGCGTAAAGTTCGTTTTGATACGTATATCCTTCCATCGTCGACGTCGGAATATCTTCCAAGTCCCCTTCGGCCTTATAGGAATCCGTCATGGAAAGCAGAGCTCCCGCTTGCGCGTACGATGCCAAATTCGGCGCGTCGATCGCCATAATATCCGGTGGATTCCCCGCGGCAACCGTGGTCCGCAGCTTCGTGTCGTAATCGGAATACGGAAAAGAAGTCATCTCGATCCGAATGTCCGGATGCTCCTCCATGAACCGTGCGATCAACGTTTCGTAGGCGGAGTTTTCGGCCGAATTGCCCGAATTCCGCCAAAATGTAAGCGTTACCATTTTATCGTTGGCGGAAAGATTACCGCTCGAACCATTTTGATCAGCTTGCTTCGGTTCGTTACGATTAGTACAGCCTGACGCCAGCAGTGCTAACGCAACCATTAAAATGACGGCGGTACGCGAACGTTTGCCCAACGTTTCTCTCTCCTTTTTTTCATCCGATTACCCGATTATGATCCATCGTAACTTATACCGAGAATGAATGACTTTCGATTTGCTCTGTATTTCACTTTTAATTTGCTCTGATCTATGTTACCACATTGATCCTCAAGTCACGAGCAGCCTGTGGTTGCTAGAAGGAATCCATACGTCTCCGCGCGCAAAAAAAAACGAGACATCCAAGATGCCCCGTCTTTCCCTATGCGCTTATAACAGCGACTTGATGTAGGCCAAGTTCTCGCGAAGCAGCGTTTCCGTCGGCGCCGAGCCGCTGAAGTCCTCGAAGCTTAGCCAACTGTTGTAGCCGATCGCTTTGAGGTCGGCCAGCATTTGCGGCCAATGGACGACGCCTTCGCTCAGCGCGCACCACGACGCTTGCCACAGCTTCTCGTGATCGCCGTAGCCGCCGCTAGGCACGGCTGCTGCGGTGCGGGCCCACGACGCGTTTTTTACATGGACATGTCCCAAATATTCGCCGAGCGCTTCCAGCCCCATTCGGTATTGCTCGAACCCTTCATGCACCATGTTGCCCGGATCGTAGATCACGCCGATGCGGGAGGCGTCGAATCCGTCCACCAATCTTCTCGCGAGCGTGGCGCTGCAAGCGATATTGCCGTGATGGACTTCGATGAGCCCTTTCACGCCGATCGAGCGGCTCATCTCTTCGACTTCGCCCAAGTAGTCTCTTGCTTCCTTAAACAAATCCCCGTAAGGACGGCTCCGGTCGTACATCGGGACGCCAACCCGAATCGACGGCGCGCCAAGCAGCTTGGCCGCTTTCATCGCCCGCTCCGTCGCTTCCAAGTCCCCGCTCTGAATATAAGCAGCCAAATTCGGCGTCTCGAGTCCGAGCGCATCCGTCCGAGCGCGAAGCGCGGACAGCTCCTCCACAGATGCGGAAGCATCTACAGTGGACAAGTTATTGCCCCAAAACGATGGCGCTTCCGTGCTCCTCGAAGGATCATTCCGCGTAAAACGCCATTCGACTCCGTCGTACCCGTATTCTTTGAGCAGCGTTAGCGTGCGTTCCGTCGTGCAATCCGGCATCATTACCGTAAATACGCCAAATTTCATGATTTTCATCCTCCCGTCCTATTGGTTTCATCTTAACATGCCGACAGGCGCTCCCACTTCCATATCCTTTGCCAGAATGGCGCTTAACCTTGACTGTGGTTGTTCATCGGAGGCGGATGAGGTAGACTAAAGGACTAGAGGATACATACCGGCTCCCGCTCCGACGAGGCGCCAATTCGAGCACGAAGGAGGGTTGGCCATGTCGCTCAACCGTAGATTATTAACCGACGCCGATTTCGAAGAGGCGCTGCAGAAGGGCACGCGGATCCGCGTATTCAAGGATAACCATATCGTGGACGCGAGCTCCGTTATTGTCCGATTCGACGAACGGACCGTCGTCACCCAGGCCAGCGTCAGCGATCTTATGTACCATAAGCGCGCCGAATGCGAATTTTTTGATTTAAGAAAACGATAAACTTGGCAAGAAGGTATACATGGCTTATTTCGGAGTAATAACATATAATGAAGCGAATGGTTTGAACATGGCAAGCAGAAGACGGAGTGATCCACCTGAGCAAAGCAAAAGGAAAAGGCGGAACGGGTCGAGGCACCGACAAAAAGGGCTGGAACCGCTGGCAAGCCGGCGCCCGGAAAGCCGCGAGCGCGCCCAAGCCATACAAAAGCAAAGGCACGAAAAAAGCATTACCGAAAGCGGGCACTGATACTTAATAAGGAGTGGTCATTTGAGAAGAAACAATTCGATGTCGTTCGACGATCTGCTGAAGGAACTGCAAGAGCAACGGGCGAATCCCGAGGAGCAAGCATCGCTTGGCAAGCTGTTTAACGAAGGTTTCATGAGCAAGTATTCCAATTGCAGAAGCATGCAGGAGTTTCTGGAAAAGGGCAACTTCCAGGCCTGGTCCACGGAAGATATGGCGCTCATTCCCGAGGAGCTGCTCAATCGCCACGTCGCGCGCGAAACGAAGTTCGCCGACTGGAAGTCGATGTTGGACAAGGCGACCACGGAGCTTGCCGGACAATCATAACGTAAAGATAGTCGAAGGTTTGTCTACGGACGAACGTTTGGCTTTTTTTATTCGAAGATATCGCTTAGCGCGATGCCGAGTCCTTCAAAATAAAAAGATTGGACACGATGTTCGGCGCTCCGGTCAAAGCCCTTGTTGTTGACGATGTCGCGATCCGCGAACTGATAGACGAAAATTTGCTCATTCATCGGATCAACGAGCCAATACTCTCTCACGCCGCATTGTTTGTACAAGTCGAGCTTCGTAACCAAATCCTTGCCTCTGGTCGAAGGGGATAATACCTCTACGGCCAGGACGGGAACCCCCGTATACTTGTCGCGCTTATCTCTGTTGTCCGGATCGCAAATCACGACGATATCCGGTTGAACGACGCAAATATTGTCTTCTTCCTTCGTTAACGTAATATCAAACGGCGAAGTAAGCGGGATACAGCTTTTTCCTTTAAAATAATTGTAGAAGGTGACAAATAATTCACCAACTGCGTGTTGGTGCTTATAAGTAGGCGACGCAAGATTGTAGACGACGCCGTCAATCAGCTCAAACCGCTGCTCCGAACCTTCCGACAACTCCAGAAACTGTTCGTAGGTTACCCAATCGCCGCTCGCTCTGTATAGCGCGGAGCTTTCCATCAATCGATCTCCGTTCCAATCATCGCAAGGAACAATTTTGGCGACATCCCTCCCGTTTTTCGTAACGATGATTTCCTCATTCGCCTCGACGAATTTCAAGTATTTGCCGAAATTATTTTGTACGTCCGTGGATGGAACTTTCATCGCGCGCACATCCTTTTAGCTAATATGTAGATATTATAATCCATATTAGCTATTTCATCAATCCAATATCATGCGTTTTAGCTAATAATAAGTTGCGTACACTCGGAAATGGCGACACAGGACCATCCTCCTGCATCGCCATTTCCTAAGCGTGCTGCCGCATCTGATTCAGCCCTAAAGCCCGCTACTCCTTAAGCCCTTCATACATCGCGTCGAGCAGCCGGTGCGTCCCGTCGCAGCCATACTCCCAAAACATCATGCCCGCTAATCCGCTGCGTTTAATATAGCCGCTTTTATGCTCTAGCGATTGTTCATCGTCATAGGATATAAAGCTGCTTCCGTTAAAGAGGTACGGCGCTTTGGCTTCGTTGTCCCAATAACGGACATACCCGTTCTTATCGATGTAATCTGCCGTGAGAGCGGTGAAATCCGGCCCATACCCGCCGGTGCTTCCGGCCATTTGGTGAAGCCCGTTGCCGATGTCCTGCACCTGATGCCAGACGCGGGAATAAAATGCCGCCCCGATGACGATTTTCTCCTTTGGCACGCCGGCGCGGATGAACAAGTTGACAGAGGCGTCAACGCTGATCCGGAACAAATCGCCGGTCGGCGTATACAGATTCGTATGGTGGCCCGTCAAAATTTGAAAGCCTCCGCGCATATCGTAGGTCATCAATTGGACAAAATCCAAGAACTGCTGGACTTGATCCATTTCCGTCCCGTCTACATAATATTGATCGGCGCCCGCGGCAATGGTAAGCAGGTAATGTCGGCTGTCTTGCGCCCCTTTACGGTCCAGGGCTTCCCGCATCGTCTTGAGAAGCAAAGTAAAGTTCGTCTTATCCTCGGCGCTTGACGCAATGCCTGCTTCCCCGTAGCAAGGGTATTCCCAATCCAAATCGATTCCGTCGAAAGGAAGATCGGCTAATACGCGAACCGCCGAAGACGCCATTGCCTTTCTTCCCTCTTCGGTCGACGCCGCCTCGGAGAAGCCGCCTGCGCTCCAGCCGCCGACGGACAACAAAATCGTAAGCTCGGGATGCTCGTTTTTGATCCTTTGCAGAAGATCCATATGCTTCAAATGCTCCGTCACAATTTCATCGCCGCGCACATGGCCGAAGGCTACATTCAAATGGGTTAACTTCAACAGATCTTCCTTCGTGATGTCAGGAAGCTTGGAATCGACGGCGTAACCCGCCACGATGTATTTCCGCTTCGTCATTGTTTATCACTCCGTTCAGTAGATTGCCGGCATAGGCCGGTTAATAACCGGTAAGCTTCCTTCCCCGTTCCGATCTTGTATCCGGATGCGGCGTAACGAATTTGGTCCTGGCCGTCCAGCACGAAGAGATGCGGGAAACCCGCTTCGCTGGCCGGCGGCTGGGATATAAAGCCCGGCAGCGCTGCGTAAGAGGAGTCCCGGACAAATTGGGCGCAAGGCGGCAGCTGCGGATAACGGGAAGGATCGAACGACGCGTCCCGCTCGGAATCGCCGACAACGAGAACGATCGGAGCGCCAAGCTCGGCAAAATCGTCGGCGAGCTCGCCGAGCTCGCGGATCAAATGTTTGGTCGGCTCGCGTTCCGGCTCGATCCAGGCTATGATGGCTCCGCTGTTGCCGATCAGCTCGCCCATCGTTTTGGCGGCGCCGTCCAGCATCGCGAGAGCTTGGCTCCTGTCCATCGTCCCAAGCACGGGACGGTCGAGCATGGCCTCGCGGAAGGTGAGCGGAATGTCCGTTTGTTCCCCGGCGCGCACCGCGAAATAAACAAAACGCGCCCGTACCGTGCCATCCTTCAGCCGTATGCCCGTCGTTAACCGGTACGAGCCCGGTTCAACCTCGAATGGTTCATCGTATACATCCGTTTTCCCGTAAGGATAGAACAGCGTTTTGTAGATGCCGTTCTCCAGCCGGGCAAACGTAAAGTTTTCGAAGTACGAAGCGGCCTGCGCTTCTGCCGAAGCCTCGCTGTCTCGAAGGAGCCGGAGCAGGCCGTTTTCCTTCTTCGCCGCCTGCAAAGGCTTCGTTCCCTGCGCGAATAACGCATCGCGCCAGCTTCCGTTACTCATAAATTGCGGCTTCTGCTCGCTCGGATGCAGTCGTGCCGGAATACCGAGGCTGCGACAGATCGCAACGAACAGAATATCCAAGGAAATCCGGTCCCCCTTCTTGAATTTAAAGGTGCCCGCCGGATTTCCCTTGCCCTTCAGGTTAGGGAGGTCCTCCCAAAGCTCCCACTCCTCATCCAACTTGCGGACAAGCGCGGAAGGATCTTCCCGGAACATGGCCGATTCCGCAGTGGTGAAATGATCTTGGAACAAACGCCTGTAAGGCACGATCATCTCATACAAAATACGTGGACAAAGGACATACCGGATAAATATTTCCTGCGGCAGCTCTCCTACTCCGCGCAGCGACAGCGCGCCGGTCAGATGATCGTCAAGCGCAGGGCGGAAGGTATCGACAAGATCCTTTTCGTTTAAGCTTTCCAGCAGCAACAGCGGCCACTCTCCATATTCGGAGGAGCGCTCCCGCAGGAAAGCGGCGATCTCGCGGCTGTTCCCGCGCGCCTTGCGCAGAACCTCCCATACCCGCTCCGGCGGAATGCCGGCTGCTCCGGCCAGCTCTAACGCCTCCTCCTCGTCCATGAAGGTACGTTCATAGCTGCTGCGAATAGTCGTGCCTTCTTCCAAACGGCTGTCGTGGCACAAAAGCTTCTCCTCGGAAAGCGGCTCTGCAGCCTCTCCGCTGCGTTCCGGCGGAGGCACCATGTCAAAGTCCGTCGTTCCGTCCGGCTGCTGCGTCCGGTCTAGCACAAGCTCGAAACGTCCGCCGCGAGCGGTGCCGATCTTGTCTTCTCCCCACCTGCCGTCCTTCACGGCTCGGATCAGCAATTCCCCGAAGCCTGTCTTAAACGAAGCTTCGCCCAGCGCGTTCGCCTTCAGAATCGCTATCGGATACATTTCAGCCATATTATACAGCTCGAAATAAACATCGGAGCCGCTGACCGGCCGGCCCTGCCCGTCCTTCACAAGGACGGTAATCATCCGGGTCGGTGCATAGCCTTCCAAAAGATTGATTTCCGTGAACCATTCGTCGGCAAGCGTAATGTCCTCGGGTCCTTCGTAATTGGCGAAAATGCGCGTGTTGATCAGCATTGCCCTCCGAGCAGGCGGACTGAACCAGCCTTGGTTCAGACGCGGCTCCGGCTCGCAGGCGCCGATGTAAAACCACTCTCCGTCGGCCCATGCTTCCACCCAAGCGTGATTATCGTCGCAATGCGCCCAGCGCGGCGTATACACTTGGCGTGCGGGAATGCCGATGCTGCGAAGCGCGGCAACCGCAAGCGTCGACTCCTCGCCGCAGCGCCCCCGCGCATTCCGGATCATCGTCAGCGGAGAAATCGTCCGCAGATCGCTGCCAATGTAGGCAGCCTTCTCATGGCACCAGTAGTTCGTTTCCAAAATCGCATCCGCCATCGACAATCGCTTCGTGCGGTCCGCCAGCTCGTTGTACAAAATGCCGCGGGAATCCTCGATATTCTCCGTATTGACCCGGTATGGCAGTACGAAATGCAGGAACAGATGATCGGGCACCCGCTCTCCCCAAGGCATCTGCCTCCGAATCTCCAGCGTCCGGCGCACATGGCTCAAAAATAAATGGCCGTCATAATCGGCCAAATCGTTGACCGGCATATACGCGAATAAAAACTTGAGCGCCCACGTCTCTTCTTCGGTCAGCTCTTGCCGAAAGACGCCGAACAGCTGCTCATCCGCTCTAGCTTCGGCGATCAGCTGCTTCTTGCGGAATTTGCGCTCGATCAGTTCCATCGCCTGCTGATCCAATGAGAATACGGAAGTTTGCATAGTCAATCGCAGTCACTCCTTCCACAGCTTACCGTCTTCTCTGATGCAGAAGCTGAACTTCCCATCCGTTGACGGTACCGTAATTTGAAATAGGGTGCGGGTCGTCTCAATGACCGGAGCAATGCTCCAGCATTCGCCCTCATTCGTTAACAACTTTAAATCGCTCGTAAAATGGCCATGGCTCGCATTGTAATTACGCTCGCGATAATACAGCTTGCGCAGCTCCCACTTTATACGTTCATCCGGCGGCAGCTCGAAAGATTCCGGGCCTTCTTCGTCCGCGAACACGACATAGCCCCATAACTCCGGATAATGCATATTGATCAGACCCATCGGAGACCACACCCAGTTGTCCTCCGGAAATGATTTTCCCGTATCCGGATTGACGACCTTGCGGAACTCGCCGTCCTGCACCTCTACGCGCCATTCGACGCGCGAGAAATTGACGCGCCAGAACTCTCCCTTCGCCGGTGGACGGCCTTCAGCCGCGCACTCGCGCAGGCTCCTCCACGGCATGGCCGCCTCTATGCTCCACTTCCTGTTCGCCGCGCCCGGCCGGTTCAGCTCGCCGTCGATGTGCACCGCCGTCCGCAATCCGTTAATGTCCCATCCGTTAACGGGAGGACCTCCCGGTAAGGCTTAATAAGCAGAAGATCCCAGACGGTGTTCAGCGCATTGATTTCGAACTCATAATAGTGATGGGTATCCCCGTCGGGATCGATAAAAATTTCAAAATCATTATCGTAAAAGATAACGGAATCCCTCTCCGTCAACGTCGCCCAAATCTGGTCTTCCATCAGCTCCGCCGCAAAATAAAAATAATCGTCGTCCCACAGCATTTTTACGCGGGTCTGTTTCGCGGGCTTCGGACGAAGATCGCCTTCGATATCGACGAAATCATCCGTCCAGTCCGCCGCTGCCCAAAACGGTTTATCGACTCGGCCGTCCAGAACAAGCTTCTCCGCCGCGCGGCGGCATAAATAATGTTTGGGAGCGTAATCGATAATCGGCTCCGGTACTCCGCTTAAATTCATGTAAGCCCCTCCGTCCCTTTCTGCATTGCTTATACGCTCCTAGTTATGCGTGACTACGGCGCCGGAGCCGCCGTACATCTCCAGCTCCCCGTCAAGTTCCAGCTTAAGGACGGTCACTTGAGGATGCGTATCTTCCGGCGTCATATGAATCCAGGTCGTTCCCGGTATGTTGAACCAAGGCACTCCGCCGTGAATTTCATGCACAAGCTCCTTGCCGGAATGCAGCACCGTAATTTTATGGATAGGATTGGTTAATCCTTTCAGGCACACATTCTCTTTCGGATCGTCATACACAAAGAGGTACAGCGTCTTTCTATCCTTCGAGACGGTGCTGCCGCCCAAATAATAACGGGGCATAATGCCTTCCTCTGTCCCGTACACCGCTTCTTCATGCGTACGGATCCATTCGCCGAGTCCAAGCAAAATATCCACTTGTCTCTGATCGACCGTCCCGTCTTCCATAGGCCCGATATCGAGCAGCATATTGCCGCCCATGGTAATGCAGTCGCAGAACATCCGGATGATTTGGCCCAGCGACTTGTATTTGTTATCCGTCCCGACATATCCCCAAGAGTTGTTGATGGTGGTGCAAAATTCCCAAGGCCCCTCCGGCCGCGTAATCGGAATTCCTTGCTCCGGCGTCTTGTAATCCCCGTAGCCTTGCAGACGCGAGTTGATGATAATGTCCGTGTTGAAGGATTGCAGGTACTGCTTGAACGCGGGCAAATTCCACTGCTCGGCGCTCCTCTCCCAATCCCCGTCGAACCAGAGCAAATCAACCTTGCCATAGTTCACCAAAAGCTCTCGCAGCTGATCATTGTTGAACTGCAGAAACTTCTTCCACTTCTCCTCATCCTGAATGCCGTCAACCGGACTTGAAAATCGATTCGCCTTGCTGGGATCGTCAGGCGCCTTGCCGCCTTCAAATACGCTCGGATAATCGGGATGCGACCAGTCAATCAACGAATAATAGAATCCGAGGCGAATCCCTCTTTTCGTAACGGCCTCCGCATATTCCTTGATCAGATCCCGCTTCGCCGGCGTCTTCTTCACAACGTTCAAGTCGCTGTATTTCGTATCCCAGAGGGCAACCCCGTCATGGTGTTTCGTCGTAAGAACGGCGTATTTGGCCCCTGACCGCTCGATAAGCTCCGCCCATTGGTCCGCGTCGAATTTCGATGCGGTAAAGCGCTCCAATTGCTTCATGTAATCCTCGTACGACATTTTCCCGTTATAGAAAGACCACGACTCGGCGACTCCGTCCACGGCATAAATGCCATAGTGAATAAATATACCGAGCTTTGCTTCCTCGAACCATTTCTGCATCTTTATTTCTCCTTTTGACCGCACTATGTCCAAATTGTGAATTTGTTGATATGATAAGGATCTACAAAACGAGCCCTCACCTAATAGGAGGCCAATCCATGAAATGGAACTACTTTCAATCCAAGCTATTTCTAAAATACATTTGGTCTTATTTGTTCATTTTGCTTATCCCGTTAGTGTTTATGACCCTATTCATCTACCAAAGCGCCGTCACCAATCTCCGTTCCGAAATCGAACAATCCCGTCTCGATCAATTAACGCAAACCAAAGTCATTATCGACGGCCGGATGAAGGAGCTCAGCGAAATTGCATCCCGCGTAGCCTACGACGTGAGGCTCACTCCCTATCGGATTCACGATCCTTACTACAGCAGCGAAGCCATTCAAGCGCTGGATCAATATAAAGCGACAAGCTCTATCATTGGCGAGATGTTCTTGTATCTTCATAAGGATGAAAAAATTTACTCTGCGCAAGGGATGTCGAGTCTCGACGTAATAACCGACACGTATCGCTTCCAAAGCTGGAATAAAGAAGCCTTTTTTCACGATTTGAACAATGTCAAGTTTCCGTCGATGCGTCCGGCCGACACCGTCATCCGCAATTCTTATTTGCAGGATTCGATGCTGGCGTATCTCGTTCCCATCACGCCCTTCAGCCCTAATCCGCACGGAACGGTGCTGTATCTGATCCAGGAATCCGAGCTCACGAGCTTAATCGATACGATTCTTGGCAATTACCAGGGACTGACTTATATTCTCGATAACGAGGGCCAAATCCTGGTCGACAACCGTCAAGGAGAAGCCCTAACGAATGCGGAGGCGAAATCCTTATTCGGTCTCTCTCCCGGCATTCACGATAAAATATTGCACGGCAAGCCGCACTCGATCGTATCCGTCACGTCGGAAAATAACGGATGGACGTATGTCACCGCCATGCCGAGCTCGCAATTTTTCAGCAGCGTCGTTCATGTCCGCAGCTTTATCGTCATGCTGTTCATCATCGTCGTGCTCGTCGGAGCCGCGATTGCGCTCGTGCTTGCCAGAATGCAGTACCAGCCGATCTCTACGCTGCTGGAATTTGCGAATTCCAAATCGAAGCCGGACCCTGCGACGGACAAGGCTGCCGCAGGCGGCAACGAGCTTGACCGGATCCGGACGGCGCTGCAGCAATACAGCTCGCGCGTAGATCTCCAGGAGCCGTACGCCCGCAATCATTTTCTGTCCATGCTGCTCAAATACGGCAACGCGCAAAGTCTTACGCCCGCGCTTCAAGAAGCCTTCGATCTTCAGTTCAACCGGACCCATCACTTCGTTATCGTAATCGGATGGGGCGAGATGGAGGATACGCAGAACGAGCGGCAGGAACGTCAGGAAATGATCGAGCTGCTTGCCCAGATCGAATTCCCGGAGCTGGAAGCTCATGCCTACGGCGTAGAGCTGGCTCAGCTCGATCAGCTTGCGCTCATTATCAGCTTCAACATGAATCAAACGGAGCAGACGCACGCGCCTATTCGTCAGCTTGTCGAAGCGGTCCGCAGCAATTTGCTCGAAACATTCGACGTCACGCCGGCAATTGGCGTAGGAACCTGTTACGCGAATCCGGATCAGCTGAATCAATCGTTTATCGAAGCATGCTCTGCATTCGAGCTGAGGGCATCCGGCGGCCATGGCACCGTCACCTATTTCGAGAAGCTGCACGATACGACGGATCACACATTCTGGATCCCGAACAACTCGCTCATCAAGCTCGCTCAAAGTCTGAAGCTGGGAAGCTATGACGTGGCTGCGCAAATGATCAGCCAGTCGCTGCGCAGCCTGCAATCATCCGAGCACTCCGCGCTGCTCAAACGGTGCATCTGCTTCGACATTTTAAATACGATGCTGAAAACAGCAGCCGAACTCGACATTCATAATTTGATACAGGAAATAGCGCCGAATATGATTTACACCCATTCGCTGGATGAAATGGAGAGCGGCTTCCTGAATCTCGCTTCCCGGATCTGCAGTCAAGTGGAGCGCAACAATCAGAAGGAAGAGCAATCCCAGATCGACCGGATCGTGTCCTATATCGACGAGCATTACACGGATCAATCGCTAAGTCTGGAGTCGATCGCCTTCGAGTTCGCGATTTCGCCTTCGCATGTCAGCCGGTCGTTCAAGGAAAAGACAGGCATCAACTTCATCCAGTATATTTGGCAGAAAAGGCTGGAAGAGGTGATGCGCCTTTTAAAAACGACGAACGCTCCGCTCAAAGACATCATTATCCGGGTCGGTTACTTGGATACGCCGAACTTTATCCGGAAGTTCAAGAAGGAAACCGGTCATACGCCGGGCCAGTACCGCAAGCTGTACGGAGAGAACGAGCAGGCCGGGGCGGCTTCCGATCCGGAGGACGAATAACGGAAACCCGGTCACGCTTACGCATGACCGGGTTTTCTCGCTTCTGCTTCATGCATGGGCTGATCTATTCGACTGTGTTCTATCTGTCGTAAGCGCTTTGATACAGCTCAGCGATACGGTCGCCGCCCATTTTTTTAATTTGCTCCACATATTTGTCCCAATTGGACAGCGATTCCTGGCCGGTTACGAACTTCGCTTCCATCTGCTTCACATACGTGTCCAGATCGGACAACAATGCGGATGCCTCCGTTTGCTCTTCATTCGTCAAGTAAACGTTGCGGAACGGCGCTTTGGCGATCGGCGTCAGCTTTTCCGCATTTTGTTTGTCGATCCATTCGTCGAACTCGTTGCGGAGTCCTACGGAAAGCTCGCTTGAGCTCATGCCCGGCGTCAGGATGCCATAGTTCGGCGTGATCGTTCCGCGGTATTCTTCACGGTCGCCGCCGCCCGGAACGGGAAGCCATTCTTTCTCGTGCGTTTCTTTGTTTTTATATTTCCACAGCAGGTTTTCCGGACCTTGATTGAACAAAGTCGCCCCTTCATAGCTGTACAGGTAATCCACCCAGCGCATGGTAGCTTCCGGATTTGGATTGCTGCTCGTGATGGCGAAGGTGCCGTTTGCGGAGATGCCCGGATGTTTGCCATAGACCGGCGATCCGGCAATTTCGCTTTTTACAGGCGTCATCAGCGGATGTTCTTCGCTCGGCTCGCCGCCTAACGTAAAGTAAGGGTGCCAGTCGGAGAACAAAGCGACTTGATTGTTTTTCCCTTTCGCCTTCTTCTGTTCGTCCGTCTGCGAGAACGCCTCATGGTCAAGCAGCTCCTCGTTCCAAAGACGGTTCAGGAATGTCAAATAGCTTTTGTAGCCTTCTTCTTGAGGCGTGTAATGCACTTTGCCTTCCTTATCGGCATAGTAGACCTCGTTGTAAATGCCCCAGAAGCCGAGGAAATACATCCGCAAATCGTCCAGCTTAACGGAGGTGAGCGGAATTTCATCCTTTTTCCCGTTCCCGTTCGGATCTTCTTCCTTAACGCGCTTCAGATAGGTGTACAGCTCGTCTGTCGTCTTAGGCTCCGATGCCCCGAGCGCATTCAAGAACTTGCCGTTATACCACAACGGTCCGCGGTACCATACGGCCGCCAGATCGACCGTCGGCAGCGCATAGATGTGGCCGTCCGGCGTTGTGAACGACTCTCGGATATCCGGATGATCGTCAAAAATTTTCTTGATGTTCGGCGCATAACCTTCATCAATGTATTTTTCAAGAGGAATAAGTACGCCTTGCGTGCCGTAGGTCACTTGTTCTGCCGGCTTAAGATCCGCTGCGTAGAACATGTCAGGCAAGTCGCCGCTGGCAAACACAAGATTTTTTTTCGTTGCAAAGCTGTCGAGAGGAGCGTTCTGGAATTCAAGCTTGATGCCCGATAATTTCTCCATCTCCTGCAGGACGGGCATTTTGTTCCAATCGGCAACGCCGACATCCTGCGACATCATCGTGAGCGTAATTGGCTCGCTGACAATTGGAAACCCTTCCTTGCTGACTCCTTCAGACGCTTCGGGTGTCGACGTTTCGGCAGCGGTATTGGTATTGCCGCCATTCGTCGTACCCTCTTCGTTCGGCGAGCCGCATGCCGCTGCTACTGAGGCGAGCAGCGTAAAACTTAGAAGAAGCGATGATGCTTTATGAAGCTTTTTCATCTTAAAACCCTCTCCTTTTTTAATATCATTTATGAGCAAGATCAGCCCTTAACGGAACCGATCATGACACCTTGCACGAAGTAACGCTGAAGGAACGGATAGATGGCGATAATCGGCGCGGTCGCCACGATAATAACGGCGTATTTGACCAGTGCGGCGATTTCCGCTTTGTTGTTGAGCGCCGACGCCGTTGATGCGTCCATTAAGGCCCCGCCCTGGGCCGACATCTCCTGCAGCACTAGGATTTGGCGCAGAATAAGCTGCAGAGGGTACTTGGCGGCATCGTTCAAGTAGATGAGCGCCGAGAAGTAGCTGTTCCAGTTGCCTACGCCGTAGAACAAAGCCATAACCGCGATAATCGGCATCGATAACGGCAAAATGATTTTGAAGAACAGCCGCAGGTTCGTACAACCGTCGATCTGTGCGGCCTCCTGCAACTCCTTCGGAATCGAAGATTGGAAGAACGTACGCGATACGATGATGTTCCAGATCGATGCGGCTGAAGGAATGACAAGCGCCCACATCGTGTCGACCATTCCCAGCTCTTTGACAAGCAAATAGCTTGGAATCAAGCCGCCGCCGAAAAACATCGTGACCATGAACATGCCCATAAAAAAGTGGCGGCCTGCAAAATCTTTACGGCTTAGCGCATACGCCGCAGGAAGCGTAACGAATAAATTGATCGCCGTTCCCACTACCGTATAGAGGATGGTATTTCCATATCCCGTCCAAATACTCGTGGTCTGGAATACCCGCTGATAACCTTCGAACGTTATGCCTTTCGGCCACAGCCACATTTCGCCTGAGCCGACCAGCTTCGGATCGCTGATGGAAGCGCTGATCATGTAAACGACAGGATAAGCTACAATAATAAAGGCAAGGAATACATAAAGATAGTTGGAAATTAGAAACAATTTATCCCGCCCGGTTTCTTTAACGGCTGAAACCATTGCCGCACCTCCTTTTTTCTACCACAGGCTGTTTTCATTGGTACGCCGGACGATCTGATTCACGACGATTAACACAAACGCATTAATGACGGAATTGAACAAGCCGATCGCCGTCGAGAAGCTGTACTGGGCATCAACAAGCCCCGAGCGGTACACGAAAGTCGAAATAACATCCGATGATTCCATGTTCAGCGAGTTTTGCAGCAACAATATTTTCTCGAATCCTACTCCGAGCAGACTTCCCATATTCAGAATCAGAAGAATGGTCATCGTAGGGACAAGCGTCGGAATGTTAATGTGACGGACACGCTGGAACCTTGAAGCTCCGTCAATAATCGCCGCTTCGTGCAAACCCGGATCCACCCCGGAAAGCGCCGCCAAATAAATGATTGTTCCCCAGCCGGCGCTTTGCCACACACCCGAGAACACGTACATCGTCTTAAACCACGCAGGATCCGTCAGAAAATCAGGCGATTCAAAGCCGAGCCATTCAATCAAGTGTGTCACCATTCCCGTCGAAGGCGACAGGAACGTAATGATCATCCCCGCCATGACGACCACCGAAATAAAATGCGGCGCATACGTGACGGTCTGGGCCATCTTTTTGAAGAAGCCGCTCCTCAGTTCATTGAACGCCAGCGCCAAAATAATCGGAATCGGAAACCCGATCGCTAGTTCGTACAAGCTAATGCTCAATGTGTTCCACAACAAATCCCAAAAATAATACGAATTGAAGAACCGGGTAAAATGATCGAACCCGACCCAAGGGCTGCCGAAAATTCCTTTCGTGGCGATGAAGTTCTTAAACGCAATTTGAATGCCGTACATCGGACCGTAAGAGAAAATAAGGAAGTAGAAAAATGCGGGTGCAATGAACAAATAAAGCTCCCAGTTTCGAATCACTCTTCTCCATAATTTGCTCTTCACCGTATCCGGTTCCGGAAGCAGGCTGCGTGTTGCCATTCTTTTAGCCTCCTGCATGACATCACCCCTTCCCGGTTTCGATATGGTTGCTTGCTTCGAGATTAGCGGCTGCCTCGTTCAACGATGCCGCTTACACAACCAACGATAGCGGACATATGGATAACTCGTAAATATGTCATTTCCAGCCTTCTGTGAAAGCGCATACGTAAAAGGAAAGCGCTTAACGGTGAACTACTTAGACTTTTCTGATAATAAGGGTAATGTGTCATTTTTGCTTTAAAAAACGCCTATTTAACGCCCACCGCAAAGAATACCAATGCCATGGAGCGGGCGGAACAAGCCCGCGGAATAGGCGAAAATGGTTAAGTCAAAAATGACATGTATGCGTTTTCATGAAATAATCAAGCAGCACACGGCAAACAGCCCTTCGGCGGATTTTTCCGTCAAAGGGCTGTTTCGTTATGCTCTAATAAACCTCGAACTCCGACACCTGGGCCGCCGGCCAAGCGCTGTTCGACGTGATCGCGACGCGGATGTACCGCGCGTTTGCAGTCGACGCGAGCTTCAGCTCGACTTTGTTCTCCGTCTTCGGATCGTACGTGTAAGCCGCGGTCTCCAGCAAAGTCGCGAATGTCTCCCCGTCCGCGCTGCCGAGCACTTCGATCTCTTGCGTTCGCGTTTCCCACGCATCCTGCGGAGGCAGCCGGAGCACGATCTTGCTCACGCTCTTCTCCTCGCCAAGATCGACGGTGAGCGATTGCGGGAACTTCTTCGCCGTGCTTTCCCAATAAGTGAACGGATCCCCGTCGACCGACAGCTTCGGATCAAATGCTTCGGCCGTCAGCGAAGTGCCCGTTACCGGCTTGCCGAGCGCCTGGTTGACTTCCAGCTTCACTTTCGGGAACGTTTCTGTCGCCGCGCTTGGTTCATCCGAACCCGTCAGCTCCACGTAGCCTACCTTCTTCTCCTTGATAAGCGCCACATAGTCGAAAATCACATACTCGCCGTCTTCCTTCACCTGCAGATCGGCGATCTTCGTGCCATCCGCTTCGTAAGCAGCGGCAATCGCATGTTTCCACTTGCCGATTCCCTTCACACGCAATGTCGTATCGGAGCCGATCGGTTGATAGATGCGGACGGCTTCCCCGCTCCGCACTTCAACGAGATGATGTTCGCCCGCGTCCAGATCCTGCGCCTCGTAACGCGAATAGTTGCCGGCCGTGACGCTGCCGTCTTCCGCTTCGACATGATAGCCGCCGGGCGATAACGTTCGGTTCGGGTCCAGCACATGAGCCGCTTCCTTATCCCAGTTGGCCGTTACCTGATGCGTGCCGAAGTCCGTCTTGGTCACCGTAGGCGTCACTTGCTCGAAACCTTGTACGAGCCGATCGACATACCCGGACAACACATATTTTTGGAAAATGCCGATCGCGTCGACCCAAGGACTCGTTACGCCATTGTAGAAGTCCGCGCTCAGGTTGTAGCCCATCGCCAAATTCCAACGCAGCATATCCGGATCGTCCGTCATCGTTTCCCCCGCGAGATTATGATGGAAGAACATCACTTTATCCCGCATGAGCATGCCCGAGAGCGGATAATAGTCCGTATAGCTGGCCGTTTTGTTCCGATAGCCCAGAAGATCCCACAAGTAGGTCGAACCCATAAACCCTATCGAATCGTCAGCGAGCACATCCGTTCCGTCCTCGATATACATCCGGTGTTCAGCCGCGTCGAAATAATCGCGCATGCCTTGGAAGTATGCCGTGGAAGGATCCGTTCCTTCCGGAATCGCTTCGTTATAAACGTAAGGCGAGTTCCGAATGCCCCATTGATCCTCGAAAATACCGTCGAAACCGGCTTCCTCGGTCAGCTTGCGATGCTCCTCCGCCGTGCGCTCCAAGAAAAACGGATGGCCGGTGTTCGCCACGTAACCGCTGTGAGGACCGTAATCCTCCTGCATCATCGTGCCGTTCTCCTTCTCCACCATGATATCCGCAAGATCCCTGCCCGCAGGGAGCCGGCCCAGCGTCGGGGAGTTGACGCCCCACCAGCTCATGTTCGTATACGGCACGACGATATTGCCGTTCTCTTTGGCTGCCTTCATGAAGGCAAGGAACTTGTCTTCGCCGCCCCATATCGCATCCGGCGGATAAAAATCGGGATAATTTTCGTCATGTCCGCCGGTTTGGAAGCCAACCAGATGGATCATGCCGTTGTAATTCATCTGCTCGACGAAATCGCTCGTCAGCCGTTCCCAATTCGCATCCTTGATCGCGGAGATATCCGTCTTGTAGAGCGGAAGCTCGAACAGCTTATCGGCATCGTCGCCGAGCTTATCGGCCAGCGAACGGTATTCGCCGATCCCGTTCAGCTCGCGGTAGCTGGCGATCGATGATTCGTAGCCGCCTCCGATCTCGAGCACGATCTCGGGACTGGTCCACCGTTCATCCGCCTCGATCCACGTTTTGTAATTGTGCACCATCGACGTCTTGCCTGAATCGTTGATTTGGTGCTTGTAGCCGATCTCCGTTAGCGGCGTCTTCTCCACGCCCAGATCGTACATCGCAATGCTGCCCTCATCCGTCCGCATGGCCAAGTAAGACGCGAACATGACGCCCGGATATTGATCGGAGAACGAATTGCTTTCCCGGAAAAACTCGGGCTTCAGCTTCGCGCCGGGCAGCATCGGCAGCATCGCGTCCCGCACGCCGGCCTGATCCAGCTTCAGCTCGTAAGGGAACCGGAACGACTTGATCGTCTGTCCGGTCCCGTTCGCCAGCGATGCCTTCATGTAAATCCGATCATCGGCGCCGAATCGGATCGCGACGTCCACCGCAACCGCACCTCCGTAATGGAACGCCAGCTCGCGGTCGTCTTTTTCCCACTCGTACGAGAACGACTCGCTCTGCGCGCTCTGCACGGAGGAATCGTCGCCGAGAATGGCCCACCATAACGCTTCGTTTCCTACCGTCAGAAGGCCGTCCTTTCCTTGTTCCTTCATATATACAATGCCGCCGTTCGCGGCATCGAACGCGATCTCGTACCGGTCGCTTCCGACGACGAGCCGATTCTCTTCTTCGTTCAGCTCGAACGTTGCTTTGCTGCCGCCTCCGTTCCACACGCCTGAGAGCAGGATCACGCTAACGATCGCAATAATCGCAGCGGCCGCGATCGCGAGCCGTATCCCTTTGTTAACTTTGTTAAACCGCAACTGCTTCGACATAGGCTAATGATTACGGTTTGATCGTATCGTAGAATTTCTCTTGCACGTACTTCGCAGTCAGATCCAGCTGCGCTTTCATGTCGACGCCTTGCTTGGAGAATACCTCTTGGATGACGTTCGTCATCTGCGCGTAGTAGTCTTGCGTGTTGTACTGGGACTCCGGTTTGCCGTCGATCAAGCCAAGCGTCTCTTGACCGTACTGGTACACGTTGTCGTATTTGTTGAACAGGTCGATAACCTTCTTGCCGTATTCGGAATCGGATTTGAAGTATTGCAGAACCGCAGGCACGTAATATTTGTTGTCCGTCTTGCGGGCTTGGATGTTCTTCTCGAGCGACTCCAGTCCTTTGTCGGAGAAGTAGTCGAACGTTGCGTAATAGAACGCGATTTCTTGTTCGTCTTTCGTCGCGTTCGGGTTGATGACCAGGAAGTCGCCGCCGAGCACGCCGTAATGTTTGCCGCCTTTCTCGTAAGCCGGAATCGGATACACGAGAATGTCTTCCGGCGTCATGCCGCCTTGGTTGAGGCCTTGGTCGACAGGACCGTCAGGACCCGCGATAACCATCGCCGTTCTGCCTTGCGCGAACGCGCCAACCGCGTCTCCCCATCCAAGCGCCCAGTCTTGTGGAATCGCATTTGCTTCCCACTTCAGCTTGTTGTAGTAGTCAAGCGCTTTGACGCCGGCTTCGGAGTTGAACGTCGCCGTTACTTTGCCGCCGTCTACCGATTGGATTTCGCCGCCGGCCGTGAACAAGAAGTTGGTCCAGTTCCAGCCCGCTTCGTTGCCTTTGCCCATCGGCGCGATACCGGAGATGCCCGCGCCAGGATCGGATACCGCTTTCGCCGTGTTCAGCATATCTTCCCAAGTCCAGTCGAACGCCGGGATCGTTACGCCTTTTGCGTCGAGCATTTTTTTGTTGACGGCTACGCCCGTCGGGTAACCGCGCTGCGCGATGCCGTACACTTTGCCGTCCACCGTGAACAGGTCTTGAAGGACAGGGTTCATTTGATCTTTGAACTGGTAGTTGTTGAAGATTTCCGTAATGTCGGCCGCCCAGCCCTTCTCCGCCAGGAACTTGCCCTCCGACGCGTAAGTGTTGAACAGCGTAGGCGCTTCGTTCGCGCCCATCTTGATGCCGATTTCGTTCGGATTGTATTGCCAGTCGCTCTTAATGATCTCGACGTTCGGATACACTTCGTTGAAGCGTTTGATCTTGTCGTCTTCCAATGCGCGATCTTCCACGCGGTCAGGCGTCGGGTAGTAGATGCTGATGGATACCTTCTTCGATTTGATGTCGTCTTCCGCCGGCGCTTCCGTGCTTGTGTTCTCCGTCGGTTTCTCTGTCGGATCCACGTTGCCTGGCGCATTGTTGCCGCCGCTGTTGCCCTTGCCGCATGCGGCGAGCATCATGGTGAGTGTAAGAACGACCGCGAGCATCACTTGGAACTTACGCATGTTGTTAATCCCCTCTTCGTTATAGAATGTTTTGGCTTACATGCTCATCATAATGGAGGCACATTCATATAGGCGATGTGTATTCCTATTCGGATCATGTGCAGTTTTACGTTTCAATTAAACGACTACATAATTCCATAACATCTAATATTAGCCCTTTACTCCGCCGAGATATAATCCTCTTAATATGAATTTCTGGAAGAACAAGAAAATAATAACCGGTGGAATCATGACAATCGTTAATATCGCGAAACGAATATTCAAATCCAATCGGCGGGCATTGAGCACAAAATCGCGGATCGCTGCCGACAATGGCTTATTCTCTTGGCTCAGGATGAAGCTTGGCCAGAACCAATCGTTCCAAGCCGTCGCGAACACGAAGATCGACAACGTCGCGAAGATCGGAATCGAAAGCGGGAACGCGATCTGGAAGAAACAGCGCAGCTCGGAAGCGCCGTCGATCCGGGCCGATTCGAAGATTTCCATATGGATGCCGTCCATAAACGTCTTCAGCAGGAGAAGGAAAAAGGCGTTGGCGCCGGCCGGCAGCCAGACGGCTGCGAACGAACCCATGAGGCCCAGATCCTTTAAGTTAATGAAATTCGGTATCATGTATGTCGTGGCCGGGATAAACAACGTCATCAGGAAGTAATAGCTGATGCCGGATTTGAACGGCACGTGCATCTTGGACAACGAGTAGGAGGCAAGCCCGAGCACGAGCACGGTTACGACCATGTTGCCGGCGAACAGCAGCATCGTATTTTTGAAATACATCGGCAGATCGATGTAATTCCACGCTTTCGTATAATTCTCGAAATGCCATTCCTTCGGCAGGAAGGTCGGCGGGAACGAATTGACCTCGGTGTTCAGCTTCAGGCCGTTGAACAAGGAGATCAGAATCGGATATACCATGCAGCACATCATCGCGATGATAAGCAAATTCATAAGGGCGTAAACTAGCTTGACTTTGCCCTTCTTCAGATCGTAGCTGGACATAATGCCGCGGTCGAACGATTTCATTGGCCGACTCCCCCTCTGTTGTTAATTCGATATTGTGCGATCGCGAGAATGCTCAGCGCAAGGAACATGAGCACCCCGAGGGCGGAGGCGACGCCGTAATCCAGTCGTACGAAGGCATACCTGACGATAAGAAGCGCGTAAGTCAGCGTGGCGTTGTTCGGCCCGCCGTCCAGCATGGCGAATTGCGTCTGAAACGCTTGCGACGTCGCGATGAGCTGCAGCATCAGAAGCAGCAGAATCTGGCCCCGGATCGCCGGCAGCGTAATGTGGCGAATGCGGCTCCAAATGCCCGCTCCGTCAATTTCCGCCGCTTCGTACCAATCCCGCGGCACGCTCAGAATGGCGGCAAGATAAATAAGCATGGCGGAACCGAAGCTCTGCCAAGTCTCCATAATGACGATGGAAATCATCGACCAGCTTCGATCGACCATGAAGTTGATTTGCCCGATCCCGATACCCTTCAGCACGGCGTTGATCGGACCGACCGGATCGTACAGCCATCTCCATACGCCGTAAAGGACGACGAACGGCACGACATAAGGCAGATAAGCCGCTACCCGGGCGAAACCCTGGAATCTACGCATTTCGGATATGCCGATCGCGATCACGATCGGGACCCAGAATCCGATAACGAGCGCGAGTCCCATGTAATAAAGCGTATTCTTCACGGAAACCATGACATCCGGGTCCGAGAAGATCGTTTTGTAATTGTCGAATCCGGCGAAGCTGTTGCCTTTGACGAAGTCGACGACGTAGAAGCTGTTTAATACCCCTTTGAAAATCGGCAGCCATAAAAACAGCGTAAACGTCACGACAGCGGGCAAGAGGAACAAGTATCCCCACATATACCTTTTGAATTTCCCATCGCGCCGCGACTGCGGCTTCGCCTTGCTTACCGGAACAGCCGTTGTTTGCTCCATGCAGTGGTCCCTCATTCCTTCATAGGTAGTTCAAAAAGTCCGGCTTTGATCACGAAGTATGCCAAGATGCTTACTCGACATCGAATCTTGAACTCAGCCGGAACTTCCGGTGCTCACGTAGCGCTGCTACGCTCCGCTCCTCAGTTCTCGGCTTCATCCAATCTTCTCGGTGCTGAAAGCCGAACTTTTTGAACCTCATTAATTGTGTTCTATCTTTAATTGTAAGAAGGGGGACCCCTTTTGAACATGTGCGTATCTATCCGGATGATAGGCGATCTTACTTCTTCATCTCGCTTGGGCTCATCCCGAAGTATTTTTTGAATATTTTGCTAAAATGTTCCGGGGATTCATAGCCGACCAGCTCGGAAATCTCATAACGGCGCAGGTCGGTGTTCAGAATAAGCCGCTTGCTCTCTTCCATCCGCAGCTTGATGACGTATTCCCATAGGTTGTAGCCCGTCTTTTTCTTGAACAAATAGCTGAGGTAGTTCGGGCTGACATGGTTTTTTTGCGCGATTTCGTTCAAGGTCAGCCCCTTCTGGGCATAGTTCTGGTGAATGTATTTGCTGGAGCGCTCCACGATCAGGTTATTTTGGGCCGTAATCTCGTCCTCGGTCGGCTCCTCTTCCGAATAGACGCCCCACTTGAAATCACCGTAGTAGAAGACGTAATGGTCCTTGAATTGACGGCTCCATAACATGGCCTTGTTCGCTTGCTCGTGTACCTCGCCGAGGAAACCGGCGCCTTTCAAAATTTGGCTAATGCCGACGACGCACCCGAAGCCAAGAAACTTATGGACGTTAAAATGCAGGCTGCGGCCGATCATCTCGAGCTGGTTCACCTTGTCGACGCTCGAATCGCCGTAACGCGCCTCATCCCACTGAATGACGATGCATACCGTCCCGTCCGCGTCATAAAACGATTGATGATCCCATTCCTTGTCGAGCAGCTCGCCCGCGATATTGAGCACCGCGTACTGAAGCAGCTGGCCGTCCTTCTGCGAGATATCCCGTCCTCCGGATTCCAGATCCAGCCTGACTTTGATGACCGCGTAGTAAGGCCCGCCAAGATCGACCCCATGCTGCCTGGACAGCTCGGCGACGATCGTTTCGCGATCCGTCGCATCGCGAGCGAGCAGCCGGTTCAGCAGCGCCGTTCTTACGGGCAATGGTTCCCGCATACGGAAGCTGTCGCTAAGGTCGGACATAAGCTGATCCTGGTCGCGGGCGGTTTTGTCGATATGAAGCAGCACATGCCGCACCGAGCTTAAGAATTGCTCGCTGCTAAGCGGCTTGATCAGATAATCCTTGGCGCCGAACCGGATCGCGAGTTGCGCGTATTGGAACGTCTCATGCGCCGAAATTATGATAACCTCTACCCAAGGTTTGATAATTTTGGCTTGCTGCATCAGTTCGATGCCGCTCATCGTGCCCATCTGAATGTCCGTGACGAGAAGGTCGATATCCTCCATGCGCAGGTAGTCCAGCGCTTCGTACCCGCTATTCGCATTGTAAATATGATTGATGTCGATGCCCGAGGTGAATAGAAGCTGGGTCAACCCTTCGCATATAAGCGGCTCGTCGTCAACGATGAGAATATTGTACATGTTGTCCATCCTTTCTTATTGGCGAGGCGGTCGTCTACCGGTTATGGTGATGCGGGTTCGTCAAAGGTCGCGGGTAACATGAGGATGGCCGCCGTGCCGCCCTCTTCCCGTCTGCGGTAACTGAGCCCGAACAAATTGCCAAAATGAAGCTGGATCCGTTGATGGATGTTGCGGATGCCGTAGCCGAGCGAATGATCCGCCTTCTCTTCGTAGAGCAGTCGTTCGATAGCCGCGATGTCGGCTTGTTTGTAGCCGTTATCTTCAACCTTGATCGTCACCCGCTCGCCTTCGAGCGCGGCCGAGACGATGATCTCACCATCGTCGCCCATCAGCTTCACGCCATGGATAATGGCGTTCTCGATGAGCGGCTGCAGCGATATTTTCGGAATGCGTATCTGCTTGACGGCGTCGGGAATGTTCCAGATTACTTTGAACTCGTACGAATATCGTTTCTGCTGCAGATTGACGTACGCGCCCGCATGCTCCAGCTCCTCCTCGAGCCGGATCAGTTCTCTTCCGCGGCTAAGCCCGATCCTCATCAGCTTCGACAATTCTTTGATCATTTCAGACGATTCCGTATTGCCTTCCAGCGTGCTCTTCCAATAGATGCTCTCCAGCGTGTTATAGAGGAGATGCGGGTTGATCTGCTGGTAGAGCAGCTGCAGCTGCGATTCCTTCTGCTTCAAGTCCATATGGTACTTGTAATGGATGAGGGCATTCAGCCTGCGCGCCATATCGTACATGGCCGCCATGAGCACGCCGACCTCGTCGTGCCTGCGCTTGCCCGGCGTCTCAGGCACTAGCTTACCGGGCTCGTACGTGCGGACGAACTGCGCCAGCTTCTGCAGCGGCGTCATGAGCGACCGCCAGAAGTAGACGAGGAATACGCAGCCGAGCAGCATGTAGGCAACCGTGATGAACTGAATGATCCGTTTCAGCTCATTTTGCTGCTTCAGAAGCGAGCTGACCGGGATTTGATAGATAAGCCGCTGATCCAGCTGCCGGTTGTAATTGATCACGTAGATCGAGTCTTTCGTAATGGCATCTATGGTTCCTGCGGTCGCTTTGTCCGTATCGAAGCCCGCCTCCGGCGGCAGCTCGGCAAGCCTCCCGCTAAGGCCAGGCTTCGTCGAGGTTAGGATTCGGCCGGACCAATCCGTGAACATCATCATATGGCCTTCCGGCAGCGACACGGATTCGAACGCCTCCTGCACCTTTTTGTCCATCTTCGTCGCGACGAGCACGCCGATCATGCGGTCGCCGTTGCCGACGTTGATGGCTGCGCGAATATAAGCAAGCGACTGGATGCGCGCGAGGTTCTGGTTGCTTTCGACCAAATCCATGTACCCGCTTCCCTTCCTCCTCACGGCTTCGTCGAACCAAACCGGCTTCGTCTCGTCGTTGAAGAAATAAACGCCCGTCTCCAGTAGCTGCCGTTTCGGAGCGAAAAAATAATTATCGTTCGGATCGTATATATAAAGCGAATAATAAACGGCTTCGCCGCCGTTCACTGGAATCGACAGACTAGCGAGCAGCTTGTCGACGGCATCGTATTTCCTCACACGTTCGATTACCGTGTCGTTCTCGTTCGGCACCAGCTTCTGCGTCGCGGGATGCTGGATAATCGATGCCGTCACCTTATTGATCGTATCGATATCGCGGTTGATCAGCGCATGGTTTTGTTTGATCAGCTCCACGTACGCGTTTGTCACATGGTCCTTGAGAAGCTCCTCGGCTTTCAAATTGCCGTACCAATGGAGCAGGAACACGGGACTAACCATGACCAAAAACAACAAAATGAGCTGCTGCTTCATATTCAATTTCGTCAAAGGATTCATCATCGATCTGCCCAAAGTCGCACCTCCCGCTACTATTTGTACTATAGCATGGATACAGCGCTTTCAGTGTAGCTAATTCTACGGGGTTGAAGGCATAGCGGAGGGAGGAATCGTAGAAATGCACATGCCGGCCAAGAGAAAAAAAAGACCTGCGAATGGATTCGCAAGTCGTTCCTGCCAAACGCCCTTTTGGCGCCTATTCTTCTTAAAAATACCGTACGCAGCTGCCAGAGCCAGCCTTGTTTACATCTGCCTCTGCCTTGCCGCCTCGAACAACAGGACGGTCGTCGCCATCGCGACGTTCAGCGACTCCGCTTCCCCGCGCATCGGAATGATGACCGACTCGTCCATAAGCTCGCGGACGGAAGCCGACAGGCCGTTCGATTCGTTGCCCATAAGCAGCCAAGTCGGCTGCTTCCAGTCGTAGCCGTAGCAGCTGTGATCCGCCCGCAGGCTTGTCCCGACCAGCTTGATGCCGCGGTCGCCCGCCTGCGGAAGCATTTGCAGCAAATCCGCTTCCACGATCGGAAGATGGAACAACGAGCCCATCGTGGAACGTACGACCTTAGGGTTGTAAAGATCGACGCTGCCTTTGCCGAGCAGCACGGCGTCCGCGCCTACCGCGTCCGCGCTTCGGATGATCGTGCCTACGTTGCCCGGATCGCGGACCCCGTCGAGCACGACGACCAGGCTGCCTTCGCGGAACAACTCGTCCGTTCGATCCGGCAGTTTATCGACCACCGCAAATACAGGCGGAGGCGTGTCCGTATCGGAGCACTTCGCCATGACGGGGCGAGCGGCCCGAATCCATTCAGCGTCCAGCCCTTCCGGCGATTCCGCGATATCGGATAACTCCTTCGGCAACCCTCTATCGTCATCATAAATGACGGTACGAACCGCCGCGCTGGATTTGAACGCTTCCAGGATGAGATGAACGCCTTCGATCAGAAATTGGCCTGTTTTGTCCCGGTTTTTTTTGTCCAGGAGCGAGGCCCAGCCTTTCACCCGGTCGTTCTGAACGGAACTGATGAATGCGTGAAATGGTTGATTCATTATGCGATTTCCCTGCCTATTCCTACAATATAATGGTTCGTCTCGCCGCATCGGCGACCGCTATCCCAAGCTCCGTCCAGTATACCACAAACCGATGGATCCCTTGGATGAAGCCCGTCCGGCATGGGAATAGTAAGTCGTGCAACGCAACCTGATAACCGGCGGGAGGTTTTTTTTTTGAATCCGATTATTGACTTGCGACAAGCCATCGTGAACCGCGTGCAGGACAACTCCAAGGAACAGCTGGCCGAAGTCATCGAAGGTTCGGTCGACCATGACGAGAAGGCGCTGCCCGGTCTTGGCGTGCTATTCGAGATGATCTGGAAGCAATCGAGCCAGACGGAGCAGACGCATCTGGTGGACACGCTTTATCAGCATCTGAATACGGATGCCGGCGCTGGCGCCGCTAATCCTTCTCCATCGTAACCTGCTAATAGCGGACGGCTGCTCCGTACACCCGAGTGCCGCCAACGATTGTATCCGACACCCAAGGTATTCCTTCATAACGGCCTACGACGATCAAATCGGCCGATTTGCCCTGCTCAATGGAACCCAACCGGTCATCGATCCGCATCGCCTGCGCCGGATGAAGGGATGCCATACGAACAGCCAAGGGCAGATCGGCCGTTCCTTCTTCCGCTAATTTGAAGATCGCCGATAACAAGGAAGAAGGATGATAATCCGAACATATGATATTCGCAGCCCCTTCGCGAATGGCTTCCGAAGCGCTAAGGTTTCCGTCATGCGAGACACCGCGCACGATATTCGGCGCTCCGACGCATACGCTCATGCCTCTCCCCGCGGCATATTTCGCCGTCTCCATCGTAATCGGGAATTCGCTGACGTTCGCGCCGAGCCCAATGGACCGATCGACTTGCTCCGGCGTGTCGTCGTCATGGGATGCGACGCCGATTCCAATCTCACTCGCTAGCAATCCCAATCGGCGCAGCCGGTCCGAATCGACCGCTTTTCTCCGTTCCGCCAGCTCGTCAACGATCATTTTTACTTCATCCATGGTTACGCCCTGGTTTTTCATCACGTAGCGCTCGAACGAACCCGGCTTGCGGTATTGTCCGTAACCTGGCGAATGGTCCATGAAAGACAAATATTGAATCGCGCCCTCTTGGATATATCGCTCCACGACAGGCAAGCCGGCATGATGCGACACCTCGAACCGGAGATGAATCAAATTGCGGATCATGGATCGCCGCTCGTTATACTTCCCGATCAACTCGACCATTCCCGTAAGCAGATGATCGCCTCTTAAGCTTAGTCCTACCCCGAGCGACAACGAATGATACATCGTCGTAATGCCGTGCAGCGGAAGCTTCCGCTCGAATTCGAGCAGCGCAAGCTCCAGCGGGAACAACGTACCCGGCCGCGGCTGCACTTCTTTTTCGATGGCGTCGCAGTGGATGTCGATCAAGCCGGGAAGCACGTATTTCTCCGCGGCGTCGATGACGACCGCTTCGGAGTACGTTTCGAGGAACCGCGCAACCGATTGGCCTTCCGACTCCCCTTTGTCTGCCCCTCCTTCATGTTCGAATATCGAATGAATGCGCCCATCGACGATCCCGACCGAGCCTTGGACGACGCGGTCCCGCAGCACGAGCTGCCCGTTCAAGACCAGCATCGGCTGCGATGGCCTATCCATCAGCGCGGGTATCGTTAGGTTCTGTTTCTTCACGCTGCGATCAGTCCCTTTCCCCTATGTAGATTATGTAAATGTAGCGTACCACAACATCGCGCCAAAAAAAATAACCGCGGGGGAACCCCGCGGCCAATCGCAATCTTATTGTTCCTTCGGAATAAGCTCGTAGATTTCGCCTGACTCGAACGAATCGATCAAGCGATCCAGCCATCTGTAGTAGCTTAGCGCATCCTCGATTTTCTCCTTATCGTTCCGGAGCACCTGCATGAAGTCATCATCCGATTCGTATTGCTCCATCATTCCCGCGATGTCCTTTAACGTTCTTGTCATGACGTTCATGTTCTGCTCGACCGCTTTCCTCCACTTGATCGAGAAAAAATCGGCGAAGTTCTGGTGCCAGTCCGGCTCGACTTCGTACAGATCCTTGCGCGAGCCTTTGCCCCATACCTTGTTGATCATCTTCAAATCATGAAGCGTCCGCATGCCGGTGCTCATCGACGTCTTGCTCATTCCCATCGTTTCGCTCATCTCGTCCAGCGTGACGGGCCCCTGATTGAAGTACATATTGCCATATAAATGTCCAATGGATAACGTAATCCCGTATAAATCCATATTTTTGCCGATCGATTCCACCACTCGCCTGCGCGTGCCAAGGAGCTTCGACCGTTGCTCGTCCGTAAGTGCTGCTAGTTCGTTCATCTGTAGTTCCCTCCCAAGGAGCGGCAGCTGCTGTTTCAAGTACCATACGTTATTGTATGCATAATTGGATAGACATGTAAAGGCTGCGATCCGATAGCATTTCGGAGTTATCCGGAGTATTCCGTATGTAAAGTTCGTAAAGTTAAAACTGTACGTATTTTACGAAGGCTCAGCCGCTTTGACCATACCAATCCGATCCAACTACACTTAAAGAGTCGAATTTTTCCTACGGGAGGCAAGAGAGGGGGCTTACACATGGCCATTATAGAAGCCAAAAAACTAACAAAAGTTTTCGGCAACGATCCGAAAAGGGCCATTCCACTGCTCGGCAAAGGTTGGTCGAAGGAAAAGATTTTCGCGGAGACGAAGCTGACCGTTGGCGTCAATCAAGCGGATTTTACGATTGAACAGGGTCAGATTTTCGTCATTATGGGCTTGTCGGGAAGCGGCAAGTCGACGCTCGTTCGTTTGCTCAATCGGTTGATCGAGCCGACGGAAGGCGAGCTGCTGTTCGAAGGGCAGGATGTGCGCAAGATGACGTCCGAGCAGCTTCGGGAGTTCCGTCGGAAAAACATCGGTATGGTGTTCCAAAAGTTCGCGTTGTTCCCGCACCGCACGGTTATCAAGAACGTGGAGTACGGACTCGAGGTGCAGGGAATCGACAAAAAAACGCGCAAGGAAATGGCGATGCGATCGCTCGAATTGGTCGGACTAAAAGGCTGGGAGAACAGTTATCCCGATCAGCTAAGCGGCGGCATGCAACAGCGCGTCGGGCTGGCTCGCGGTCTCGCCAGCGATCCGGATATATTGCTCATGGACGAAGCGTTCAGCGCGCTCGACCCGCTCATCCGCAAGGATATGCAGGATGAGCTGCTGGAACTGCAAAGCAAGATGAAAAAAACGATCGTGTTCATTACGCACGATCTTGACGAAGCGCTCCGAATCGGCGATCGAATCGCGCTCATGAAGGACGGCCGCATCGTGCAAATCGGCACGCCGGAGGACATCCTGATGCAGCCCGCCAACGAATACGTCGAACGTTTCGTCGAAGACGTCGACCTGTCGAAGGTGCTTACGGCCGCGCATGTCATGGATAAGGCAGAGACGATTACGCCGGACAGAGGTCCTCGCGTCGCGCTGCAATTCATGCGGGACCGGGGCGTATCCAGTCTGTACGTGGTCGACAAAGCCATGACGCTGCTCGGCATCGTGACGGCGGAAGATGCGTCGAACGCCGTAAAGGAGAACCGGAAGCTGGATGAAGCCATGCAGCGCGAATTGCCTTGCGTCGCGCCGGAAGCGCTGCTTCACGAATTGTTTGAATTAATGGGCAATTCCAGGCTGCCGGTAGCCGTCACCGACGGAAGCGGACGCCTGAAGGGCGTCGTCATCAAGGGAGCCGTGCTGGCCGCGCTGGCCGGCAACGCCAACTCCTTATCGGATGGAGGTGGAACGCGCAATGAATCTGCCTAAAATCCCGCTCGCGGATTGGATTGAGCTGCTCGAGGAATGGCTAGAGAACAATTTGGGACCGCTGTTCGACTTCGTCAAGCTCGTCATCGGAAGCACGGTCGAAGGGTTGAACGCGGCGCTCGATTGGCTGCCGCCTCTGGCCGTCATCGTCTTGTTCGCCGCTCTTGCTTGGTATATCGGAAAGTGGAAGATGGGCGTATTCACCGCGGTCGGCCTGCTCGTCATCGATAATTTGGAGCTGTGGAGCCAAACCATGCAGACGCTGGCGCTTGTGCTCACCGCGGCGTTCATCTCCATTCTGATCGGCATTCCGCTCGGCATTCTGAGCGCGCGCTCGAACGGGCTGCAGCGGGTTCTGACGCCGGTGCTCGACTTCATGCAGACGATGCCGGCATTCGTCTATTTGCTGCCCGCCGTCACGTTCTTCAGCTTGGGCGTCGTGCCCGGCGTCATTTCCTCCATTATTTTCGCCATCCCGCCGACGATCCGGCTCACGAATCTCGGCATCCGCCAAGTGCCGGCCGAGCTTGTCGAAGCCGCGGACGCCTTCGGCTCAACGCCGGGGCAGAAGCTGGTGAAGCTGCAGCTGCCGATCGCGCTGCCGACGATCATGGCCGGCGTAAACCAGACGATCATGTTATCGTTGTCCATGGTCGTCATCGCGTCGATGGTCGGCGCTCAAGGCGTAGGAGCTACCGTTTACCGGGCAGTAACGCAGGTGAAGACGGGCATCGGCTTCGAAGCCGGTCTCGCCATCGTTATTCTTGCCATTATATTGGACCGTTTGACGCAGCAAGTGATCAAGCGTTCCAAGGCTTAATTTCATACTTTGAACAACAAGGAGTGAAGATTCCACATGAAAAAAGGATCTATAATCGCGGCTGTCGTACTCGTGGCGGCCCTGCTTGCAGGCTGCTCGGCCAACGGCAATAACGGGAGTACGGGCGGCAAAGATGCCAAAAAGGAAATCAAGCTAGCCTATGTCGCTTGGGATTCCGAAATCGCGAGCACGCATGTCGTAAAGGAAGTGCTTGAATCGCGGCTCGGCTATACGGTCGACATGCTTCAGGTGGATGCCGGCCCGATGTGGTCAGGCATTGCGGACGGCAGCGCGGACGCGATGGTAGCCGCGTGGCTGCCGACGACGCACGAGTCTTATTTGAAGGAAAACGAAGGCAAGCTGGAGGACCTTGGACCGAACCTGGAGGGTACCAAGCTAGGTCTTGTCGTTCCGGCCTATATGGACGTGAACAGCATCGAGCAATTGACCGACCCGGCTGTCGGGGAAGGCGTCGACTTCACGATTACCGGCATCGAGCCGGGCGCCGGCCTCATGATGAAGACGGAGTCCGTGCTGGACGAATACGGCTTGAAGGACAAGTGGACGCTGCTGGAGAGTTCCTCCGCCGCCATGACGCAAGCGCTGGAGAGCGCCTATAAAAGCCAAGAGCCGATTGTCTTGACCGGCTGGACGCCGCACTGGATGTTCGCCAAGATGGATTTGAAATACCTTGAAGATCCGAAGGGCGTATACGGCCAAGACGAGCAGATTCATACGGTCGCGCGAAACGGCCTGAAGGACGCGCAGCCGGAAGCCTACGCTTTCCTCGACAAGTTTAACTGGACGCCGGACGATATGGCGGCCGTCATGATCGACATCGTTGAAGGCGCATCGCCTGAGGAAGCGGCCAAAGCTTGGGTCGAAGCGAACGCCGACAAGGTTGACGCTTGGCTGGAATAGTCCGGCAGGGCAAGTCTCGCGTTAGGCCATTGCTGCTGTAAAAGCGATATTCGAAGCGTGATTCGATCGCGATCGTCGATCACGCGTGAAAAAGGGCTGTCCCGAAAGTCATAAATGACTTAGGGACGGCCCTATTTTTTGCACAAGATAACCGACTCAGCGCCAGCATTTTCGCCTCCGCTCGCCGAACATCCTGCAAATATCAGGCTGTTGAGAAATTCAAAAACTTCAATAAATCACCGCGTTAATATGGTATAATGAGGGTAGAAACCATTCCATAGAAAGCGCGGTGTTTTTATGCTTCGCACGAATGATCCT
>NZ_JAVFVT010000013.1 GCF_030929555.1 Paenibacillus sp. LHD-117 | reverse complement strand
AAGCACTCCATCAGATCCGCTCGACTTGCATGTATTAGGCACGCCGCCAGCGTTCGTCCTGAGCCAGGATCAAACTCTCCATAAAAGTGTTTGATAGCTCTAAAACGTTGTTGCTATTTTCGATCAATATGCTTACGAAGTGTTTTGCTTCGCAAAACTTAAGATCGGGCAGTTTCGCTCGTTGTTCAGTTTTCAAAGAACAATTTCTTGTCTTTCGTTTCTTGCGTGTCGGCCGTTTGTCTCAGCGGCGACTTTTATAATATATCACAGGCGCCTAGAGGAATGCAAGCACTTTTTTTAAAAACTTTTTAAACCGTTTTTTCCTCTGCGTCAGGCGCGAGTAATAATGTAGCATACCTGATTGCCCCCCGTCAACCCTAATCTCCAAATTCCCTACATGACGGTCCACTGCAAGCCTGCAAGCAACGCGATGCCCGGTACGCCTAGCACAACAACCGTCCCGACCGTGACCGGGTTCAGCGGGATATACATACCAGGGACCAGCCCGCTGTAATTCAGCACGTATAACACGCCGGCTGCCGCCACCAGATGCAGAGCGAATCCGCGAAGCCAAGCCAGCGGCATTTTGTTACGTATCAAAATCCAAATCAACAGAGCCGAAGACCCGATTAACATTGCGGTCCATACCGTCTTCATTTTACGATTCCCTCCCATTTGGGCCATGGGCCTCTCATCCGTTTCGCTTTGCTGAGCAGCATGTCATACCGTTTCTCCGCGGTAATAATGGAGAAGATCGCATAGTCGATCTGCTCTTTCCCCGCCGCATGATTGAAGAAACGTTTGGCATTCTCCCATTGCGTCAGCGTCTCCCGAATTTCCGCCTTCAGTTCTTGCTTGCGCTCAAGCTCTTCTTTATCCAGTTCGCTTCGACGTTCCATTTCCCCACCCGCCTTGTCCAAGCTAATTAACGACTTCCTTCTATGTGTATAAGCTTGTACTCGCGATTAGAACATTCAGGCGGAGGAAAGCGAACCTGTCCATGCAAGCAGGATCACGGTAGCCCAATCATACGCGACGAGAAGATGGATAAGCCCTCACTAAAGCATTTCGTTAATCAGCAAAAAAAGAAACCGCCCCAACAGCGCAGGTTCGCGCGGTCGAAACGGTTCTTTCGGTTATGAATGTATATTTCGATACATTAGCTGAGCTCTCTGCGTCCCTCTAGCGCTTTGGACAACGTCACCTCGTCGGCATATTCCAAATCTCCACCAACCGGCAATCCGTGCGCGATCCGGGTCACCTTCAGACCGAACGGCTTAACTAGGCGGGACAAATACATCGCCGTAGCTTCACCCTCGATATTCGGGTTCGTGGCCAGGATCAATTCTTGAACGCGCTCGTCGCTAAGCCTTCTTAACAGCTCGGCAATTCGAATCTCGTCAGGTCCGACTCCCTCCATCGGAGAGATTGCGCCTTGGAGCACATGATAATAGCCGTCGAATTCCTTCGTCCGCTCCATCGCAACCAAGTCCTTCGACTCCTGAACGACACAAATAACGGAGCCGTCGCGGGATTTGTCCTGGCAGATTCTGCATGGATCGGTGTCCGTAATGTTGCAGCAGACAGAGCAATAAAATAAATTTCTCTTCACGCTGACCAGCGCCTTGGCGAAGTCGATCACGTCGTCTTCCTTCATTCGCAGCACATGGAACGCAAGTCTTGCCGCTGTTTTGGGACCAATGCCCGGAAGACGGGTAAAGGCGTCAATCAGCTTCGCTATCGGTTCCGGGTAATACAAAGGTACAGCTCCTTTCAGACTTTGAGAAAACCTTTATCGAAGCCATTCAATATCGAACGACCCGTCCAATATTAGAACAATCCCGGAATTTTCATGCCGCCCGTAAATTTGCCCATATCTTTGTTCGCCAGCTCGTCTGCTTTCGTAAGCGCGTCGTTCACGGCAGTAAGTACAAGGTCTTGCAGCATTTCTACGTCATCCGGATCTACGGCCTCGGGCTTAATGGCAATGCTGAGCACTTTCTTGTGGCCGTTTACTTCCACCGTCACAACGCCGCCGCCAGCGGTTCCTTCGACAATTTTGCTTTCGAGCTCTTCCTGGGCTTTCATCATTTGTTCCTGCATCTTCTTCACTTGCTTCATCATTTGGTTCATATTGTTCATCTGAAGTCACCTCTTCATTAGTATAATTAAGTTTTATCCTTCACAACAACCAGATCTTCGCCGAAGAGCTTCACGGCTTCCTCGACCCATTCCGGCTGCTTCGGCGACGACGACTCCACAGATTCGTGCTCCAGCTCGAAGTCGCCAGCCGGTGTTTCCCCGGCTCCATCGACGCCGGATTGCCAATCTTTCTGCATGACCGTTACAAGCATATAAGACTTGCCCAGGACGTCGCTTGCAATCCGCTCGATGATTTCTCGATGGTTTGGCTTCTCGGTCGTTTCCCTGTGGATCTCGTTCTTGAAGGCAAGCAGGAGATTGTTCTCCGATACGGAGACGAGTTCCCCGTCCTTAAGCCAAGCGTGGAGGGTCACTTTCTCTTCCTTCACCCGCTGCAGCACGTCGCCCCACTTCATGCGGGCGGAGCCGGAATCGGGACTGCCCGCGGATGCCAGATAAGCATCCAGCTTCACCTTGGTGCGCGCAACGCCGCCTCCGCCGCCGAAGGCTCCGCGGGTAGCGCCTCGCGTCGCAGCCCCGCCTCCGGCACCTCGGCTTGCCGTTGCCGCTTCTCCCGCGGCCGCGATGGCTGCTCCTCCACTGATAAGACCCTCGATCTTCCGCTCGAGCGCCGCGATCTGCTGACGCAGCGCTTGCACCTCCGTCGAGGAGGCGCCGCTTCCGGAGGATGAAGCTTGGCCGCCGCTTGCGGTTCCGCTCCTCACGCCTTCTTCGAGCGTGCAGAGCTTGAGCAAAGCAACCTCGAACACCGTCTGCGGCTGCGTCGCATGTTTCAGCTCCGCCTGATAGCGGTTCAGCGTATCGATCATTGCGAACAATCGCTCCGGCGAATACGCTTCGGCCATCTCGCGGAACCGCTCGCGGTCCACGATTCTCTCCGTAGCGGCACCGCCGCCCGGCGCCAGCTTCAGCACCAGCAAGTCGCGGAAATAATAAATGAGATTCTCTAAACACTTGTCGGGACTCTTGCCGGCTTGCGTCAGCCCTTCGACCAGCGGCATAATGGCCGCGGCGTTCCGATCCCTTACCGCTTCAGCAAGCTGGTAGAATTGTTCAGAAGCCATACCGCCCGTCACGTCGACGGCGGCTTCGAGCGTAATCCGCGAATTACCGAACGCGGATACTTGCTCCAGCAAGCTGATGGCATCCCTCATGCCGCCTTCGGATAACCTTGCGATATACGCGATCGCATCCTCGTCCGCGCTAATGCCTTCTTCCGCGCAAATCTGCGATAACCGCTGCGTCTGCTCCTGAAGCGATACCTGACGGAAGTCGAACCTCTGGCATCTGGAGATGATCGTGGCCGGCAGCTTGTGCGGCTCCGTCGTGGCCAGAATAAAAATAACATGCCCCGGCGGCTCTTCCAACGTCTTGAGCAGCGCGTTAAACGCTTCCGAGGTCAGCATGTGCACCTCGTCGATAATGTACACCTTGTACCGAACTTCGGATGGCGCGTATCTTACTTTGTCCCGTATGTCACGGATCTCGTCGATGCCGCGGTTGGACGCCGCGTCGATCTCGATCACATCCATAATATGTCCTGCCGTTATTCCTTTGCAAGCGTCGCACTCGTTGCACGGCTCGATCGCCGGTCCCCGCTCGCAATTCACCGCTTTGGCCAGCACTTTGGCCGTCGTCGTCTTGCCCGTTCCCCTCGGCCCGTTAAACAAATAGGCATGGGAAACCCGATTCTCGCGAATCGCGTTCTGCAAGGTTTGTATAATATGCTGCTGTCCAACCATATCCTGAAACGTCTGAGGACGCCAGGCACGATATAAGGCGATATGTGTCACGCGGCTCTTCCCTTTCAGCTGCTTGCGATACCTTATTATACTACATCAGGGAGTTGAGCGTAAGCGTTATCCATCATTCGCTGCTCGGTTGCGACTTTTCCGAAGCATGCAAAAATGCCCGCAACCGCGAAGTTCCCCAAGCGTTATGCTTGTTGAACCTGCAGCTGCAGGCATATGTGCAAGGCTTGCGCCCCTCATTCCTTAAGTAGAACCGTGCACCTGCCCCCGATATATGCGATCCAAGCGGCACTCTTGCTACACAGCTCGAGCCAGGCACTCCCCCGGCACATGAACTAACTTGCTTACGGCTGCTTCCTTCCGGACCTGACCGGGTTCACAAGCGTCCATTGCGGAGGACCCAGCTGTCAACACTGCTTGCAAGCGCCAAGCCTCACATCAGCATAACCTCAGACAGGAATTCAACCTCGCTACAGCGGATTGCGAGTTACAGGGCACCGCTACCTCCCCATCTAGCACGGCATAGACAAGTATAGTACATTCCGGGGCAAAGCGCAACCGATGGTGAATTTTACACAAAAACGAGGCCCAGAGTCTTCGATGTCCAATGACTCTCGAGCCGCGATCAATCGATTCGTTTGCGCCATTATCGGCTTGCTTTTACGTGCACCTCGTACCTCGGCATGTTCGTCTGCACGATCGACTGCGCCCGCGCGCGCAAGTTTTCGAGTTGAGCGTCCGTCATATCCCGATCCGCTTTCAGGTTCACGTGCAGTTCGCTGCCGTTGAAACTGACCTGGGTCGAACGAATGCCCGCGACCGGCTCGAGGACGCGCTCGATCAACCTTGTATCCTTCTCGTACAGCAGAGTCGTATTGCGGTTCATCAAATTCGGGTTGCTGTTCGAATAACCCATATAACCATCATGGCCGTAGGATCTTGCCTCACCCGGCTCCGCGCCGGCGCAACCCGACCCGAGCAGCATAGCTGCGCCGACCAATCCGGTCAGCATCCATTTGTGAAGCGGTCTCTTGATGCCATTGTCCTTCCGATATCGCTTGGTCATAAAAAAACCTCCCTTATAACCATAGGATGGCTGAGGGAGGTTCTTGTATTCTGCCAAATAAAGGCCGAATGCTTGGTATGAATTACATGCCGTATTTCTTCTTGAAACGGTCGACGCGGCCGCCGGCATCCAGGAACTTCTGCTTACCCGTGAAGAATGGGTGACATGCGGAGCAAATCTCTACGCGAAGAGTCGGTTTGATGGAACCTGTCTCGAACGTATTGCCGCAAGCGCAAGTTGCTGTAACGACGTGGTATGTCGGATGAATACCTTGTTTCATCTCGTTCACCTCTTTCTGCCCTGAGCCACATGCGGGCCCAGAGTATAAATCACACATAGTGGATTATAGCACGAAGCGGCTTCGCGTTGCAATGATCAAAGCCGCCTCCCGGCTCAGTGGATGCATTTGCCAAACGATTATCGAGCCTAAACCGCGTTATCTGCGCAATGCCGCTGGAGGCACATGCGTATACGAGCCGATGACGACGTCCGGAAGTTCCTCGCGGAATATCTCCAGCATCTGTTTCATGCCGTAAATCTCGCCTTGCGGCTTCGGAATAAGCGCCAGGTAGCTCTCGGGATCGATGTTCAAATTCCGCATTTGAATAAGCTTCAGTCCCGTGCGTTTCGCGAAGCCGATCATCGCCTCGATCTCTTCCTCGCGATCGGTCACGCCGGGGAAGATGAGGTAGTTGATCGACGTGTACACGCCCTTGTCGGTCGCGTATCTCAGCGACTTCTCCACGTTCTGCAACGTGTAACCCCGCGGCTTGTAATAGGCGTTGTAGTGATCGTCGAGCGCGCTGATCGTACTGACGCGCATCAGATCGAGACCGGCGTCCACGATCGCTCGGATGAAATCGGTCAAACCGGCGTTCGTATTAATATTGATATAACCGAGCGAGGTAGCGGCTCTGACGCGCTTCATCGCTTCCACTATGATCTTCACCTGCGTGGATGGCTCGCCCTCGCAGCCTTGGCCGAAGCTGATGATGGACTCCGGCTCGCGCAGATGCTCCAGCATGATGTCCACGACCTCGTCGACCGTCGGCTTGAAGTTCATCCGCGTCTGCGGAGCCAGGAAGCCGCTGTCGTCCGGTTGTTCGGAGATGCAGCCGAAGCAGCCCGCGTTGCATGAGTAGGATACAGGTACCGCCCCTTCCCACCGGCTCAGGAACGTGTTCGATGCCGTCAGGCATTCGTAGCCGAGGGCGCAGTTCGACAGATGTTTGTACAGCCTGTTGTCGGGATACTTCTCGAGCAGCCGCTCGACTTGCACGCCGAGCTCCTTGCGGTCGCAATTTAGCGGATCCCAGCGTTCGGGATCGTCGCATTGCTCGGCTGCCACGTAGAAGCCGCCATCCTTCCAGACGACGGCGGTATAACCGAACAGCGGCAGCTTCTCGTTTTTGTCAGCCTTCACGTAGCCAGGCAAACATAAGCGCGTATAACCTTGCGGCAGCAATGCGCCGACCGCCTGCGCGCCGCCGGGCAGCACTTGCATCTCTCCGCTGTCCGGATCAAGGCCGATCGGGCGCGTGAACGGCAAGCTAACGAGCGTAGCGCCTTCCGGAAGAGGAATAAGCTCCTCCTCCATCATTTCGACGACCATGTCGCCGCTGCGTCCAAGGCCGTAATATTCGGGATGGTCGAACACGTTGCCGTGTTCGTCCGCATATACGAGATTCATGATGTCCTCCTTCCAGCCGGGCAGCGAAATCTAAGACCCTTGCGTTGATCTTGCCACGGGTCTTCTGCTCGCGGATGACGATGGGGAACTGCTCTTCATCGCCGGTCTTTCGTTCCTCGAAGCTTCCGCCGAAGTATCCAGAGACATGAGGAACTGCTCGTTGTTCTCCGAATCCTTCAACTTCTTCAGGAAATTGTCGACGAACTCCACCGAATCGTTCATGCTCTTGCGGATCGCCCATACTTTCTCGAGCTCTTCCTTGGTAAGCAGCATCTCCTCGCGGCGCGTACCGGATCTGCGCATATCGAGCGCGGGGAAAATGCGTCTTTCCGCAAGCTTGCGGTCCAGGTGCAGCTCCATGTTGCCCGTACCTTTAAATTCTTCATAAATGATATCGTCCATACGCGAACCCGTCTCGATCAGCGCCGTCGCAAGAATCGTCAAGCTTCCGCCTTCCTCCACGTTGCGCGCAGAACCGAAGAACCGCTTCGGACGGTGGAACGCAGCCGGATCGATACCGCCGCTCAGCGTGCGTCCCGAAGGAGGAATGACCAGATTGTACGCGCGCGCCAGCCGCGTGATGCTGTCCAGCAAGATGACGACGTCCTTCTTGTGTTCGACCAACCTCAGCGCGCGCTCGAGGACAAGCTCGGCTACCTTGATATGATTTTCCGGCAGCTCATCGAACGTCGAAGCCACGACTTCGCCTTTCACGGAACGCTGCATGTCCGTTACTTCCTCCGGGCGTTCGTCGATGAGCAGCACGAACAGCTCGATATCGGGACGATTCTCGGAGATGCTATTGGCGATTTCCTTGAGCAAGAGCGTCTTGCCCGCCTTAGGCGGAGCGACGATCAAGCCCCTCTGGCCAAGTCCAACGGGAGCTAACAGGTCCATCATGCGGGTGGAGAGCTTCGACTTTGAGGTTTCGAGCACTAATTTCTTCTCGGGATATAGAGGAGTAAGAGCAGGAAAGTGGAGTCGTTCCGATGCCGTATCGGGATTCTCGCCGTTCACGGCGTTCACTTGCAGCAAACCGAAGTAACGTTCGTTCTCCTTGGGCGGCCGGCACTTGCCGGAAACTAGATCGCCGTTCCTTAAATCGAATCTGCGTATCTGCGATGCCGAAATATAAATATCTTCTTTGCTGGGCAAATAGTTGATGGGACGGAGGAAGCCGAAGCCTTCCTGCAGGATGTCCAGCACTCCCTCCATAAACATAAGCCCGCTCTTCTCCGCTTGCGCCCGGAGGATGGCGAATATAAGTTCCTTCTTCTTCAGCTGACCATAATAAGCAATCTGATATTGCTTAGCGAGCTTGTACAGCTCCGTCAGCTTCATCTCTTCCAGATCTGCAATCTGAAGATCCGACATGTCCTCACCACTTTATTCAAATTGTTGGGGCTATTCCTGATTATTCATCCTTGCCAGGAATTCCCTGATCTATTCCGAGTCGTTCTCGCGCCAGACTTCCGCGCCCAGTCTCGTTAAATTCTCGACCAGATGGTCGTACCCGCGGTCGATGTATTCCACGCCGGTTATCTCCGTCACGCCATCCTCAACAGTCAAGGCGGCTACGACAAGCGCGGCTCCCGCGCGCAGATCGGCGGCTTTTACTTTCGCCGCGTTGAGCTTGCCGCCTTCGATGATGGCGGATCTGCCTTCCACACGGATATTGGCTCCCATCCGGGCGAGCTCAGGGACATGCTTGAACCGGGTACCGTAAACGTAATCCGTCAGAATGCTTACGCCCTTCGCTTGGGTGAGCAGCGTCGTCATCGGCGATTGCAGATCGGTAGCGAAACCCGGGTAGACAAGCGCCTTCACGTCGACGGCCGTGTAGTCCGGTGATCCAACGATGCGAATCGCTTCATCCATCTCGTATACTTGCACGCCCATCTCTTCCAGCTTGGCCGTCATCGCTTCCAGATGTTTGGGAATGACATTATCAATGAGTACATCGCCGCGCGTAGCAGCGGCCGCAATCATATAAGTGCCCGCTTGTATGCGGTCGGGAATAATAGAATGGCGGCAACCGTGCAGCTTGTCGACGCCTTCGATACGGATCGTCTCGGTGCCGGCTCCTTTTACGTTCGCCCCCATGGCGTTCAATAACGTAGCTACATCTATAATTTCAGGCTCTTTTGCCGCGTTTTCGATAATGGTAGAGCCTTTGGCCCGCGAGGCCGCCAGCATGATGTTAATCGTCGCTCCGACGCTTGCGACGTCCAGGTAAATCTTCGCCCCGCGCAGTTGCTTGGCGGAAATATGAATCGATCCGTGCTCGTTCGTTACGGTAGCGCCTAAAGCCTCAAAACCTTTGATATGCTGATCGATTGGACGCGGCTCAAAGTTACAGCCGCCAGGCAAGCCAATAACCGCTTCGCCGAATCGGCCAAGCATGGCACCCATTAAATAATAAGAAGCGCGAAGCAGCTTTACTTTTCCGTTCGGCATCGGCCTTGCGGCCAGCTTCGACGGATCGATGCGCATCGTATCCCCGTCACGGGTTACCGCCGCGCCTAATTCTCGCAAAATATCGCTATAAACCGCGACATCGCTGATAAGTGGCAAATTATCCAATACGACTTCCGATTCCGCTAAAATCGCGGCCGGGACAAGTGCAACCGCGCTGTTCTTCGCGCCGCTGATCTGTACGGTTCCGCGCAGCGGACGTCCGCCGCGTATCATCAATTTCTCCATGAAAGATTAGTTCCTCCTCTTAAGTTGGAAGAGAACAAGCAGAAACACCTGCGGCGTCCTTGTCAGAGGACGCCACCGTTTCGCGTTGAATTCTAAGTCCGTTTGAGAAAAACCGCCGCGGCAAGCAGGCCGCGGCCCCAGCCGGTTCATCCTGCTTGCTCTCTCAGGCGGTTTACGTTCCCTTGCTCTCTTCGCTTAAGCTTGGTTGTTGCTTCCGAACAAGCGGATTTTTTCTTGGATGACAGCCTTCATTGCGGAACGAGCAGGCGTCAAGTATTTGCGCGGGTCGAATACATCGCCGTTCGCGCTCAGCACTTCGCGGATCGCGTTCGTGCAAGCCACTTGGTTCTCGGTGTTTACGTTGATCTTCGCAACGCCAGCTTGGATGGACAGACGAATCGCCTCGTCCGGAACGCCGGAGCCGCCATGAAGAACGACAGGAACCGGGATTGCGTCGGCTACCTTTTGGATGATATCGTAGTGGATCTTAGGCTCGCCTTTGTACATGCCGTGCGCCGTACCTACGGCAATCGCCAGGCAGTCTACTTTCGTTTCTTCGTAGAAGCGGATCGCTTCTTCAGGGTCAGCCATTTTGGCATCTGCTTCGTCTACGCTGAGGTCATCCTCTACGCCGCCGATCGTGCCCAGCTCGCCTTCAACGGAAACGCCCATCGCGTGAGCCGCTTTGACGACTTCCTTCGTCAGGGCGATGTTTTCTTCCAGACCGTAGTGGGAACCGTCGAACATAACGGAAGAGAAGCCCGCGCGGATACATTTCATCGCGACTTCGAAGCTGCTTCCGTGGTCAAGGTGAAGCGCGATCGGCAAGCCGGATTTCTTAGCTGCCGCTTCAGCCATAGCAACCGTGAATTCGATTCCCATATATTTCAGAGCGCCTTCGCTGACTCCGTAAATAAATGGCGATTTTTCTTCCATGGCAGCCTCGACAGTCGCTTGCGCGAATTCAAGGTTGTTCATGTTGAATTGACCTACTGCAAATTTGTTCGCTTTCGCTCTAGGCAAAAACTCGTTCATCGAAACCAATGGCATAGTCTTCATTTCCTCCTAAAGTTCGCTTTCGCTTTCTGTTTCAAGCCCGTACCGACTTGTCATTCTGAGCTATTATACCACATTGCAGCGGCAAATGGTAAAGCTTGTTTTGGGCCTCAACACAGCAAAAGAAGCACCGGCGCGCTAAAGCGGCCGATGCTTCCTTATATTTCATTACGAGCCTACCGCGAACCGATCCGAGGAATTGCCCCCTTGGAGATGCTTGTTCACTTCCATTCTCATCTCGTCGATATCGAACGGCTTGGTGAAATGCATCAGCGCTCCCAGATCCGTCGCTTCCTTGATCATGTCGAGCTCGCCGTACGCCGTCATCATAATAACTTTGATCGTGGAGTCGATGGTTTTGATATGCTTCAAAATTTCGAGTCCGTCCATACCGGGAATCTTCATATCCAGCAGCACCAAATCCGGCGATTCGCGCCTGACGATCTCTAGAGCAAGCTTGCCGTTGGCCGCTTGAAACGTGTTATAGCCTTCGCTGCTGAACACTTCGAGCAGCAACACGCGTATCCCGTTCTGATCGTCGACAATCAATACCTTCTTCTTATCCAAGCTTCCTCAACCCCCCGAGTCTAAACGTAGTTATCCTTCATCGATCGATTAGAGATTTCTTCGTCAATTTTTTATACTTATTCGAGAGGGAGGAGGGATTTTCCTGCTATTGCATACAAAAAATTACTGAATGGGAGAAAGTATGACAACTTAGCGTCAACTTTGTCGGAAATTAACGCTCCGAGTACGCAAGAGCGGCCTGAACGAAGCCTTTGAACAACGGCTGCGGACGGTTCGGTCTCGACGTGAACTCCGGATGGAATTGAACGGCCAGGAACCAAGGATGCTCCTTCAGCTCGACCATTTCCACGAGGCGGCCATCCGGGGACGTACCCGAGATGCGCAAGCCCGCCGATTCGATCGTTTCTCTATATTCGTTGTTGAACTCGTACCGATGGCGATGGCGCTCATACACCAGCTCGTCTCCGTATTCGCGCGCCGCGATCGTCTCCGGCGCGATCTTGCATGGGTACAAGCCTAGTCGCATCGTGCCGCCCAAGTCTTCGATATCCTTCTGGTCGGGAAGCAGATCGATGACCGGATACGGCGTCGAAGAATTGATCTCCGAGCTGTTCGCTCCCGGCAATCCGGCAACGTTGCGCGCGTATTCGATGACGGCCACTTGCATCCCCAAGCAAATGCCGAAGAACGGCACTTTCGCTTCGCGCGCGTAACGGATCGCGCAGATCTTGCCCTCGATGCCGCGATCCCCGAAGCCGCCCGGCACCAGAATGCCGTGCACGCCCTGCAAGGCGTCAGCCACGTTCGAATCGGTCAGCTGCTCGGCGTCTACCCAGCGGATCTTCACTTCGGAATCCGCGGAGATGCCGGCATGGCCAAGCGATTCCACGATGCTGAGGTAGGCGTCGTGAAGCGCGACGTACTTGCCGACGATCGCGATCTCCGTCGTATTGTGGAGCGACTTCACGCGATCTACGAGGCTCTCCCACTCGCGCATGTCAGGCTGATCCGTAACCAGCTTCAGATGATTGACGACGATCTCGTCGAGGCCTTGCTCGCGAAGCATGAGCGGCACTTCGTAAAGCGTCGAAGCGTCGCGGCATTCGACGACCGCGTTCGCGTCGATATCGCAGAACAAGCCGATCTTGCGCTTCATGTCTTCGGCTAGCGGATACTCCGTGCGGCATACAATGACGTTCGGCTGGATGCCAATGCTGCGAAGCTCCTTCACGCTGTGCTGAGTCGGCTTCGTCTTCACTTCGCCGGCAGCTTTAATGTAAGGAATGAGCGTAACGTGGATGTACATCACGTTCTCGCGGCCGATGTCGCTCTTGATTTGGCGGATCGCCTCCAGGAACGGCAAACTCTCGATATCGCCTACCGTGCCGCCGATTTCGGTGATGACGACGTCGGATCCGTGTTCCTTGCCCGCGCGGAAGACGCGGTCCTTGATTTCGTTCGTGATGTGCGGAATGACTTGCACCGTTCCGCCCAAATAATCGCCGCGGCGTTCCTTCGTGATGACGTTCGAATAAATTTTGCCCGTGGTGACGTTGCTGTTCTTGGACAGGTTGATATCGATGAAACGTTCGTAGTGACCAAGGTCAAGGTCCGTCTCCGCGCCGTCGTCCGTGACGAACACTTCGCCATGCTGATAAGGGCTCATCGTTCCCGGGTCGACGTTGATGTACGGATCGAACTTTTGGATGGTGACTTTAAGGCCTCTGTTCTTGAGCAGTCTGCCCAGCGATGCCGCGGTAATTCCTTTGCCTAGGGACGATACTACGCCGCCGGTTACGAATATATATTTGGTCACTGTGATGATACCCTCCATGCTCCTATGTTAATAAATAGTTTACCCAAATCCGCTACCTTATGTCGCCTATGCGCGAATGATTCGCGCACCTCTTCATCCGCTTTGGCGACAGCCTATAGAAACCCGAAACGAAGCCGGAATCTCGGCACTGCGTCCCGCGGGAATGCGCTCAGCAACCCGCATGGGACGAACCGAAAAATCCGTTTCCCTCGAAAAAAACCGGCAAACAACCGCCATTCAAACAAAAAAAGTGACACCCGTAGCTACGGGGGCACTTTTCTCTTATCGCATGAAATATGCGTATTATTTGTTAACCGAATCTGAAGCCCATGCAATAGTTTACTCTGCCTTAATAGGACATGTCAAGCGAAACTAAGCGGCCTTCCGATTACTTGTCGTCGTCTTCCTCGTCGTCGTCGAAAGACTCTTCGTCCTCGTCTTCGTCGGAGTCGATCTCTTCCTCGGCCTCTTCTTCGAGATCTTCTTCTTCGATGTCGATTTCCTCTTCGACTTCGGCCTCTTCTTCGGCTTCTTCGAAGTCTTCTTGATCCTCGTCGTACGCATCGTAATCTTCGTCCTCGGCCGCGAAATCGTCTTCTTCCTCGTCCGTGTACAGATCGTCGTCGTCGAGATCGTCGTCATCGTTAATAATGCGCGTACGCTTCGCGTTGCCGACCGGATCCTCGGAACGTTCGACCGGATACCAGCGCTTCAGTCCCCACATGTTGCTGCCAACGCACGCGAACCGTCCGTCGATATTGATCTCCGTATATACCTGAGCGATAAATTGATTGATGCCCTCTTCGGACAGACCGCGGATCTTGGCGATCTCCATCATCAAATCGCGATAATAATATGGCGTGTTAGCCGCTTTGAGCACCTCGAACGCCAAGTCCACCATTGGCATTTCCTTCACGCGTTCAGGATCCAGCTTCAATGTAATACTGCTGCCGCTCATATGGACACATCCTCTCTTGCACCGAAATAATGTACGGTACCGTACTTTGTTAACGTTAGTCACAGTATAGTAAAACCTATTTTATTCGAAAAAGCAAGCGCAAACGGCTGTCGCCGTACTCCGGCGGCAAAAGCTTGCATATCGCGACAGATTCCATGCCCGGATAAGGTGGACAAGCCGGGGCAACGCGCAGCGCCGCCAGGTTCGCCGCCATACAAAAAGCGAAGGGAGCCTCCCTTCGCTTTGACTGTATCCATCCGACTCGCGTCGGAGATGCAAGAGCATTCTCAGCTCTTCCTTCATCCTATGAGCGAGCGCGGATTTTGCCACGGCCTAGCGCCTATTTATTTTAAAAGGGGCAAGTGGCTTATGCGGCTTAGGACGCCCCTTCATACAATAGTTCAGCATCGTCCTTCGGGAGGGGGAGCCCTATTGAATACCGCCGCATTCATCCGATGGTTACAGCAATCGCGCGCAATCCAATCCACGGAAACATCGAAACGCATTATCCGGTTCCAGCACGGCAGCGATTACCGGCACTTCCTTCGGCAGTTGTCGCAGGACAACTCTTTTCGGCCGCTCCAAAAGTTTGTAAGCCCCCTGCCCATCATACGGGGCATCTCATGCCTATTGCCCGAAACCGCCGTTCTGGATACATTCAAGGGACGAGTATGGATGGAGAAGGACTGCCTCATCAGCGTCAGTCCGTCCGCCCAAAAGGCACAGGCGCTCGATAACGGCATGCCTTGGGGCGTTCAGCAAATCAAGGCGCCGCAAGCATGGGGAATCACGACGGGTCACCGGGTCAAGGTCGGGGTCATCGACACCGGGGTCGACTTCAATCATCCCGATCTTCGCCATTCCTTATTGAGAGGCATCAATCTGCTGAACCGCAGCAAGATGCCTTACGACGACAACGGACACGGCACGCATATCGCCGGCACGATCGCCGCATCGAACGGCATGCACGGGATGATCGGCGTTGCGCCGCGCGCGTTGATCGCTCCGGTCAAAGCGTTCGACCACAACGGAAGTGCTTTTGTCTCCGACATTATCCTCGGCATCGAATGGTGCGTCCGCAACGGCATGGACGTCATTAACATGAGCTTCGGGATGAAAACCCGAAGCAAGGCGCTGCTCGGCGCCGTCAACAACGCTTACAATTCGGGAGTCATTATCGTCGCTTCATCCGGCAACGACGGCAAGCTGCGCTCCGTCGACTATCCGGCGCGTTATCCGCAGACGATCTCCGTCGGCGCCACGAACCGAATGCGGCGGGTCGCTCCGTTCAGCAACCGCGGTACCTATATCGATATTTATGCCCCAGGGGAGAAGATTACGTCGGCATGGCTGCGGGGCAATTATAATGAAATGAGCGGCACGTCGATGGCGACTTCCCACGTCAGCGGCGCGATCGCCCTCCTGCTTTCCCTATACCCGCACTTATCGCCGGGCGAGATCAAGCAGATTATGAGAAGATCCATGCAGCCTCTCCGAAGCGGCAAAACCCGCCGAACGGTCGGCGAACTGGACGTCATAAGAATGCTGCAAGCCGCGGAGAAGCTGTAGCTTCATCCGCGGCTTGCGCGAGGTTGCTATATGGCGTGCGGCGTTCCCGTTACATGCGCTCCGGAGCGGATACGCCGACTAATCGCAGCACGTTCGCGATCGCGAGGCGGACGGCCCCCAGCAGCGCGAGGCGCGCCGCCGTCTGCTCGGCGTCTTCGGTGATGACGCGTTCGGCGCGGTAGTAGCTATGGAAATCAGCGGCGAGCTCGTAGACGTAGCGAATAAGACGATGCGGCGCATACCCGGCCGCCGCGTCCGCCACTTCCTGAGGCAGCTCGCCGATCTTGCGGATCAGATCGAATTCCGCTTCCGTGTCAAGCTTGCCCAGCGCGACGTTCGCCAAATCGCTCACGGAGATGCCTTGCTCCTCGGCCTGACGGAAAATACTGCAAATCCGCGCATGGGCGTATTGCACGTAGAAGACCGGATTCTCGTTCGAGGTCGAGATCGCGAGATCCATGTCGAAATCGAGGTGAGAGTCCATGCTTCTCATCGTGAAGAAATAGCGGATCGCGTCGACTCCGACTTCGTCCATCAGGTCTTCCATCGTGACGGCTTTGCCGGTGCGCTTGGACATTTTCATCTTCTCGCCGTTCTGGAACAGGCTCACCATCTGCGCGATCAGGACGGTCAGCTTGGCCGGATCGTTGCCGAGCGCCTCCATCGCCGCCTTCACGCGAGGGATATAGCCGTGATGGTCCGCTCCCCAAATGTTAATCATCCGGACGAAGCCGCGACCGTACTTGTCGCGGTGGTACGCGATATCCGGCGTCAGGTACGTGTAGGAGCCGTCGTTCTTCACGAGCACGCGGTTCTTGTCATCGCCCAGCGGCACGGTATTCAGCCAAGTGGCGCCGTCTTCCTCATAGACATGGCCGGAAGCCTTTAGCGCTTCAAGGCCTTGCTCGACCAATCCGTTCTCGTACAGCGAAGTTTCGCTATACCATACGTCGAAGCCGACGCGGAACCTGGCGAGGTCGCGCTTGATCTTGTCCAACTCCTTCTCCAGCCCGAAGCTGCGGAAGAAGCCGAACCGCTCTTGGTCTTGCAGCTGCAGCAGGCGCTCTCCTTCTTGCTCGGACAAGCCCTTGGCGAATCCGATAATGTCTTCGCCGTAATAGCCGTCCTCCGGCATCTCCGCTTCTTGTCCGAGCGCCTGGCGGTACCGTGCTTCCAGCGACAGCGCCAGGTTCTCCACCTGCTTGCCGGCATCGTTAATATAATATTCGCGCGTGACGTCATATCCGGCGAAATCCAATACGTTGCACAGCGCGTCGCCGACCGCCGCCCCCCGCGCATGGCCAAGGTGAAGGCTGCCCGTCGGGTTGGCGCTGACGAACTCCACCTGCACGCGCTGGCCCTCGCCCACGTTCGCACGGCCGTATTGATCGCCCGCTTCCAGCGCTTGCCGAACGACCGGATACAGATAACTTTTATCTATTCTGAAGTTGATAAAGCCGGGTCCCGCTATTTCGGCCGACTGAATCGAAGCGCTCTTCACGTCCAGATGTTCGATGATCGCTTCCGCGATTTGGCGTGGGTTCCGTTTCGCCAGCTTCGTCAGCTGCATCGCGGCGTTCGTCGCGAGATCGCCGTGCGACTTGTCCTTCGGCACTTCCAGCACGAAGACAGGCAATTGCTCGCGCTCGACTAGGCCGGCAGTGACGACCGCGTCCGCGATCGCCTTCTTCACCAGTTCGTACATGACTTCCAGCACATTCACATTCGTATTCATCCTTAAAGCTCCTCCTGTATATGGAGACGGATATGGAACCGTCCCGATAATTGCTCTTCGACTAGCAAGCCGTACGCCCACTCCAACGTAAAAGGCAGCGCTGCCGGCAATCCCTGCCCGTCTATCACGCCTTCATCACCTTGGATGGACAGCTTCGTCGTGTCTGTCTCCAGCCCAAACGCTGTCATCGCCGAGCGGTAGCTGCCTTTCCTTCGCTGGCCGGCGACAAACAGCTGCTCCATCCTCACCGCTCCGTTGCGGGTCAACGACAGCTCGCCCGGCGAATAACGGATCAACGTCCGAACTTCGCCCTCCGATGGCTGCTGCCGCGACGTTCCGGCTGCCGCCGAGTCCGCGCCGCCTTCTGCGTAACGGATATACACAGCCTTCGCCTTGCGGAACCATTCGCCGCGATAGATCTCTACTTGCCGTTCCCCGTCCTGAACACTCTCGAGCGTCAGGGTGATCTTGCCGCTTGCTTCCATAACGTCCAAACTCCCGTATTCATTGAAATGTCATGTTACTACTATATACAGGAAGTGCCGCAATTTCAACGCCGTCCTATCAGACTTCCCCTGCTGCGTACGGCACGATCGCCCGCCAAGCCGCGACGCGGTCCTCCAAGCTTCGCATATGCTTCGTCGGGATCGGACTTGTGGACGGCAGCTTCAGCAGCGCCACCTCCCGGGGAAGCGCGCTCGTTCCTTTCCCGTAATGCTTGCGGAAGGTATCGAACGCCTTGCTTCCGTTGAACGCGATGCACCGGATACCGGGGTAACGCTCCAACAAGCCGGGAATGTCGTTCGGAAGCTCGGCTTTAATATTGACGTCGAGACTGCCTTCCCGCTCGCAGGAGAAGATGACGTCCCATAAGGCTAGCCGATGGGCTTGCAGGAAGTCCAATCGTTCGCCGTAATCGGAATTCGGCGCAAGGTACGGCCGTACGTCCCCCGCAGCATGGCCGGCTATGCCCCTCTCTCCGTCCGGCGCGATCGCCCGCGTCCCTTCATCTCCGAACAAGGCGTAGACGACTCTCCAGAAATAATTTTGCGGATGACCGTAGAACTGCCCGTGTTCCAGCGACTTTACGCTTGGCGCCGTGCCGGCGATAAGCACTCTGGCTCGTTCGTCGACGACCGGCGGGAAAGAAAAAATGCGCTCGACCACTCGAGGGTCACCTCCGATTTTCGTCGTAAATAGCTTTAACATACCGCTAACGGGGACCTAATCGCAACTTGCGATGCGGCCATGCACGATAATAGGAGGTCTGCTATAATGCAGATAATCAATTTGACGAGGTGAAAGCCCATGCGAACTCGTAAACTTAATGTAGACAGCTGTCCGAATAAGGAAGGTTGTCCGGTCGAATACACGTTAAGCATCATCGGAGGGAAATGGAAAAGCATTCTGCTGTACCACATGATCGACAGCGACAAGAGATTTAATGAATTCCGGCGAATCTGCCCGGATATTACCCAACGAATGCTGACGCTGCAATTGCGCGAGCTGGAGAATGACGGCATCGTGCACCGGGAAGTTTACAAGCAGATTCCGCCCAAAGTGGAATATTCCTTGACTGAGCTTGGACGAACGCTGGTTCCGATCATTTTGCAGATGAAGGCTTGGGGAGAAGCCAATAGATCATTACCCAGTCCCATTAGTATAAAAAAGGATACTATGTGAGAAAACCTCTATCGAGGTCTTTCGAAGATGAGCGACCGCGTTTAAAGGTGGGTTTTATCGCCAAGTTGAATTTATTCTTCCGATTCATTCGGAAGTTATTAATTCTACTGTGGTTACAAACATGTGCGTACTTACATGGCTGTTGTGCATTCGATATACTCGAACTATCAACAGACGAGGAGTGACGCAGGCTTGAAGAAAGAAGAAATATTGGAAGCATACCGTTATCGCCACGCAACGAAGGAATTCGATCCCGCACGCCAAATCTCCCGCGAGGACATCGGCTTTATTCTGGAAACAGCCCGATTGTCTCCTACCTCCTTCGGATTCGAGCCAGTCAATCTGCTCATGGTTCAAAACAAGGATCTTCGCCGCAAGCTTCTGCCCGTAACCTGGGGCGCGCAGAAGCAGTTGCCTACCGCCAGCCATTTTGTCATCCTGCTTGCAAGAACGAAGTCCGGCATGACCGCGCAATCGGAACATATTCAAACGATGATGACCGAAGTCCAGAAGCTGCCGCCGGATATCGCGGAAAACAAAGGGAATCTGTACCACAAATTTTTGGAGTCCGACTTCGGCCTGCTTGATAATGAACGCGCCATGTTCGAATGGGCCAGCCGGCAAGGCTATATTGCACTCGGCAACATGATGACCGCCGCAGCTCAGATCGGAATCGACTCCTGCCCTATTGAAGGTTTCGATAAAGCGCGGGTGGAAGCGATCTTGGAAGAAGAAGGTTATCTGCGCAGCGAGCAGTTCGGCGTTTCCTGCATGGTCGCCTTCGGATACCGCGTGCGGGAGCCGCGCGAGAAAACAAGAAGACCGCTGCATCAAATCGTGGAATGGATTGAATAACAAGCAGAGGCTATCCCGCTTCGTTAGCGGAATAGCCTCTATTTCATATATCCAGCAGGTCGAATGATGACAAATTCTACTCCAAATATAGCGAGCGAAGGCGCTCAAGCTCTCCGGCGCTTAGGCCGAGACCGTTCGTCCAATAGTTCTCGAAGCTGCCGTAACGGGCATCGATCTCTTCGAAGGATGCGGCCAGATATGCCGGCCTTGCTTCCGACAGCGCCTGAGCAACCTCCGGCGTCAGCTTGCTCATGAAAGAAGCATGCGGATTGTCTCCGCGCTTCACGCTTAGCATACCCGCTTTGAAGCGCTCGGCAAACTGGTTGGTCAAGGCATAGTCCGTCAGGATAACCTCGCGGTCCACGCCGAGCGCCTGCAGGATGAGCGAAGCGAGGAATCCCGTGCGGTCCTTGCCGGCGGCGCAGTGGAACAGGAACGGAGCGCCGTTCAGCTTCAGCAGGCGGCGGAAGAAGTCGGCAGACAGCTCGGCGTTGCCAACCATGTGACGGTTCATCAGCGCCAGCATGTCTTCGTTAATATCCTCCAGCTTCATCATTTCGTCCGGATTGGCGGAGGACATAAAGGACAGCTGTTCGTTCCGCTCGTTGCCGATCCGTGGGCTCGGGCTGTGCTCCAGCTCGATATCGGTGCGAAGATCGCAAATCCATGCAAGCTCCAGCTGTTTCAAGTAAGCGAGATCCGCTTCGGTCAGGCGGGATAGATCGGCCGAACGGTACAGCTTGCCCCACTTCACGCTGCGTCCGCCGTCCGCGCCGTAACCGCCCATGTCCCGGAAGTTCAGCGCGCCAAGCAGCGGAAGCACGCGTTCCGCGACCGGAACAACACCGAGTTCTCCGAACTTGACAAAATAGTACCCTCTCGCTCCGGGATTCGGGTCCTGGAACGTCCATTCCTGCGCCTGCGTCACGACCGCTACCAGATGGTCGCCGTTCTCGTCCAATACGGGCTGCTCGCTGCGGTAGATCAGCACTTTGTCGACCTCAACGGGCGGATCCCAGAAAATCCGTAGCGCAAGTCCGTCCAATCGCTCCAGGCCGACTGCCGTTATCGCCGTTTGCGGCGCTTGTTGTTGCGTGTTCATCATTGATATCTCCTTTTCTTCTTGCCCTAGTTGAAATGTCGCATAACGTTACGACCGCTTTCGCATCCGAAGCTTCAGCCGGTTCGATGCCAGCTCTACGCTGAACACCATCGCGAAAATAACGAACCCGACGAACAGCGCTTGGTCGAATTTATAGCTGCGCATCGCGTGGGACAGCTCGTAGCCGATGCCGCCCGCGCCTACCGCGCCGAGAATCGTGGACTCGGCGAGATCGCCTTCGAAACGCATGACGCACCATGCGAGCAGCGCCGACAATGCGCAAGGCAGTACGCCTTGAAGGACGATCTGAATCCAGCTCGCGCCCGTCGACCGCAGCGCTTCGATGACGCCGTCGTCGACTTCCTCGAGAGATTGCGCGAATACTTTCACCAAGCTGCCCGTCGCTCCGACCATGATGGCGAGCACGCCGGGCAACGGACCCATGCCGACCGCGACGATGAAGATCAGCGCCCAGATCAGCGTCGGAATCGCCCGCAGCAGCGAAGAACCGCTTCTCACGGCCCAAGCCACGGCAGGATGAGGCGTAATGTTGCCGGCCGCCAGGAACGATAGGAAGAAGGCAAGCGCGATGGCCAGAACCGTTCCGAGTATCGCGACCTGTATCGATTCTACGGCTGCCGCCAGGACGTACTGCCACTGGGAAGCGTCCGGAGGGAACATAAGCCCCACCGTCTTCGTGAACTTGGCCGCGCCCGTGAATAACCTTCCGTAATCAAGCTGCAGTTGAAACAAGCTGAATCCAAAAAACAAGACGGCGAGCACGACCAGCCATCCGAGGGACAACCGCCGTTTGGCGCCGCTCTTCGCTCCGTCTGGGCGCTCCCGGTTTTCCGTCTTGCCCGTCCAATCGTTCCTCTCCGGATTACGAACCGTCGATGCCATTAGATGATCCTCTCCCTAATCCGGTTTGTCATGAACTCCGTGGCGAGGACGATGACAAGAACAAGCAGAACCGCCATGCTCACCTCTTTGTATTGAAACAGCTTGATGCCCGATTGGATCGCGAACCCAAGTCCGCCTCCGCCGACCATGCCGACGATCGTCGACGCCCGTACGTTGACTTCGAGATTGAACAGCGACCATCCTACGAAGCTGGGCAGGAACTGCGGCAGCACGGCTTGCCCGATAACCTGCCAGTAGCTGGCGCCCGCCGCCCGAAGCGCTTCGACCTGACCCATGTCGATTTCCTCCAGCGACTCCGCGTAGCAGCGAATCAGCATGCCTACGGAGACGATGACGAGCGAGAGCGTGCCAACCAAATTGCCCAGACCGAAGGACGCCACGAGCAGGATGGTCCAAATAATGACCGGAATGTTGCGGAACATCGCGGAGAATGCGCGCAAGCCGATCTGGATCGCCGGATGCGGGGACGTGGTCGCCGCGGCAAAGATCGACAGAAACCCGGCAATGATGGAGCCGATGAACATCGCGACGAAGCTCATGTAGATCGTGTCCAGCGCCGGCTGGATCAAGCCCGGGAAGCTCGCCGCGTCCGGCGGCAGCAAATCCTCGAACAGAAACCGCGCCCCGTCGCCGATGCCGCCGAATAATGCCGAGCCCGAGAATCCCGTGCCAACCGCCGACCAGATGCACAGCCCAAGGAGCAGGACCAGGAATAAGATTAACTGATTTCGTTTCGCTTTACGGATTTTTTGCAGCTGTTCGCCCTTGATGCCCATGCTTATGCCGTCTCCTTCTGCCGCGCCGGTTCTCCGGACAATTCCGCGCCGCCGGCCGCCGGCCGGTTATAGATCAGCGCAATCATGTCGTCCGTCAATTCTTCCGGCGTTCCGTCGAACACCTTCTGCCCCTTGTGAATGCCAATAATCCGTGTCGCGTATTTCTTCGCCATGTCCACTTGATGCAGATTGCAGAGGCAGGCGATGCCGTCCTCCTTGCAGAAGGTGTGCAGGCTGCTCATCACCGTCTCCGACGACGCTGGATCGAGGCTCGCGATCGGTTCGTCGGCGAGGATCAGCTTCGGCTTCTGGGCAAGCGCCCGCGCGATGCCCACGCGCTGCTGTTGGCCGCCGCTCAGCTCGTCTGCCCGCTTGTGAATCTGCTCGCTGAGACCTACGCGCTCCAGCAGTCTTGTCGCCTCCTGCACGTCGGACTTCGAGAACAACCCGAGCGCGCCTCGCCAGCCGCTCATATACCCCAACCGCCCGTGGAGGACATTCGTTAAGACGGACGACCGCTCCACCAGATTGAAGCCTTGAAAAATCATGCTCATCTCCCGGCGGATATGGCGCAGCTTCCGGTTGCCCGCTCCGATAGTTTTTGTCCCTTGGAACACGATTTCTCCCGAGGACGTCTCCACCATTTGGTTCAGGCAGCGGAGCAGCGTGCTCTTGCCCGCGCCGCTCGGTCCGATCACCGCGATGAACTCGCCCGCCTCCACCTTGAAGTCTATGCCGGATAATCCGACCGTTCCGTCCGCATATACCTTTCTCAATCCTTCAACCTGCAGTAATGTCATCCTCATGTCCTCCCGTGTACGCGGTTTGATGTTATTTCAGCATTTCTTCCGGAGACATCTCCAGCATCTCGGCCACTTCGCGAACGCCGTCGAAGTCGGAATCTTCGGCAGGGAAGAAACCTTTGGCTCCCATGCCTTCGAAGTAAGCCGGGTTCTTCTCGGCGTAGCTCAGCGCGAATTCACGCATTTTGTCGACCAAGTCCTGCGGCAGGCCGTCGCGGTAAGCTAGCGCGCCTCCGCCCGGAATTGGATCGGATTCCGCGATGACGCGAACGTCTTCGGCTTTGATGAGACCCGCGCCGACGATGATCTCGATGCACTGGCTGCAAGTCGCGGCGCCGTCCGCATCGCCGTTCGCGATGGCCAGCAGCGATTTGTCATGGCCGCCGGAGAACGATACGTTGCTGAAAAATTTCGGGATTTCGTCGTTTTTCACATTCAGAAGCTTCATTAATGTCGCTCTAGGATACAAGTGTCCCGTCGTGGATGCCGGGTCGGCGAACAGGAAGTTTTTGCCCTTCAGATCCTGCACCGTCTGCGCCGGGGAATCCTTCGGCACGATAATAACGCTTGTCCCCTCCGAGCCCGGACCGTTGTTCATGGCGGCCAGCAGCTTCGCGCCGCTTCTCTCCACCGCGATAATGTAGCCGAACGGTCCGTAGGTCGTCATATCGATTTTGCCGGAGCGCATCGCTTCGATCATCATATTGTAATCCTCTCCCTCGAACGTCTCGACTTTGATGCCGAGGTATTCGCCGAGATCGGTTGCGAATTGATCCGCGTTACGGCTCATTTCTCCATCTTCCATAGGCAGGCTGCCGATTCGCAGGACGGATGGCCATTCCGATTTCGGGGCGTCCGATGCCGTGCCCGCGTTCGCGCTCGCGTTTTCCTTGTTGCCGCCGCTTGCGCCGTTGTTCGCGCCGTTGTTGCCATTGTTCCCTCCGCATGCCGCAAGAACCAACATCAATGCCGCCATCAGTGTAACCATTGTCCAAACCTTCTTCTTAAGCACAGTACAGCCTCCTAAATGGTATTGCGTTCCGGTCCGTTCCGGCAGTCTTCCAGCCGGCAGCCTATCCGCGTTTATCTGGTACGCAACTAGAATACAAGTTGAATGTAAATAGAGTGTTTTCGATATTTCGAGAGATTGTAAAGGCTGAAAATCGCTTGATTTGCGAGATTCGCGGCTGTTAAGATAGTGTTAACCCAGTGTCGAAAGGATAGGTATAATGGCAATTCAATCTCTCGTCGCGACCGCTTATACCACGCTGAAGGACCGGATCGTGCGCGGGCAGTTGATGCCGGGTACGCTTCTGTCGGAGAACGAGCTCGCCGATGAGCTCAAGATGAGCCGCACGCCGGTGCGCAACGCGATTACCCATCTGGAATCGGAAGGGTTCGTCGTCTCTCTCAAAAATCGCGGAGTCCTGGTGAAGGAAATTACAGCCAAGGAATCAATGGATATGTACGAGGCGGTCATGGCCATGCTTGTCTATACGCTTGACGTAAAGAGCGAAAGGAACATTCATCTCAACATGGAGAAGCTGGAGGAGTGTTTGAACAGGCAGATCGAAGCGGAGAAGGCGGACGATTATTTGTCTTATATGCAATATTCGATGCAGTTCATGAAGGCGATTATTTCGTCCATTCATAACATGGCGATGCTGGCCGCAATGGAAAGTTACGTCGATAAGCTTGCGATGGCGGCCTACATCAATTTTTTGAATACGCCGTACATCAAACATTATTCCGCCAACAACCTGAACCGCTCGATCTTCGAGGCGCTTCAGAAGGGCGACGACGAAGAAGCCCGCCGACTCGCCAAAGGCGCTTACACCTACGCCCGCAGCCGCATGTTTGAGGCAGGACGCTTCTAATCCGCGAGGAGGCTGCCCACTTGTTGAGTAGCCGACCTCCCATAATTGTAGCAGTACGCTTGTACCGCGAGAGAAGGCTGCAGGACCTGAGGCGGCAGCCCTCTTACGCATGCAACAGCAAGCCGATTGTCCGGCCTTCACTCTTCATTCTTGTTCTACAATAATGTCCCCGCAGCGAATAATGAGTTCCGGCATTCCTTCGCCATAAAACAGGATGTGGGCCTCATAGCCGGAATTCGTACGATACAGTTCCTCATAAATCCAGTGACTGCCTGCAATATGCTCATCTTGTCTGAGAATCTGGGCGGCGTCAAACATGACCTTGTTAAAAGTGGTGAAACCGCCCTGCGTGTCCAGTCGCATAATCAACTGCTTGCCAGAGGTCAATTCCGCGACCTTGCAATCGTGAAAGCCGAACCGACTTCGGATATGTTCGGGAATGTTCTCCGCTTGCTGCGCCTGTCGATACTGCTCCAGGACCGACGTGACTCGTTTTTCATTTTGCTTGCTTAGCCGCTTCAGCTCGCTCAATACTTCTTTCGTACAATAACCTAACGTAAACACCCGCATATCCGCAATGCGGGAAGACAGCTCGTACGGCAGCCGATTAAGCGCTTCCTTGCATAACCCCTCTTGGTGGATGGCGAAATCCGCATGACATTTTGCCTCGTCGAATGGAGGCCGGGCATCATAATCGGCAATCCTTTGCAGGATCCGGTCTTTTTCCTCGGAGGACATATGATACACCATTGTATCCTCTTCGCCGATCGCTTCGCCGTTCAACACTTTATCCAGAGGCACGCAAGTCATTCCATCCCGCTCCAGCATAAACCGGGGATCGACATCGTAAAGCTCGCGCTGCATCTTGGCATATTCCTTTGCCTTTCTATTATAGAGCCGCAGATAGAGCGCTTCGTCTCGTACATGGGCCCCCTTGTGCGCCTTCATATCAAAATGAAGTCCTGTCCGCTGGCATAGATCGTACCAATCCTTTGTCAAATATTTCACAGGAGCGCCTCCTTTCTCTTGTTTTTTGGTGTGGTAACCTAAACTTCGAGAATGTGGGGAGGTACTCCTTTTTTTAATGCCTGAAAATCCTTATTCCACTAGGGCCCGAGAAGACTTTTTTGCTTTCTATCCGAGCAGTGGTTCAGTTGCTGCGCCAAGCGCCATGATGGAGCAATCCTCCGAAGCGACTCTGCTTTTATGCTCATTTTGGAGCTGTGAAAGTTGAGTTATTAATTCTTTGAATTTCAAAAAGACTCCAACCCACGCGGCCGCGGTGTTGGAGTCTTTTTCGTATCTTCATTAGGAAAATTATATTCAAGATTGTATATCCGCCGCCGTTACGCCAACTACACCCGTTCGATCACGAACGAGAACGTCATAGGCTTGTCGCTCGGGATCGTGTACTCCTCGTGGACCGGCGCGCCCCAGCTGTCGTCGCCGCCGACGCCCATCTGGCGGCCTGCGACGGTGATAACCGTATAATGCTGCTGCGGCAGCTCATAATGATGCTGCGCGTTCTCCAGCTCGAACGCCGTGTACGGCGAGATGCCGCATTCCACGGGCGCTCCGTCCGCAACGATGCGAATGCCTCTGCCTAGGACGTCCGTCACGTCCACCCGGCGCACGCCGGTCCGGTTGCCGGACTCCTGCGGCATGACGTAGCCGGAGACGTTGCCGGCCGCCGTTCCTTCGAACTCGCACAGGCGCGCTCCCTGAGCGCGATCGGCGTAGTTCTCCTCCGGCCCCAGCGCTAGCCACTTCAGCCGGTCGTAGTCGGCCGACACCTTGAAGGACACCGCGAAGATCGGCAGCTTCGGCAGGTTCGCCGCGCCGCTGTAGTCGGCCTGCACGCGGATGCTGCCGTCCGGCCGAACCGTATAAGCGACGCGCGTCTCAAGCTCGGCGCTGACGGAGAAGCGGAAGCGGTACGCGATGGTGACCGCGCCATCCTCCCCGTTCTCTGAGACGTCAATGCCGACGCACTTGCGCGACAGACTCGCGGCATACCAAGCTCCCGCGTCGAACCCTTGCGAGAAGCCCCTGTCGTTGTCGGTCGTCGCCCGCCAGAACAGCGGGGACGGCGGGGAAGCGATCATCTCGCGCCCCGAATAGTTCAGCGAGATCAAGCTCATCGCCTGTTTCGAGAAGAGGGCGCTGAAGTCACGGCCTTTGACGCCAATGTTCACGTCGCCGTGAACGACCTTCAGCTTCCCGCGAGCGTCCGTCTCCGTTCCGAAAACCGCGCATCCGTCAGCACCGCATAAGTTGCCGAATCCTCCGTCGATCGAGCCTCCGGCAACCAGGAGCAGGCCGCTAGCTTCGCCGTTGTTGCCGCTGACTGTCTCATCTTCCACCCGGAACACATGCTGGCCGAACGCGACCTCGTGGCCGGCTTCCGCCCAAATCGCAGCTTCCTTCAAGCGGAAGGAGGCGTCGATCGCGTATTCACCCGGTGCAAGACCGTCGCCTAACTTCGCAAGCTCGATCGGGACGTAAGCCTCGCCGCAAGGAGCGACGTTCGCTTGCACGACGCGGCGCTCCAGCTCCCTGCCTTCCGCCGACAAGGCGAACAAGAGATCGAGCTGCGACGTGTCCGCGAACAGATTCTCGTTGCGGATCGCGACGCCTTCCCTGTCCGGCGTCAGCTTGATGTTCTGGTACAGGAATTTGACCTCCTGCATCTTTGGCGAAAGCTTGCGGTCCGCGTACACAATGCCGTTCGTACAGAAGCCGTAATCCGTCGGCCGGTCGCCGAAGTCGCCGCCGTACGCGAGGAATTCCTCGCCGTAGCGGTCCTTCTTCACGATGGACTGGTCGATGTAATCCCAGATGAAGCCGCCTTGGTACATCGGATATTCGCGCTCCAGATCGGTGTACTTGCTCATGCCGCCGAGCGAATTGCCCATGGCGTGCATGTATTCGCAGCTGATATACGGCTTATCCGGATTTTCCTCCAAATATTTCGCAATATCCGCCGGCTTCGCGTACATCCGGCTTTCCATGTCGCTCGCTTCCGTGAAGGCGCGGTCGTAGAATACGCCCTCGTAATGGACGAGCCGCCCGCCGTCCACCGAACGGAAGTATCTCGCCGCGTTCACGAGGACATCGCCGACGTACGACTCGTTGCCGAGCGACCAGATCAGGATCGACGGATGGTTTTTGTCCCGCTCGTACATCGAAACGGCGCGGTCCAGAACGATGTCCTGCCACTCCGGCTTGCTGCCCGGAATGTTCCACGACGGCTCGACGGCGCCCATCTTCTGCCACGAGCCATGCGTCTCGAGGTTCATCTCATCTATGACGTATACGCCGTATTCGTCGCATAGCTCATACCAATAGCTTTGGTTCGGGTAATGCGACGTCCGGACGGCGTTCATATTGTTCCGCTTCAGCGTCTGGATATCCCATAACATGTCTTCCTTCGTGATGGCGCGGCCCGTGCGGCAGTTAAACTCGTGACGGTTCACGCCTTTGAACACGATGCGCTTGCCGTTGATCGTCATAATCTTGCCGGTCATCTCGAACCGGCGGAAGCCGATCCGGCTCGGAATCGCTTCGACCAAGGTGCCTTCCGCGTCGTAGATCTCCAAGATCAATTCATATAAATAGGGCGACTCGGCGCTCCACAGCTCGGGTCCCGCCACTTCCGCCTCCAAAGTCGCCTTCATCCCTTCGCCAAGCGCTGCCGAAACTTCAGCAACTTGCCCGCCGCACGCGTCGTACAGCGTCGCGACGGCCTTCGCTCCCCGCGGCGGCAGCTCGCGGAACGTCAGTCCCGCGCGAAGCGTGCCCGCGGCAAACGAATCGTCCAGCTCCGCGCGGACATCCAGATCGTATACGTGGATCGATGGCACAGTATAGAGGTACACGTCGCGGAAGATGCCGGAGAACCGCCAGAAATCCTGGTCCTCGAGCCAGCTTCCCGTACTCCGCTGAAATACTTCCACGGCAAGCTTGTTCTCGCCCTCGCGCACGTATGGCGTCAGATCGAATTCGGAAGGCGTGAAGCTGTCCTCGGAGTAGCCGACGAATTGCCCGTTCAGCCAGACGTAGAAGGCAGTCTCTACTCCTTGGAACGAGATGTACACCGGCTCGCCGCGCATCTCCTTCGGCAGGTCGAAAAACTTCACATAGCTTCCGACCGGATTATGTTCTTTGGATATAAAAGGAGGTCTCAGCTCCTCTTGGCCGTCCCATGGATACATCGTATTGACATACTGCGGCTGGCCGTAGCCCTGCAACTGGATATGCCCGGGCACCTGAATGTCGCCCCAGCCTCCGCAGCCGAAGTCTTCCTCGTAGAACGAAGCCGGCCGAAGCGCCGGATTCGCCGCGTAATGGAACTTCCACGCGCCGTTCAAGGAATGGCGCATCCGCATCGGCGTCCGGTTGCGCGCTTCTTCCGCCGTCTTATAGTAGCCGTGATCGGAATGGGCAGCCAGGCGGTTCACCGCGAATACGCGAACATCCTCCAGCCAGTCCAAGGTTGGACTAGCCGAAGGAGCGGAGGAGCCGGTTGCCGTTATTTTGGAATGAGATGTCGATATCATAAATAAACATATCTCCCTTCAACCTTCATTACTTAACCGAACCGGTCATGCCCGCGACAAAATGTTTCTGCATCAGGAAGAAAACAATCGCCGTCGGCAGCGTCGCGATCAGAATAACCGTCATGATAACGCCGTAATCCGGCGAATAGCTGGAGCCGAGGTTCGAAATCAAGAGCGGAATCGTCCGCTTCTCCGACGATTGCAGAACGACGAGCGGCCACAAGTAATTGTTCCAGCTCGACATAAACGTAATGATGGCCGCCGCCGCGTATGTCGTCTTCATCGTCGGCACGTAAATGCGGAAGAACACGCCGAGCTCGCTAAGCCCGTCGATGCGTCCCGCTTCCAGCATATCCTTCGGGAACATCTTCGTGCTCTGGCGGAAGAAGAAGATCAGGAACGCCGTCGTGACCGTCGGCAGAATGACCGACGAGATCGTGTCGATCCCGATGAAAGGCATCGTCTGCGAGATGCTACCGAACATCCGGTACAGCGGAACCATCAGCGCGGCGAACGGAATCATCATCGACAGCAGCAGAATGCTAAATACGGCATCCTTAACCTTGCTGCGGTAGATTTCGAAGCCGTAGCCGGCAAGCGACGCGATCAATAAAGCGAGCAGCGTGGTCGTGATCGAAATTTTCGCCGAATTAAGAAGCGCCGGCACGAGATCGACCGTATCGAACACCTTGCGCAAGTTCTCGAACAAATAACCGCCCGGCAGCAGCCTGCCTTGCGTCACGTCGACCGACTTGTTCGTGGAGCTGACGATCATCCACAGGAACGGGAAGATCGACACGATTGCCGCGACGCTTAGAAAGACGTACAAAAGCGATCTTTTCATTTTACGCATTCTTATCACCCGCCAATTTGAACTGTAGGATCGAGAAGATGACGATCAGGATGACGATCGCGTACGAGACGGTCGCGGCGTACCCGAAGTCCGGCGTGTATTTGAACGACAGGTTATAAATGTACTGGGACAACGTCATCGTCGAATTGCCCGGTCCGCCCTTCGTAATGTTCATGACCTCGTCGAACAGCTGCAGCGTCCCGATCGTCGACGTAATGGACGTGAACAGAATAATCGGCTTCAGCAGCGGAACCGTAATGCTCCTGAACTGCCTGAAAGCCGAGGCGCCGTCAATCCGCGCGGCTTCGTAGATGGAGTTGTCGATATTTTGCAGGGCAGACAGATAGAAGATCATGTTATACCCCGTCCAACGCCACGTGATGGCGATTATAATCGTAATTTTAGCCCAGAACGGATCGGTAATCCATTCAATGGGTGCGTTAATCAGATGCAGCTTCAGCAGCATCGTGTTGATAAGGCCGTCCGGCCCGAACAAATATTTGAAAATAACCGAATACGCGACGAGCGAAGTGACGGCCGGCAGGAAAATCGCCGTGCGGAAAAACCCTTTGAACTTCAAGTTTCTGTCGTTCAGCAGCACCGAGATGAACATGGCGAGCAGAATCATGATCGGCACTTGGATGATGAGATAAATAAACGTGTTCTTCAACGCCGTAATGAACGTGGCATCCGTCAGCAGGCGCTTGTAGTTATCGAAACCGACGAAAGACAGGTTCGTTCCCGTACCGGACTGGAACGACATAACGAGCGCCTGAATCATCGGGTAAAAATAAAACGCGCAAATCATCACGACCGCGATGGCGATAAAGGACCAGCTGATGGTGTTCGTTTTCGCCTTCAAGTTCATGGCATAGCCTCCTCTTCCACCCTATATTCCGGAAAAGAAAACCTCGGAGCAGCCGCCTGCCACTTCTCGTAAGGCAGCAAGCGGCTGTCCAAGGTTCCCGTTTTGTCTATTTGTTTTATTTGATTTGCGAATCGGCTTGCTTCTGGGCGTCCGCCAGCACATCGTCGACCGACTTGCCGTTCAGGTAGTTCTGCATCTCGACGACGAGGATGTCCTCGATTGCGTACGTGTGCATGCCGTAGTTGACGCTAGGAATTTCCGCCGTCCACTTCGCGAAGTCTTGGACGATTTCCTGACCGCCGAAGAATTCGTTCGGCGCTTTGTACGCTTCGCCTTCGGCCGCTGGCTTGTACGTACCGATCGCGCCCACTTCCGTGATCAGCTTCTGGTACAGATCCACGTTCGAACCGAGCGTCGCGCCCAGGAATTCAGCCGCCTTCTCCTTGCCCGGTACGTTCAGCACGTACCACGAGCTGCCGCCAAGGCTGGAAGCGTGAACCGAATCGGCGTTGTTCGTCAGCTTCGGCAACGGCACGATCGCCCATTTGCCCGCTTGGTCCGCCGCCGCCGTGATGGAAGGCGTGAACCAGTTGCCCGTCGGCACGGATGCCGCCTCGCCGCTATTATAGTTCGCCACGAATTGGCTCCAGTCGGCATGGATCTTCACGACGTTGGCGTCCATCAACTTCTTGTACGTCTCGAACGCTTCTTTCAACGCGACATTGCCTGCGAGATCCGCCGTCTTGCCGTCTTCCTTCAGGTACCAGGAGCCAGCCGATTGAATCATGACGCGAAGGATGCCGAGGTCGTTCGGATCAAGGGAAATCCAATCCTTGCCCGTCTTCTCTTTCACCGCTTTGCCGATCTCGATGTACTTGTCCCACGTGATGTCCTGCATGTCGGCCACCGTGTAGCCGGCTTGCTCGAGGTAATCCGTTCTAACGTACAAGCCTGTTACACCGGAGTCGAATGGAAGGCCGTAGTTTTTGCCGTCGATCGCCGTCGGGCCCAGCTTGTATTCAGCGAAGTCCGCAGCCTTGAAGCTGTCCGTCAGCGGATGGAACATATCCGGATACGCTTGAAGGAAGCTTTGCGCGCGGTAGTCTTCGATCAACACGATATTCGGAAGACCTTTGGTCGTGCCCGAGCTCATGCCCGTGTTCAGCTTCTGAACGATGTCGTTTTGCGCGTTCTCGATAATGTCGACGGTTACGTCCGGATGATCCGCGGCGTAAGCATCCTTCGCCAAGTTCATGGCTTTGATATTGAAATTCGGATCCCATGCCCAAACCGTGACTTTACTTGTCTCCTCCGCGGCTCCGCCTTCGGCATTGCCGCCTTCGTTCGCGTTCGGGGAGCATGCTGCCGTCAAGACCATAATGCCTGCAAGCAGAAGGGCAATCATCTTTTTCATCTCTCTAGACCTCCGTTTATGTTTGTATGTGCTGTAAGCGTTTGCCCGCTTACTGACTCCATCTTAGCATTCCGCGGATTTCGGACGTTATGATGATTTTTGCCTACAGTTGTCGGATTATTGCAAGTTGCTCGGGGAGAGCAGCACGCGTTAGAACGATATTTGGATTTTTGGACGATTTTTATCTTTGATCAAAAGCGGGCTTTTTGAACATCCTCCTCCAGCAGAGGAATCCGGATCTTCACTTTGGTGCCCTCGCTGGGCTCGCTCGTCATCGTCACGCCGTATCCGTCTCCGTACAGCAGCTTGATCCGGTCGTGCACGTTCTTCACGCCGATGCCGGTGAACAGCTGGCGCTTGCCCTTTGGCCGCGCGAGCTGTCCCTCTTCCCTGCCCGACATGTCGAAGCCGTCGCCGTCGTCGACCACCTCGCAGACCAGCGCGTCCGGCTCCATCGCCGCCATGAAATAAATATTGCCCGATGCCTTGCGATTGAATCCGTGGAAAAACGCGTTTTCGATAAAAGGCTGGATGATCAGCTTCGGCACATGGTACCCCATGCAGTTCGGCGCGACGAAATAGTTCATCTTGATCCGCTCGCCGTAGCGCACATGATTAATGAAAACATAGTTTTTCATATTGACGAGCTCCTGGCTGAGCGGAATCGTCTCGCTGACGTTGCCGATCGCGTTCTGCAGCAGGGAAATCAACGCGTTGATCGTAGCCGCCGCCTTCTCCTTGCTGCCCTGCTGTACCATGAACTTCACCGAAGCCAGCGTGTTGTAGAGGAAATGGGGGTTGATCTGCTGCTGCAGCGCCTCCAGCTCCGCGTTGCGCTGCTGCTTCTGCGTATGGACCAGCTCTTTCACGTATTCCTGCAGCTCGTCCATCATGGCGTTAAACGCCTGGCCGATCTGCCGCGTCTCGTAGCTGCCGTCCACGGCCACGTGATGGTCGAATTCGTATTTGGAAATCGTGGAGATTTGTTTCACGAGCCGGGTGAGCGACTTCGTCATGCGCCGGGAGATAAGGAAGACGACGATGAGCGCGACCCCGACGATGACGATGACGCTGAGCACGATCGCGCGGGTATCCGTCAGCTGGCCGATCGCCGCTTCCTTGTCCACCAGATTGACCACGTACAGCCCGAACGGGGCCAGAAACTTCGACAACACGATCTGGTCTTTGTCCATGATGTCCGCGTTCACCGAAGGCAGCGATTGTTGCTCGATCCGTTCGGCATATTGCAGCAACTCCAAGGAGGGCTGTCCGAGCCATTCCGTCCGGTTGGCGGAGACGATCGTGCCCGCCCGGTCGATGACGGCAACGTCGTTGCCGAGGCTGGTAAAGCTTTCGTAGAATCGCTTGAACTCTTTCTCCCGGATGGAGAAGTAGATCGCGCCGTAAATGCGTCCCGTCGCGCGGTCGGCCAGCGCCTTGGACGCGATGATGGTGGGTTCCGCCTTCGCCACGCCCGAACGTTCCGTGTCGTCGTATTGGTAATGGATTTTTTTCGGTTCCTTAAGCGTTCGTTCTGTAATCGGATGCCCGCGCAGCTCCTCCGGGGAAATCGGCCAGATGGTCGGATCCGTGGAAAAACTCCGCCCGTTCACTCCCGTTACGACAATGCTGACCTCGTAAGCGTCGACCATGGATTGGATTCTCTTGAGCTGCTGACTCATATTGTAATAGGCCTTGCTCCTCGCGACGGAATCCCCGTCTCCTTCCGTCAGGAAGCCGCGGATCGAACCGCTTTGCTGAATACTGTTCGCCGCCATGACGACCGCGTAGCTGAACGCGTCCATATTGCTCGTAATCTGCGCGATGATCTTGGAATTGGTAATGCTGAACGTCTGCATGAACACCCGCTCCGACGTATTGATCGTCGTCCAAGTGGACGTAACGGATACGGCGATGATGCTGACGACCATGATAATGAACATTTTGATAAAAAGTCCGTTGTATTTGAACCGATCGAACGCGTTTCTCATGGTTGGCCCTTCTCTTCGTTCGCGAATTGCCTCCGGTAACGGCTGGGCGACAATCCGGTCAATTTCTTGAATACTTTGCAGAAATAACTGTGGTCCGCGTAGCCGACCATGCCGCCAATCTCCGAAATCGTGGCGTCTTCCTTGCACAGAAGCTCCTCCGCCTTCTCGATCCTTACCTTATGGAGGTAGTCGACGAACCCTTCGTTGTTGTGGGCGGAGAAATAGCTGGATAGATAAGACGGGTTGAAGTGGAAGTGCTTCGCCATCTCCGTCAGATTAAGCGGCTCCGCGTAATGTTCGTGGATATAATCCAGCAGCTTCTTCATGTTCGCGTTGCCGGGAACCGCCGCCTTGTCCGCAATGCACGCCTCCGCTTCGCCGATGAAACCTTCCAGGCAGGCCAAAGCCTCGGCCGCGAACCTTGCATCTTCGATTTCTTTGAAATAACGGTATTTGTTTTTCTCCAGCTCCTTGATATCGTACGCCATGTTGCCCAGCAGCACCGTGATATTGAACACAAGATTGCCGAGGAAGGATTTGAACTCGAATACGTCCATCGTATAGGCAGACGCCATTGCCTGCGCATGCTCGCGAAGGTATCCGAACGCTTGCCGGAATTGTCCGCGCTTAAATTCCTCCGTGAACCGGTTCAGGTGGAAGGCTTCGACGGGCGGTCCTGCGGCCGGAAGCTCGCTTTGGAGCAGCACATCCCGGTCCGGGAGATAAAATGAGTAACCCAGCAGCTTGAGCAACGAATCGTTGTACGCCGAATGCAGCTCCCCGATGTCGCCGAACGGAGCCGTGATCGCGATGGGGGTCCTTGGCCCGAACTCCGCAAGTTTGCCGGCCGCGCCCCTCGCCCACTCCGGCAGCATGTCCATCGTCCGCCGGTCCGCATTGATCAGGAATGCGCGATTCGGCCCTTCAAGCGGAAGCTCCCGGCGGACGGCGCCCGCTAGAACGGTATCGAAGCTATGCGCCAGTCGCTCGCTCCGCTTCTCCCTGACCGGCAGCGGCCCATCCGCGAGCCCTCGCGCGTCGAACCCCGCCAGGCAGAAATAGGCGTGCGGGAACGCGGCCTTCACTTCTTCCGGCTTCACGTCCGCATCGTAACCCGACAACAGCCGCTCCAATCTTCTATCCAAGGAAGGAGAGTAGCCGCTTCCTTCCGTCTTTTTCGCCGCAAGCGACGGAATCCGCTCCGCCGTCATTTTGAGTACCGTTAGCAAGTGCTGAATATCAAGCTTAGGCTTTAGGATATAGTCTGCCACTCCGCTCTGAAAGGTCGACCGCACGTAATCGAATTCGCCGAAGCTGCTCAGAATAATGACTTCGATCTCCGGGTATTGCTGCTTGATCTGCTTGGTCAGCTCCTCGCCGTCCATCACGGGCATGACGATATCGGTAATGACGATATGGGGCCGCAGCTCGGCGATCAGCTCCAGCGCCTCCTTGCCGTTGGCCGCCTCCCCCACGATATGAAAGCCTTCCCGCTCCCAATCCATGAAGTGTTTGATGCCCTGTCTGATCAGAATCTCGTCGTCCACGATCAGCACCTTGCAATAATCCGTTGTTGCCATGCCGGCTCCCTCCGCTTTATCCGCTTTATAGGTTAGGTTTAGTATATCCTTCTTCGTTAGGCAAAGGTAACTTGCCGCATTGCCGGCTTCGCAAAAAAGAGCCTTCCTCGGCTTAGGCCGAGATCAGGCTCTTCTTTGTCGCTTATTTGCTTATCAGCTTATTACTTCACGAGATCTTCCACGAACTTCGGCAGCACGAAAGCCGCTTTGTGCAGGCGAGGCGTGTAATATTTGGTCTCAAGCTCCGGGATGGACGTCTCGTCGACCTCAAGCGGATCGTGTTTCTTGCTGCCCATCGTGAACGTCCACAGACCGCTTGGGTAGGTCGGGATGTTCGCGCCGTAGACGCGCACGATCGGGAATACTTCCTTCACGTCGCGGTTTACGCTTTGGATCAGGTCCGCCTTGAACCAAGGGTTGTCCGTCTGCGCCACGAAGATGCCGTCTTCCTTGAGCGCTTCGAAGATGCCTTGGTAGAAGCCGCGCGTGAACAGGTTCGCCGCTGGTCCTACCGGCTCCGTGGAGTCGACCATAATGACGTCGTACGCGTTTTTGTGATCGTGGATATGCATGAAGCCGTCGCCAACAAGCACTTCGACGCGAGGGTTGTCCAGCTCGCCCGCAATCGTCGGCAAATATTTTTTGGAATATTCGATGACCTTGCCGTCGATGTCGACAAGGACTGCTTTTTTCACCTTAGGGTGTTTCATGACTTCGCGGATGACGCCGCCGTCGCCGCCGCCCACGACAAGCACATGCTCCGGATTCGGATGCGTGGACAATACCGGATGCGCGACCATCTCATGGTACACGAACTCATCCTTTACAGTAGTCATGACCATGCCGTCCAAGACGAGCATCGTACCGAACTCTTCCGTTTCGATCATATCCAGCTGTTGAAAATCGGTTTGTTCATTAACATACGTTTTCGTTATCTTCGCCGTAATGCCGAAGCTGTCGGTCTGTTTCTCGGTATACCACATTTCCATGGCGTTAATCCCTTCTTTCCAGTGGTTGTTCAAAAAACCACTTTTGAGCTTTTGACCACGTATCTCAAATGGTTCAACCTGTATTATAGTATTTCAAGCGGAAAAAGCAACCTTTTGCCAACCCGTTTGCAAAAAAATTACGGATGAATAGCCGATACCGCATTTTTCCATACTAATCATAACAAAAGAGTTCGTGATCAAAAGCAGACTTTTTGAACTACCTCTATACGGAAGGGAGTCGGCAGCATGGCCAAGTCATCGAATCAGCCCACCAAGCGGCAGGGCAAGCTCCGCCGCCGCATCGCGTTCCCCATCCTTTCGGAACGGTTCCTCGCTCCGTGGCTTCGCCTTCGGAAGTGGTCCATGCGGGCCGGGCTCGCGGCGATCGTCTTCGCGGTATTGCTCGCCGGGTTCTACTTCTATGTAAGGGCGCAGACGCTGCCCGACTCTACCGTCAGCCAAACCTCGCAGATGCTTGATATACAAGGCAACGTTATCGATACGTTCCATGCTGGCGAGAACCGACGCTCGGTCGCGCTGGACGATATCGCGCACGAGCTGGTCGACGCGACGCTCGCCATCGAAGACCGTCGCTTCTACGACCATTCCGGCTTCGATCTGAAGGGGATGGCCCGCGCCGTCGTCGTCAACGTACAGAGCCTGTCCACCAGGCAAGGAGCGAGCACGCTCACGCAGCAGCTCGCCCGCAACCTCTACCTGACGCATGAGCGGACCTGGCACCGCAAGCTGAAGGAAGCGATGTACACGGCGCAGCTCGAGATGAATTACTCCAAGGACGAAATTCTCGCCATGTACCTGAACCAAATTTATTACGGGCATGGCTCTTACGGCATCGAGGCGGCGGCGATGATGTACTTCGACAAACACGCCTCCGAATTGTCGCTTGCGGAGAGCGCGATGCTCGCGGGCATTCCGAAAGGCCCGAAATATTATTCGCCATACATGAACATGAAAAACGCGAAGGACCGGCAATTCGTCATCCTGGAGGCGATGAAGGAAGGCGGCTCCATTACCGAGGAACAGGCGAAGGCGGCCTATGCCGAAGTACTTGACTTCCAGCCGCTCGGCTCGGCGGAGCAGGAAGGTTTCGCCCCTTACTTCCGCGACTACATCCGGAGCGTGGCCGTGGACAAGCTCGGCATCGACGAAAAGCTGCTTAACGAAGGCGGCATCACGATCTACACGACCCTCGACCAAGAGGTGCAGGCGGCGGCCGAAGAAGCGATCAAGAACGGCATACCGGAGAGCTCGGAGCAGCAAGCGGCGCTTGTCGCCATCGACCCAAGGAGCGGATATATCAAAGCCATGGTCGGCGGGCGCGACTACAAAAAAAATCAATACAACCGCGCGTTCGCGAGCACGCGGCAGCCGGGTTCTTCGTTTAAGCCGTTCCTCTACCTGACGGCGATTCGCAGCGGCTTCATGTCGCCCATCACCCGCTTCCGCAGCGAGCCGACGGTGTTCAGCTACGACGAGGGCCGCAAGACGTACGAGCCGAGCAACTACGGAGACAAATATACCGGCGACTACATCGACATGCGGCAGGCGATCGGCGGCTCCGACAATATCTACGCGGTCAACACGATCATGACCGTCGGCGCGGACAAGGTCATCGAGACGGCCCGCTCCCTGGGCGTAGGCAGTCCGATGAGCCCGGTGCCATCCCTTGCGCTCGGCACGTTCCCGGTCAGCCCGTTCGAGATGGCGTCGGCGTACGGAACGTTCGCGAACGCCGGCACGCGCGTGGAGCCGGTCGCCATCCTGCGCATCGAAGACCGCAAGGGCAACGTGCTCTACGAGGCAAGACAGCAGTCGAAGCAAGTCGTTACGCCTGCCGAAGCCTATGTGATGACTAGCTTGCTGGAGAGCGTGTTCGACGAAGGCGGCACGGCGCACCGGGTATCCGCGACAATCAAACGACCGGTCGCGGGCAAGACGGGCACGACGTCGACGGACGCGTGGCTCGTCGGCTACACGCCGGAGCTGGCGGCGGCGGTCTGGGTCGGCTACGACAAGGACCGAATGCTGACCGTTGCCGAAGCGCATCGCGCCGCGCCGATCTTCGCGAATTTCATCGAAGGCGCGCTGGCGGCGGTGCCGCCGAAGATCTTCCCTGTGCCGGAGGGCGTCGTGAACGTCTACATCGAGCCGGAGAGCGGCAAGCTCGCGGCGGCCGGCTGCCCGGGGAACCGGCGCATGGAGACGTTCCTCGCCGGCACGGAGCCGACCGAGGTATGCGGCTCGGCGGCGACGAAGGGAGCCGAGAGCGGCAACGGCGGGGCCGGCAATGGCGGCAAAGCCGAGAAACATCGCTCGTGGTGGCAGGATTTGAAGCGCTGGTGGACGGACTAAACAGATTCACTATACGCAAAAGGGGCAGTTCCTATTTGTGACTTTTGGGCCCTTGCGCGAGCGAAAATTGAAGGACCTCACCTTCCACATTACAGTGGAATTTGAGGTCCTTTCGCGCGTTAATTGTGCCGTTCCCGTCTACAAGCATACGATTCTATTTGTCGGCTTGACGTTTCTTGCGAACGACCGCTACACCTAACAGCAGAATAGGCAATAATAGGCCATAAGTTGTCGCATACACCCCCCATACGGGAATGAAGTTCATTAAGTAGGTCGAATGGGGAACCGCCATGATAGAGAGTACGATCACGATCATGGCGAGTGGAAGCGTTATAAATTTATAATCTTTCATATTCAACGATTGCGCCAGACCTAATGCGGTTATGTAGAACAAGAGGGTAAGCCTGAAATAGCTCGTAATAAACCAAATGATCGCCATAATGGCTTCGATTCGTTCCAAAAAATCGCCGATGCTAATATTTTTGGTTATGACGTAACTTGGAAACGTATTTCTGGCCGTTTGATCCGCTCCGAGAACCAGTATCGATAACGCCGTTATAACAAACAATATGCTTCCGCTGAGCAACACGCCGACAAACACCGCTTTTCCGGCTTTCTCGGTTCTGTTTACATATGGGTAAACCATTAACAATATGACAGGCTCCAAAAAAGGAAAGCTGAAAAAGGGGATCGCGGCCGTCACGATCGGCTTCATTCCTCCTTCCATTATCGGTTGCATGTTCTCAACCTTTATTTGCGGAGAAATGAATATAACCAGAAGCGCAAACAGCAGCATGATCCATGGGAAAAAGATCTCCGCCGCGCGGGACAAAGGTTCCAGACCAAGTCGGGCGCCCATTACGACAACCGCCATGAATAAGATGTGAACAGCATGAATCGGGGTTTCCGGAACGACCTGCGTTGTCATAAAATCGCCGATATTCCGAAGCGTCAGCGCCGCGATCAGAAAGGGAAAGCCGATGAAAAACAAAAGAGAGACGGCTTTCCCTAGCCATCTTCCAAGTATCTCCTCGGTATATTCGGCAAAGGTCATATCGGGAAAGCGCCTGCTGAGCGCATTATACAAAGGGAGAATCGTTACCGCCGCTCCTACGGTCAGTATTGCCGCGATCCAGGCGTCTTGCTTAGCCGCGACGGCAAGAAAGGACGGAATAATCAGGATGGCGACACCGACGATGTAAAGAGTGACCAGTATCGTCATTTGACGAGCCGATATTTTTTGGTGTTTTTGAGCCATTCTTGCCCCCCCTCCTTATTTCAACAGGCTTGTTAAGCTATCGCTGAGCGGCTTATACATAAAGGAGATCCAGTCCAGCGGGTTTGGAATTTTGACATTCAAGCTTTGTGCAATGCTTAACCCGGCTCCAAAAAAGAGTAGAACGAAAAAAAACCACAGCTCCTTTTTCCATTTTTTCTTCTTTAGACCAGGAACTTCGAGCATCGCGATCGCAATCGAAACGGTTAGAATTCCGGCAATCGCCAACATCTTATTCGCTCCTTTACCGCTTTGACGTTAACGGGCATGTTTGGGGTGGCGTCTCTTGTCCCATTATTTCCTTCCCGTAAGTTTATAAACTTACGATTGAGAATGCGGGTCATCATCCGTTATGAGAGCCTTTCTTGCGAACGACTGCTACACTTAGCAGCAGAATAGGCAATAATAGGCCATAAGTTGGAGCGTACACTCCCCCTACGGGAATGAAATTCATCAAGTAGATCGAATGAGGTGCCGCCGTTATCGAGAAAACGAGTACTATCATGGCGAGTGGAAGCGTTATGACTTTATAGTCTCTCAAGTTTAAGCATTGGGTCAGACCTAGTGCGGTGATGTAGAATAGAAGGGCAAGTCTGAAATAGCTCGTAATAAACCAAATGATCGCCATGATGGCTTCAATGCGTTCCAAAAAGTCGCCGATGCTAATATTTTTGGTTATGACATAACTTGGAAACGTGTTTCTGGCCGTTTGATCCGCTCCGAGAACCAGAATCGATAAAGCCGTTATGACGCACAATATGATTCCGCCGATCAACACGCCGATAAACATCGCTTTTCCGGCTTTTTCTGTTTGGTTTACATACGGGTAAATCATTAACAACATGGCAAGATCCAAAAAGGGGAAACTGAAAAAGGGAATCGAGGCCATCACTATCGGCTTAATTCCTCCTTCCATTATAGGCAGCAGGTTATCCAACTTTATTTGCGGGGAAATGAACACAACCAGAAGCGCAAACAGCAGCATGATCCATGGGAAAAAGATTTCCGCAGCGCGGACCAAAGGTTCCAGACCAAGTCTAGCGCCCATTACGACAACCGCCATGAATAAAATGTGAACCGCTTGAATCGGGGTTTCCGGAATGACCTGCGTTGTCATAAAATCGCCGATGCCCCGAAGCGTAAGCGCCGCAATCAGAAACGGAAAGCCGATGAAAAACAAAAAAGAGACGGCTTTCCCTATCCATCTTCCCAGTATCTCCTCGGTATATTCAGCAAAGGTCTTATCGGGAAAGCGCCTGCCCAGCGCATTATATAATGGGATAATCGCAAGCGCCGCTCCTACGGTCAGAATCGCCGCGATCCAAGCGTCTTGCTTGGCCGCGACGGTGAGATAGGATGGAATAATCAGGATAGCGATACCAATAATGTATAACGCTACAATTATCGCAAATTGACGATTCGTTATTTTCTGGTGTTTTTGAACCATATCCGGCGCTCCTCCCTATCCTTACTCTTTCATTTCTTGTATAAATGAATTGTTTACGGTGCCGAGACGGCGAATGTTGACGTCTACCTTGACGTTAACGGGCAGCTTGGCAAAATAGGCGTCCCATTCCTTTCCGATTTGTTTCCACAGCTTCGGCTCCGAGCGGTGAATGGCTTGTCCGAATCCGAATATATCCGCTTTGTATTTCTTCTGTATTTTTTTGACCGAAGCTTCGATGAAGCTCTGCAGCCTTTGATTCGCCAATTGTTCGATCTCCTCAATCGTCGGCGTTTTGGTCAGATCGATACGGCAAGCGACTTCGGCCACGTTCGCTTCTATCCGAAGCTTCACGTCGATGGAGGGTTTGCCGTTCTCGAGCTTGCCTTTGATCGTTTGTTTCGACCGGATGACCTCGAGTGCGATGGAGCCTCCGTTCGGACATTTCAAGATGCCGACCGTGCTTTTTACGTGACCGGTCAAATAGTTATACGTTTTGCTTTCGAGCTCGCTTAACCAGCCAACCAATTTGTCGCCCTTAAACGCTGCCAGGCCCGTATATTGCAATCGGCCGGACGAATCGATTTCTTCTACGTTTTTTTTGTTTCCCGCCGCCTCTTTGTCACCCTTTAGTTCGATGCCGGTAAGGATTGCTTGCTTGCCTTCGCTGGTCAGGTCGGACATAAGCTCGTTTAAGTTGGTATTACGCGTAGGCGCCCACGCTTTCTCCGAGGATTCCAAGGAATTAAATAGACTGACGGCCGGTATTTTTTCCATCGGCGTCATGACGTTCAGAATGTTTTTCGCTTTCGTATGTTTGGCTACGATGATGAAGAAGTCGGTTCTTAGCTCGTGGTCTCTGGACAAGAAGTCGAGCACATCCGCGATGCCTTCTCTTGCAAGCGATTCGCCGATAACCAGAATACGAACGTGGGATAAGTATATTTTCCGCGGGCTTTGCTTCGTCATCTTGCGCATCGCTTCGAAGATGGAAGCGCCCCTCGCATCATACAAGACAACAGGGGAACGTCCGCCTCCTCCTTGCTTGGAGGCCACTTCATCCGGATCGACGACTTGAGCGGACACCTCGAATTGATCGCCGGCTTTATCGATTCCTACTCCAACGGCGATTCCTAGCGTATTCAATTCCCGGCGGTTCCAGCAGCCGGTGACGAGCGCCAGCATAACAACGAGAAGAAGCGGCAATAACCATTTTCGGGACATGACGTGGACCTCTCTTATTCTCTAGGCTGCGGTTTCGAGGGTTGCGGGGTTTGCTCGCGAATGACATTTTTTTGATTGATCAGCCGCGGGCGGGAAAATAGGGCCCAATGCGGCATCCGAATCAGCGTATCCTTAAGATCGGAAGTAATCATAGGCGCGAACGGGCTCATATAGGGCACTCCGAAAGAACGCAAGCTGCACAAATGAAGGACAAGCGCAATGATTCCGACAATAATGCCGAAAATACCGAACGAAGCGGCGAGTCCCATCAGAGGAAAACGGAGCATGCGAATCGATATGGACATGTTAATGGACGGAAATACAAAGTTGGATATCGCCGTAATCGAGACGACGATAACCATGGCGGCCGATACGATGCCGGCTTCAACCGCCGCTTGCCCGATAACGAGCGTTCCTACGATCGATACCGTTTGCCCGATCGTCCGGGGCATTCGGATACCGGCTTCCCGCAAAATTTCAAACGTAATTTCCATCATGACCGCCTCGATGAACGCGGGGAAAGGAACGCCTTCGCGTTGAGCGGCCAAGCTGATCAAGAGCTGGGTAGGCAGCATTTCCTGATGAAAGGTGGTGATCGCGATATAGAGCGATGGACCGAGCAGCGCGATCATAATGCCGATGAAACGCAGAATACGGATCAGACTGCTAATATCCGCGCGCTGATAATAATCTTCCGCCGACTGGAGGAAGGAAATGAACAGCGCCGGAACGACAAGCACGAACGGCGTTCCGTTTACGAGAATGGCAACTTTCCCTGCGAGCAGTTCGGCGGCTATCACATCCGGGCGTTCCGAGTTATAGATGGTCGGGAAAGGCGAATACGCTTCATCCTGAATCAATTCCTCGATATAGCCGCTTTCCAGAATGGCGTCGATATCGATCCGATCCAGACGCGCGCGCACTTCCTCGACGATTTTGTCATTCGCGATTCCGTTGATGTACATCATGGCGACGTTTGTTTTGGTCACTCTGCCGATTTTTTTGTTTTCGAGCCAAAGATTCGAATCGTTGATTTTTCTGCGGATCAAGGCCACATTGGTGTGCAGGCTTTCGGTAAAGCTTTCCCGCGGCCCCCGAACAACGGTTTCGTTGACCGGCTCCGACACGCTCCGTCTTTCCCCGCCGCACATTTCGATACTGAACCCCTGCGGATACCCATCCAATAAGAGGATAAGGCTTCCGGTCAATAGGGATAGAAGAAGAGGGCCGAAATCCGTCACGGCCCCAATATCGCCTGCCGAATGCAGCGAATCTTTCAGGAGAGTCAGATCAATTTCCGAAGTCTCCGTCTCCACTTTTTGAATGTTAAGGCTAAGCGCCCCGTTAATGAAATCATTGGCGGATTGCGTATCCGTGAGCCCGGTTGTATAGCAGATTCCTGCTCTAATCCGTCCTTCCGAGCCGATCCGAATCTCTCTGATGACGATGTCGTCGCTATTTCCTAACGCTGTTTTTATATATCCAATATTTTCTTCCAGGCTTGCATAGAGCGGCTGCGGTTTAACACTCATTGACTGTCCCTCATCTGTGTTGTGAATTGGCTATTTGTTCCATTATTTCCTGAGCACAGGTTTATAAACTTCTATGTCGAATTGCACGGTCAGATCTTTTTTCTCCATAAATCGATGGCCAGCAGTAAAAAAGGAAGGAATAGCCCGTACGTTAATGAATAGGGCGTCCATATTTTGGCGAGAAACGAGTGGAAGTAGGATGTATTCGGGCTGACGATCAAAGAGAGCGAAACGGTTAACATCCCTAGCGGCAGCGTTAAAAAACGGTAGGATTTCAGGCGGAACGTCTGTGCTATTCCTAGAGCCGAGGCGTAGAAGCAGATCGTCAGCGTGAAAAATATGGTCAAAAACCAAATGATCGCGAGTATCGCTTCGACCCGCTGGAAGAAGCCGGCGATATTGATTTGTTGCGCGAGCATATAGCTGGGAAATAACTGCGATTTCGAATAATCACTGCCCATGACAAGGATCGACATAAACGATACTGCTATCAGGACGACCCCGCCTGCCAGCGTTCCGATGACAAAAGCTTTTGCCGTCTCGTCCTTGCGATTAATCGAAGGCAATATCATCAGAAAAACGACAAGCTGCAGAAACGGAAGACTCAGAAAGGGGAAAGCGGCCTGCAATACGGGCTTTATTCCATTTTCCATTACCGGCAGCATGTTTTCGAATTTAATCTGGGGGGAAAGGGAGACGACAAGAATAAGAAACAGCATCATGACCCAGGGGAGGAAAAGCTCGGAAGCGCGCGCAAACGGCTCAAGTCCCAATCGGACGGCCAGGATGACTATCGTAAGAAAAATAATATGAATGGCTTGAATCGGCGTATTGAGCATCATGTGGATCGTTACAAAATCGCCGATTTCACGAAGCAGTAGTACGGATAGAAGAAAAAAATAGCTGAAGAAAGAAAGAGATATAGCCTTGCCCAGCCATTTCCCGACAATTTGTTCGCTGTACTGCGCCAGAGTAAGCTTGGGATATCGTTTTCCGATAGCGGCATATAGATAGACGAGAAGCAAGGAAACGGCCACGCCGAGAATCGCGGCGATCCATGCGTCTTGATTGGCCCCTTTGGCAAGACCGCCGGGAGCGGAAAGGATGGAGCCGCCAATCGTAAAGATCGTAACCAGTATTGTAAATTGCCTAGTTCCGATTTTGCCGATTCCCGTCATCTCCAAATACCCCCGGCTTTAAGATTCCCCTATCATCTTGGACGAAAATCGCGTGCTGTAAATAACCCTCAAATTAGTGTCCAATTTATGTGCAAATCGTGAATTTTCTTTGAACAAACGACATAATATGTGGTATAGTGTGTCTTAGAAAGCACTTACATGTACTCGTAAGGAGTGTTCCCTATGACGACCAAAACCGCAACAATCAGCCAATTAGGCGCAACGAAGTCCGACGTGAAACGTCTTGTGAACGTAATGACCATCATCGCTTGGGGCGTTCTCAGCATCGGCGTTCTGCTTTGTCTCATAAATCTTAGCCACTTCAGCGATAAGAACATCGGCCTCATGGTAGGCATCGGTTTTCTGGTTGGCAGCGTTCATATTTATGTCATCGGCACGGCAATCGGACTCGTCCATGCGTGGAAAACTGAGATGGCCAAGTCGAACGATTCGACGTCCGAGTAAGAGCTTATAGCTATCCCAGACACATTAAACCAAAAAGACGGTTCAAGGAGGAGCTCCTCCCTGCACCGTCTTTTTTTGCGTTTACTCTGCCGCGCCATCTATGGTAAACCTTTAATGGCAAAATCATTCATTTGTCTAACTCGTGACCGACTCGTGACTAAACTTTGTCGGAACTTCGTCAAATTGTTTACATCGTCGATAACCCGCTGATATTCTTGCGCGAATTTGTTACATTATTCACAAGCTAATGAAATCGAGGAGTGGAACCGCAATGAGACGTTATTATCGAATGCTGGCAACAGTGCTCTTCCTGGCGATGGTTGCCGTGATCTCGGGCTGCAGCAGCGAGCAGTACATCGTGCTTGACCCCAAAGGACCGATCGGGCAGCATCAGAAGGATCTGATCATCATATCAACCGTTCTGTGCGCGATCATCATCGTGCCCGTCCTTATCCTGACCGCGATTATCGTATGGCGTTACCGCGACCGTCCAGGCCGCAAAGCGTCCTATAAGCCTGATTGGGAGCATAACACGAAGCTGGAAGTGACCTGGTGGAGCATTCCGATCGTCATCATTCTGGTCCTCGCGATCGTGACCGTTAATTATACGTACAAACTCGAACCTTCGAAGGCGCTCGAATCGGAGAAGGAACCGATCACCATCGAAGTGACGTCGCTCGACTGGAAGTGGCTGTTCACGTATCCCGGCGAGGATATCGCAACCGTCAACTACATCAAAATACCGGAAGACACGCCCGTCCGTTTCCAGCTTACTTCGGACAAAGCGATGAACTCCTTCTGGATCCCGCAGCTCGGCGGGCAGCTCTACACCATGTCCGGCATGGCGATGACCCTGTATCTGCAAGCCGATGAGCCCGGCTCCTACTACGGCTCGGGCGCCAACTTTAACGGCGAGGATTTCGCCCAGATGACATTCCGCGCGGAAGCCGTTTCCGACGAAGAGTACGACGCATGGGTGCAGGAAGTGAAAGGCTCTTCCCCGGCGTTGACGCTGGACGGCTACGAAACGCTTAAGCAGCCGGGACGCTCCGACGTGCAGCTGTTCTCCAGCTTCCCCGAAGGTTTGTTCCAATACATCGTCACGCAGTACGTCGAAGACGGCAGCGGCGGCGCCCACGCGCATCACGGCCAAAGCGGCAAGAGCGCGAATAACGGGGATAGCGGGCATTAGCGCCGGCGCATACGAAAGGAGAAAGCTTCATGTGGGATAAAATCAAAGATTTTTCATCCGAGTTTTTCGTGACGGGCGATCCGCTCATTCTCGGCGCCCAAGTGTCCATCGGGCTTACGCTCGTGGCCATCGTGTTCACGTTAACCTATTTCAAAAAATGGCGGTGGCTCTGGACCGAATGGCTCACCTCCGTCGACCATAAAAAGATCGGCATCATGTACATCATCGCCTCCATCCTGATGTTGTTCCGCGGCGGCGTCGACGCGCTTCTCATGCGCGTGCAGCTGGCGGCTCCGCAGGTCGAGTTCCTGCATCCCGATCACTACAACGCGATCTTCACGACGCACGGCGTCATCATGATTCTGTTCATGGCGATGCCGCTCATGTTCGGTCTGTTCAATATCGTCGTGCCGCTGCAGATCGGCGCGCGCGACGTCGCGTACCCGTTCCTGAACTCCCTGAGCTTCTGGATGTTCTTCTTCGGCGCGATGCTCTTCAACGTTTCGTTCATTATCGGCGGTTCGCCGGACGCGGGTTGGCTCGCTTACCCGCCGCTGTCCGAGCTCTCGGGCAGTCCGGGCGTCGGCCAAGACTTCTATATCTGGGGCATACAGATATCCGGCATTGGCTCGCTGGCGACGGGCATTAACTTCGTCGTCACGATCCTCAAGATGCGCGCCCCCGGCATGAAACTGATGCAAATGCCGATGTTCAGCTGGTCCGTTCTATCGTCTTGCGTCACGATCATGTTCGCGTTCCCGATTCTGACCGTTACGCTGTTCCTGCTGTTCCTTGACCGCTACCTAGGCGCGCATTTCTTCACGCTCGACGGCGGCGGCAATCCGATGATGTACCTCAACCTCATCTGGATGTGGGGACATCCGGAGGTCTATATCGTCATCCTGCCGGCGTTCGGCATCTTCTCCGAGATCGTCGCGACGTTCTCGAAGAAAAAGCTGTTCGGCTACAAGTCCATGGTATTCGCCCTGATGTCCATCAGCTTCTTCTCGTTCTTCACCTGGGCGCATCACTTCTTCACGATGGGCACTGGCGCGAACGTCAACGCCTTCTTCGCCGTCACGACCATGATTATCGCGATCCCGACCGGGGTCAAGGTGTTCAACTGGCTGTTCACGATGTACCGAGGCAAGCTGTCGTTCCCGACTCCCATGCTGTGGACGATCGCTTTTATCCCATGTTTCGTCGTGGGGGGCATGACCGGGGTGCTCTTGTCGGTCGCGCCGGCGGACTTCCAGTTCCATAACAGCTACTTCCTGATCGCCCACTTCCACCAAGTTTTGATCGGCGGCGTCGTGTTCGGTTATTTCGCGGGTCTCTACTACTGGTGGCCGAAAATGTTCGGTTTCCGCCTGCACGAAGGACTCGGCAAATGGGCGTTCTGGTTCTGGAACATCGGTTTCTATGTTTGTTTCATGCCGCAATACGCGCTTGGTCTTATGGGCATGACGCGCCGCTTCAACGAATACGACTTCGACATGGGCTGGCAGCCGCTGAACGTCGTATCCACCGTCGGGGCGTTCCTGATGGGCATCGCGTTTATTTTCCAAGTGTGGCAGATCGCTCATAGCATTAAGTTCCTGAAAAAAGAAAAATCCGGCGACGCTTGGGACGGCCGCACGCTCGAATGGTCGATTCCGTCGCCGGCGCCGATGTACAACTTCGCAAGGCTTCCGGTCGTCACCAGCCAAGACGATTTCTGGGAGAAAAAGCAGCGCGCCCTCAGAGGAGAGAAGGACGCGCCGGAGGTCATCGCGGCCGAACAGGCTCCACTGGAGCCGATCCATATGCCGAAAAACTCCGGTATCCCGTTCATCATGTCGCTCTCCTGGTTCGTGGCCGGCTTCGGCTTCGTCTGGGATTGGAAATGGATGATCGTCGTCGGCCTCGCCGGCGTCATCGGATGTATGCTGGCAAGATCGTTTAGCTACGATACGGACTATTACATTCCGGTCGATGAAGTGCAGCGGACGGAAGCTGCGGCAAGGGGGGCTCACTAATGGCACAACTGTTCAAATCGTTGCTCGGCGGCAAGGGTCAACCCCTCGCCGCGGCGCACGGCGCTGGGGGCGGCGGTCATGCCGCCCACGGCGCGCACGGTGCTCATGACGCGCATGGCGGGCATGACCATCACGACCAGGAAGGCATGAAAGTATTCGGCTTCTGGTTATTCCTTATCACGGACGTTATCCTGTTCGGCACACTCTTCGCGACCTTCGTCGTGCTTCGCCTCAATACGGCTGGCGGACCGACGGGCGGCGAGCTCATCGAGCTGCCGGGCATCATCGCTTCCACGTTCATCTTGCTAACAAGCAGCTTCACCAGCGGCGTCGCGCTGCTGGAGATGAACCGGGGCAACAAAAAAGGGCTGATCGCTTGGCTCATCATTACCGCTTTGCTCGGTGCATCGTTTATCTATCTAGAGGTTTCCGAGTTTATCCACTTGGTCCATGAAGGCGCCAATATCGGCACTTCCGCGTACTGGTCGGCGTTCTTCACCCTCGTCGGCACGCACGGTCTTCACGTATCGGTCGGCCTTGTCTGGATGACGGCGCTTATTATTCAGCTTAACCGGCGCGGCATCACGGACGTTACGAAACGCAAAGTGAACATCATCAGCTTGTACTGGCATTTCCTCGACGTCGTCTGGATCTTCGTCTTCACAATCGTGTACCTGATGGGGGTGATGTAAGATGGCTAACCATAACGCCCATGCTGGCAACGGACATGGTCACGACGGACATGGCGGGCACGGCGGCGGTCATAGCGGCTCGCTGAAGTCTTACGTCATCGGCTTCGTCTTGTCGATCGTGTTGACGATCATCCCGCTTGTCGTCGTCATGAACGACATGTTCAGCAAACAAGTGAACACGCTCATCATCCTGGTTATGGCGATCTTCCAGTTCGCCGTGCAGCTCCTGTTCTTCATGCACATCCGGGACGAGGAGAAACCTCGCTTCAACCTGATCGCGCTTATCTTCGGCCTCGTCATCATGATGACGATCGTTGCCGGTTCGATCTGGATCATGACATACAACACGGTGGCGGGCTAAGACTCCGCCGACGCCGAGAATAACGAAACCCGCGACGGAAGACGTCGCGGGTTTTTGGCAATCCCGATGGCTCAAACACTTCGCGACATTGAGAATATGGGGAATGACTTCATTTAGTAACTGCGCAGCTTCTTGAAGCACTTCGACATCTGCGCCGTCATTGTATCGCGTAATCAATTCGGCAATATAGCGTAATTCATTCGCCGTACCGCGGTCAGGGGCATAAGTCGCGGCTTCTGTGAATATCTGCGGGTCAAGTTCGGCGGTCATAAGCTCTAATGCCGTCAAGGAATCGTAATTACGTACCATTGCGTTTAACTGTTCGCTTGCGTCCGATAATCGTGTTATATACGAAGTATCATTTATCGTAGTATCTATCCACTTAACAAAAAAGACCCCGCTAATAACGAAAGCCATTAATACAACGGCGATAATATCGCGCTTCGCGTGTTTACTCATGAAATATAACCTCGTATTTCTTCAAGATAGGCCCGCTTAGTTCAACCATCCGCTGACCAAGAATATGACCGTGCATACCAGCATAAAACCTGCTACCGCGTAACCGAAATAGCGCAGCGGCTTTGGCATTTGCTCCATATTCACTTTCCGAATCGGGCCTCCGCCTTCCACGCGTTGTATCGTTTCCATATTAGGATCTCTGTATGGCTCCTCCGGTGCGCTCAACCTCTCGGGCTGCGTTTCATGGATATCGGGTTCCCTCTTCATACGTAAACCACCTCCGCAAATATTCGCCGCAAAAACTTAGCTTTCTATGCCGGAATCTTCACTTTCGTCGCGATCCAGTCACCATTCTCCCACTTCAGCTTCAACGTCACTTCTTCGCTGAACCCGATGCCCTTGCCGTCATATACGTTCTTGACCTTTACTTGCCCGGCGAAAAAGAAATGCAGCGGAACGACGGACGCTTTGTAGGCATGGTTGGCGGAAACATACGACTCCTCATAGCCCGGCATTCTGTTAGTCGGCAGCAGCTTCCGATAAACCTCTTCCGTCATGTAGCCGGTGTAGTCGGAAGACGACTGCATGCCGGTCGCAACGTTTTTTTTGGCCCGATCGCTCATTTCGAATCCGAGCGCCACATATGCAATAAGAAACACGGCGACGGAACAGACCGCGTAGATCATTGTCTTCTTCAAGAGTAACGCCTCCTTCCTATCGATATCCGCTTATGCGCATCCTGTTTCTGGAAACTCCAGCTTTACTAAGCCGTATTACCTTGCGTGACCTCAACGCTCAGCGAACAAGGGAGGAATGCGAATGTTTTTCTTTTTCTGGATCGCCGTATTGATTATCGGGACGATTATATTGTATAAGAATCGCAGTCAAGACGAGGAATTGTTGGCGCTTAAGCTTGTCGGATATTACTTCCTCGGCACTTTTTATTTGGCGATTAACGGGTTGGTTCTTCCGGTCGGCTTCGTCATCAGCTTATTTTTGCGGCCCCGGGAAAACAAAAGCGTCAAACGCGGCGCGGCCATCTTCGGCCTTGTGATGATGATTATCGGGCAGATCGTGTATTAGATTGCAGGAGACGGCGGTGCGAGGCAGGTTACTGCTTCGTATCGCCGTTACTTGGTTTATGCGAGCAAGCTCTATGCATCTGTTTCACTTGTTCCTCACCCCTTCAATCGACCTGGACATTTGAATAAGCTCGCTTCTTAGCAATAACGTATAGTCTTCGACCTCGCGGACGAATTTCAGCATAACCAGGCTAACGCCGATTAGAATGGCTCCTAGAAGCGGAAAGACTATTCTTTTAGACACCCATGCTATGAATTCGCTCTGCTGGGCATCCGAGCTAAACTCCTGGGGCAAGTACTGCCATAACCCCATCAGCAGCACGACGATCCCTATTGTCATCATGACATAAATCCATCTTCTGGTGATATCCATATTCATGTTTACACCCCCTGCCTAAGCTGGAAAAATTCCTCTCTTCTTATAAACACCTCCAAGCGCCAAAAAGTTGTGCCGTTCGGTCATTTATTCCCGTTCAGGTCAAACCGCTCACTTTATCCGCATATCGCTAAGCAATTTGGAAAAGGTATAATAAAGGTACGATATGGAACAAGAGAGAAGGAATGATCATGACCATTCATGAAGCGACCTCGCGCGCTGGCTGGAACTTCGACAACAGCTATTCGCGCCTTCCGCATATGCTGTTCGATGAACAAGAGCCGAACCCCGTCGACGATCCAAGGCTTGTTATTCTGAACGAGCCGCTTGCGGCATCGCTTGGCCTAAACGCCGAGGCCTTGCGGGAGGAAGAGGGGCTTGAAGTCCTTGCGGGGAACCGCGCTCCCGAAGGAGCCGAGCCGATCGCTCAAGCGTACGCAGGCCATCAATTCGGGCACTTCACCATGCTGGGAGACGGACGGGCGCTGCTTCTTGGCGAGCAGATCGCGCCGAACGGCGCTCGGTACGACATCCAGCTCAAAGGCTCCGGCCCCACCAAATACTCGAGGCGAGGCGACGGACGCGCCGCGCTCGGCCCGATGCTCCGCGAACATATTATCAGCGAGGCGATGCACGCGCTGGGCATCCCGACGACCCGCAGCTTAGCCGTCGCGGCGACGGGCGATCCCGTCTTCCGCGAGACCGTGCTGCCCGGCGCCGTCCTAACCCGCGTGGCGGCCAGCCATCTGCGCGTCGGCACGTTCCAATACGCCGCCAATTGGGGCACTGCGGAGGATCTCTACTCACTTGCCGATTACGCGATCGAGCGGCATTACCCGGAGATCGCGGGCGAGGACAACCGCTACTTGGCATTCCTTCGCGCGGTCATCGCTCGCCAGGCCTCCTTGATCGCGAAGTGGCAGCTCGTCGGCTTCATCCACGGCGTCATGAACACCGACAACATGGCCATCAGCGGCGAAACGATCGATTACGGGCCCTGCGCTTTCATGGACGCGTACGATCCCGCGACCGTGTTCAGCTCAATCGACGCGAACGGCCGGTACGCCTACGGCAATCAGCCGTACATCGGCGTATGGAATTTGGCGCGGCTCGCCGAGTCGTTGCTTCCTATTTTGCATGAAGATCAAGAAAAAGCGGTGAAGCTGGCCGAGGAAGAATTGGCCGCGTTTACGGACCTATTCCATCGCAGCTGGCTGTCGGGCATGCGAGGCAAGCTGGGGCTGTTCGGCGAGGAAGAGGGGGACGAAGCGCTCGTAAAACATCTCCTCGATCTCATGAAGAAACATGCGGCGGACTATACGAATACCTTCCTCGCGTTAACGTTCGACAAGACCGAGAAGGGACCGCTGTACGAGGACGAGGAATTCGCGGCGTGGCGCGAGGAGTGGCTCGCGCGGCGGGGCAGGCAGGAGCAGTCCGATGAAGATACGCTTCGACTGATGCGCGAGAGCAATCCAGCCGTCATCCCTCGCAACCATCGCGTCGAGGAAGCGTTGGACGCGGCGGTGAAGGGCGATCTCGGCGTGATGGAACGGCTGCTTCGCGCATTAGCCGATCCTTACGTGCACTCGGCAGAGCAAGCCGAATACGCGTCCGTACCGGAGGCGTGCGGGCCTTACCGAACGTTCTGCGGGACGTAACGATCGCGAAATTTCAACCGATCTCTCCATGCAAACAGCGGAAGCCCTGGACGGCTTAACGGCCCGGGACTCCCGCTGTTTTTTTGGCTCAAAACCCGCCTCTGGAATGAATGATTTGGCCGGTGATCCACCGGGAATCGTCGCTTGCGAGAAAGGCGATCAAACGTGCCGCGTCTTCGGGCAGCCCGATTCGGCCCATCGGGAACTGCGGCAGCATCGCTTCTTTCACTTCGTCCGACATCCAGCCCGTATCGGTAGGACCCGGATCGACGGCGTTCACGGTAATGCGAAGCGGCGCCAGCTCCGATGCGAGCGATTCGGTGAAGACGGATATGGCGCCTTTGGTCGCCGCGTACGCGAGATTGCCGGGCATGGGTCCTTTGCCTTGGCCGGACGTCAGGTTGATGATGCGTCCGCCAGCGGCAGCAAGATCGGCATTCGCGCCCATCTCGAACTCCAGCATGCGCGCGAATTCGGCCGACAACATAAACGTCCCTCTCATGTTCACTGCGCAATGCGCGTCAATGAGCGCTTCGGTTAGTTGCCGGAAATCGGCATCGACGCTATACGTGGCATTGTTGACAAGAATGGTCGGAATTCCGACCGCGTTCCGTACCTCCTCCAATAGCGAAACGCCAGAGCCTGGCACGGCAAGATCCAACCTCTTATGCTCGACTCGTACGCCGGATTGACGCAACTCCTCCGCGAAACGCTCTGGCCATTCGGCTTCGGTGGCATCCGCATACATCCGTTGATCGTAGTCAACCAGATGGGTAAAAAACACGTTCGCGCCTTCGGCGGCAAATGCCCGGCATACGGCGGCCCCGATTCCGCCCGGACGGCTGGCGCCCGTGACGATGGCGTTTTTTCCATGTAGCTTGGTCAGGTTGTCCACCTCCCTTTCTCTTCTTACTTCTGAATCGACAGTTTCCCATTCACGTTGATCTCGACCGCTTCTATTAAATGGTCATTGGCGAACCGCCATTTGACTTCCGCCCTCTCTCCTTGCGTTAGCGCCGAAATATCCGCTTCGGTCTTCTTGTCGGCTGAGGCACGATAGAGCCGCGTATTCTCGGTTATGGTGAGCGTGAACTCTGATCCGGCTGTCGACTCCGGGTTTGAGCCAGGTTGAATATTCGTCAGCATCACGACGTAATCGATTTCAACGTCGTTGACTTCGGCGCCTCCTTGTTCCACGGATCCGATATCCCCGATCACGCTGTACGTCGAGGACGTTTGCTCTCCTTTGCCGCAACCGGTCAGGAGATGCACGATAAGTAAGACAAACAACTACTTGACAGCTTTGTTCAATGCGCTCGACTCCTTTGCTAGCTCATACGCTTGCCGTACAACTGCCCGAACTCGCTGGCCGTCATACCGAAGTGGATCTCGTCGTGGTACTCGCCATCCGTATAGATCATCTCTCGCAGGCGCCCTTCCTGCATGAACCCCAACTTCTCATGCAAGCGGATCGAGGCCGCGTTGAACGAATACACATGTGGCGTTGCCTTATTGTAATTCAACTCGTGAAAATAAAACCGGAGCACCGCGCGGATCATCTCCGCCGCGTAGCCTTTCGATCGATGTTCGGGCAGCAAAGCGATGCCGTACTTAAACGTGCCGTATCTCTTGTTGCACGCGAAAGTGTTGATCGTGCCGACCAGCTCGCCGTCATGCGTCTCCGCCACCCAGCGGAACACATCGCCGATCTTTCCGCGCTGTTCCGACTCCAGCCATTGCATCTGCTTCTCGGGCGCTTGCGGGAAGTGGATCATATCCACGTTGCGGTTCACTTCGTCGTCCAGGTTTTGAAACAGCGTAATATCCGACGCTAGCAGCGCCCTTAACGTCAATCTGTTCGTTCGCCAGTAGTGAAAGGGCATGGTTTTCCTCTTTTCGTCGCGTGTTGGTTGTTAGTTAACTCAACTATCGCAGGGTCTTTACTTTGTTACAATTATAGACGGTCAAAAGAAAAAAAGTTATGACAATGAATAAAAAAGTATCCTTTTCATCCATGGAACAGCCAAAGTAAAAAACAAGGACGCCAACTTCGTGCGTCCTTGACTTTACTTTTTAATAGATCCAAATTGTGTTTGGACTAATAGTACAATACTTTAGACTTTACGTGGGCCATCAGTCGTAACGACCGTACCCGAATAAGTCTTAACAACCGGCCGCCATGTATAAGACAAGTAAATTTACGGCGTTGCTGTCTGTTCGAAGGACTTTGGTTGTGGATGTCTTATTTCCGCTCTTGATATGTGACTTTATTGAAAACGGTACAACTTCCAATTTTTATCAACGTGAATGAAGATATAATCTCCTGTTGATGAGCTCACTTCTAAATTATCATTTAATCTCTCCATTGTGATTTTGACGATCGCAACATCATCCGCAATCTCATTTAGACTATATTCATCAATTACTGCCTTAAGCCGTGAATTATCCAATTCTAGTTTAGTCACACCTAAAATATAGGGGCCACTGCTTTTAAATTCATCGAATTCTGGATGATACATATATTTCAATCGCTCCTGATCTTCATTTGTCTCAATAGCTTTAAACATTAATAATATAGTTTTAAGCAGATCTCCTTTGACGCCTATTATTTCAATATTCGTTAAGTCTATTTTCCCCTTCCTTTTTTTCTTTTCACGTAATTTCGCCTCCTCTTCTTCTCTTTCATCATATGTTGTGATAGTTGTTGTTGGACTTGGTGATGGTTTGATTGGTTCATTTGTTTGCTGATTAAAATTTTCATTGCTTGGTGATTCAGAGGGTTTTTCGTTGTTTAGCTGAGAATTACCACATGCACAAATCAAACAGAAAATCAGAGTGCTCAATACGGCTAGTGTAACTTTTTTCAAAATTCTTACCTCCTTTTAAATAAAATAGCCTGTCGGAGTTAACCGGGGCAGATGGAACAAGGCATTCTCCGTACCATCCAGCAAGTTCAAAAAATCTCATCTTGCTTCTCTTTTATCCATTAAATCTATGCGATAACTCACGCTTTTCGCAAACTCTTCCAGTCTCGTTATCCGTTCGGATAAAGCATCATACCGCTTTTCATTAGAATGTTGTAGGAGCTTGACCTCCTCAAATCCTCGCTTGAGGTACTCCATCTCGGCATTGATCCGCGCATCCCGACGCACTTCGTCCTTAATATCCTGGTTTACCGATCGAGCTCGTCCGATCCAACCTAATACAACGCCGCTAACGCCTGAAAAAGCACCAATTGCTGCGATATAGATTGCGATATCCTTCATATTTCCTCCTCCTTCAAAATACAAGATTCATGTACTTTCTCACTTTCATTCTAGGTACATGATTCTTGTATGTCAATATAGAAATACATAGTTCGTTTTCCTATGTTGACCAAGGCCGCGATCAGCAATTACATAACAGCTTTTGAATATCGGATTGATCTCTAATAAAAATGTCTTTTGGCTGACATCGCAACAAAAGTCAATATGTAATCGTATTTACAAAAAAGGAGGAGATAAACACTTATGAAAAAATTTATATTCCATTCAGAACGGTGCTGCGACGACCGTAATCGACGGTTCCAAAGAAGAGATTCTTAACTATAAGAACAAAACTTATATCCCTCTTCGCCTTTTCTCAGAAACACTTGGGTCAAAAGTAAACTATGTAGCTGCAACAAATGAAAACGACAATACTCATTACATTGAGGTATTTAATCAAGCTGCAATTGATGGATTGCAATGGAGCGACCCTGAAGGTTATGTCAGTGTGAGGAATTTCATTATCAACAAAGAGATCGATTCTATCTTATCCGGAACGATGAACGTAAACAAATCTTTGAAAGGAAAACGAGTTAAAATTGAAGCATTTCAGAAAGATGGGCAAATTGTTGGGCGGTCTGATTATGTAGTACTTAACAGCAGGGAGTTAGAAAGTTTGTACGGAGGTGAGGTAACAACTTTCAAAACATCAATTACTCGTGCAAATGAAGCTGTTTCTTTTAAAGTATCCGTTGTAGACGTATTGGATCTTGTTTCTTTTAACGGCCAATCATTTAGAACGGAACCTGTCGTGACCATTATGACTCCTCCATCTGGTTCTGAGCCAAATTCCCCTTTTCCTGCAGGGCAGATAATGCCGTTTAAGTTTAACTTGGTTAATTCAAGTGATGAAGATATTGTGCTTGATTCTATCCCAGTTAAGTTTTATGTAAAGGATAACAAGGGTAAATATTTGCTAACTCGCACGTTACCAACAATAAAAGGTAAACTTGCTTCACATTATGGATATGAACTCAATATTGCATGGAATCAAAAAGATGCCATCGGAAACGTTCTTTCGCCCGGCAAATACTATGTGGGATTTGAATACCCTAGAGATATAGTTTATTCTAAGTTCGGCAGCTCTGAAAAAATTAAACATACGATTCAACCGTTGTATTATGTCGATTACATTGAGATAACTGTAAAGTAAAGAATGGCTTGTGATTCTTTATGGGTGCGGTAATTCTATACGTTTCGCTTTAACTTTTTTCTCGCAGTAGCCGCTTTGCTCGCATTTTTCTGTGGATGTGTCTTGTACTTTTGCCTTCACCATTGGTACAATTACCTTGTATTCTGAGACAAAGAAAAAAAATGTACATCATTGCATTATTAAAGATCTATAGTACAATATACTTGTACATGAACTTTGGTAACTATTTTGTTATCCTTTAAGGAGAGATCAACGTGTTCAGAGCGGATCGGTTGGCGGAACGCAGAAAGCAACATAAGCTCACGCAAGAGCAGCTTGCGTTCAAAGTCAATCTGACGAAAGCCGCGATCAGCAACTACGAGAAAGGGCGCAGCGCCCCGCCGCACGAGACGTTGGCCGCGCTCGTCGACGCTTTGCAAACGAATGCCGATTATTTGCTAGATCTTTCCGATTACCCTGACTCCAATTATGCCGCAAGCGGCCAGCCTTCGTCGAATCAAACCAAGCAGCCGGAAGCGAATGAGCCGCAGCCCGATTCCGGCGTCTACATCGCCTATCTCGGAGGTCCGCCAGAGGAGATGGACGAGGAGGAAGCCGAACATTTGAAGCGCGAGTTGGAGATGTTTCGTGCATTCAAGGAGAAGAGGCGCAAAGAGAGGGAATCTCACAACGGAATGGAAAAATAACGTATCATTTTATGTTGTCGCGCCGGTTCACTCGTTTTTATAGATTCGCGAAATAAACCCTTAGCGGGTTTTATTTTTGGTCATACATACGAACATACATTCTTATATCTAGGGGGATTGGCATGCAAGAGATGAGCTTCGACGATTACCGTCCGGCGGACATGGAGCTTTGGATCGCATCGACCTACGAGAGGAACGGCATTCATTATCCGGGCGATCTGGACGATTGGGACCGCATCGCGTCGCTGTTCGGCGCGCATATCGCGTACACGGAAGGCGAGACGAAGGTGATTTATGACGAGGATGGGGATTGTTTGATTTTCCTGAACTTACACCTCGAGCCGGCTGAGCAGCGGCTGGCGTTCTTCCACGAGCTCAGCCATCCGGCGCTCCATGCCGGCGATCAGCGCAGGCTGCCGCCCGCCTTCGTGGAGCTGCAGGAATCGCAGGCCGCCCTCTTCCAGCTGTACAGCGCCATCCCTTACAATATGCTCAAGGAGCTTGCCCATCTTCGCTCGCAGCCGCACTATCATAGGCTGATCGCCGGCGCTTTCGGCGTGCCGCTCTCCTTCGCGCGCAAGCGGCTGGAGCGGATCGAGCGCCGATTGCAGCAGGAACAGTCAGACCGGAACCTGCGCGCCAAGCTGGCCGCGCTGTCGGCCAAGGTATGCGGGTACGAATATCCCGATGCCGCCCAGCGACTGCTGGTGCAGCTTTCCCGTCAAACCGCGCGGAAGAAGAGGCCTAAACCTAAGGAGCGCTCATTATGATCAAACACTATGTGTATTACGAAACGGACGGCGATACCGGCCTCGAACTGCCGGTCTGGCTTATAGCGGAAGGGATTAGCGGAGCGGATTGGAACGACGTGCTCGATTTGCGCCTGGAAGCGCCGTTCGAAGCCCGGTCGGTCGACGAGCTCGACCCCGACGCCATGATGCTCGCGGTGCCGGATCATGCCTATGTTCGCCGACGGGATGCCTCGGGGACGATCGGCATTCACCTATCGTCCTTGCGGGATTATGTAAGCAAAATCGCAACCGTCTCGGACCACTCCTTCAGCCATAGGGATGTCGATAGGCTCCTGCTGCGGATCTCGGATATCGAGGACGCGCTGCAATACGAAGTGAGGTCCGTGCTGGCGAGGAGAGATGTTCGATGAAGCAAGCCGATCCAACGGACCGGATAAGCTTATATGGCGGGAGCGAGCCGCAAACGTAAACGCAATCTTCGCTACCCCGCGTTTTCCGCTTGCGTGCTCGCCTCCCCCACCGACCCGCCGTCGACGAGCTTGACGTAGATGCGCTCGTGATCGGCCTCTCCGTCCTCGGCGATCAGCTTGACCAACTGCTCCGCGGCCACGGCTCCCCATTGGCGTTCCGAATAATCGACGGATGCGAGCTGCGGTTGGACATATTCGGCAATGTCGATATGGTCGAAGCCGACGATATGGACATGTTCGCCGACGCGGTAAGGCGTATTCGCCAAAGCCCGGTACATGCCGATGGCCATCTCGTCGTTCATGCAGAAGACGCCGACCGGACCATCATAATCGGCGATGATCCGCTCGGCGGCCCGAAAGCCGCTCGGTTGGTCAAAGTTGCCTTGAAGCTCCTCGCAAGCGACCGTTCCGTTCCGCTCGACGGCTTGCCTGGCCGCTTGCAGCCGCTGCATCGCGTCGAAGGAACCCTCTGGCCCCGTCACGATATAGATTTTCCGGTGCCCCCGGGCTATCAGATGCTCGATGGCGAACGTCGCTCCGGCTTTGTTGTCCAGCAGCACCTGGACGATATGGGGATGCCGGAGCTCGCGGTCCAGCACGACGAGCTTATGCCCGCGTTCGGCGTGCAGTAGCAGCTCCTCGTCCGTGAAGAAACGGTCCAGAATGATCGCGCCGTCGAGCAGCCCTTCCGTCAGCAGGCGATGCGACTGCGTTCCGCTGCAGATGACGAGATCGTAGCCTTTTTTGCCCAGCTCCTCCTTCATGCCCTGCAGCAATTCCCCGTAGAACGCTCCCTCCAAGCTGGTCAGGAACGCGCCCATAATTTTCGTTTCGCGTTTCTTGAGCGACCTCGCCGCCGCATTCGGAACGTAATGGAGAGCCTTTGCGATGGACAGCACCTTTTTCCTCGTCTCTTCCGTTACCTTCGGATTGCCATTCAGCGCGTACGACACGGTGGAGATTGACACGCCCGCGCGTTTGGCGATGTCCTTGATGCTAGCCACGGTCCTCACCTCTTTCTTTAGTACATGTGAATGTTCCAAACCCCGCTTTAGATCGCGAAGCATTTTTTTTATGATAAGTCCCTTTGAAGCTCCTCGTCCTTCCTGCCTCGACAGAAATCCGCGTGTCCAAAAACCAATCCAACCGTTTCACCAATCGCCCCAAAACCCTTGCAGCGCTGGAGAACCGCCATATTCACGCCTTTTTTATATTAGTTAAACGTTTCGAATTTTCGACACTTTCTATTGTAAACGCATTCACGTATCTTTTGTCAACAAAAAAATAGGGGTTTACAACCGAATTGGGTGGTGATATATTCTAGGAGAAACGTTTTGATTCCAATGGAAGCGATTACTTTGGTGAGTTCTTAACCTGCTCCCATATATCCGTGCTTTTTCTAATCACAATAGAAACGTTTCGACAAAATGATAAGCAACTGCTTGAAGAACGTGTTCCGCTCCATTTTCGCGAAGGAGGTTTTAATGATTTGCCGGCCTGATCATGTAAGAAGATTCCGACAGCTGCCGCGATTTGAATGAAAGCGCTTCATGTTTTATCCGTCCAGCTGTTTCCATCTTTCTCAACAAGGAGTTGAAGAACATGCGCGTACTAACCGGGCTCAAGCTTCACGGCGGCACTATCGCTCGCGAAGTCGTGAAGAACAAAATTCTTTTCCTTATGCTTCTGCCCGTTATTCTGTACTTCATTGTATTTCATTATCTGGTTATGCCGGGCGCTTATGTGGCATTCGTCGATTTCAATATCAGCAAGGGGATCTTCGGAAGCCGCTTCCTCGGCCTGGACAACTTCAAATTCCTGATCCAGACCGGCGAGCTGTGGAACATCACGAAAAACACGCTGCTGTACAACTTTGTGTTCCTCGCGCTCGGCAACGTCATTCAGGTCGTGTTCGCGATCATGCTTACCGAGGTGGCTGGGAAGTGGTTCAAGAAAATTTCCCAATCGGTCATTCTGCTGCCGCACTTCATCTCGATGGTTATCGTCGGCGTGTTCGCCTACAACATGCTGAACTTCAACTCCGGCTTCGTCAATACGCTGCTTGTTCAGGCGGGACTGGAGCGTTACGAATTTTATTCGGATCCGGAAATCTGGAAGTACATCATCGTCGCCTTCAAAATCTGGAGCATGACCGGCTACGGCATGATCGTCTACCTGGCCGCCATTGCCGGCATCAACAGCGATCTGTACGAAGCCGCGTACATGGACGGGGCGAGCAACTGGCAGCGCATCCGTTACATGACGCTTCCGATGCTCAAGCCGACGTTCATCCTGCTGCTGCTCTTCGGTCTCGGCGGCATCATGAAAGGCTCGTTCGACCTGTTCTACAACCTGATCGGCAACAACTCGGTGCTGTATCCGCAGACCGACATCATCGATACTTTCGTATTCCGTAGCTTGGTCGGCCAATTCAACTTCTCGATGGGCGCGGCGGTCGGCTTCTACCAATCGGCATTCGGCCTGCTCCTGGTTCTCTTCGTCAACTACATCGTGCGGAAGGTCGAGCCGGACAGCGCATTATTCTAACTTGGAGGCGAAACTCATGACTTCAGCCAAAATCAAGCAGGACCGCGGCGCCTTCGCGATCAAGGCGATCAGCTACTTCTGCATTACCGCGTTCGCCTTGGCCTGCCTCTTCCCGTTCGTCTTGATGATTTCTTCTTCGTTCATGAACGAACGCGAAATTCTTCAGGAAGGCTACAAGCTGTTCCCGAAAGAGATTTCGTTCAAGGCCTACGACATGATGCTCAACAATTCCACGGCGCTGACCAAAGCTTACGGCGTCACCATCTTCATCACGGTCGTCGGCACGCTGCTCGGATTGTTCATGATGTCGATGGCGGGCTTCGTGCTCAACCGGAAGGACTTCAAATACCGGAACTTCTTCTCGTTCATGATTTATTTCACGACGTTGTTCGGCGGCGGACTGATTCCGACCTATATCCTGATGGTCAAATACTTGGACCTCAAGGACAGCTTGTACGCGATGATCCTGCCCGGCATCGTCGGCGCTTGGTCGATCTTCCTAATGCGGAACTTCATGAAGGCCATTCCCGATTCGCTCTACGAATCGGCTACGATAGACGGCGCGGGCGACTTCCGCATCTATTGGCAGGTTTTCCTGCCGCTCGCCGTCCCGTCGCTGGCCACCGTCGGCTTGTTCACGGCGCTCGGCTTCTGGAACGAATGGTATAACGGCATGTTGTACATCCAGTCGCCCGACAAGTTCCCGCTTCAATACTTTCTGCAGCGAATGATTAACCAGACGAACATTCAGGCGCTCATCAACCAAGGGGCCGTCATCGATACGGCGGATCTGCCTTCGCAGTCCATCAAGATGGCGACGGCCGTGCTCGCCACGGGCCCGATCATCCTGCTCTATCCGTTCCTGCAGCGCTACTTCATCACCGGTCTGACGATCGGCGCGGTGAAAGGGTAAGTTCACACCGCAAGGTGAAACGGCTGTCGCCGTTTTTGGCGGCGCAGCGCGTTTCATTCCGAGAATTCTAAGCTCAGATATGGTGCAAAACTTATAGATTCTTAGAATTTGAGAAATCCTCTATCGAGGCCTCTCAGTGATGAGCGACCGCGTTTAGATGTAGGATTTATCGCCAATTCGAATTTCGTTTTCGACTTCTCGAAAACTTAGAAATTCCAATGTGGTTAATAGACGGCCCATAGGACCGTTTATTATATAGCTTCATGATATGCGTTCATTACGAAGGGGAGGTTTTTCAAGATGAAAGGGAAAAAGCTGTTGGGTGTGGCTCTTGCGGCCACGATGTCGATGAGCTTGCTGGGCGCGTGTTCTTCCAACAACGGGAACGAACCGTCCAATACCGGGTCCAACAATGGAGGAACGCCGACGGAAGGCGCGGCTACGGGAGGCGTGGACATCTCCAAGGAAGCGAAGCTCGTTTATTATCTGTGGGGCGGGGAAGGGGTCGCCAACAAGGATATTTTGGCCGAAATCAACAAAAAGCTGAAAGCCGACATCAACGCGACCATCGAAGTGAAATACATCGACTGGGGCGATATCGCGACGAAATATCCGCTGCTGTTCGCTTCCGGCGAAAAGTTCGACATGTCCCACGCGTCTCCGGGCGCTCAAGTTTCGTACTATACCCTCGCGTCGCAGGACGCTTTGGTCGATATCACGGACATGTTGGACACGGTCGCGCCGAAGCTGAAAGCCGCGATCTCGGAAACCGCTTGGAAAGGCACCATGTTCAACGGACGCATCTACGGCGTGCCGTCCATGTACAGCGAATATACGCCTGCCGGCTACGCTTACCGTTCCGACTTGCTTAAGAAATACGGCATGGAAGAAATCACCTCCATCGAAGACATGGAGAAATACATGGACAACGTCGTGGCGAACGAATCGTATCCGCCGATCAACGGCAACGCGGCCGACGCGCAAAACATGTTCCGCATGCTGGTCGACACGACGGGCATGTGGCTGAACGCGCCAGGCATCTCGTTCTCCGAGCTGAACCTCGTGACGGAAGGTCCGGAAAACTACAAGAAAGTATTCCACCCGGCCTTCACGCCGGAATTCGAGGCATGGGCGGTCAAGATGCGCGAGTGGTCCGACAAAGGCTACTGGCCGAAGGACATCCTCTCCTCTCAGGTGGGCGCGAACACGAACTTCCAAGCCGCCAACTCCGCGGGTTATCTGACGCACGCGCAAGACTGGATCGGCAAATACGGCGCCGACAACGCGGCTCAACCGGACGCTGCTCCGAACTTCTACACGTTCGCGGAAGCTAACGGCAAGATCAAGAGAAAGATCGGCGTCGAGAACTCGACGGTCATCAGCACCAACTCCGCCAATCCGGAGCGCGCCCTCATGGCCATCGAGAAGTTCATGACCGACCCGAGCTACTACAACCTGATCCAATACGGCATCGAAGGCCGTCAATACGAGATCGTAGACGGCGTGAAGAAGACGCCGGCAAGCTTCAACCAAGAAAAAGACGGCGGCGGCTTCGCGGCTTGGTCGCTGCGTACCGACGAGTACAACCTGCCGATGGATTCCGAGAACCCGGTCCGCAAATCGCTCTACGAAGAGTGGGATAAAGTGGCAATCAACGATCCGTACGTCGGCTTCAGCTTCGATCCGAAGAACGTGACGACGGAGCTGGCGGCGATCTCCAACGTCAACATGCAGCTTGGCAACCAACTGATGCTCGGCAAGACGAGCAAAGATCCGGTGGCTGCCGTTGCCGAATACAGAGAAGATCTCAAGAAAGCCGGCATCGATAAGGTTATCGCCGAAGTCGAAGCTCAGCTGGCGAATTTCGAACCGATTCAATGAGAGTAAGAGCAGGAAAGACGCCGCGGGGGTTATTGCCCTCGCGGCGTCTTTTTGTCCGTAGGCGGGGGCCTTTGAGGCAAGCTGCTTTAGCCCGCCTTCATGCAGCCGTCGATCCCTACTTGCATTTTCCCGGCTGGGGAGGTGTGAGGTAAGTTCTAACTTTTGTAGGACTTCGCTACGCGTAGATAAGCCTGGCGAGTTCCTCGGCCTGTTCTTCGGGAATCTCGTAGCCTTGCGAGCTGTTCGCCGCATCTACGAGCAAGCCGCGACTTCCCTCTTCATCAGAGACGTTCAATACGTATTTTTGTTTCGTGTCGTCCTGGTAGGAGACCGTCATGTAGAACATGACGCCATAATTCAACACTCCATCCATCTTCTCCGCTTTCTCGATAGCCCGCTGAAACGCTTTAATTTCGTTTATAGCCTTAAACGTTTTTTCGGTAAATGGAGGACTCCCCATGCTCTTGCAGATTTCGGCGCATTCGATTCGAATGGAGACGATTTCGTTCTCCCCCTTGTTCCCGCAGCCCGCCAAACCAAAAAGCAACACGATCGCCATGATAAGTACCTTTTTCATCGCCGCATCCCTCGCTAATCGAAGTGATCTTTGTTATACGGACGCCATTAGAGAAGAGAAGGTTTCTTCAAACTTCCCCCTTTTCACATTGCCGTCAATAATAACATGATTTCCTCCCACTAATTTTCCGCTATTGCGTTTTTGGAGCGATTAACAGGAAAACCTCCCACTACTTCTAACCGAATACGCCAATTGGACGGATTACGGTAAAAATAGTGGGAGGTTTTCATCTTATTGCTATTGAGTATAGTGTTTCAGGATAAATTAGAGGGAGGTTTTCACACTAATTAATGATCGCCTCCGGCGCTCCGCCTCGCATCCCGAGCGAGCAAGTGAGCAAGCAAGCGTGCGAGCTAACCAGCTATTCGCCAACCCGCCCCACCGATTCGCCTTCGACGAGCGACACGTAGATGCGCTCATGCTCCGCGCCTTCGCATGCGATCAGCTTGACGAGCTGCTCGGCGGCCAGCGCGCCCCAGCGCCGCTCCGAATAATCGACGGTTGCGAGGCGCGGCTGCATGTAATCGGAAATGTCGATGTGGTCGAATCCGACCACGTGCAGATGCTCTCCGACCCGGTACGGCGTTCCCTCGAGCGCATTGTACACACCGATCGCCATCTCGTCGTTCAGACAGAAGACGGCGGCGGGCCCGTCGTACTCCTCGATGATACGTTTCGCGGCGGCCGCGCCGCTGGCCTTGTCGAAGTTGCCGCGAATCTCCGCGTATTGCAGCGAACCTGCCCGCTGCACCGCTTGTCGCACGGCCGCGAGACGCTGCTCGGAGTCGAACGAGCCCTCGGGCCCGGTTACGGCATACAGCTTCTTATGCCCCTGCCGAAGCAGATACTCCGTCGCAAACGTAGCTCCCGCTTTGTTGTCAAGCAGCACCTGCACGATATTCTTGTGGCTGAGCTCCCTGTCGAGGACGACAAGCTTATGGCCTCTCGCCGCATGAAGCAGCAGCTCCTCGTCGGAGAACAGCCTGTCCAAAATAATCGCGCCGTCCAGCATGCCTTCCGGCAGCATCCGGTGGGATTGCGTCCCGCTGCAGATGACGAGATCGTACCCGCGTTTGTTCAGCTCTTCCTTCATCCCTTGCAGAAGCTCGCCATAGAAGGCCCCCTCGAAGGTCGTCAGGAAGGCCCCGATGATTTTCGTCTCCCGTTTCTTCAACGTGCGTGCGGCCGCATTCGGCACGTAATTCAATTCTTTGGCCACGGCCAGAATCCTCTTGCTCGTTTCTTCCGTGACCTTCGGATTTCCGTTCAACGCGTAAGATACGGTCGAGATGGATACCCCCGCGTGCTTGGCAATGTCTTTGATGCTTACCACAGCTATCGCTCCTATCGCTTGTTCCCGGTTAACATGTCACTATCGATTATATCAGAAAGCGAGGCGATGGGGATACAGTCCTATCGGAATGCTGCGTTATGCGCCATTCCTTCCGGCCTATTACCGCCCATCTGCCCCGCTTAATACGCTGTTGCTATATTACATTGCTTTCATTATGCCAGTTGGATGACGACTTCGTTCAAGCCATCTTCAAGCAAACCTTCGATCGCCTCGCGACCGATCCGCACGCCGCCGTGGCGGTAACGGTTCGCATGCTCGGCCGTGTCCACGGCCCGGCCATTCACGGTTACGCCGCGCACCGTTCCTCCGCCGATCACGTACCGGAACAGGATGTCCTTACCCATCCACTGGTAGCGGAAGGTCAGTCCGTCCATATCGGCCGGAAGCACCGGATCGAGAACCAGATCGCCGCCTTCTTGGCGAATGCCAAGGCCGTTCGAGATCAACTGGTTCATGTAGATGCCCGGACCGCTGGAGTAGATGCGCCAGCCGCCTTTCACCTGTACCTCGCCCGTGCGCAGCTTGCCGAAACCTTCTTGCGCTTCGTAACGGTCCGCGAACTTGCCGTCGGAGCTGCTGAAGTATGCGTTGCTTTGGCGCCAGTCCGCGTTCGGAACGACGTCGCTTAGGCCAACCGGGTTGATCATGGCAAGTCCCTTCCATACTTCGCCCGGCTTGCCGAGCTTCGCCATCGCTTCGATGAAGCGGATATGCGCATGCACGTATTGCAAGCCGATCTCGCGGCCGAAGTTCGCCGCCTGCTCGGCGCGCTTGAAGCGCGTGCTCACGCCGCCCGCGTAATCGGCAGGACGGTTCATGAGACGGACGCCGTCCGGGCAATACAGCTCTTGCTTGATCAGTCGGTAATGCGACTCCGCCTGCTCCGCGTCCAGCAACTCGCCGATCATGCTCCGCGTCATCGGAAGCAAGCGGTACGTAATGCCCGTCTTGTCGTCGCTCGGATGGAGCATAAGATCGATGCTGTCCGGCTCCTCCATGTATGCGAAGCCGGAGATGATGCCGTCTTTCACCAAGTAGCGGTTAAAGTCGGTTTTGATGCCTTCGGCCAGCTCCGCAAGCTCTGCCGATAGCTCCTCAAGCTCCCCGCCTTGGCCGGACAATGCGCCGGACAGCTGGGATAACGTTTGGAACGTCAGCGACACGGTCCAGCTGCTGATCATGTATTGCTTCAGCTTGGCGTTCGCCGGTTGCAAAGTGTCGTCCCAGTCGCCATCCCCGTAGGAGGACAGTCGCGTGCCGTGCAGGAAGTGATCTTTAATATATTGCAATTCCTTGCGCGCATGGTCGAGAACGGTGAACGCCTCGTCCGTCAGCTCGCCCTTGTGGGTGGAATACGGCACGCGTTCGTCCAGAATGGAATAATCGCCGGTCACGCGCAAGTAATCGCCGAGCACCTTCAGCGGCCATACGATGATGTCGCCGTGGCTTTCTTCTTGCTGAATCCGGTAATAGCGGTCGAACATGAACCATTGCGGCCAGTTGCCGTCTTCTTGGTACTGATGCGTATAGACGGTTTTCAAAATTTCTTTCACCTGGCCGAACTTGCCCGTCGCCATAAAATATTCCGTAGGCCCTTGGCATACGTCCCGCGTACCCCATGCGGCGCCGCTGTATTGCTCGAGGCCGTGCGGCACGGAATAATGGACAAGCATGTTGTGGGTGTACCACCAAGCCAGCGCGTTAAACTTCTCCAGCTCCCGCGCTTTGTCTTCCGACGCGTTCGACAAGCTGAAGCCGTTCATGACGGACGACAAGAACGTACGGTACTGCTCGATGTCCGTTTCCACCGGACGGCCAGCATCCGTCTTCGTTGCCGATTCCTGCAGATTGCCCGCGATCGTGAGCCTCCAGCTGCCGGACGCTTCAAGCGCCAGCACGACGAGCGAAGCCGAACCGTCCGAGGCTTCCGACGCCAGCGCGCGCTCGTCGAGCACGCGCATGTCCGCACCCGTTACGCCTAGGCGGTAATGCAGCTCCGGATATGCGCTTACGCTCAGCGATTCCTGATGCGCGCGGAATACCAGCTCGCCGCCGTCTTGCTCCATGCGGTAAGGCAGCTCGTATTCTTTGTCGTTCATCGTCATTTGGTTCGTGACGAGGAACCGGTACGCCTTGCCCGATTTCGAGACCGTCTCGAGCGACAGCTCAGGCGAATCGGCTTTGGTCCACGCCGTCACGACGAGCGTGTCGCTCGCCATTTTGTAAGTCCAACGGGCATAGTTGAAGCCGATCTCGTATAGGGATGGCATGGTCAGCAAACGATACTTGCCTTCCACCTCCACGTAGATCCGCTGCCCTGACGTCTTCGGCACGTTCAGCGCGCTCCGCGCGTTCGTCATCAATTTGTTGAAGGACGTGTTGCCGACCGTTACTTGCGAATGGAAAATGCCGTACATGTAGTTTGTCGAAGACAACACGTTCTCGTTCATGCGAGCGTTGTCGCCGCTCATGAGAATATGGCCGTGAGGCCGCTCCATACGCAGCTCTTTCGCCTTCAGCATGACATGCTCGTACGTTCCCGTAAAGAACGACAGCAGCTCTTCGCCGTCCCGCTCTTCCTGCAGACGGACGGGGAACATCGCTCCGACTTCTTCCTGCGTCAGCGATTCGCTCCGCAGCGGCTCGCCGATCGATTCGTTCAGCGCGATCTTCGTGCCGATCGGATGCAGCTCGCTTGCCAAGCCGGAATCGGCTTTTGCCTGCTCCCAAGCATTCCGTACCTCTTCCGCATATTCAAGCTTTTCGATCGCTTCCGGATGATTCGGCTTCAGCAAGCCGTAGAATACGAACGAAGTCTCGCCGCTGGACGAAAGCCGCACCGTCTCCGATTGAAGCGCCGTGTAGGCGAATTCGTATTGGTACACCTTGTTCGCCAGCCGCTCGCGACCGAGCGCTTCCGGAACGTCCGTCTCCTTGTAGGAGAGACCGAAGAACTGGAAGCCGTCCGTCGAGTAACCCGCCGCGCGGGTCAACGATCCTTGCTGGAGGTAAGGGAATCCGGTCGACATCGGCTGATTTTGGCGCGAACATACCGCGTACCCTAAGCCCTCCGTCTCGAATGCCGTATGTCCCACGTATTGTGACATGTAGGCTTCGTTCGTGCGAACGGCGCCTTTGTCGGCAAGGCCCATGTCCTGGCCGTAAATCACGTCCGCTTCCACGCCATCTCCGCTAAGCGCCACGTCCCAGAACCAGACGAGGCCCGGCATCATCGTAAACGTCACGCGATAAGAAACGCCCAGCGCCTCGCCGCTCCATACGACGCGTCGATCCGACGCGCTGACCTTGCTGCCCGAGCGTACGCCGAGCAGAGGCGCGGATACGATCCGTCCCTCTTGGCGAACGCGCAAATACAAATTATTCATCGAACCGTCGATCGGATTCGACATCACTTGGTTGACCATTAAACCTTCGAACTGGATATCCCGCAAGTCCCCGCTTTCCAGGAACGTGAAGACCAGCCCATCCGCTTTCACGGGAATCGTCTTAGTTTTCAGCTCAGTACTCATCTCCGGGCTCCTTTCCCACTTGCTTTTCCTTGTTTCCTACTCGAACCTTACGCTCTAGGTGAAGCCGTCGAGCTGCATCCAGGCAGGCAGCTCGCCTCAGTATCTCGCTAACGGATCAAAGTGACCTTATTTGGTGAAAAAGAGTCCCTTTTCGTTTCTAACGGACCGAGCGAACGCTATTCGCGTCGATTTGCGGGTTTTGATATCCGCGAGACGGAAATAAGGTCATCACGGTCCGTTAGATTTGCAATTGGTCTATTTTCGACGAAATAAGGTCATTCGGGTCCGTTAGCGCGCGGATCATCGTATCGGACCGTCAGCGCTGGAATCATCCGAAGCGGATATCGTATCGGACCGCCAGCGCGCGCTGGCATCATCCGACAACTTAGCGCGTAAGTTATCCGTTCAATTTGAACGAAAGCGTTTGGACGTCCCGGCTGTTCGGGCCTACCATGACCTCGAACTTGCCCGGATCGCTTTTATATTGCAGATCGGAATGGTGATACCGAAGCATCTCTTCCTTAATTCCAAATGTGATTTCCTTGCTTGCTCCCGCTTCCAGCGTTGCTTTCTCGAACGCCTTCAGCTCGCGAAGCGGCCTGACGGTTTCGCCCGCGATATCGCGCACGTACAGCTGGACCGTCTCCTCGCCCGCGCGGTCGCCCGCATTCGTCACGCGAACGGTCAGCGTCAACTTGCCGTTAGCGCCAATCGAGTCCGCCGACAACGAAGCGTCCCCGTAGCGGAAGTCGGAATAACTTAATCCGTACCCGAACGGCAGCATCGGCGCGTTCGGAATGTCCAGGTATTGCGATTCGTAACGAACTGGCGCATCCGGGGAGCTTTGCGGACGACCCGTGTTGAACGCGTTATAGTAGACCGGCACCTGGCCGACCGATTGAGGGAAGCTCATCGTCAGACGGCCCGACGGATTCGCTTCGCCGTAGAGCAGCTCCGCCACCGCGGCGCCGCCCTTCGTGCCCGGATACCAAGCTTCCAGCACGGCATCGGCTTCGTCCAGGACGCCATGCAGATCAAGCGGTCTCCCGTTGAACAATACGGCAACCGTCTTCTTACCAAGCTCGCACACGCGCTTCACCAGCTCCAGCTGGCGGCACGGCAAGCGAATATCGGCACGGCAACCCGCCTCGCCGCTCATCTCCGAAGCTTCGCCGAGCGCCAGCACGACAACGTCGGCCGAGCGCGCGGCATCCAGCATCGCCGCTAGCTCCTCGTCCGTCATCTGCTCCATGCCGCAGCCTGCGGCCGTCACCAGCGATTCGCCAGCTACCGCGCGAATGCCCTCCGCAAGCGTGACGGCTTCCTCGCGGACGCCCATGCACGACCACGGTCCGAGCAAGTCGTCGCTCAGCGCGAACGGTCCGATCAGCGCAACCTTCGCGCCCTTCGCCAGCGGCAGCGCGCCGCCTTCGTTCTTCAGCAGCACGCAGGACTTGAGCGCCGCTTCATGAGCCGCCGCAAGATGCTCTTCGCTGAGTAGAATATCCCGCTCCGCCGCCGGGTCCGCGTACCGATGGGGCTTCTCGAACAATCCCAGCTTGCGCTTCAGCTTCAGAATGCGCAGGACCGCCTCGTCCACGAGGCGGATGTCCACTTCGCCGCTCTCAACCAGTTCCTGCAGGTGATGCGGGTAACACGGTGACATCATCTCGATGTCGACGCCGGCTTCGATCGCCTTCCGCGCGCATTCCTTCTCGTCCTCGGCCACGCCGTGCGGAATCATTTCCTTCACCGCGCCCCAATCGGAGATCAGCACACCGTCGAAGCCCCACTCTTCCCGAAGGAGGTCGCGCATAAGGCGGCGATTGCCAGAGGCCGGGATGCCGTCCACCGTGTTGAATGCCGTCATGACCATCTCGCAGCCCTCGTCCAAGGCGGCCTTATAAGACGGCATGTAATATTCGCGGCGCATCCACTCCGACATGTCGACGGTGTTGTAGTCCCGTCCGCCTTCGGCTGCCCCGTAAGCGGCAAAGTGCTTGATGCAAGCCGCGATTTTGTAAGGCTCGTCGGCCACTCCCGTGCCTTGATAACCGCGAACGAACGCCCGCGCGTATTCGCTGTTCAGCCACGGATCCTCGCCCGTCGACTCCATGACCCGTCCCCAGCGGGGATCGCGCGTCAGGTCCGCCATCGGCGAGAACGTCACGTGAATGCCCGCCACGGCTGCTTCCTTCGCCGCGATCGAAGCGGAACGACGCGCCAGCTCCATGTCCCATGAGCAACCGATGGCCAGTGGCACCGGGAAGATCGTCCGGTAGCCGTGGATGACGTCCGCCATCGTTATGAGCGGAATCGATAGCCGATTGCGGCGCATATGCGCTTCTTGGATCGTGATCGCCTCTTCTGCGCCGCCGAGTCCCAGCACGGAGCCCGTTTGGCTTACCGTTTCTTCCGTAATGCCCATGCCTTCCAGCGGCCCCGTGATTTGACCGGCGCTGTTCGCCCCTTCGTAGAAAGCGGGCGCGAGCTGAAGAAGCTGCGCAACCTTCTCCTCAAGCGTCATCTGCTCAAGCAATCTTTGCAATTCGATATCGTTCATTGCTTTAACCTCCAAGCTTAACCTAATGGATATATTCGTCCTGAACCTCGTCCATTAGCTTCTCTAGCTGCTTCGTCAGATCCGCGATCGTGTTCGCGTAATCCGGATTGCCGTATACGTTGTTCAGCTCGTACGGATCCTGCTCCAGATCGAAGCATTCCCATTCCGGCGGCCGGTTCTCGTCCCGCGAATCCGTTGTTCCAAGCGCTTGCGCGTAGTAGTAAATCAATTTGTATCGATGAGTCCGGATCCCGTAATGGGAATACACCTCGTGGCAGCCGTCCAGATGCATCCAATAGCGGTACACCATCGACGTCCTCCATCCTTCCGGCAAGACGCTGTTCATGAGCGGCCTGATGCTGAAGCCTTGCATCCGCTCGTGGATCGGCAAACCCGCGTATTCAAGGAACGTAGGTGCGAAGTCCGTATTCAGGATCATCGTCTCGTTCACGCTGCCCGGTTCAATCTCTCTCGGATAACGGATCAAGAATGGCATGCGCAGCGATTCTTCGTACATGAACCGTTTGTCGAACCAGCCATGGTCGCCGAGGAAAAATCCTTGGTCGGACGTATAGATGACGATCGTGTCCTCCGCCAGCCCCTTCTCGTCGAGATAGTCGAGCATGCGGCCCACGTTATCGTCGATGGAGGCAATGCAGCGCAGATAATCTTTGATATATCGCTGGTACTTCCACTTACGGACCTCTTCCGGCGTCAGACCTTCCGGCGGCGGGCCTTTCGTGTCCAAGTCGTTCAGATCGTCGATGCGCATCTTGGCCTGAACGGCCGCCTGCGAGCGCGTCGCGTAGTCGTCATTGAACGTAACCGGCTCGGGGATGTCGATATCCTCATAGAGATGCATGTGTTTGTCGTCCGGCTCCCAATGCCGATGCGGCGCCTTATGATGGCACATCAGCATGAACGGACGCTCCGGATCGCGCTTGTCGATCCAGTCCAGCGACTTGTCCGTAATGATATCCGTTACGTACCCTTCGAACTTCTTCCTCGTGCCCATCTCGAAAAAGTCCGGATTGCGATAATCGCCCTGATCCGGCAGCACGCTCCAGTAATCGAAGCCCGTCGGATCGTAGTGGCCGCCATGACCGAGATGCCACTTGCCGATCATCGCCGTCTGGTAGCCGTCCGCTTGCAGCAGCTTAGGGAATGTCACTTGGCGGCCATCCAGATCGTCGCCGAGCGTCTTAACGCCGTTGATATGGTTGTACGTGCCCGTCAGAATCGTCGCGCGGCTCGGCGCGCAGATCGAATTCGTGCAGAAGCAGTTGTCGAAGCGCATGCCTTCATCCGCGAGCCGGTCGAGATTCGGCGTCTCGTTGATCCGGCTCCCGTAAGCGCCGATCGCATGCGAAGCATGGTCATCCGACATGATGAACAGAATGTTGGGCCGTTTAGGCTTTGAAGCAGAAGCTGACATATACGCGTACCTTCTTTCCCCAAATAGTGAGAAATCCTCTATCGAGGTCTCTCAGTGATGAGCGACCGCGTCTATAGGTTGGATTTATCGCCAATTAGAATTTCGTTTTCGACATCTCGAAAACTTATAAATTCTAATGTGGAAATATTCGTCTATTTCATCCCGGAGATGCTGAAGTTCTCGATGATGTGCTTCTGGAAGTAGGTGAACAGCACGATTACCGGAGCGACCATAAATGTAGCGCCTGCCATCTGCAGGCCGAAGTTCGCGGCGTACTGCCCCTTGAGCAAGGACAAGCCAACGGACAACGTATAGAGTCCTTCATCGTTCGCGATAATGAGCGGCCAGAGGAAGCTGTTCCAGCCGGCGATGAACGTCAGAATCGCTTGCACGGCAAGAATCGGCTTCGAGATCGGCAGGACGATCTGGAGGAAAATGCGATATTCGCTCGCCCCGTCCAGACGCGTCGCCTCCAGCAGCTCCGTCGGAATCGTCGACATGAACTGGCGGAACAGGAAAATCGCGAAGGCGCCGACGAGTCCCGGCAAGACGACGCCCGTCATCGTGTTCGTGAGGCCGAGCGAGTTCAGGATCAGATAAACCGGAATCATCGTCACTTGGCTCGGAATCATCATTGTCGCTAGTACGAGCACGAACAAGCCGTCCCGGCCTTTGAAGTCGTACTTGGCGAAGCCGAAACCCGCGATCGCGTTGAGCAGCAAGCCGACGAACGAGATCGCGACGATGATCAGCGTGTTTTTAAGATAAACGCCGAAGTTCATGTTCCCGAACAAATATTGAAAATTATACATCGTGAAATTATCCGGCCATAAGGTCGGCGGAATTTGGACGATTTCGACCTCCGGCTTGAAGGAGGACATGATCATCCAGAAGAACGGCAGCAGGAAGAACAGGCCGCCGATGGTCAGCACGATGCCGGAAATCCATTGGAACGCGCGACCGCTTTCGCGGTCGCCCGAGCTCTTCCTTTTGCCAGCGGTTGTTGAACTCATAGTGATCTCTCCCTTGCCTTAAGTCATGTCCGACTCGTTCTTCTGCACCCGAAGCTGAACGAGCGTGATGGCGATAATGCAGACGAACAACACGAACGAACCTGCCGCCGCATAGCCGAAGTTGCTGAATTGGAAGCCGTTCTGGTAGATGAACAGCGCAACGGACAGCGTTCCGTCGAGCGGACCGCCTTCGGTCATGACGAACGGTTCCTCGAAGAACTGCAGCCAGCCGATCATCGTCGTGATCGAGACGAAGAAGATCGCGAAGCGAAGCATCGGTATCGTGATGAGCGTCACTTGCTGCCACGTGTTCGCCCCGTCGAGCTGCGCGGCCTCGTAGTAAGACTTAGGAATGCCTTGCAGCGCCGCGATGAAAATAATCATGTTCAGGCCGATCGCCTTCCACAGCGCCAGCAGGATCAGCGAAAGCTTGGCGATCGTCGGCTCCGTGAGCCAAGCCACGTCCGGCAAACCGACCGAATTCAACAGATAGTTGAACAGGCCTAGCGCCGGGTTATACAGATAACTCCAGACGACCGCGACGGCGACGATGTTCGTTACGGAAGGGAGATAATAAACGACCCGGAACGCTTTGAAGATGCGGGACGTGCCCAAATTGATCAACAAAGCGATGGATAGCGAAAACAGGATAACCAGCGGAACACCGATGACGACGTAGAACAGCGTGTTGAAAATCGCCTTATGGAAGACGGGATCCTTGATGACCTCCGCGTAATTGTCGAATCCGATGAATCCAACCCGATCCAGGTTAGCCAGACCCCCGAGGTCCATGTCCGTGAAGCTGATCACGAGCGCGACCACGATGGGAACGATGGAGAACAAGGTGAGCAGAAGCAAGGTTGGCGCGATAAAGACGTATGGAGCTTGCCTATTCAGAAAACCCTTCATGAGGAATGGTCACTTCCTTCTTTCATGCCGTGGCAAATATAGGAGCGGGCCGGCCTATGCAGCCGGCCCGCTTCGTTCGATGGAGGCGTCCGCGGCCGCAGCCGGGCGCCTCCAAATTTTAAGCTGGTCTAACGAAAGTTATTTCATGAATTTAACGGAGTCGGCGTTGAAAGCTTCAAGCTCTTTCTTCACGTCCGCGTTGTTGCGGTAGATGACTTCGAAGTGTTTCACGTAGCTTTGGCTGATTTGGGACCAAGCCGTGATGACCGGCATCGGAACCGCGGCGTTCAGCTGCTCGCCGATGACTTTGTAGAACTCGTTGTTTTTCAGGGAGTCGTCTTCCCATGCAGCCGTTGCGGCAGGCAGGGAGCTCGTGTATTCCATCCACTTCAGCTGCGTTTCGGATTTGCTCATGAAGGCAACGAATTTCGCCGCGGCTTCTTTGTTCTTCGAGTATTCAAAGATCGACAGGTTGGAGCCGCCGAGCAACGAAGTGTTGTTTTCTTTCTTAGGAAGAACGGCCATGGACCATTTGCCGTCGATGTCGGCTGCTTGGTCTTGGATCAGCTTGATCATCCAAGGGCCGCTGATGAACATCGGCAGGATGCCTTCCTTGAACGCCGGGATGATATCGAGACCGAGATCCTTCGGCGCGGAGCCGTTTTGGTAGAAGCTGTTGATGTATTCAACCGCTTCGACGAACTTGTCGCTCGCGAAGTCGGGCTGGCCGTCTTGCGTGAACCATTCCGCGCCGTTCTGGCGGGCGAACATGAAGCCCAGGGATTGTTCCTTCGGATCGATGCTGATGCCGTACTTGCCGTCGCCGCGAGCCGCAAGCTTCTGCGCCGCGTCGGACAGTTCTTCCCAGTTTTGAGGTGCTTGGTCATAGCCTGCTTCCTGCAATAGGTCGGTACGGTAGTACAGAACGCGAGTCTCGACGTACCACGGCACGCTGACGAATTTGTCTTCGTACGTTCCCGCTTCGACCGCGCCCGCGTAGAAGTTATCCTGCTTCAGCTCCGGATATTGTTCGACGTAAGGGGCAAGATCGGCGAGAGCGCCGGCATCCGCGAATTCCGGGATCCAGGACGAACCCATTTGAACGACGTCCGGACCTTTTTTGGAAGCGATGGCCGTCAGAAGCTTCTCATGTCCTTGATCCCAAGGAAGCGCCTGTACGTTGATCGTGATGTTCGGATTTTGTTTCGTGAACTCTTCCGCGAGCTTAGGCAGCGTCTTCGCTTCTTCGCCCATGCCCCAGACGCTCAGCGTGACTTTCTCGTCGCCGCCGTTACCGCCGTTCGCTCCGCCTTCCGTGTTGTTGTTCGCTCCGCAGCCCGCTAGCAAGCCTGCGCTAAGCGCGGCAACTGTCAATATCGATACTGTCTTTTTCATATTTGCTAACCCCTCTCGATGATGTCGTTATCATGGTTTTCATAAGGTGTACATACCCTTGCTTGCCCGTATTCAAGCACGCAAGGTTCATTACTGGCGAGAAGCGTAAACACCCCCATGTTTAGAATGTCCTGCCTAATTCTCTTCATTCCTGAATGCCATAATTTCAGCAAATTCGGTGAAACGTTTCGATCTATCTTAAAAATGCCATATTATAGCGCTTTTCATTGTGTAAAACACACAATTGAAACGTTTCGATTTGATTATAGTCGATCCTGTAATCGTATTCAAGAGGTTATTTTTGTTTTGTCGAAACGTTTCTATAACATTCTCTCTACATGCCTTGCCCTGCTTGCTTACATTTTGTTTTCAGTATTGTTTGCTTCATAAGCAAACTCCCCCTATCCCCCGTTCGTACGGATGCGCGATACTGCATATGAGAAAGAAATGATCGCCGGCCTCTCCGTTACGAGCGGCCTGTTAAGCCAAATACAACGGAAAGCTGGTGTTACGTAAAATGAACCTTGCATATACCCTGCGTCCCTTGCGGTTGCCGGAAGACTACGCTCCTCTCGCTGAGCTGCTGAACGGGCATTGGTCGGAGCCGACCTCGGCCGAGCGGCTGGAGGAGGACGACAAAAAGCTGTACGAAGTCGGACATACCTGGAAAGACGATAACGGCTTGCTTGTCGGTTACGACCGGACGAGACGAGTGGCCGTGACGGAGGATGGCTCGATCGCGGGTTATGTCTGGACTTGGCGCGCGCCATGGACGGAGCCGGGTTACCTGTGCAATACGTTAGTCGTCCGGGAAGATGTTCGGGAACAAGGCGTCGGGAAAGCGCTGCTGCGCCATGCGCATGAGTGGGCTTCGGAGCTGGGAGCTTCATCTTTGATCACGGAAGTATGGGACGATCAGCCGGAAGCGCTGCACTTCGCAGTTCGGAGGGGTTTTATCGTGGAGCGTCATGCCTATCAATCCTTGCTTCCGCTGTCGGATGTTCCCGCTAGCATCGCGGAACTAGATCCGGAAACCCTCCTCGCGCGCAGCGGCCTGCGATTGCTTACGCTTGCCGACGAGCCGGGGGAGGAGGGCAAACGTAAACTCTATGAGCTCGCTACGCCTACGATGCGGGATATTCCAAGCTTCCTCGGGGATGTGCCCGACTTCGATCAATGGAAGAAGTGGTATCTCGAAGTCGACGGCTTCCGGCCCGAGCTGGTACTCATCGCGGCGGACGGCGACCGGTTCGTCGGCATGACCAACGTGCTCCACATCGAGGCGACGAACGGCATGTATCACGAATATACCGGCGTCGACAAAGCGTATCGCGGCAAGGGAGTCGCTCAGGCGCTTAAGCTGGAAGCGATCCGCGAGGGCATGCGACGCGGAGCCGACTATATCCGGACGGACAACGATTCCATGAACGAGCCGATTCTGGCCATTAATCGCAAGCTGGGTTATCAACCGCTTAGAGGCATGTACCGAATCGTCGCTTCGATGGAGACGGTAGGCGAGGCACTGATGCGCGAACATCGCGAACACTACGAAGGTTAGCCGTGAACGGGCAGGACCGCGCGAGTGAATGCAGCCATCGTAAGCAAATGCCAGGCGTCGCCCCTCGAACCGACCATATTGGCGATGCGCATCGAAAGCACCTGTACGTCCTCCTGACCGCCCAAGAAGCTGATCTTGGCGCTGCGAAAGTTGAGTTAAATATTAAATCTAAATATACGATATTTTGTGTGTTACATTATCGAATTTCAAATGAACTGCTGACCCGTGTTCAGGCGTGGCGGTTAAATGAATATCACCACTCTCCTTAATTAACACAACAGCTAAGGCGCGTCCATCGAATGTTCGAATTTTTGTCAAAGAAGTTTTCGGTTGTAGTTGGATTGGCGCTGCTAAAACCAAGTAATTCACCCCATCCGGGTCTGTCAATAGTTTTGTGTAAACTCAGTTGAAATAGTTTCAGTGGATATAGGGGGTGACCCGATCTCCATAGTGGATGGACAGCTGGAGGATAATTTGTCCCAAGCCCTGTACGCGGCCGGTCCATTTCTTCATGACATCCATTGTGGATAGATATAGCATCCTTAGCAGTGACTCATCGTTCGGGAAGATCGTTTTCCCCTTTGTAACTTTGCGGAGTTGGCGGTGATAACTCTCGATTACGTTCGTCGTGTAGATAATCTTCCGGAGCTCTTCGGAGTATTGAAAGAACGCGGTAAGCTCCGTCCAGTTGGATCGCCAAGAGCTTACAGCATGAGGATATTTCTTGTCCCACACCGCTTCAAACTCATCCAGAGCGGTCGCGGCAGCCTGTTCGTTGACCGCCTTGTAAATCGGCTTGAGCGCGGCTGCAACGGCCTTCAAATCCTTATAGGAGACGTGCTTCATTGACGCCCGGATCTGATGCACAATGCACTTCTGGACATCGGTTTGGGGATAGACGGCGGCTATCGATTCGCTGAAGCCCTTTAGGTTATCCACGCAGTTGATGAGGATGTCCCTGACGCCACGGCTCTTGAGATCGTTTAAGACGCCCAGCCAGAACTTTGCGGACTCGTTCTCCCTGACCCACATGCCGAGGACGTCCTTGTGACCCTCGAGATCGATGCCGATCACCATATACGCGGCTTTATTCACAATCGCATTGTCGTGCCGCACCTTATAGTGAATAGCGTCCATGAACACGACCGCATAGACCTGCTGAAGAGGCCGATTCTGCCACTGCTGGACTTGAGGCAGGATCCGGTCGGTTACGTTGGAGACAAGCGTTGTTGGGGATAATTCCACGCCGTAAATATGATTATAATGAGCTTGAATATCCCGTATGGACATGCCCTTGGCATACATCGAGATAATCTGACTCTCTAGGCCAGAGAGGTCGTTCTGATGCTTCTTGACGATCTGCGGCTCGAATTCGCCGTCACGGTCACGGGGGGTACGGATCTCAATATCCCCAAGTTCGGTCATGACCGTCTTGGCTGGCATCTTGCCGTTTCGACTGTTACTCGTCTGTTTGTTCTTCGTGTCATGCTTGGCGTAGCCTAGGTGGTCATCCAACTCCGCTTCCATGAACTCCTGAACCGTAGAAGCGAATAACTTCTTCAACGCGTTCTGAATGTCTCCGGCGGGTCTTGATGTCATTCTCTTTAATGAAGCTCTGGATCTGCTCTTTCGTGAACATAGATTGTGTTCTCCTACCTCTCAGTGTCTACTACTAGTAGTTCGATTCAGAAATACCGTTACTACCCAATGTTTACCCATGAAGTCTATGATCTGCAATTCGATGGGCAACCGTTTGAGATGGCTAACGGCTGCCACAGCCGCTATTCGATTCAAATCGGCTGTTTATAAATTCTAACGGAGCTGGAGACCGCTATTGGCTGTCAAACATGGCCATTTCCCTAGAAATTCGTCCAATAAGTGCGCGTAGCTCCGTTAGAATTTAAAATGAGGCATAATAGGCAGAATAACGGCGGTGCGCTCCGTTAGCCCTCCGATCGATTCGGAGTATGGTTTGAGGGAGCGCCGCAGTCGTGATGGTTACGGAATTTTGGGATCGTTCTACTAGAATAGCTTGGTTTTGGAGTTTATACAATTTATTTTACAGACCCAAAAAAATGTTTTAGTGTATTCCCAAACACCATTAGGATAGAACGCCTTATCACGACTGAAAATGAGCGTGTCGTTCTTGTTGAAGCATGGCATCGTAAGGAAGAGTCACATTTTGACGAGAAAAATCTGTTGTTCCAATTTCGGATCGTTGAATTTTAATATCCCAATCTGTGTTAAAGCTTTTTTTCATCAGATTAAACGACTCCTTAGTCCAATGTAAATGAGAGCAAATCAATTGCCCCTTCACCCTTGTAGGTGAAATATAAGGCATGAACGCCGCGATCTAATGTCAACGGAGCATGCAAATCACCCCATTCACTGGAAGGAGAAATAGATACTTCTGCAATTAAATCGCCGCCAATGGCTGATCTTACTTGAAGCTTGCCGTTTCCTGTACCTCTTACTTTGACTGAAATTCTGGAAACTTCCTCAAAATCAAAATATTTGAAGCCTGCAAGCGCCCCGTCTGTTAAATTAGCAATATGCTGATTCGGAAGGTCTTCTCTATCTTCCCCATCTTGCGTAAAGAATGGATGTGACGGGTCAACGGATTGTCCGAATTCATAGCAGAAGGCGCCTGTTTTACTCATTAAGTTACATGCAATATACGCAGGGTATTCCCCTTTACCAAGTAAAGGCCCGCCATTCAGACCACAGCTTGTCATTTCGACCTGCTGGATCCGTCCATCGCTTTCAATTGTGATTTCTTCTGCGCATGCCTGACGCGAAAACTGATGCTTATTCGTCTGTCTATGATAGAACACATACCATTTTCCATTGATCTTAACAATGCTGCCATGATTATTGCCCGTATAATTCAATGCTTCTTCGTCCGTTCTGCCGCCTAGGTAAATATCCCCGTTCGAGATGATGGTACCGCCATATTTGAATCCGCCAGTCGGACTCTTCGAAGTTGCATAGCATAGCTCATGTCCGTTAAAAGAAGAATAAATAAAGTAATACGTATCGTCTATTTTCCGAATGGAAGATGCCTCAAAAAATTCATGTCCTTCAAAATCTGTCCCTGCACCACGAGCCTTGTCTGGGAAGATAACCTTCGGATCTTCCTTTACCGTGATCATATCTTGCTCGAGCTCGATTACCATACCGCCTTTAATCGTTTGTTCTGGAAAGCCCAAGTACTTCCATGGGAAGTTTACAGGACAGAATCCGGAGTAGAGGTATACTCTGCCATCATCATCTACGAGTACGCCTGGGTCAAATTGGAATGCATCCCCTTCTCGACTCCCAAGTAATGTACCATCCTTATAATGAACATGCCCGTAAAACTCGTACTTACCTGCAGGAGAATCACAGACAGCAACCGCCATGACTCCAAGGAAATCAAATGCATAATACAAGTAGAATCTTCCGTCAGGTCCTTGCTGTACATCCGGCGCATATAACATCCGTTTGTCCTCTTGTCCCATCGGGTCTAGCGTTTTGCGGTAAATGACGCCTTCGTATTTCCAATTGCTCAAATCATCCGTCGGAGCAGACCAGCATACATAGTCTTTTTCACAATACTGCTTGCCATTAAACTTATCATGACTTCCATACACATATACACGGTCTCCAAAAACGTAAGGTTCACCATCTGGTACATACTCATAGCTTGGTAAATAAGGATTAAATGCCTGTTTCATCATCGTTGCCTCCAGGATCATTGTGTCGTTATTATGAATTAGTTTTCAGTTTGCGAACCGTTTAGCTTCACTAACCAACCTTCTAAGGCTTCCTCCGTAAAAGCGCCCTTGCTCATGCCGACTAACGATCTTAATGGCAAATTGTTGGCGAATGCGGCCAGCAAGTCATTCATTGCGCCATCTTCTCCTTCTGCGGGAGCCGGAAGAGGGGAATTCTTTAGAATCTCCTTAGCCGCTGACCAAGCATTCGGATTCGCCATCAGATCCCCGATGGTCGAATTGCGCGTGTAAGTCGGGACTAAAACCGTTGTCGACTGTACGGTAATCATGTCAGACAGGACGATATCCACGGAAGAGCGGGCGATCAGAATGGCGAACTTCCCGGTCTCGACGCGCCAATCCTTCAGCTTGACGTCGTAGAAGGCGAATGAACGTTTGTCCAGTTCGAAGATAACCTCTTTTTCTTCTCCCGGCTGCAGGTCGACTTTGGAGAAGCCCTTCAGCTCCTTCTCCGGCCGAATGACCGTGCTGACGATATCCCGAACATAGAGCTGCACGATTTCCTTGCCCGGACGAGCGCCGGTATTCCTTACCTTCACGCTGACATGAACGGTATCCTCGTCGGTTATCTCCTTCTGATCGACGAGCAGATCCGAATAGGCGAAGCTTGTATAGCTGAGACCGTAGCCGAACGGGAACAACGGCTCGACTTTCTTCGCGTCGTAATACCGGTAACCGACGAATAAACCTTCCCGGTATTCGACTGTATCCCCTTCACCTGGGAAATTCAGATAAGAAGGGTTATCCTCGACTCTGACGGGGAACGTCTCAGCAAGCTTGCCGGATGGACTGACTTCGCCGAACAGAATATCCGCGATTGCTCCGCCAAGCGCTTGGCCCCCCAAGTAAGCCTCCAACACCGCCTTGGTTTTACTCAGCCACGGCATCTCGATTGGCGCTCCGTTGCTCAGAACGACGGCAATATTGCCTTGAACCTCGGCGATCGCTTCGATGAGCCTCGCCTGATTGTCGGGAATGCGCAGGTGCTTGCGGTCGAACGCCTCGGATTCATATCGATCGGGAAGTCCGATGAACAGGATCGCGACGTCGGAAGAGCGGGCAGCGTCCAAGGCTTCCCGGACAAGCTGATCGTCTACCGTATCGCTCGCAAGATCGTAACCTTGCGCATACGTAATCGAGGCTCCAGCTCCGGCGACGATCGCCAGCTCTTCGCGTATCTTCTCTAGCTTGGTCGGATTCACATGCGAGCTGCCTCCGCCTTGATAGCGAGACTCCTCCGCAAGTGCGCCGATGACTGCGATGCGGCCCGACTTGGGCAGCGGCAGCAGATTGTCCTCGTTGCGCAGCAGAACCATACACTCGCGGGCTACCTCGCGCGCCAAGCGGTGATGCGCATCCGCATCGTAAGCGGCATCTGCCTTCTTGTTGTCGACGGTCATGAAGATGATGCGCAGCAGCCTCTCAACCGCCCGGTCCAGCGTCTCCTCGGACAGTCGGCCGCTTTGCACGGCCTCGACAATCTTCCGGTCGCCGACTCCGTGGCTGGATGGCATCTCGAGCTCAAGGCCGGCTTCCAAGCCGCTGACACGCTCATTGACGGCGCCCCAGTCCGAGACGACGACGCCCTCATGCCCCCACTCGTCTTTCAGAATATCCGTAAGCAAGGCAGGATTCTCCGATGCGAACGTGCCGTTCACTTGATTGTAGGCGCTCATGACCGTCCACGGCTGAGCTTTCTTGACCGCACCCTCGAAGCTGGCCAAATAAATTTCTCGCAACGTGCGCTCGTCTACGACAGAATTGCCTGACATGCGACGGTACTCCTGGTTGTTCGCGGCGAAGTGCTTGAGCGAGGTGCCCACGCCTTGGCTCTGTACGCCGCTGATATGGGCCGCGGCGATCTCCGAGCTCAGGAAAGGATCTTCGGAGAAATATTCGAAGTTGCGCCCGCAGAGCGGGGAACGCTTGATATTCGCACCCGGTCCGAGCAGTACCGAGACATCCTCGGCCTGGCATTCTTCGCCGAGCGCAACGCCGACCTTGCCGATCAGCTCGCGGTCCCATGAGCTTGCCAGTCCCACGGCGGACGGGAAGCAGGTAGCTGGAACGCTCCCGAATACGCCGAGATGGTCGGGGTCATCGGTCTTTTTCGGCATTTGCTTGCGCAGTCCGTGCGGTCCGTCCGTTACTAAGAGAGGAGGAATGCCCAGTCTCTCGATTCCCTTCGTATGCCAGAAATCGAGCCCGGAGCAGAGCCCCGCCTTTTCTTCCAGCGTCATTTGCTTCAGAATATTTTTAATGTCTCTCGCCATCGTTGTCGGTCTCCTTATCTGATTGTTCTCTGTACGTCATAGGGAACGATACTCGAAATAATCGAAGTAAGCCGGCGCTCGGCAAGTCGTACCGTTTCCTGTCGCGTACATGCCGATATAGACGCCGGTAAATCCGCCGACGACTTCGGTCGACAGGTAGCTGCACTCGCCAGCGCCGAATTCGACGGGCCAATACAGCTTCTCGAAATACCAATTTCGTTCGATCAAGCCTAGCGCCGGAAGTATCATGACGCTTTGATAAAAGCGACCGAGAAATTTGTTCTTGATTTCATTGAGCAATATAGCGAAAAAAATGGCTAGTACCGTATGGAGAATGATCCATGCGACATTATAAAAAATCGTATTTCGAGTAATGATATAGGCGTCCGACGTTTTGAAGAGATACTCGAAATTTTTGAATCCGACCCAATCGCTGCCGAGTATTCCTTTGGAAACGTCAATATCCTTGAACGCGATCACGATCCCGAACATGGGCAAGTAGTTGTTGATAAGCAAATACAATAACCCCGGCAAAGCCATGATAGTCAGCGGCATATATTTACACCATCTTGCTCGTTTCTTTGCGGTCGTATTCGTTCGGGTGTTGCTGACTCCGACTGTCTGTGCCATAGTTGTACCTTCCCTTCGATGAATCATACAGTTATCATAAGATACCGGCTAAAGGGATTCTATCAGAATCCGGACATTGTCCGTGGCACTATTCGGACTTTTATATGCAGCAAACAGCATCTGCACGAAGGGCAATCTGAATAGCAATATTGTCTATAATTACAGGAAAAAGACATCCGCTCTCCCGACTTTCGGTAGCAGATGTCTTTTTCCAATTTTAAATCTATTATCTATATAAGTTGATCTAAAGATTTTCCGGTATTTGGTCATATTCTAACCGCAGACAGAGGCGATCAATAATATTTTGTATGTCTAAGCTAACTTGCTGCATAATCTCGGTAACATTGTGACGAATTTCTGCAACGGTATGATAAAACACATTATTGATGACATCTGCTTTCAGCCTCGATACTATGGTAATGAATTCCTTTAGTTCAACTTATATACTATTTACTTTCCTTCGAATTCGTTATAAAAGTACTCACTTCCCTGGAATACTGCTTGTGATCTTATGTCGTACAGAATCGCTTGAACACTGATACTGGACTGCCGGATCAGGCATGAAAAAACAGCTTGGATGTGCCGAACGGAAGCGGCTCCGGCGTCTCACAGGTGCTTTGCATCACGTAGTGCTTGCCATCTCGCGAAGCGTCGTGGAAGCCGTGCATGGCTTCCAACACATGGTAAGCCAACTCGCCATTCACGCGATGCGGCCGGTTCTCGATGATCGCCTGAGCCATATCGGCAACGCCAATGCCGCGGGCATTGTCCGCAAATCCGTGAGTAAGCGGGATATCGGCCCATTCGCTCGGTCCGGTGCGATGATACTTGACGACACCGCCAAACGTATTCGGATCGGGAACGACCAACGTGCCGAGGTTGCCGTAAATTTCGATGCTGGGAAGCGTCGTACCCCCGCGCGTATCGAAGCTCGTGAAGAGCGTGCCGATTGCACCATTTTTGAATTCCATTATGCCGACTACATTGGTCGGTATCTCGACCTTGATTTTCTGCCCATATTTGGGCGCACTCGTAATCGTCCGCTCCGGATACGAGATGCGTGCAGATCCGGTCACCCGCTCGATCGGACCGAGCAGTGCGACCATCGCTGTTAAATAATACGGTCCCATGTCGAACATTGGCCCACCGCCATGCTGGTAATAAAACTCGGGAGCCGGATGCCAAAATTCGTGGCCGGCGCCCATCATGAATCCGGTCGCGCCGATCGGATCGCCGATCCAGCCGTCACGAACCAGCTTAATGGCCGTCTGAATACCGCCGCCGAGGAATGTATCCGGCGCACAGCCGATACGGAGCCCCCGCTCCTTTGCCAATTTGATCATCTTCGCCCCGTCTTCGCGCGTAACCGCGAGCGGCTTTTCGACGTATACGTGCTTGCCCGCTTCTAGCGCCTGAATGCTGACGTCTGCATGGGCGAACGGGATTGTCAAATTGATGACGATGGTAATGTCCGGATCAGCCAGCAGTTCTTCCACACTACAGCCTTTCGCGAGGCCGTATTCCTCCGCCTTCTTTTTGGCGCGCTCGACGTCGATATCTGCACAGGCGACGATTTCGTAATTGCCGAACATATCCCTAGCGTTCTTGAAATAAGTGGAACTAATTATCCCACATCCGATAATGCCGACTTTGACCTTATTGTTACTCATCGTTCGAATCCTCCTAATCTTTTTCCGAATGAAGCCTTGAAGCGGCTGCTCATTTTATTTCGATGCCCAAACCATGCCGCGGCGCATGATCGTTGAAACTTGCGGTATGCTTATGATATTGGCCTGATGGCCCAGCGAGCAGTAAAACACGCGGCCATCGCCGTATTTCTTCGTCCAGGCGACCGGCATGAGCATATCGGCCCCATTCGGGCCGTACCCCTCAAAGGTCGTCGTGGCCAGCACTTCGATCGCCGGATCGACATGCATGTAATATTTCTCCGTGCTTACCTCGAAGTCGCCGATACCGTCAACGATCGGGTGGTCACCGAGATTGACGGTATACCGGACGCCGTCATTGCCGGGATGCGCAACCCATTGCCCTCCCACCATGAACTGATACTCCGTATCTATCCGGAACGCGTCACCCATTCCGCCGTGGCAGCCTGCGATACCGACGCCGCTCTTCACAGCCGCGAGTAGCCCGATCGATTGCTCCCGTGTAATCGACCCCATCGTCCATACCGGAACGATTAGGTCCAGCCCCTTAAGCTTCTCCTCATCAATCAGACTGTCGAGCGTATTTGACATCTCAACCTCGTAACGCTCATCCACTAGCAGTTCGTGCAAAATCTCTCCGACTTCCTTCGGCTGATGGCCTTCCCAGCCTCCCCAAATAATCAATGCCTTTTTCACTTTTCGCATTCTCCTTCTTTTCGTCGAATCTATACCGAATTCAAACTTCCTCCAGCTTTACCGAGCGCCTCTCCTCGATGGATCGACGGTGGTACTGGAGATTGACGGGCTGTAGGCTGTTATTGGTATTACAGGGCTGTCAGCTCTCCCTGCTCTTGGTGATGCTCTTCGATCATGCGGTTGATCTGCTCCCGTTTATTCAGCAGCCAAGTTGCTTCCCTCGGATACACATCGAATGTTATGGGCTGCTCGAGACCATCCTCCAACAGTTCAAGGACAGCTTCCCTGCCAATTCGGGTCTCTAGCAATTGTAATGCGCGTAAGTCTTGAAGGGCATCATAGAACACTTCCATCCGCAGCGATTCGATAGGTCCATCAGCCCCCGGATAGACGAGGAAGGCATCGCCGGATGGGAAGCTTCCGCCGCAATCCGTAACACGGAACGGATCAATCGCTTTAATCGAGTATTGACTGTACCAGAAGTTATAGCCCCATTGCAGGAAGCCTGTAATTTGAAACTTGTACAGCTGAATGCCAATGATCCGATTGCGTGCGGACGGGAAGGCGAAGAAGCGATTCGCCACTCCCTTGTATTGCATGCAGCAATAGTACGTCCATAAGCCAGGCACATTATGCTCAAGGAACGGCTCAATATGATTCGTTGCAGGAATCGGCGTCGGTACGAGCCCTTGTTCATAGTAGGAGTAGTCCGACAGCGCTTCGATTCTTGAGAAGCCTTGCAGATGTTGATCTATTAGCTGACTTGCTTTGCGAAAAGGCTCTATATTTCTCATGATTGGTTCGTCAGAAATATGGAAATAGCACTTCTCCTTCAAACTGTTCTCTTCAATAAATTGGACAAGCTCCGGCAGAAATTGCGCTAGGAAGCTTCGATATTCATCTCCTGCAGCATCGGTCTCCCAGCCAAATATTTTCTCGGTTTGGCCGTTGACGGCAGCTGTGATCTTAGGAGAGTGCTCGGCGCCCCACTGTGTAAATAGATGGCTGAACTCAATATATTCGATGCCATTCTGAAGAGCCATCTCTACCCAGCGTTTCAGCTTATCAAAGCCGAACTGATACGTATCGCCTATTCGCTCTACATCAACGAGCTGGACCGTCGGACGCTCGCCGCCGATCTTCGTATCAAGCGGAGGCGTGAATAACGGCGTAAGCAGCATGTTAATGCCATGATCGACTGCCGTCGTCACGAATTGCTCCACTCGGCGCCAATGCTCCTCGCTCCACACCTCTACACCGTACGCCGTAGCAATACAATCCGTATGGAACCACTGCGTATGAATCAGTTGCTGCTTAGGCAGAGAGGCAGGCAGAACCTCGAGCTCGAGCTGCTCTTCTCCCAGTATCTCTCCGCCCTCCGTCTCTAGCACAATGTCAATGGAATAGCGGCCAGGTTGTCTCTTTGGATATGCTTCCACAGTAACCCATAGAGAGCGCCATTGATTAGGCAAGCAAATGATGTCTTCTATGTGCAAAGGATACAAGGGGTCAGGATACAACCCCGGTGTAGTGCGCAGCACATGCTCATCATGATCGGCATATATCGGCAAATCTGAAGGTACTAGCCCGACCGTACGGATCATTACTGCAGTGCCAAGCTCAGACATGGCCCGCGCCTTAACATTCTTCAGCATACCGTGCGCTTGATAGGCAACCTGGAATGAGAACGTCTCGTTGAGAAGCACGGTTGCTTGGGTGTATGGAACCGCCTGCAAGGGCTCATCCGCGAACACCTTCTCCAGTGAATGGATACATCTCGTTTCGAATAATTGCTTTGAATTAGACAACTCCAATCTCTCCTTCGCTACGCTGACGTGTATAACCCAGCTTTGCGTCCTGCGCAATCATTTCATTAAATAGCTTCTCAACTTCCACTTCTGATTTTGCCAAGATCATAGCGGCAAAGTTTCTTCTTCGTCTCTACTGGACGTTGTTGACTTTCGCCCATTCATCCAATTGCTTTTGCTTTTCCGCAATGACTTTATCGATTCCTGCCGCCTTCAGCTTGCTGATAAAGTCCGGCAAATTTTTCTCCGGATCGAGCGTTCCCGGGGAGTCCATGTTCGGGGTTCTCAAGAGCGTGCCGTTGTCGACAACGGGAGTAATGGCCGGTTCATTGTCCTTAATGGTTTTGAGCACTTTTTCAAGATCCTCATACGTTTTGATTGCGCCCACATCAATACCATACTTGTCGACCAAATCTTTTCTCATGACAAAGCCGTAGCTGCTGGCATGATCGCGAATCGTAGGTACACCAAAAATCTCTCCTTTGATTTTTGTTCCGTTCAACACTTCCGGCTCCAATTGCCGTAATATTTACAGTTGCGTTAATCTTGGACTTCGTGATTTTATTAATTTCGTCTTCTACCGGCTGCATGTCTTTAGGGACGCCTACAAAAGTAAGAATAGCCAATTCGATTTCATAAGGATCTTTGGTGTCCGCTGCGCCGGGGGCAGCTGTTTCGCTAGCCTGCGGTGTGTTCGTGTTCGTCGCCTTCTCATCGTTGCCGCCGTTTGATTGTGGACTACGTATTCATCATATCGATTTCGACAGGATGCCACTATCAGTATGTGGACTTCATGATTATCGTTTTCCGGACTTTTTATTTCGAATCTATTTTTCAGTTTGACACTGATGCTTTCTCCGTTTTTAATTTATTGAATCGAGATTAGGAACTTTTTATGTTTCTATGCGATATCAACGATATCAGTACTTATCCGGCAGCCAGCCCTGATCAATGCTCTTACCCATATCCCAGCTGTCCCAGCCTTCCAATTTAGAAACGTTGACCGTATCAAGCAGCAGCTTGTAACTCCAGTAGAACCAGCCCTGCCCCTTTTCCCAGGCAAGCAGCTGTGCATTAGCAAGTTTCTGATACAGTGATTTCCGTTCGTCCGGGTTCATTTCTTTCAGACCCTCAGCGTTGTTGAACACACACCACTCTCCAACGATAACCGGAAAATATTCCTGCATCTCGGCAATGTCTTTAGCGAAATTGTTCTCTATGAAATCAATGTAGGCATCCAGATTGTTAGCACAGCCCTTTGCTTCTGCCACCATAAGATATAGATGCGTATCCAGAACAACATTAACGAATTCCTCTTCCCTCATGAAATCCTTCCATTCACGAAGCCGGAATCCATCATGGAATACAACAACCTTATCCTCAGGCAAATACTTTCTCATTCTCCGATACGCCTCTACATAGAAGGCACGCAGGAAATTACTGGGTACTGGACCAGAACCCTTCGCTTCTTCCTTATCGACTGCAGGATAGCGATTCGGAATATCCGCAAATTTCCACGCTTCTTCGGATACAGGCTCATTTAGGATCTCAATACCCCATAATCCTTCTCTAGTTCCAAAGCGCTGTGCCAGACGCTCCAATACAGTCAGTACAAACTCCACCGCTTCCGGATTCTGACACCATTTACACACTCCGCAGATTCCGCCGTTGTCAAAACCATTCTGGCTCCCCGGAGCTGTATGTAGATCAATCAGAATCTGAAGACCGTATTTCTCTGCCCAATCGAATGCCTTGTCCAGATAATCAACACAGCCAACAAATGGTTCTACATCTCCAAAAATAAAATATGGAACCGGGATACGTATGGTATTTAATCCTTTGCTGGCAATACAAGCAAAATCACGCTCGGTAATGTAGGTGCCTCTGTGGTGGCTATATCTGTCGACTTTTACATCATGGGGCAGGGTTCTGCAAAGCCATGTCTCATCTTCGCATTCTGTTCCGGAGAACATAATCGGGTTCATCCACTTCTCCAAAACAAGCCAATTGCCTAAGTTTACACCTTTGATCCGTTTCATTGTTTTCTCCATCCTCGCTGTATAATAGTGGATACAAAATGCCTGCTAGCATTCAGATAATAACAACTTCTCGCAAGAGCTTTTTCGCCGCAAAATGCTTTAGCGATGTGCCTACCCCCTGGCTTTGCACGCCATGGATATTATGGTCCCCATCTCCGAGGACAAGCGGATCTTCCGAGAAGCGAGAATGGCGCCCACGATGTTCGATGGCTGTGTCCAGCAGCGGCTTGATCGCACTGGCTCCTTTAGGAGTAGCCATAAAATCGCGAATCAGGTAATAAGGATAGAATAGAAAAGCTTGACGGAATGGATGCCTAACCGCTCTACTCCGTTCGTATCAAAATAGGTTTCCATAAAGAAAAGCTCCTTGCGAATTCCCGCGAACAACTGTCTACGGATTCCGTAAGGAGCCTACTCGCCTCTATTTGATATTGTTGACTTTTCACCTATTCATCCAATTGCTTTTGATCTGAAGATTGCCGCAAGAACGAACTGGGATTGACCAAACCATTCTCCGTCTAGAGCTACTATATCTTGCATGTTCCCGATAAAGCCGGTTAGGATATGGATTCCAATTCCCTTAGCCGGTTCCCGTAATCGCGCAGCAAGCGATAGAACGGTCTTGATAGCGGCCGGTTGAATTTCCTTCACGGAAAGCTCCTCGATCAAGGCATACAGCGTTTCCCTCTTCTGAATATCATTGCGGCAAATGTCCAACATAATTCCACGGACTTCGAAATCGGGTTCATCCTCGATGATACTATTCAACCACAAACGAAGAGGTTGCCTCTTCGCTATCCTTGTATCCGATCCGAACCGCTTTTGCCCGAATGACCGTCTTTCCTTCTGTCAGCTCGATCGGTCCCGTGTACAGCTTCCAACGGGGATTCAGGTCTTCATCGGTCGTATAGTTGATGGAAGCCCCTTGTGTTGCCGAGTGGAGCATGATCGCAGTAGGCTTGTCAAAGGTCCCTGTATTCACCGCATCCTCACCAGGCAACCGGCTGTTGATCGGGATGAAGAGCGGGTTTGCGGTTTGCGGCTGCACCCCGTTCGGCCACATGCGGGCAACCATTTGTTCCTCGGGGATATCTCCCCAAGTGTCGTATTTGCCGCACCAATCGCCAAGCGCCTTCCGCAGACGAAGCAAATCTTCGCGGAAGGATGGATCGTCCGCCAAATTGCGCAATTCATAAGGATCGTTCATACAATCGTACAACTCTTCCGGGGGGCGGCCGTTCTGCATGAGCACGTGTTGATCGTCCGCCAATTCGCCTGCCAGCTTCAGCCGCCAAAGTTCCTGCCATATCGGGTGCAAATGGCTGAACGGAATCCACTGGAGGTAAGGCAGCTGCGGATAATCGTTGCGAATATATTTGAATCGCTTATCGCGGACAGCACGAACTTTATCGTAAGCCTCATCATAGCGGTCGCGGGTGGCAAACACATAGTCTCGTGGTTCGGCATGTTGTCCCATAAAAGGTTGACCTTGAATATGTCTCGGAACGGGAATGCCGGCCAAGGTAAGCACCGTCGGGCCCAAATCAATCATACTGACCATTTGTTCGCTGACTTGACCTTCCTCCACCTTCCCGGGATACCTGACGATGAGTGGAACGCAGATGCCTGAATCATACGTCCACCGTTTGGCGCGCGGCAACCCTTCTCCGTGGTCGCTCCACAGGATGACGAGCGTATTGCCACTCAAGTCGTCTTCATCAAGCTGCTGCAGGATTCGACCGACAAACTCATCCGCACGAGCCAAATTATCGTAATGTCGGGCAAGCGCAAGGCGAGATTTCTGTGTGTTCGGCAAATATGGAGGAAGCTTAACCTGGTCTGGATCGGTGACGAGAGGCGGCTCCTCATAGTTCGGATGAAACCGCCTCTTGTATTCCGCCGGCCACATACCGCTTTCATGCGTATGATCATAATTAAATACCGCAAAGAAAGGCTGGCCGGACTCCCGGTTGCGCCAATGCGCCTCCTTTCCGTTTTCGTCCCACGCCGTTAAAGGCGCCGCGAACTGGTAATCCGTCTTCCAGTTATTCGTGCAGTAGTATCCGTTCGCGCGCATCATTTCGGGAATCGTCTTGACATGAGCAGGCGGAACGGCAAAATAATGGGACGGCAGCTCCGGCGTATATGGGTTGGTGTGCTCTGTTCGCATGTGATGGGTACCGATCGAAGTCGGGTACATCCCCGTAATGACGGACGATCGGCTGGGGGCGCACACGCCTGCCGTGGCAAATGCATTTCGGTAGAGCATGCCTTCGCCGGCCAGCTTGTCAATGTTGGGCGTACGTGACAAGGCATCTCCGTAGCAGCCCATTCTCGGACTCGTATCTTCGAGCGTAATCCACAATATGTTCGGTCTTCCAGTTATATGGCTCATTTGGCATTGTTCCCTTCGTTCGAATTTGCTGCTTGTCTGCTGTTTATTTGCGCCAGCATCTCATCCAATTTAAGCTCGTCGATCTCGCCTTTGCCGAACAAAATCAATAAGCGAACCGGCGCGTTCATGAACATCGCCAGCGACATCTCTGCATTTTCTTCCCCCATCGCATCGTCCAGCGGATTTTGCTTTAACACCTGTGCCAAATAAGACTTGGCGAACGGACCCTCAAGCAAATCGCCGATCGTCGAGTTGCGGGTAAAGTGACGCAGCCAGCTTGTTGTCGATACGACATGGACCGAATCCTGAATCACAACGTCTCGCGAAGATTTGCCGATCAAAATCTCGAATTGCCCCGTTTCCACGTGCCAATCCTTCATATCCGTGTTGTAATAGGCGAAGGCGCGTTTATCGAGCACAAAGCGTACTGTTTTCTCCTCTACCGGTTGCAACAGCACTTTGTCAAAGCCCTTCAACTCCTTGTCGGGACGGATGACGGTACTGACCGTATCGCGAACGTACAGCTGGATGATTTCTTGCCCCGCACGATCGCTGGTATTTTTCACCTTCAGCCAGCCTGGCCGTTCCTGAAGCGACCAAGAGCCATCGCGGGGGCTACGAATAAAGTTCCACTGAAGCCCTAAATCTAGCGAATCGAAATCTTCTCTGCCGAATCTCGCTTCCATTTGCTGCGGTGCCCCCGCAAATGAAGGGGCCTTCATTTCCATTTCTACGCGGCCGTCCCGGCCAATGATCGGCCAGCCTTCTTCCGTCCACGTAACCGGAGCCAAGAACGTTTCTCGCCCCAGATGATGATGGTACGGGTATCCGGCCGGCCGAATGCCCAGAAACACCGACCACCAGCTGCCGTCATGCGCTTGCACGATATCGGCATGTCCAGTCGCTTGGATCGGACTTTCCACGCTTCGATGGGTCAATATCGGGTTATGCGGGCAGCTTCAACTGGCTTTCCCGCGTTAAGCAATGACCGATTTGATTCCAGTTGATTAAGTCTCGGCTATGAAAAATCGGCACTCCCGGGAAATATCCGAATGAACTGTTGACTAAATAGTAATCTTCGTTCACCCTGCAAATGCTCGGATCGGGATAGAACCCGCGAATAACGGGATTGACATACTTCATATTTGGATGTCTCCTTCAAGCGCTCAGGTCATTAACCCCTAAAAATCAAGCCCCAATCAACAGGAGAGATGTTGATTGGGGGCATCGTAACTTCCTTATTCATTCGACTTCATCTCTATTGGACGTTGTTGACTTTCGCCCATTCATCCAATTGCTTTTGCTTTTCCGCAATGACTTTATCGATGCCTGCCGCCTTCAGCTTGCTGATAAAGTCCGGCAAATTTTTCTCCGGATCGAGCGTTCCCGTGCCCAAGCCTTTCTGATACTGCCCCAAGACGTTGTTGAGAGCGGTAAATTCTGTTTTGACGCTTTCTGCGTCGAAGCTGAAGCCAAGCGCTTTCGATTTGAGCGCTTCTTTATTGAAAGTCTTCAACTTGTTCCAGATATCCGGATCGTTGCCCTTGAAAATATGCGAGAGGAATTGATTCCCTGTCATATAGTCCCAGTTAGGATTATATCCGGTAGACGCCGCATCTACGCCTGGGGCAAAGTCGATTAGTCCGTCCGATTGCTTGACGTAATGTTTTCCTTCGATTCCCCAGTTGAACAAGTTGATGAGATCCGCATCCGAATAGAGCAGGTTAAGGAACATCATCGTCCTTTCAGGGTTCTTCGAGTTTTTGTAGATGGACCACATCAAGCCGGTAATATTAGCCGTCGTAGACGTCGGCGGAATGATCTCGGCCGTGACCATCTCCATTCCGGTCGTTCTGGATACCTGTGCGGCATAACCCGGCTTCATCACATTGAAAAAGCCAAATCCATTGCCGGATTGAACCAATTTGTCTGGGGAGGTCTGATTCGTCGCCGCATCCTTCAGAATATAGCCTTCTTGATACCATTTTCTTGTCATTTTTAAATGGTTAGCGTATTCCTGAGACTCGTAATAGTTTTCCACTTTCAGATTGTCCATGTTCATCAGAACGCCTAAGCTGTCCCCGCCCAGGGAGTCCACGTTTGGGGTTCTCAAGAGCACGTCGTTGTCGACAACGGGAGTAATCGCCGGCTCGTTGTCCTTGATCGTTTTGAGTACCTTCTCAAGATCCTCATACGTTTTGATTGCGCCCACGTCAATGCCGTACTTGTCGACCAAGTCTTTTCTCATGACAAAGCCGTAGCTGGCAGCATGATCGCGAATCGTAGGAACGCCGAAAATCTCTCCGTTGATTTTTGTCCCGTTCAATACTTGCGGCTCCAATACGGCTTTAATATCTTGTCCGTATTGATCCAACAATTTATCCAGCGGGTATAACTGGCCTTTCGCCGCTTGAACCGAATAACCCAAAGTTCCACTAGTGATCAACATATCCAGCCTAGCATTGGAATTCAGCATAAGATTCGTTTGCTGGGCCCAGTTGCCCACGGGAATGGCTGTTATTTTTACCGTTGCGTTAATCTTAGACTGCGTGATTTTATTGATTTCGTCTTGAACCATTTGCATGTCTTTAGGGACTCCTGTAAAGGAGAGAATGGCCAATTCGATTTCATAAGGATCTTTGGTGTCCGGTGCGCCGGGGGCAGCTGTTTCGCTAGCCTGCGGTGTGCTCGTGTTCGTCGCCTTCTCGTCGTTGCCGCCGTTTGAGCAAGCGGAGAGAAACAACACAAGCGACATGGCGATCGCCAATGAACTTGATAACCATCGATTTGTTTTTTTCATCTGTTATACCCCTTTATCCCTTGGATGTGGACTACATATTCATCATATCGATTTCGATAGGATGCCACTATCAGTATGCGGACTTCATGATTATCATTTTCCGGACTTTTTATTTCGAATCTATTTTTCATTTAGCTGCCGATATTCATTCGGATTCAGCCCCGTATGTTTTTTGAACATTTTGGAAAAATGCGAAAAATGCGAATACCCGACGGCCATCGCGATATTTCCGACGGACATATCCGTTTGGTTTAGCAGCTCTTTCGCCTTTTTAACTCGTTCCTGAACGAGATAATCAATGATGGCGATCCCTGTCTCTTTCTTGAAAACGCGCGCCAAATAATCCGGATTAAGGAAAGCGTGTTTGGCGATCTCCTCGCGGGAAAGGTCGCTTTGTTCCAGATGCGTGACAATGAAATGCTTGACCGATTGTACGACGGATGCGGTCGGTTCCGCCTCCGTTTCTTTAGGTGCTTCGATTACTTTCATTACGGTGTGACGGATCCAGATCAGCATGTCCGCCAAAGACCGGGTTGCATTCCTGGAGAGTTCCATGGATTCGGGATCGCACAAATATTCATGAGCTTTTTTTCCCTTCGAATGAAGGGAAAAATAAACCGTCTGCAAAAAATTTTGATGAAATTGCTGCAACAGTTGAGCGTTAACGTTATAGCTGCCGTCCTTAAATCGATTGAAATAATCGGTTAATTCCTTGTAGATGGCTTCTCCGTTCCCCTGGGCAAGCTTTTCGGCAATCCCGCTCATTTCTGGTAACGGTACGGGCTCCAATGAAGATGGAACGACTCCCGTCAGCATAAAGACTTTATTGTCGAACGTGACATTGTTCTTCTCGAAATTTCTCAATTGCACCCAGCTTTCGACCATTTCGTGGACAAACACCCAGTTGCCGATATAGCAGGACAGATCGCAATAGAAGAAACGATTGCACGATTGGATGTAGTCCTCGCACTTGGAGGTTATGGACTCGGGTTCCTCTTCGCTATTTTCATTCCACGCAAGAATAACGAGGAGAACCCCGTTATCCACGGTAAGAATCTGTCCGCCAAGTCCCGCGATCATCTCTTCGGCCGAATTCCTCAGTGCGTACTCCATGATTTTCTCATCGCGCAGCGACATGGATTTGTACCATCTTCGCACGTTAATAAGTATAGGAAGAAACTCCATCGATTCGGTGATCGGCAGATCGCGTTCCTCTATCGTTTTGCGAATGGCCGCAGGCGACAACGGAATCGTCTGCTGCAACAAATCCATCCAGAACCGCTCCATGATAACCGGGTGGTGGTGATCCCATAGCTTTTGAATGCGACTGTGCTGGCTGTTTGTATGAATTTTCTCTTTCGCTTTCGCTATCGCATTTTCCAGTTCCTCGTCGGGCACCGGTTTCAATAAATAATCGGAGCCGCCTAACTGCATCGCTTGCTTCGCGTATTTGAAATCCGCGTGACTCGTGAGAAAAATCGTTTCGGTCTCTGGTTTATGCTCCTTTACCCATTCGAGCAATTCCAATCCGCTTCCTTGAGGCATTTCAATATCGCACAGCATAATATCGACGGAATGGTTAAGAAACACTTCTTTCGCTTGCCGAATATTATAAGCGGTGTAGATGTCCGATATTTCCAGCTGCTCCGTATTCAATTCCGCTTTCAAACTATTTACGACATGCCATTCATCGTCTACAATCAGCAATTTGTACAACGTACACCCTCCTAGTCGCCTTCGCTGCCTGTCGTTTGAATGGGAATCCTCATCAACACGACCGCGCCGCCCTGATCAACTGCATTTCTGAATTCCAAATATCCCTTATCCTTGTACAGTAATTTCATTCTGCGCTGCACGTTCCATATGCCGACATGTTCGCCTTGCTCGTTCGTTAATAGCTCCCCATCCCGCAATTGGGACAGGACGGCTTCGTCAAACCCTCTGCCGGAATCGGCAATCAACACCTGAAGATAGGGGGCGAAGTCATGTTCCACGATATCCGCTTCAATTGTAATGTGAATCGGAGTATCCAGCGTAACGGCATGTTTGATCGTGTTTTCGACAAACGTTTGGATGAATAAGGGCGGGATCAATACCTTGTGCACGTAATCGGGCACCTTGATTTCACTCGACAAGCTGTCGGGAAATCTCAGCTCCTGAATATGCAAATAATTGATCGTGTGTTCGACTTCTTCTTTTACTTGTACGAAAGCGGTATTGGTTCTGAACATGAAGCGAAAATGCCGAATCAAGGATTGAGACATTTCTTTGATCAATACATAATCCTTGGATTTGGCCAAATGATAAATAATATTTAACGCATTCAGGAAGAAGTGCGGATTGATCTGCAGTTGCAGCCGTTGAAGCTCTTCCTTCTGCTTCATTAGCTGCTCTTCATAGACGTTCACTCGCAGCTCGTTGATCTCCTCCATCATTCCGTTAAAGGTGTCGTGTACGATTTTCAATTCGTCCGCAACCGTCTCGCTCTCGATTCGAATGCTCCAGTTCCCGTCGCGAATCCTTTTCATGGCGAAGATCAAACGATTGAGCGGAACCAGAATGATTTTTCTCAGAATAACTAAGCCCCCCAAAGCGAGCAGCAAGGAAACGACGGGGATAAAGGAAAATAATTTTTGGAAATACGGCAATTTCTCCAGGATTTCATGATCGGGAACAAGTGCTACTAAGTTAAAATCCCCTCTTTTCGAGGATTCCCCAACGACAAGATATTTTTTATCGGATCCCGAGAGCAAGTAATGATTTTTTTTCACAACAAGGTCTACGCTGGATTCGTTCAGGAATGAAGTATCGGTGATAGCTTTTCCGTCGCTTGTCGCGAACAGCGCCCCACCATCGGGTCCGAACTGGATCAGGTTTAACGGAATCATCAAATTCTCCATCTTCACCCATGCACCGAAAAAAACGTTGCCCGATTTGACGACATGCATCAGGTAGTAGCTCTCTCCGATTTTATGCACCTTCCAACTATTGGTATCGTATCCCGCAGATTCAAGATTATGCGAGGCATCCACGATTTCGTTTTGGACGAGTAGCGACTCCTCGTAAGACAGAAAATTGTAGATCTGAAAGATTTCATTCCATTTAGGCGTGTATACGAAGAACGAATCAATGGAATTATAGATGACGATATCATTGTTCATTTTTTGGTATAAATTGATCTTTGCCTTGTAATAATCGTCTTCCGTTACTGCCTGATCAAGGGCCAGTATCTCCATACTGGTACCGGACATGCTGTTGATATATCTATCGACATCCTCCAGCCCCCTATCGATCAGATTGATATATAAGCCCATCATTTTCTGATACGAATCGGCCACTTGGTTGCGAACGACGTTTGCCGCATACGAATTGGTATAGATCAGTATGGCAATCAGGGGGAGCGTTAAAGCCAATACGCCGATCATCAGCTTGAATTTAAGCGAAGCAGTAGAGAATAAACGGGTCCTACGCGACATGCACTCACTCCTCCGATTATTCTCTGTAGTATATCTCAAAACGAAAGCAAAAAACCTCTCCGTTAGTAACAGAAGAGGTTATTAGAAATGGGAACATGCTCAACCTTTGACGGAACCGATGACGATCCCTTTTACATAATACTTTTGAAAGAACGGATACGCCGCCATGATCGGCAATACGCCGATTACCGCGATCGCCATCTTTACCGTTTCGAGCGGCGCAGCCTGCTCTGCCGAACTCGAGATGGAGCCGAAGATTCCGGAGGAAGCAGCCTGCGCGTCCGTCAAAATCTGATTCAAGAGATTCTGGATGCCGTAAAGACTCGTATCCGTTAAATAGATCGTCCCGTTCATCCAATCGTTCCAATAGATCAACGTTTGCAGCAGGCCGACCGTCGCCATGATCGGCATCGAGAGCGGCAGAATAAACGACCAGTACGTTCTCCATTCTCCGGCGCCGTCAATGCTGGCCGATTCGATGATCGGCATCGGAATGGACATTTGGAAGAAGGTCCTCATCAGCATCACGCTGAAACCGTTCATCAACAGCCCCGGAATCAAAAGCGCGAATAACGTATCTTTTACATGAAAGATTTGCGTATAGACGAGATAGGTGGGAACCAGCCCCCCGTTAAACAGCATCGTCAAAAACACGACGAAGGCCAATATGGATGCCGCAGGATAGTCTTTGCGGGACATCGGATACGCGATCAAAGAAGTGATCAGCAAACTAACTGCGGTGCCCACAACCGTTACGAATATCGTGATCCCGTAAGCCCGGAAAATCTCCTTGCCGCCTTTCCATAAATACTCGTACGCTGCCCAGCTGATTTCCGATGGGAAAAAGGAGTATCCATTCTTCAAGAGCTCCGATTCGCTAGTCAACGACGCAGTGGCCAGCAAGACGAACGGAATGATGCATGCGGCGGAAAAGATTATGAACGGAAGGTGAGCTCCCACCCTCCAAAAGCGATTCTCGACTTTCATCGACCCTTCCCCCTCTACTAGAACAGTGCGTTCTCTTTGTTTGTTTTTCTTACGATCCAGTTAGCTCCGATGACAAGCACGAAACCGACAATCGATTGATAAAAGCCTGCCGCCGCGGACATCCCCATATCTCCGAGTCCCATGAGTCCACGGAATACGTAGGTGTCGATGACGCTGGTCGTTTCGAACAATGCGCCGGAATTCATCGGAACCTGGTAGAACAATCCGAAATCGGAGTAGAAAATGCGCCCGATGGCAAGAAGCGTAAGCATCGTAATAGCAGGCGTAATCAGCGGCACGGTGATAAACCGGATTTGATGCCATTTACTGGCGCCGTCAAGCCTTGCCGCTTCGTAATACTCTTCGTCGATCCCGATGATGGCCGCAAAAAAAACGACTACGTAGAAGCCCACTGATTTCCACAGATGTACAAGAGTGAGGATATACGGCCAATACTGCTTCTCGAAATACCAATTTAGTTCGCTCAAGCCTAGCGCCGGAAGTATCGTATTATTCATAAGCCCGTTCTCCGAGCTCAAAAAAGCGTAAACCAAATAGCTGACGATGATGATCGAGATCAATTGGGGAAGCAAAATGACGCTTTGATAAAAACGACCAAAAAATTTGTTCTTGATTTCATTGAGCAGAATAGCGAAAAAAATGGCTAATACCGTATGGAGAATGATCCATGCGACATTATACAAAATCGTATTTCTAGTTATGATATACGCGTCCGACGTTTTGAAGAGATACTCGAAATTTTTGAATCCGGACCAATCGCTGCCGAGTATTCCTTTAGAAATGTCTATATCCTTGAACGCAATCACGATCCCGAACATGGGCAAGTAGTTGTTGATAAGCAAATACAATAACCCCGGCAAAGCCATAATAGTGAGCGGCATATATTTGCGCCATCTGGCTCGTCTCTTTGATGCCTTTTTCGTTACGATGCTGCCGACTTCGGCTGTCTGTGCCATAGTTGTACCTTCCCTTCGATGAATCATACAGTTATCATAAGATACCGGCCACAGAGGTTCTATCAGAATCCGGACATCATCAGTGGCATTATTCGGACTTTCTAAGCAACAATCAACTTCTGTGCGACTGGCAATCCGAATAACTATAGTTGAGCGTGCGGTGCGATGATATTTGATGACGCCGCCAAACGTATTCGGAAATTCCATTATGCCGGCTTTGTCCTACTTTTGAGTAATCTCGACATCTGCAAAAAACCCTCGCGTCTTTCCGTCGATAAACAAATCTGATCGGATGCTAAAAGCCTTCGTTGCGCGGATATCGACCGATGATGCCCCGACCATCACTTCCATGTCACCGGATTCGATTTTCCATTTCATATCCGCATCCAGGAAAGCGAATTGGCTCATTGACATGGTGGATTCAATGGTTTTCTTCTCCGAATACATCCCCTGTATTCGTAACATCTACACTTACTTTTAGTTTTTCGTCGGGATGATATGCGGCTTGACTAATTCGCAGCTCCGAATAGGCGAACGATGTATAGGATAACCCATGTCCGAAATAATATCTGGGTTCGCGAGGGCAATCCACATAACCCGTCAAATCGCTATTTGTTCCCACGTTATAACTGGAGCCGTTATCATGGTTATAGAAAATCGGAATCTGACCCGTATTATAGGCTATCGAAACAGGCAATCTTCCTGCCGGATTGTAATCTCCGAACAATACGTCGGTAATCGCGATCGCGCCGTATTGCCCCGGATTCCACGCTTCGATGATGGCATCGATATGTCGATCTGCCATGTCGCTTGAGATCGGCCTGCCATCAAAATGAATGGCCACCGTCGATTTGTTCAGGCCTGCCAGTTTCTTGATGAAGCTCTCCTGACATTCCGGCAGTTGGATGTTGGTAGAATCAACGCCTTCTCCCGTCGTAGCAGAAGTTCCCCACCCATGCTTGCCGCCTAAAGTCAAGATAACGATATCGGCTGCCGCCGCGGCTGCCAAGGCTTCCTCATGCTTGGATGTATCGTTGCCCGCGTAGACATATCCATAAGAATAGGTCACTTCGGCCTCCGGGCAAGCAAGTATGATCTGTTCCAACAAATTGTTGGTTTTCGGAAAATACTTCTTCATCTGATTCTCTACAGCGGCCAATTCAACCTTTACCTGGCTTCCGGGATACGTAAAGTGATCTCGACCTGAGCCAAACTCGTCCGATTTTTGCCGATTCGATAACAGCCATCGGTATCGATGTCAGAAAGTAGATTCGTTTCCGATTGCGATCTGATCAAGATTGCGTCCCTATTGGAAATCGCCGCTCACCATCCGACTGAAAGTAAGCGGCGACTCGTTATTTCAACAAATTATTTTTATCCTGTAGATTCCATTGAAGCTCAATTAAGCCGTCCTCGACATCGATTTCTTCCGAAACGATCTCATTAATGATGTTAGTAAAATTTCTTATATTTGAACAAACACCGCACGATCGGTCCTACCACGATAAGCTGCAGCGGAAAAGCAAATAGGAAGTTGTTCGCCACAATCGAAACGTAGCTTTCGAAGAGCGGTTCGCCGTCCAAACCGCCGGCCAGGTAAGCCGAGCCCAGACCGAAGAGCGACATGCAAAGCACCATGCCGAGTACCATAAAAACGGCCATGAACAAGATGAAGAGCAGCTTCTTGGATTTATCGAATGGCAAGGCTAACACGATTTTTTTCGCGGCAGGCCCCACAACGAACAATTCCAGCAAAAACGCGACCAGAAATCCCGCAATGAATTGCGCCATGATCTCCGTCAAGGATAACGTGCCGATCATCCCGCTTCTCACCAGGTTGTATGACGTCATGAATATGACCATTCCCACGCACATCATCAATCCGCAATAAAAATTTCCCTTCTTCGTCGTCGGCAATTTCCCTCATCCTTTCTTGTACCTTTGTCATTATAAAGAAGCGGCACTCCATCGCATAAGTGACAAGTTTGCGAACTTTTTCGGAACTACAACCCAACGACAAAAGCCTAGCTGCCCATTCAAGACGGGAGCCAGGCTCTGTTGGTATGTGTGATACGACGGGCTGGATCAGTACCCCTGCACTTCCGCCTGCAAACCCTTCGGCAACGCTAGAATCAGCATCGGCCTGACGGCATCGGTGACGAGGCCGCCGTCCCGATGAGCGACGGATCCGATGACGATGTACATCGTATTGCCCACAATTTCGGTCCTCATGATATCGGCGTCAATCGCCGAGATCGGCTCCTTGGACCAATAACGGATCTGGCCCATCAGATGGGCTTCGCGCGTATCGGTTTCGCTTAGCGTGACGCCGTCCGTCGCTTGTACGACCACCTTCGTCACCTCGTCCGGCACCCCAACGCGTTCCGTGTCGACGTAAGCCGTTCGTTGAACCGTGCCCATGCCTTCTCGCAGCTCGTCGAAAACGCCCGTCGAGATGAGCAGCGCCAGCGCCAAGCTGGCGGCACCGATCAAGCCGACGAAGAACACGCTGACCCAATCGTACCGGACGACGGTGTCGCGGTTGCCCGACATCTTCAAATAGAGGAGCAGCTCCGTGCCCAATAACATAAACACGACGGGGGCTACCCATAACAGCAGCTCATACGCTTCGGTTTCTTGCCAGAGCGATACCGCGAACGCGGTGCCCATCAGAATGAGCGTGATGCCCATCGACAACGAACCGACGCGCCAAGCGCGGATGGCCCTGCCTTCGGACGGATGCTGAGGCTGCGAGGAACCGGCGAAAGGCGGCGGTACGTTCACGGAATTAACCGTGTTCATCGTCCTTCGCCTCCTTCGTTATCCGTAGCGGATGTGCCGCGTTCGGGCAAGGCCGCGCCCAAGACGCTCCGGCTGCCGAACGCGAGGCGCAGGCCCACGACGATCATGACGAACGCGATGATCGCCGTAGGAAGCATATACTTGTACATCAAGTATTCACGCGCGATATCAGGCACATATTCGTTCAGCACCCTCATGATGATCCGGTCGAGCAGGAAGTAAGCGCCGAAGCCGAGCAGCGCGATGCCGAACCACCTCTGATAAGGGACGAACATCGGGAGCAGCGGCTCGTCGGTCAGACGCCCGCGTTCGTAGCGGCCGATCTGCTGCAGGGCGTCGAAAAACGCGAAGCACCAATACAGTGGCAGCAGGAACAAGAACAGCGACAGCCTGAGATTATCCATCACGTAGATCGCTAGCAGGAACCCGGCCATAAATTGAAGGCCTCGCTTCTGCAAGCCCAGGTAAAGATGGCCTGCGCCCGGGAAGATCGCCAAGGAAATCGCAAGCACTTTGTTTTTGTGTCCCGATGCGATATGCGACTCGAACCCTTCGAACAACGATCTGTCCTGCGGCTGTTCGCCGCGCTGCTTCGCCTGCAAGAGCTGGACCGCGTCGAACATGCCGTAGATCCAGATGACCGGCAGCGCGAGCAGGAATACCAGAATCGCGCCGGAACCCATGACCGCGCTGATGAACACGATGATGGCGAACAAACCGATGAACGAGATAAGGAACGTAATGCCGCGCTGCGTGAGACCCATGTTCATGTGTCCGAGGCCCGGAATCATGGACATGAGGATCGTTTTCGATTTTTCTTGCTCATATTCGTAGGACGTTCTGCTTCCGTAGCCATGCGCATGCTCGGCGCCGTTAGGCTGCGGGCCGTAAGCGGCTCCGCCGCCGCTTGCGTCGACGTATGCGGCATGTTCGCCATAGGCCGGCACGCCGCCGTGAAGCGCCGGCGCCTTGCCCGAGATCAGCGTGAAGATCATATCCAGCATGTTGATGGCGCCAACGAAAAACGCCAGCATCAGCATCACGAAGATCGCGTCCGATCCATAACCTCCGTTCGCGATTTCAATGAGGATGCCCATGCCGATTATTCCGAAGAACATTCCCGCATAGATGAGGCAGCGAATCGGCCGCCCCAGATAGGCATGGCCCGCGCCTGGAATGAACGACAGGAAAAACGCGGCTGCTTTGCTTTTTCGAACCATCATGATTCCGTCCTTTCTTATCCTTTATTGTGTGTGTCCATTCTATTTGAATCTCGAAGCCTGAATGCCGTCGAGCCAGCTGCCCGTTCGGTTGACCAGTTGATCGGACCAGCTCGGCCCTTTCGTCCAAGCGCTGTCGACCGAGGTTTGCGGAGGCATCGCCACGTTATTCTCGTCCAGCTTCCCCAGTCTCTCGGAGAATCCGGCGAGCGCTCCCGAAGCAAGAAGCAGCAGCGTAATGGAAGCCGCGATCGTGTATTGGGCGACGGGATTCTGAATCCAGGAGGAGCGGCGCGTGTTTTGGCCGGCATTGCTTGCCCTCGGCTTATCGATGCCTGTTGCGCCGCCAGCTTCGGCCAGCATGAGACCGGCCACCACTTTATCTTCCAAAGCGCGCATGTCCGGCATTGGGAGCTCATGCCGGGCATTCACGGCCGTATCCGCTTCGCCCGCGCCCGCTTCGCCGTCGAGTACGCTCATGAACAGCCTCAAGCATTCCTCGCAACCTAGCAGCTCGGCGTCCACGCGACCGCGCTCCGCTTCCGCAAGCGTCCCGGAGGCATACCTTTGCATATCGACCTTCGTTATATGTTCCGATTGCTTACCTATCATTCAAAATCCTCCTTTCGCCAATGCCGCTTCATCCAGCTTCTCGCGCGGTACAACCGCGATTCAACGCTCTTGCGCTCCAGCCCGGTCTCGGCCGCGATCTGCTCGTAGCTTTTCTCTTCGATGTAGAAAGCTTCGACAACCTCGCGGTAATTGTCCGGCATGCCGCTTACCCGCTCGTGAATGAATCGCAGCCGCTCCTGCGTCATCGCAATTTCTTCGGCTGCGGATGACGGCGATGCGTCCAGCATGCCTCGGGCTCGTTCGGAGGTTGTGGCACCCTGTTCGATGACCTCTGCCTGGTCGAACAGCTGCTCCGGCCTCCTGGCTTTGCTTCGTTTGTAATCGATGGCCCGGTTTACCGCAATCCGGGTAATCCACGTCTTCAGTCCGTCCATTCGGTAATTCGGGAGGGAACGATAAATTTGGAGCAGCACTTCCTGCGTTACGTCTTCCGCGTCATGCGGCGACTGCAGCACGGCGTACACGGTTTTGTAAATATAGGAACCATAAGCTTGCACGAACGGTCGATATTGCTCGGGCCCGCCGTCTCGCACCGCTATGATCCATGTTTCATCGTGAATGTCGCTCTCCTCCCTTCCCGCATGTATAGACGTCTGCCGCACCGCGAAACCCTGCGCTTCTTTGAAATTATTTTTGGATACCGCGAAACAATTTATTAGCTCTCGCATTCGAGAGCTTCATAGGCATGGACGAAACCGTCTTTTACCTGTATAATCCTCCCAATATATCGCGAAGGAGAGTCGATGTCATGATCATCTATCCAAGTCTAAAAGAACATGCGACGATCGGCGTGACCGCCCCGTCATCCGGCGTCCAGCCTGAGTTGCACGAACTCATAAGGCAAGCGGCCAAACGATTGCAAGCCGAGGGTTTCGGCGTCGCGACGGGCGATACCGTATGGACGCAGCATAAGGCCAAGTCGGCCCCCGCCGCGGTTCGCGCCGCCGAATGGATGGACATGATGACGGATGAAGCGATCGATGTCATCATTCCGCCATGGGGCGGGGAGCTGTTGATCGAACTATTGCCCTTCATTGATTTCTCCGCCTTAAGGAGCAAGTGGCTGCTCGGCTATTCCGATACCAGCGCCCTGCTGCTCGCCGTCACCTTGGCTACCGGCATCGCGACGGCTCACGGCACCAACCTCATCGATCTGCGGGGCGAGGAATCCGATGCGACGACCGCCGAGTGGCTGAACGCGCTGCGCACCCCTCCGGGCGGAACAATCGTCCAGCATTCCAGCGAGCGCTACCAGAAGGAATGGAACTTCGATGCGCCTTCCCCTTGCGTCTTCCATCTGACGGAGCCAACGGTATGGAAGACGGCTTCCGGGGGGCCCGTCCGAATCGAAGGCCGCTTGCTGGGCGGCTGCATCGACATCATTCGCCATCTCGTCGGCACGCCGTACGGCAACGTCGCTGCCTTCGTGCGCGAGCGGCTGGAGAACGAACCCATCGTCTGGTATTTCGAGAATTGCGATTCGAAGACGACCGACCTTCGCAGAACGCTGGTGCAGATGAGGCTCGCCGGCTGGTTCGACCGCTGCTCCGGCATCTTGTTCGGCAGAAGCGAAGCCAATCAGCCCGTCGAAGGCTATGCCGTGGAAGATGTTTATCGCGAGATCTCCGAAGAAGTTGGCGTTCCTCTGATTTACGATATCGACTGCGGACACGTACCGCCGCAGATCACGTTCATCAACGGCGCCTACGCGGAGATCGAAGCCGCGGGCGGCCAAGGCACCGTTACCCAGCATTTCCGGCCATGAGAACATGGTTATCGGGCCAAGTCCTATCATAAATAACCCACTTGTCGATCACAAGTGGGTTATCCAACGATCTTCATATGGGTTTTGATTCAATCGGTCCGCTTCTAGCTCCCTACGGGACGCGTCGGCAAGGAGAGGTTCATTTCGCGATCGCTCCAGAATCCTTGAACCGTCATAACTCCGTCCGCCTCTGCCATTTCGGGAACAAACGGCTTCTCCCGCTCTCCTACCGTTAAGGAGAAACACATCACCGCGGAGCCTAGCCGGCGGAAATCGATTTCTGTTCGTTCTCCTGCATGAATAACGAAGTCGACATTCCATTTGCCGCTATCCCGGCTGACCTCCCAACGCCAAGGCCGTTCGGCGATAAACGGTCCGAAGGCCGCATGCCAAGTCCGAAGCTGCACGTGCATGCCGTGAATCCGAATCTCCGCTCCGGTGCCTTGCGAAGCAGCGCTTACCCGGTCCAGGCAGCCGCCGATCTCGAGCCGCAGCCTAAAGTCCGAAGCTTCAATGCGGCCGTTCATCCTGTCGAGACTGGGATGCGTGACGCCGCCTTCCGCGAGAAAGCCGATTCCGAACAGCACATGTCCATCCTCCTGGACGGATCGGAATAAGGCCGAGCAGTAATCGTAGCCGTCGTGCAGGAAACGCAAATGCACGTACGTCGGCTCTCCGTCGTTATCGAAGTAACCCAGTAGAACCCTTCTTTGATTCCACATGATCTCTTTGCCGAAGCTCCCGAGCGTGTAGCTTGGCGTCATATAAGTCGTCGCCCATTTGTCGCCTCCTTCGCCCGACTCGTAGCATTGCCGGATTGTCCGGGTTTCGGAGGCAAAAAAAGCTCCGATGTGCTCCGCCGGACAATGGATGCCGCAGCCGAACCACTCCGCGTCGTAAGGAAGCTCCTCCCAGGGGTAGAACAGGAGCGCGCCCTCCGTCGCCAATTGCAGGAAAGCCTTGCTCTGATCGCGCAATAGGGTCTGGTAGGCGCGGCTATGAGGTCCCGACCATTGCCCTGTCGCTGCATGGTAATAGTCGCCCACGCTTTTCCAAGCCCTATCCAATAGTTCGCCGCTAAGCGCTTTTGCCTTGGAGCTAACCGTTGCCGAAGCGATTTTGGACAATTCCACGATCGCGACGTACGTATAAGTAGGACTATTGTATTCTTGGAAAGCTCCCCTTTGCCGCGTATAGTCGGCCAGCTTCTCCAATCGCTCCAAACCGTAGCTCGCGTAATCCCCTCGCTCATAAACTTCGCCGGCGATCAATGTAACGAACGCTCCCATGATGGCGATGTTCGTATAGCTCGGACCTACGTTTCGCAGCATGATCGCGTCGCAAGCATGGAAGACCGCCTGTCGCAACGCTTGGCGCAATCGTGCCGGGAAGCGGCCGCCATGGCGAAGCTCCGCAAGCACCAGCTGCTTGCCGCAGAAGTCCGCCCAGTTCCAATCGGGAGGCGACATTTGGTCCAACGACTCCTCGTAAAACCACGGCCAAATCCCGAAGGTACTGCGGCTGCGGTCCGTATCCTGCATGGCGATCACTTGCTCCATAATGTCGAACGCGCGCTGCTCGTAGGCCTCAACCTCCGTATCGAGTAAGCCTAGCGCATAGATCAAAGAATGATAGGTCGAATGAATAACATCCGCTGCTTTAATCGTTGTATGATAACCCGGACTGTTGAAAGGCGAACTCAGCATTCGGATCTTTTCATTGTAGGCGGACTCCTTCGAGCGTATCGTCCGCAGCAACATTTCAAGTTGGTTGATGGAGGCTTTCATTTCCGTTCACTTCGCTCCTTTCCCGATAGCAGCGATGCCGTTTCCGCAAGCAGCATCAAGGTTAATCCCTGACCGTACAGCGTCGGAATCAACGGGATAGTGTTGTACGCTTCGATAGACGGCATAACCGGCGTCCCTCCAGACACGGACGTTACTTCTCCTTCGGATGTAATGAACGGAAGCAACCCTTCCACGGTCCTTGCGCCCGCTTGCAGGTAAGAGGCTTCAAGCAGTCCCGCGCGGACTCCTTTCAAGAAACCGCACGCAATCCCGGCGCTGCCCGAAGTTTCTTTATAAAAACCAGGCCGGTCCAAAACGGTATGCCACAGCCCGTCGGCGCTTTGATACGACCTTAATCCCGCAGCAAGCCGTCCATACCGCTCCCTGAATTCTTCCGGAATTTCGACCAAGCCGCCAATGTTCATCGCGATCTCCGGTATAGCTAACGCGACCCAAGCATTAGCCCGGGTCCAGCGCGCCGCCGACATGTGGTTTCCGGACCCGCAATCCCATCCGTGAAACAGCACGCCGGTATCGTCATCCTGCAGCAACCGCAAGTGAACGAGCGATTGCGCCAAAGCTTCCTCCGCAACTTTGCGGTCACCGCTTAAGCCGGCGAATCTGGCCAGAAAGACGACCGCCATGAAGGCGGTATCGGCCCACACCTGCTCGGGAAAACTCGCCGGCTCCGTTACCGTATGCTCGAAGGCGCCTTCTCTCGTCCGCGGGGCTTCTTCCAGCATCCAGCGCGCAACGGCACTTGATTGCTCGTCATACGAGCGATTGCCGCTATGACGGTATAGGTCGGGGAATACCGCGAACGGCGCCATCGAATTAATAACCCGCTTCCGGGCCGCCTTCTCACCGTTTCTCTCTACCCAGTCCGACACATAGGCAATAGCCGGTTCATGCCTCGTCAGTATCCCATATTCCATAATCGAAATGACGCCGACGCCGGGAACCCAGTCCCAATGGTCGATATCCATTCCCCATTCCCGGTATCGACCGGCCGTCATGAACCGATATACGCGATCCGCTTGTTCCTTCACCGATTCTGCTGTCATCGCAGGCAAGCCGCATCATCCTCCCATCCGAGCTTTCTCCCTGTATTCCGTCGGCGTGAGCCCTGTCATTTTCTTGAAGATACGCACGAAGCTGTTTACATTGGAGTAGCCTACCTGCTCCGCGATGTCTCTTATTTTGTCCTCCGTGCTTGCAAGCCGTTCTTTGGCATGGCCCATCCGGATTTCCATTACGTAATCGATAAAATTACATTCTTTCTGTTCCTTGAATAACTTGCTCAAATGGGAAACGCTGATATGGAATTCGCTGGCAAGCAAATTGAGCGAAAGGTCGCTGCGCATGTAGTGCTCCTGGATGTACTGCATCGCTTTGTCAATGACGCCATTCTTCTCGCGGCTGCTGCGCTTCTCCTTGATGCGGACAATCAGCCGGTCGAGCGCGCCGAGCGTAAATTGCTCCAGCTGCTCCAGCCGCTCGTATTGGTTCAGCATGTCGACCAGCGACTGCTCGGGGAAAACCCCTTCCGTATCCACGCCGATCTCCGCGGCCGCGGTGGCCGCTTTCATCAGGCACTGCACGACCGACTGCATGATCATTTCCGACGGAACGCTCTGTTCCGCGATCGATTCAAACCATTTGCGCACTTGCGCATACATCTTATCTGCGTCCGAAAGCTTAACCGAAGCCATAATGCCGTCCGTCATACCGAACAGTTTATAGAATTGCGGGGACGGATCTCCCGTAATATCCTCTCGCGTAATAATGGAATTGCCCCCCATTACCAGCTTGTAGCTCAGCGCCTCCAGCGACTGCTTGTAGGAACGGCGGATCTCGCCAAGCTGCTCCACCGGCTCGCCAATGCCGATCGTAATCGTCCGGCCCAAATACTCCTGGACGAACTCCTTCATCAGGTCCGCGACCGCTACCGCCCGCATGAAATGGCGCTCCCTGTCGTCTTCGTCTTCAAAGCTCATAATGACCGCGCATTTGCCATCGTCCAGCTCGGCCGCGATGCCCTGGCTCTCGGCATTCATCAATTCCTCGGCCACGTTGCACAGCGCGTACGCATACAGCTTCAAATCGCGCGGCGAAGAAATCTGTCCTTTGTTGTCGAACTCGACGCTCATGACGACATAGCGGCTGCCGAACGATGTAATGTTCAACATGTCCATGTATGGCTGCAGCATGGCCTGATTTTTAATCTGGCCCGACAGCAGATCCGACATAAGCCTCCACTTCAGCAGCGGCTTGCTCTCCACGACCTGTCTATGCAGCTGATTCCGGTCATCCATAATATCCTGCACCGTAGATTCGAAATAATGGAATTCATCGGTGTATTTCTTCATCGACGGTTTGGGGGAATCCGTCAGCCGGTTTCTCATCGACTGCGCAAACCGGTTCATCGGTTTAAACGTCCATCGGCCGATCACGGCGGCGGACGATGTCGCGACAACGAACAGGACGACCGCAAGCACGGCCAGCCCGTTCCGGAATAGGGCAAGCGGCTTGGAAAACTGGGATTCGGGCACAACGCGCACGATATGCCAGCCGGTATAAGCGGCATCGACATAGAATACCGAGGAGGTTGTCTGGTCCACGTCGGCAATGAAATGGCCGCTCCCTTCCGGATCGTTTAACAGGGTGCCGATGTAAGGAAACTCGCTAATGTCCTTGCCCAGCTTGCCGTTGTCCAGATGAAGCACGACGACGCCTTCGCGGTCGACGATAAACGTCTGGCCTTCATCCGTTTCCGCCGTGTTCTGGATGAGTCCGAATAAGGAATCTTCCTTGATATTGACGGCAATGGCGCCTTTCCTCGAGCCGGCGGAATGGATGAGCGGATACGTCCGGACGAGCGTCACGACGTTCCGGTAGACGGGATATTGGGATCGGTTGATCATCACTTTGCGAGTCGTAATCCATTCGAAGAAACCATCGTATTGCTCGAATTGGGAAACCCATTGAAAGTCGCCCGACAAATCCTTTTCCGTCAAAATATTGCCCGAGACGAGCCGCTGCTTATCGTACGAGTACAGATCGATGGTGAATATATAGTCCATGCTCTGGATCGCGCCCGTGATCAGATTGGAAACCCGGATCTGATTGTTTTTGGTTCCCTGCTCGTTCAGCTCGTAATTGTAAAACCGGACAACGTCTTCGTTTTTGAGCAATTGGATCGTCGACTTGTCGATATGCTTCAAGGTAAGCTCCAGCTTATGCTCCACCTGCCCGAGCAGCTCCATGTTCGTGTCGATCAGCTGCTGCTTCAATTGGCCGTTGAATATGGTATAGGTAAAAAATATCGAGGAGGAAACGAGGAGGAACAAGACGATGGACAAAACGCCGATCGCTTTGACATGCCTTCGATTTTTTGCCAGCTTCATTCTAGTTCCCCCTTTGTTTACCCGTTCTTGCGACTGTCTTTAAAAGCCCCCTTTGTTCTCCTCGTACCACTTCTGAGCGATCTCTTCGGCCTTCGCGCCGCCGAGACGCTCCCATTCCTTGCGGATTTCGCCCAGCGCCCATGCGCCGTCGTATTTCTCGCCCTGCGTGACGGCGGTCGCCCGCGTCTCTTTGATGAAGGTATCCAGCGTCGAGCGGATTTCATTGATCTCGTCAAAGCTTGGCTGGTAAGGCATATCTCTCCGGAATTCGTGCTTAAGCGTAAGCTTGATCGATTCCACGTTCAGCCCGGCGATCTTCTGCGATTTTTCATCGTCGGAGGCCATGGCGAGCAGATCCTCCGGATTTACGACCTGCTGCCTTAACACGGCGTATTCGCCGGCGTAAAGCACTTCCTTATTGAATTTATCTTCGTCGATCCGCTTCGGCACGCCGTTCACCATGTTGTAATGGACGCCTTCCTCGCCGTAGGCGAGCGGGAACCAACCTCCGTCCACGAGCCAGTCCAAATATTCGATGGCCGCCTTCGGGTTTTTAATTTCTTTATTGAACGTTACGAAGATGTTAGGCGTCGATTCCTGAAACGCGCCGTATCTGCCGTAAGGGGATTCGACCATTTCCATGGGAACCGGACGGGCTTCGGGTACGTTCGCGAGCAGATCCTGGATCATGATGTCGTTGGTTCCGCCCCCCCATTGGCCTAGGTAAATGCCCGCCTTGCCCGTGGTCCATAGCTGCTTGGAACGCTGATTGTCGTTATCCGTCAAGTATTCGCGGTCGACGAGGCCAAGCTCGTACAGCTGCTTCTCGAGTTCGATTACTTCGGCGAACCGGTCCAGCGTCGCGCCGTATTTCATCTTGCCGTCCTCCAGATACCACATAGAGTTTATGGCGCCGTACATCGCCGCGTAGATATCGCTGGTGGTATGCCCTACGATCGGCGAGCTGTCCGGATCATGTTCCTTGAACGCTTTCGCGACCTCGATGAATTGTTCGACGGTCTGCGGTTGTTCCAGGTTCAGTTCATCCAGCCAATCCTGGCGGATCCAGATGCCGTGGTTCGCGATCCCCGTGATCGGCCTTTTTGTGGCTATGGCGTAAATCTCTCCGTTAAAAGTCAGATGAGGCAGAAGATCCGGATTTTCTTCCAAATATTTTTTGTACGACGTGCTGTACTTTTCAATATAATCGCCAATCGGTTGAATGACGCCCTGCGAGACCAGCTTGCCAACATAAGAGCGGTCATACTCCCAGACCAAATCGGGCGCTTGATTGGAAGCGAAGAGAACGTTCAGCGAATCCTGCGACTGGTTGCGAGGCACCGGCACGATCGATACGTCGATGCCGGACTGCTCCCGGATCCACTTCACCCAGCGGTTGTCCTCGTAGGTGCCTTCGTCGCTGGATACGCGTCCCCTGTCGAACATAGAGATGCTTACTTTCTTGGGCAATCCTTCGTACGGGTCCTCTTCGCCCTGCTTGCCGCCGGAAGGCTGGTCGCTCTCCTGCGGCTTGCCGTCATTCTCCGGCGTATTGGAGCCGTTCGCGCCATTCGAGCAAGCCGTCGCGAGCATGGCCATGATCATGGCCATCATGAGCAGCAGATGCCTCTTCTTCATTTTTTTCCCGTTTCTTTGCATACTTGACCTCCTATTGGTAATTTTTATTATATCAAAACGCGCTGGAAGAGCGTTTGATAACTTTGATAGGGCTACCCTTTGATGGAACCCAGCAGCACCCCTTTGATGAAATGCTTCTGGAGAAACGGATAAACGCACAGGATTGGCACGATGGCGAACACGATCGCGGCCGCCCGGATGCTCTCCGGCGTGATGACGGCTTGCATGACGCCTTCGCCGCGCAGCAGCTCGCTGCTGACCAGGTCGATCATCTGATACAGCTTCACCATCAGCGACAATTTATCCGTGCCGCGGATATAGATAAGCACGTTCATATACGAGTTCCACCAGCCCACCGCGTAGAATAGCGTCAAGGCGGCAATAACCGGTTTCGACAGCGGCAATACGATCTGCCACAGGATTCTGAATTCGCCGGCGCCGTCGATCGCCGCCGACTCCTCAAGCTCCTCGGGCAGTCCTTCCAGGAAGGACTTCAGGACGAACATGTTATAAGCGCTTATCAGCGCGGGAAGCCATAGCGACCAATACGTATTAATCAGGTCGAGACTGTTCAGCAACAAGAAGTTCGGAATAAGGCCGCCGCTGAACAGCATCGTGAACAAAATCGCCATGAGCATGATGTTCCTGCCCTTCAGCCGCGATTTGGACAAGGGATAGGCGGCCATGACCGTTAACAGCATGTTCAGCGCCGTTCCCACCACGGTGATGATGACGGTATTTTTCATGGCGACGACGAGCTGTCCGTCCCGGATCAGATTATGGTAGGCATCGAGGTTGAATCCGATCGGCCACATGAATACTTCGCCTGCGTTAATGGCCCGGCTGCTGCTGAAGGACGTCGCGATAATGTTGACGAAGGGAAACAAGGTCGCGTAGGCGCACAGCGCCAAGAACACGAAATTTAACCAACTTGCTGGAGAAAACCGGCGACTGCGGCTGCTCATCGGGACTCGCTCCTTCCTGTTCGTTACCATAGGCCCCGCTCCCCCATCGCCTTGATGATCCGGTTCACCGACACAATCAAGATTAAAGCGATGACCGATTGGAACAAGCCGAGAGCCGTTGTATAGCTGTACTGCAAATTGACGAGGCCGCGCGTATACACGAACGTGCTGATGACTTCCGCAACGCTCGTCACGGCGTCGTTGCGAAGCGCGTAAACCTGCTCGAATCCGACGTCCATCATTCGGCCGACTTGCAAAATAAGCAGAATCGCGATCGTGCTGCGGATGCCGGGCAGCGTCACATGCCAGATTTGCCTCAGCTTGCTTGCTCCGTCGATTCTGGCCGCTTCGTACTGCGTCGGATCGATCGAAGCCATCGCGGCGAGATAGAGAATGGTGCCGAAGCCCGCTTCCTTCCAGATGCCCGAGGCGATAAAGCTGATCGGCCACCAAACCTTGTCGGCCATAAAGTAGATCGGCTCCATCCCGAAGCCCTTCAGCAAGTAGTTCACAAAACCGGTGGATGGCGACAGCAGCGCGATCACGATGCTCCCCAGCACGACCCATGAAATGAAATGGGGGATGTAAAGCAAGTTTTGCAGCGTTCGCTTATACCACTCCACCCGCACCTCGTTCAGCAGAATAGCCAACACGATCGGCACGGGAAACGCAAACGCGAGATGGTACAAATTAAGAAGCAGCGTATTTTTGAGCACGACATAAAACTCCCGGCTTGCGAACAGCTTCTCGAATTGATCGAATCCGACCCATGGACTGCCCCATATGCCGTCTGCCAGGCGATAATTTTTGAAGGCTATGATTTCCCCGAACATCGGCGCGTATTTAAAAAGAAGAAGATAAGCCGCGACGGGTACCAGCAGCATATAAAGAAAGCGGTTGCGAGAAAGCTGCTTCCAAAATTCCGGCGTCCGTTTCACTTGCGGCGACGTTTCGGCGGGCAGCTTGGTTGGAGCGGGTTCTTCGATCGGCGCAGCTGATTTCATTCGAATGTCATTCCCCTTTCTAATTGAATTTGTTCGTTTCCGCCCTGCAGCCTTAACCTATCACAACCCCTTCGCCCCCTGAAATCGCCACTTTTTGTTGCGCTATGCTTTAACCGTCCGCGCGTATCTACGATTTTTGTGATTGTATGCTTTTTCCATTAACACATCCTTTTTCGATCATGCGGAATGCAAAAAAAGGCTGTCCCAAAGGTCATTTCAGACCTTGAGACAGCCCCTTCCACTATCTATTTAATTTTGCCGTACGGTGCGGCTCGTTACTGCAGAGCTTCCTTCAGCTCTTCCGGCGAACGATCCCACCAATCCGCGTTGTGTTCGATCAGCAGCTTGCGAAGCGCCGCCTTCTCGGTCTCCCCCAGATTGTCGAGCATGTAACGACGTTTGATCGCGTAATCCAGACGGTTCACGTGGTCGGCGAGAATTTTCCAGCCCCGCTTCGCTTCCGTATCGACCAGCATCTCGCAAGAGGTGACGCCCGCGTAATACGAACCTTCCTCATTACGGTCGACGGCTACCCAAACGATCCAGCACGGGCGGCCGTTCGGCGTATCTTCCTTATTCGGGGTAAACTTGATGCCGCGCTCCACCTTGCTCTTGGCATGCATAATGCCTACGTCGATATACGCGACGCCTTCGTCGATCATGACGCAAGCCACGTCGCTGAGGTCGATCGACCCCGCGCCGAAGCCTCTATGTTTCTTGCTGCTCACCACGTTGAGCGACAAGGATTTTTTCTCCTTCGTTTCCGGTTGTTCCGGCATGTTTCCCTGCTCCGTCAAGCTTATCCCACCTTCCCATTCAAGAGGTTGTTGAACCCTCACGACAATAATTCCATTTTAGCTAATAATCTTGGAATTGCAAACATATACATGCTTTAGATGCTTGTCAACGGGAGGGAAACGTTCAATGACTCCACGCAATGTCAAACGCCTATTATTCGGTTTGCTCGCAGCCGCATTGCTTGCGATATCCGTGCAATTCGGCTTCGGGAACGCTTGGCAATCCCAGTATACGTACGCCTTCGCCCCTGCCGCCAAAGCGCCAAACGCATCTCCGCCTGCCGCGAATTCGGCCAAGCCGCAGGCCGTCCAACAGCCGGACAAGACGCTTCCGCCTCAGCCGCAGAGTCTCAGCAAGCGCGTCGTGGAGTACCACATCAGCGTCAGCCTGAGGGAAGATGGCCAACACCTCGACGGGGAGCAGGACGTCACCTGGACGAATCCGGGACGCAAGCCGGTATCGGAGCTCTACTTCCACCTCTACCCCAACGCGTTCCAGTCGGCCAAAACGACCTTCATGACGGAATCCGGCGGGAAGCTGCGCCAAGACAAAGCGACGCTGAACAGCCGCAGCCATATCGAACTGCTGTCGCTCCAAACGCTTGAGGGCGAGAGTCTGCTCCCGCGCCTGCAATACATGCAGCCGGACGACGGCAACACGAACGATTATACACTCGTTCGACTGAGGCTGCCCGAGGCGGTCGCGCCGGGCAAATCGGTTACGCTCAAGATGAACTTCGAGGTCAAGCTGCCCGAAGTGTTCGCCCGCATGGGCTACTCCGGCGACTTCGTCATGGCGGGCCAATGGTTCCCTAAGCTTGCCGTCTACGAAACCGTAGGCATGCGCGGCCGGACGAGCGAGGGATGGAATGTCCACCAATACCATGGAAACTCGGAGTTTTACAGCGACTTCGGCATCTACAGCGTTCGCATCGACGTTCCCGAGTCGCATGTCGTAGCCGCCACCGGCTTCCAGACGAAGCCGATCGTGACGAATGAAGGCCGGAAGGTGTTCCAGTTTTACGCGGAAGACGTACACGACTTCGCCTGGGCGGCGTCGCCTGATTTCGTCTACGAAGAGACCGCGTACTCCGACAAAGGCATTCCGGGCGTCCGCATCAAGCTGTATCTGGATCCGCTTCACGCGGATCTGAAGGACCGTTACTTCCACGCGGCCAAGTCGGCGCTCGCCAATTATGCCAAATGGTACGGTTCGTATCCGTACAATACGCTCTCGATCGTCGTACCGCCGGATGGCGCGAACGGCGCGGGCGGCATGGAGTATCCGACGCTCGTGACGGCGTTCGCGGCCATAAGCCCGAACCCGGGCTATGACCTGGAGCGCACGGTCGTGCACGAGATCGGCCATCAATATTGGTACGGCATGGTCGCTTCGAACGAATTCGAAGAGGCGTGGCTCGACGAAGGCTTCACCTCCTACGCCGAGGACAAAGTCATGGAGGCTGCGTACGGCATTACCCCCAACCTGCGGCTCGAGGCAAGCTACATGACGGATCCCGCTCCGCTCAAGCAGCCTTCGTGGGCATACGCCGATTCGAATCAATACGCCGAGAACGTCTACATGCGCGCCAAGCTGGTGCTGATCGATATCGAGAACAAAGTCGGCGACAAGCTGATGGAGCGGATACTTCGCATCTACTTCCAGAAGTACAAGTTCAAACATCCGACAACGGGCGATTTCCAGCGGGTCATAGAGCAGGTGACAAAAGCGAAGTGGACCGATTATTTCAACCAATACGTCTACAGCAACCGGACCGCCGACGTTTCCGTCGAAGCCATTGGGGTAAAGCCGATTGACCAAGATGGCGCGGTCGCGTACGAATCGACCGTCTTGATCCAGCGTAACGGCGGGCTGACCGGCCCCGTGCCGATCGTGCTGCGGTTCGCGGACGGCACGACGCTGACCAAAGAATGGTCCGATACCGAGACGCATATTCAGTTCACCGAAGTGTCGAACTTCCCGCTGCAATCCGTCACCGTTGACCCGAACCAGACGAACGTGCTCGACAACAAGCTCATCAACAACTTTATGCTGGCCGAGCTGCCGAGCGAGTCCCGGACGCGCTGGAGCCTCGCGGCGATCAAGCTGGTCGAAGGCATTCTCGGCGCGATTAGCTGGTAAGCGCCATGATCTACCATTCGCACGCAAGGAGCGATAAGCGATGAAGACTCATATTTCGCAAGGCTGGCGGCTGACGTTCAAACATTTTCACCTGGTGCTGCTCTTATTCGTCTATCAATTCGGTTGGGGCTTCTTCTTGTACCGCATCATCGATCAGACCGTCACCCCCGTGCTGCGCCGCTTTCCCGATTCGGGCTCGTCGGAGCAGGCGATGCGGCACTTCGTGACGGAAGCGCAAATTCAGCTGTTCAAAACGGATCTCGTCGCGCCATACCTATGGATGCTCGGCGGTCTGTTCGCGGCCCGGATGCTTCTCACTCCGCTGTTCAACGCCGGCTTCTTCTACTCGTTCCATGAACAGACGCGCTCAGGAGGCAAGTCGCGGTTCCTGGAAGGCATCAAGCGGACATGGCGGCCCATCCTGCTGCTCTATGCGGTGCAAGCCGTTCTGACGGCGGCGCCAGGCATTTGGCTCGTGCCCCGCGGCCTGACCGCGCTCATCCGCAGCGGCTCCTACGAGGAGCTGGCGCTCACGCTGCTGCCCGGCATACTCGTTTGGGTTGTCTGGGGGGCGCTTCTGCATCTCTTGTTCCTTGCCATGCAGGTCGGAGCCGTCTCAGGGGAAGGCATTTTCTCCTCCTTATGGCGATCCATGCGGGGTTTTCTCCCGTACGCGGGTTTGTCCCTGGTCATGTGGGGCATCGGCGCGGCGATCGCTCTCGCTGTAAGCAGCATGTCGCTCGTATGGGCAGGCCTGATCGCGCTCATCGTTCACCAAAGCTATTACCTAGTGAAGACGCTCATGAAAGTATGGACGGTTGCGGCGCAATACGACTGCCTGCTGGCGAAGTAACGGCCAGCTTGCGTAATCTTGGCGCAAGGCATAGTGAGCTCAAGCGAATGCCAAGTTCGCGCGGCATGTTCACGCACGCGTTCGATTGCTGATTATTCGGAAACATGCTTCTACACGAAACTGCAACAAGGATTGTCAAGCGAGTCGCCTGCCTGATTCGAGCCTCCAACAATTAGAGGGAAATTCCCCCACAAATTAGTCGGAATTATCGAAGTACGGATGATTACCTGGAAAAATGCCCTCTAATTCCTTACGAACGTACCCATTCGGACGTTTTCTCCCAACTTAAAGGGACTTTTTCCAGCTGTTATCCTCTCCACGGCTCATCATATCCATTTGCGGGACTAATTCCTTCTAAATGCCGAATGTCCGATAGCTCAATAAATAAATTTGTCCCGTTTCAAAGCGAAATCCCTCGGTTTGGCGTTAATGCCGACCTAGGGATTTTTGAGTTGGCTAACCGTTTAGCTCACGGAGCCCTTCGATTCTAAAAAAACCGTCAGCGAATTTTCGCTAACGGGTCGTATGTCTAATCAAAGGCTTAGAGCAACGCTTCGATTGCATCCGTCATGTCACTCGGCTCCTCCGTCGATTCGAACCGCCGTACGACGCGGCCTTCGCGGTCGACGAGGAACTTCGTGAAGTTCCACTTCACCGACGGTCCCTCGAGGCTATCCGGGTATTTCTCCTCCAGGAAGGCATTCAGCATCTTGCCGCTCGACGTTTCCGTATTGAAACCACCGAACGGCAGCTCTTCGGTCAAGTGCCGGAACAAAGGATGGGCATCGTCGCCGCGGACATCCGTCTTCGCGAACAGCGGGAACGTGACGCCGTAGTTCAACTGGCAGAAGGATTGTACGTCGGAGTTTGCACCCGGCTCCTGCTCGCCGAATTGATTGCTAGGGAAGCCCAAAATTTCAAGCCCTTGCTCATGATACTGCTCGTACAGCTTCTGCAGCTCCGAATATTGCGGCGTAAAGCCGCATTTGCTTGCCGTATTCACGACGATCAGCACTTTCCCCTCATATTCTCCCAGACTGGCTTGTTTCCCGTTAATCGTCTCCAGCTCGATATCGTAAATGCTCATTTGTACCTCTCCTCTTTGAATTTAATGAAATTTAATTGTATAAAATTTATTATGAAAAAAAGAATACCATGCCTGACCTCCCCCTGTCAAACATGGTGTCTCTCTACGTTTCTTAGCCGCAGGAAATCGCCCAGCATCGCGAACCGCCACGGGACGATCATGCCGAATGCGAGAAGATAGAAGATCGCTCCCGTCTGCGGGATCGACATGTATTGCTCGACAACGTTATGTAGCAGCAGCCGAAGCAGGAACAACGTGACCATGATAGCGATAAAAGCTTTGGAGCGGCGAACGAAAATATGCTCCTCTACTCGCTCCAGCCGGGTCGTCACGATAAGCGGAAACGCGAACAGCAGCAGCCCCGTTCCGAAGGCGGACAGTCCCCACATCCACGGAATATGCGTCACGGGGAACGCGAACATCGCGAACCCCGTTGCCATGCCAAGCGGAGGCATGATGATTTTCTTCAGCGTCGTCGGCTTCTTCCCGGCCCGCAGGCGAAGCACGATCAGGCTAATGCCTGCCAGCGCGGAGAATACGAGAGAGCCGGCTTGCAGGAGCGGATTCGACCACACGCTAGCGAACCTCCTTAATACGAACCTCGGATATGCGCATGCACATGCTCCTTATAAAAGGTCCGGATCCGATCCATCTCGTCGTCCGAAAACGGCGGGACATGCAGCGCCGCCAGGTTATCCTGCACCTGCGCGACATTCTTAAAGCCGGGAATGACGCAGGTGATCGCTTCATGATCCAGCAGCCAACGAAGCGAGGCGCGCGTCATGTTGTTGCGGTCAACCTCGATCCAGCGCAGCTGTTCGGCCAGCTCGACTCCCTTCGCGAATCCGAGCCCCGCGAACGTCTCGCCGACGTTGAACATCTCTCCGTTCTCGTTGAAGCGGCGATGGTCGTCGGCCTCGAAAGTCGCAGCTGAAGCCGCAGCGAACTTGCCCGTAAGCAGGCCGCTGGCAAGCGGCAGCCGCACGAGGATGCCCACGCCTTTCTCCTTTGCTTCTCCGAGCAGCCGCTCGGCGGGCTTCTGGCGGAACAGGTTGAAGATCACCTGCAACGAGCGAACGTTCGGCTGCCCCAAGCAGAACAGCCCTTCTTCGACGGATTCCACACTGACACCGTATTCGCGGATTTTGCCCTCTTCCTTCAGCTTATCCAGCACGCCGAAGACGCTGCCGTCCTGCAGGATCGACAGCGGCGGGCAATGAATCTGGTACAGGTCGATGCGCTCGCGTCCCAGCCGGCGAAGGCTGCCTTCGCAGTACGCCCTGACGGATGCCTCCGAATAGGTCGCCTGTTCGCGGATATCGCCTGCCCTGCAGAACTTGGTCGCGATCAGAATGTCGTCTTCCTTACCTTTGGTCGCTTGCGCCAGCAGCTGCTCGCTATGGCCTTCGCCGTATACGTCGGCCGTGTCGAAGAAGTTCACGCCGGCTTCGATCGCCGTCTCGAGCGCGCGCAGCGACTCCGCATCGTCCTTGCTTCCCCATGAGCCGCCGATCGCCCATGTGCCGAAGCTGATCTCGCTTACTTTCATATCGGAAGAGCCTAATGCCCGGTAGTTCATATCTTTGTACCGCCTCTCGAAGGAGATGATTCAGCTTTCCTCCAGTTTACCGTTCCGCCGCCCCGCAAGCAAATCGATCCGTCTCCTCCGAACTATATCCGTTATCGCGTCAGATCGTCCGCCAGTCGGTAGCCGGCTCCGCGGACGGTCACGATGTACCTCGGCGTTACTGCGCTGTCCTTCAGCTTTTTGCGCAGGCTCTTGATGTGAACGTCGACCACGTTGCTGCCTCCGTAGAACTGCAAGCCCCACACCGCTTCGAGCAAGCTCTCGCGCGTGAGCACGGAGCCGTCTGACGTCACGAAATGCAGCAGCAAGTCGTATTCCGTCTTCGTCAGGTCGATCCGCTGGCCTCCTCGGGCAACCGTCATCCTGCGGAAATCGATCCGGATATCCTTAAAGGATCGCGTATCTTCGCTGACCGGGGATGCGGCCGCGGCGACGGGCGAAGGCGACGGACGGTTCTCCAGCATCTGATTAATGCGCGCCAGCGCTTCCTCCGGGTCCGACGGCCATACGAGCAGCTCCGCTCCCGCGAGCTCGGCATCGCCGCGCCCCGCGTAAGCTTCGCGGTCGAGCAGCACGAGCACCGGCACGCCGTGGGCGTTCGCCGCCTGCAGCAGCTCCGCGCCGCCTTGGAGCGTATGCCCGGATCCGGGGTTGGCGATTGGCAGGGCATCATAGACAAGCAGCTCCGGCTGCAGCGCGGGAAGCAGGCTGCCCGTGAACTCGTGCAGCGAGAATACGTCGAAGCAATCGCCCGACAACGTCACGAGCAGGCTTCTGACCCGATCCGGCAACGGGCTCACGAGCATGACCCGCTTCGTCAGCGAGCATAATACGCCCTCTGTGAAATCCGTTATGAGTTGATCTTCGCGCATGTTTCGCACACTCCTTCCAGCACGACGTGAGCGTGCTCGATCCGATAGTTCGTTTCCTTCGCCACGGACGCAATCCAGCTGCCGGGCAACTCCGTCAGCACCTCGTCGACACGCCCGCATTTCGCGCAGACGATATGCTGGTGCTCCTCCGTTCTAGCGTCGTAGCGGCTAACGGCCTCCCCTAGCTTCAATTCGCGAATCAGCCCCGCGTCGGCCAAGTAACGGAGCGAGTTATAGACGGTGCCGTAGGCAAAGTTAAAGCCTTTGCCCCGCAGCCTCTCGATGACATCCGCCGCCGTGGGATGATCGAATGACTCCTGGACGACCTCGTAGACGGCCTTCCGCTGTATCGTTAAGTTTATTTTCGCCATGGTGTGATCATGCCGCCTTTAATAATGATTTTAGACTAAGTATAAATATAATTATGTGAATAATCAATGGCAATACGAACCGCTTTCCGCCGATTCATCTATCAAAATTAAAATAATCTGAATATTTACAAAATTGAAATAATAGGTTATGATGGAGGTAATCTAAACGAGAGGGGATAGTCCATTGAAGCAAGTTAGCGATGCATGCCCCACTTCATAGGAGAGGAGCTAACAGGTTCCGGGCATGCGGGTCCCAGCGATCGTAACGAAGCCGAGACGAGGACGTGACGTCAGCGATACGATGAACGTCGAAGGAAACGAAATACTTACCGAAAGGATGGCGTTCAAGGTGAAACGGCAGTCGCAGTCCATTGGCAGCGAGGCGCGTTTCATTCCGGGAATTCTAAGCTCATTATAAGGTGCAACACTTATAAATCTTAGAATTCAAGGAGAAATTCAGGAAGCCATGGATTGGAGCGTTAGAATAAATTGCATAGTTGTCTAATCAGAAAGTAAAGGGATTCCGGTTACCTTAGGATAAGCGGAATCCCTTTTATGTTGCCGTGCGGCCTCGTAACGTTACAAGATGGGACTGAGCAGTCTGGAAACCGATTCCTTGAACCGGTCCCAAAGCGGCCTGTTCCTGTAATCCTCCATCGTCAGCTCGCGCGAGCTCTCCGCATCGTCCCAGAAGATGTCCGCAAGCTCCGCCGCCGTGTCCGTGTCGTAAATAAACGCGTTCATCTCGAAATTCAGCTTGAAGCTCCGGATATCGAGATTGGCCGTCCCTACTGACGCGACCTTGCGGTCCACGACGAGCGTCTTCGCGTGCAGGAAGCCTTGCTCGTACAAGTAAACCTTCACCCCGCTCGCCAGCAGCTCCCCGAGATAGGAATGGGTCGCCCAATAGACGAAGAAATGATCCGGCTTGCTTGGAAGCATGATGCTGACGCTTACGCCCGATAACGCCGCGATGCGAAGCGACGTCATGAGGCTCTCGTCCGGCACGAAATACGGCGTCTGCAAGCAGATCGTTTCTTTGGCGGAATGGATCATTTTGATATACGCGTTCTTGATCTCCTGATATTCGGTATCCGGTCCGCTTGCGACCAGCTGCATGCCGATAATGCCGTTGCCGCTGCGCGGGTAAGGGAAATACCCGACGTCGAGCGGTATCTTCATCGAAGCCGCCAAGTTCCAGTCCATCAGGAACTGAGCCTGCATCTGCAACACCGCCCCGCCCTGCACCTTCAAATGCGTGTCGCGCCACGCGCCGAAATGCTCGTTCAGCCCCAAGTACTCGTTCCCGATATTAAAACCGCCGATATAACCGGTCCTACCGTCGAAAATCGCCAGCTTGCGATGGTTGCGGTAATTGATTTTCATATTGAGATAAGGAATGCGGGACGGGAAAAATGCCGCTTCCATGCCACCGGCCGCCCGGAGCTCGCGGAAATACCGTCTCGGCAGAGCGGAGCTGCCGATATGGTCGTAGAGAAACCGGACCTCCAGTCCTTCGGCCGCCTTCCTGACCAGGGCGTCCATCAATCGCCGTCCAAGCTCGTCGTCCCTGACGATGTAATAAACGAGATGGATATGATGCTCGGCTTTCTCGATATCCGCGATCAGTGCATCGAACTTCCGATTGCCGTTCGTGAAGATGTCTACGACGTTATTATTCGTATACAGCGCGTAGCTCGTCGTTAAATTCATGAACATCATGTCCTGGTAGCCCGCCATCTCGCTGGAATCGGGCAGAAGTTCCCGCTGCGCGAGCAGTATCCGCTGCTTCTCCAGCGTATCCTCGATAATCCGCCGATTGTCGCCGAGCAGCCTGTTCAGCTGCCGCTTGCGCATTTTTTGGCCAAGTATCAAATAAAGCGCGAAACCCAAAACCGGAATGAAGAACAGCACCATCAGCCAAGCCCATGTCGAGCTAGCGTTGCGCCGCTCCAGGAAGATGACCGTGACGGCGAGGAAAATATTCAAAATAATGACCAGGAACGATAAGTTTTGCAGAACGTTCATGCGGACACCCGCGCCTTTCGCCTATGCCAATGGCAATTTCTCTACCCTTCGCCGTAACGTTCCAAGTATAAAAGGGGCCGAGGCTTGTCCATCCTAGTGGTAGGCGTACAATCGCGGCAGAGTCGTCCTCTCCGCGTAACGCTAAAATAGCTGGCACGGGAGGTGAATTTCCAATGGCAAAAGATGTATTGTGTGAAGTCAACTCCTGCAAATACTGGGCCGCAGGCAACCATTGCTCTGCTTCCTCCATCTACGTGGTGAACAACCGCAGCAAGCAGGCAAGCAATTCCGAGGAAACCGATTGCAAGACCTTCGAACCAAAGATATAAGCGCAACATCTTATCCAGGCAGGCGGCGCAACGCCGATTCGCTAATGTCCCGAGGAATTCCGATCGGCATGCGCCCCTGCTCATGAGATATATTACGTTTTACATTTATTTTGCTACCGGTACCGCATTATAATACTCCTCCAACGTCAATCCGCCCGAAGCCAGCTCTTCCGCCAGGTCATCTCCTACATACCGCAAATGCCACGGCTCGTACTGATAACCCGTAATCTTGTCCTTGCCCTCCGGATACCGAACGATGAAACCGAATTTCACCGCATTCGCCGCAAGCCAAGCCGCTTCCTCCGTATCGCCGAAACAATCCGCGGCCGCGCAAGAACCGTCGCTGCTCGTCACGTCGATCGCCAGTCCCGTCTCATGTTCGCTGGTTCCCGGAAGGGCGCTGTACGTTCTGGCTTTCTCGTAGCCGTCACGCTTCACGTACCGGTCGAACAGCTTCGTCTGCGTCGCATGCGAGCGGTACGCCGACACGCCGGCGAGATAGATGCCGTCCGCCTCCGCTCCGCTGAACAACTTCTCGAGCGCTCTCGCAGCCTCTTCCCTCAGCATCCGCTTCTCGACCTTGTCGGAGAATATAAACTTTACATTCGGATAATCGAGATCATCGGGCTCGTAATCCTCCGGCAGCTTATTGTACGGATTCACGAGCGCCGTGACGCTTGCCGGCTGCGCGATGACGGCGATGGCGCCGTTCTCGCCCCTGGAGATGCCTTCGCCTTCTCCCGGCTTGTCTCCCTTGCTTGGTTTTTCAGTCGGATCTTTCTCAGGCTTGTCCGCTCCGCCGCCGTTTCCCGCGCCGTTGCCGCCTTCCTCCCCGCCTGGCTCGTCCGGCACGCTAATCTCGCCGGAATTTCCAGCTCCGGGAGCATCTCCCTCCAGCTCGCCGCCGCTATTTCCCGAACCCTCTTCCAAGCCTTCGGCCAGCTTTGGAGGCTCTTCCAACTGAGGTGATGTATGGATGAGGCCGGCTTGCTTCGCCGCAAAGTAACCTCCAAATAAGAGCACGCCAGCCGTTACGACAACCAAAAATGCCTTTTTCTTCCTCATTTTCGTTCCTCCTGCAGTTTAAGGGCTGTTTTGCCTTTTGACTTTTGGCTGTCAAAAGGAGCATAATGATAGTGACTTTACAATAAATATACTAATACTCTCTGAACGCTAATGAAAGCAAAGCGGCTTGCTCCAAGAGATAGAGATAAGCCTGTTTGTGCTGTGAAAGGTAGGGTCAATAAACGTGTCAATCTTAAATTCCAAACGATTGTTCAGTACTCGTCCGATACTGTTTTTCTCGTTCCTTTTGCTGTTAAAGAGTTACCTGGCATGGACGGTCGTCTTCGAAGGCGGTCCTTCGTGGACAACCCTGCTGAAGGAAATCCCGTTCGTGCTCATCGTGTTCTGCTTGATCGAATGGTTCGCCAGCAAGCGCAAATTTCTTTATTATTTGATCGCGAATCTAGCCATGACTTCTATTCTATTTGCTGTCATTATGTATTACAAGTATTACGGTGTAATCGTAGACTATTCGGCGCTGCAGCAGGTTAACCAAGTGACCGCCGTCAAGAACAGCGTGTTCTCGCTCATGGATCCGCAGTACCTGCTGATCTACATCGACGTCGTGATCATGATCGTGCTGCTGTTCTTTCGCAAGAAAGCAACGGAAGTGAAAGAAAAGTTTTTCTCCTACAGGGAAAATAGAAGAGTCGTGCTCGCCGTCTTGTCCGTGTCGGTCGCGCTCTGCCTGTTCAACGTCTTGCCGAACAGCGCCAGCATGAACGAGATTGTCAAAGCCGAGCAAATGGGCATTTTGAATTACGAAGCTTACCGCATTCTAGCTAACAAAGATATCGAATATGTCGATTCCGATGAAATTACGCAAGAGAAGATTCAGTCCGTAAAGAACGTTCAGAGCCCGGCGCAAGCGAAGCTGTTCGGCTCCGCCAAAGGCAAAAACCTGATCGTGCTCCAGATGGAGTCCATGCAGAATTTCCTGGTGAATCTGTCGATCGAGGGACAAGAGATTACGCCTAACTTGAACAAGTTGGTGAAAGAAAACAGCTATTTCAAACATTTCTATCAACAGGTCGGCCAAGGCAACACGTCCGACGCAGAGTTCGTCGTGAACACGTCGCTGTACATCCCGCCGAGAGGCGCGGCAACGCAAATGTACGCGGGCAAGGAGCTCCCGAGCTTGCCGAAGCTCGTGAAGTCGGCCGGCTACGACACGGCTACGTTCCATACGAACGTCGTGGAATTTTGGAACCGCGGCGAGCTGTACAAGGCCGTAGGCTTCGACCGTTACTACGACGCAGACTTCTTCGGCGGCGAAGATACCGTATTCTTCGGCGCATCCGACGAGGTGCTTTATAAGAAAACGATTGAAGAATTAGCCCGCATGGACGCGAGCGACAAGCCGTTTTATTCGCAGGTCATCTCCATGACGGCGCATCATCCGTACACGATTCCGCAGGACAAACGCCTGATCGACCTGCCCGACCGTTACGACGGTACGCTTGTCGGCGATTATATCGAATCGCAAAACTATGCCGATCACGCGCTTGGCGAATTCATCGCCGATCTGAAGGCGCGCGGCATTTGGGACAATAGCCTGATCGTGCTGTACGGCGACCATCTCGGCCTGCCGATCTATTCCCTGGACAATCACGAGATGGATTTAATGGCGGAGATCTACGGGCGCGAATACACGTACACCGACATGATCAACATTCCGCTCATTGTCGTGAACCCTGGCGATCCGGCTCCGGCCACTTACGAACAGCTCGGCGGGCAAGTCGACGTGCTGCCGACGACAGCCAACTTGCTTGGATTGCCGCTGGAGGGTCAAATGCACTTTGGCCAGGATCTGTTCAACCAAACGTACAACATCTTGCCTCAACGTTATTATTTGCCGACGGGCTCGTTCTTAAGCAGCGAAGAGCTGTTTATGTCCGGCAGCGGCTTCGGAGACGGCAAACATTACCCGCTCGCGGGCGACGGAAACAACGAGCAGCGATCCACGGAAGACGAGTACGAACGCGCGTTGGAGCTGCTGAAGTTATCCGACAGCTACGTGCAGTCGCTTCCGGATTGGAAGAAGGAATAACGTCGGCCGGTCCGTTCAACCAACAACCCTTTTTTATGCCAATGCGAAGGGCTTCCCCCAAGGTCATGATCGACCTGGTGGAAGCCCTTTTTCTATCGATTGGTCGTTGCCCGGCCTGGGCTTTGACTCCTAAAAGTCTAGTTACCCTTCACCGCTTCAAGCACCTCTTGAGCGTGGCCCTCCACGCTGATGCCGCGCCATTCGCGGGCGAGCTTGCCGGACTCGTCGATCAGGAACGTCGAACGTTCGACGCCGATGTACGTTTTGCCGCCCCAGCTAAGCTCCTTCCAGACGCCGAACAACTCGGCCACGCCGTGTTCCGTATCGGACAGCAGCAGGAACGGCAGCTTGTATTCCGTCACGAATTGCTCGTGGGAAACCAGATCATCCGGGCTAATGCCGATCACCTCGGCGTTATGGCTGGCGAACTCCTCGTTGAAATCGCGGAAGTCGCAGGATTCGGCCGTACAGCCCGGCGTCATGTCCTTCGGATAGAAGTAAATGACCAGCTTCTTGCCTCGGTAATCCGCCAGCGATACCTCTTGCCCGTTCGATGCGAGCAGCTTGAAATTCGGCACTTGTTCGCCGACTTGCACGATTTTGTTGCTCATACCTCTCAGCCTCCCAATCATTGAATGGATTGTATGTCTTCTTGCATTGAAGCCCCATGCCATACCTATGTCTAGCTTGCGCGCATCCGATATTGGAAACATGCCCGCTTCGAGCCTTCGAGCCTGCGCCCGCTACTCTCGCTCGATACGAAGTCCCCGTTCGCCTTCCGACAGACCAAGCTTGCCTATGCCTTCGACCGTCGCCTCGAAAGGATAACATTCGGCCGTCAGGTTGGTGAAATGCCATCTGCGCCCCGGCTGCACGACGATGAACATGCCGACTTCGTCGCCAACCGGATTAAAGCTGTCGCTGCGTCCCTGATAACTGCGGATGCCAATCGCCTCCAGCTGGTCAACCGCATCGACGACATCCTTCGTCGGCATGCCGATCTCGCTCATTCCTTCGATGTCCCGCTCCGGATCGAACGGCCGATCGATGGCATTGTCCATCGTATGCCGCGCGATCAGCTCAAGGATATTCCCGGCCGGATCCATGAAGTAGACCGAATCCGAATCCCAAGCCTCGCTGCGGGAAATGTCCTTGCCATCCTCCCTCCCCAGCTCCGTGACCGTTTCGATCCATCTTTTTGCTTCGTCCAGCTTGTTCTCGGGAATATTGAACGCAAAATGGTAGTACGGGATCGCAGCGGCGTTATCCTCCACGCCCCTCGAGTCCCGCTCACGTTTGACGAAACGCAGCCGCGTCGCGCCGGCCTGTACGGCCAGTTCATCCTCGCTTGCGGACACCACGGGGAACCGCATCCTGTCGCAATAAAAATCCAGCAGCTTTCCGGGCTCCTCCGTCCAAAACATTGCTTCAAGTATTCTCATGACATCCCACCTTCCCCGCCCGCTGGCACTTTCTCGTAAAAAATCGTCTCCTGCGCCATCCACGCCCGCGCTTGCCCTGCATCGTCCGCGATGCCATAAGCCGCGATCAGCTTCGTAAGCGCCGCCTCCATGCATATGCCTTCGAGGAATACCGCGCCCGCTTCGATCAACTCGTGCGAGGACGCGTACAACGCATCCGAAGCGTCCTTCAGCGGACTTAAATAAACGTCGATGCCCTGTTCCTTGCAGCGCGAGATAAACGCCGGAAGCGAATAAGGCCCGCTTGCCAGCGCGCAGGCGGTGCCGGAATGATGCAGGTCGTGCAGAATGGCGCTCGGGCGCCGCTCTTGATCCTCCCAACGGTACAGCGAGTAGTTCAGACCCGGATACGGGCGTATGTATAAAACGGTATCGTCCAGCTTCAGCGATTCCGGCTCCCACCGCAACGCCGCACGAGCCGAACCGAGCGACTCCGGCCGAGGATTTCTTGCGTCATCCTGCCAGACGAACCTGCGGTCTTCCATTCGCCCGAACGGCAGCTCGTACGGACTGCGGAACTGATCCGTGAACGATTCGCATTGGATAATTCGCGTGGCCAAATAAACCAGCATCTCTCCGCGGTCGTTCTCGTAGACGGCGAATACGCCGGGCAGCGCCGCGTCGGCGACGAAATCGATGGAAGCGGCCAAATTGCGCAGTCCGTTCGCCCGCGCGTCCGCGATCGGATAATTGCTTGCCGTCAGGATGAGCGGGACCGCTATGTCCGAGAAGAGGTAGCTTAACATCGGAGCCGTATAGGCAAGCGTATCCGAGCCGTGCGTCACGATGACGCCGTCGTACGATCCCGGATCGGTCTTGCGGATGGCCGCCGCAAGCGTCCGCCAGTCGTCGGCGGTCAGATTCTCGCTTAGCAGATTCAGAGGCTGCAGAGTCGTCAGCTCCACATCCGGACGAGCCTCCTCCATCCCCTCGTACGCCTCGAGCAGCGCGTACGACCCGGAGTCGTGGACGTTAATGGAACGTCCTTCCGCTTTGCTTCCGATCGTCCCCCCCGTAAATATAACCAAAAGCCGCTTCATGAAGCAGCCTCCTTCCTAACCTATCCATTGAAGGTTTCCCAGTTTGCGCATACGGATATGCAGTACCCATCCTCCGCGCGTCTCTCCTCATCTTACTACTCGGGCGGCATCCTTGTCTAAAATCTCCCGCAAGCGGTCCCGAGCGACGCCAAACGGCCGCTCCGCAAAGCCGGAGCGGCCGTGGACGTTATTTGGATCAAGCCTTCTGCAGCACCAGCTCGAGCTGAACGGAAAGATCGTTTTCGGCCTCGAGGACGATGGTGTGAGGGCTTGTCATGCCGAAGTCGGAAAATTTCACTTTGGACGTCCCGGAGAGAAGCAGCTGTCCGTCCCTGAACATGGCGGTTGAATCGAACGCGACGTCCTTCTCGACCCCCTTGACCGTCAGCGTGCCCTCGATCGTCAGTGGCACTGCCGTTCCTTCGGTCCATTCCGCGGGCATTTCCGAGAACGACTTCGTTCTGAACGTTGCCTGCGGGAATTCGGATACCTGCAGCAGATCCGCCCGTTCCTTCATGTGCCCGTCGCGCTGGCCGTTGCCGGAATCGAGCGCGTTCATGTCGAGCGTCCCTTCTCCGGTCATGACGGCCGGATCGCTCAGATCCACGCTCCACGATCCGGTAACCGCTTCGTTGACGAAGTTAACCGTTTCCTTCGAGGTCGTGACCGACCAATACACTTTGGAACCGCTCGCGATAGCCCACATGCCGTTCAATTCGTCTGCCGGTACGGACGCGTTTGCCGTACCGTTCCCGGCTCCGGCAACCGATTCCGTCCCGTTCGAAGGCGCCGGAGCTTCCTGCGAACCCATGACCGACTCGACCTCCACGTTGTTGCCGAGATAACGATCCATCGCCGCGTAAGCGCCTGCACCAAGGACAACCGCTGCGGATACTGCTAGAAACACGATATGTTTTTTCTTCATGATTTCCCTCCTCTATATACGGCGGCGGCCGTCCGCTAGCCCCAGTATACCTGTCCAATATGTCGAGCAGATGTCGGCGGCGGCAAATATTGAAATTCCTTCCGGAGACGTCATTCAGTTGACGCCCTTCCATTGCGGGGGAAAAGTTTGGTTGCTACAATGGGAGCAATATAAGCTTAAGGGAGAGGTTGCCGCGTGAAGACCATCCTGGTCGCAGAAGACGAGCCCGCGATTGCACGCGTCTTGTCCGCCTATCTGCGAAAGGCCCAATTCCATGTAAGTATCGCCGCCGACGGACGGCAGGCGCTCGACTTATTCGCCAAGGACTCGCCGGCGCTCGTCGTGCTTGACGTCATGCTGCCGCACATCGACGGCTGGGAAGTGCTTAGCCGGATCAGGGAAACAAGCAGCTGCCCGATCATTATGCTGACGGCGCGAAGCGAAGTCGAAGACCGGCTGAACGGGCTGAACAAAGGCGCCGACGATTATATGCCGAAGCCGTTCGTTCCGGAGGAGGTCGTGGACCGCGTGCAAGCCGTGCTGCGGCGTCCTTCGCAATGGACTGACGGATTAAGGCAGCGCCGCTTCGGGCGGCTCAGCATCGACTTTTCCGCGCAGCACGTTTCGCTGAACGGCGCCCGGGTCACGATGATGCCCCGCGATCTGGCCCTTCTGTTATTCCTTGCGGAGCATCCCAATCAGACCTTCACCCGGGAGCAGCTGCTCGAGCATGTTTGGGGCGCCGACTATGAAGGAAGCGACCGTGCGGTGGACTTGTCCATCAAGCGCATCCGGCAAGCGTTGTCCCACTGGCCTGCGGAAGAAGGGGATATACGGACTTTAAGGGGAACGGGGTATCAATTTTGGATCGAAAACTAGTGAAACAAACCTCGATTTTATCCTATTGGACGGCACGGTATTTCATCATCCTATGTATCGGTCTGCTGGTGCTGGCCGCCGCCGCGGTCTGGTGGACCAAGCAGCAAACGATGGATAGCCGCCTGCAGACCGTCGAGCTGCTTGCGCAAGACATCGCCGACCGGCTAAGCGGCACGGATGGTACGGTCGTCGTCCCCCCGGATCTGACCCGGCTGCTGCAGAAGCGTTCGCAATATTTCCGTCTCGGGCCAGGCATTTGCCTCATCGTGACGGACATGGACGGCAAGCTGCTGTACGCCTCCGACCCGCTGACGCAGGAGGATCTGCCGAACAAGCTGAACGCCGACCTCGACCAGGCGCGGGAGCCTGGCATTAAAGCGATTATCGCGCCCATTACGTACCTTGACGAAAAAATCGGCCAGGTCACCATCCTACAGCCTATTCGCCCTCTTACCCAGCTGCACGACGTTCAATGGGCTTTCGGACTGTCGTTCGTTTGCTTGGCCCTGCTTGGCTGGCTGACCATTTATTTGTTATCCAGAAAACTGTCCCGCCCCATTCGCAAGGTGGCGTCTGCAGCCCGCGCTATTAGCCAGGGGCGTTACGATGTCCGGCTTGACGAGCAGACCAAAGAACGCGAGCTCGGCGAGCTCCTTCATTCCTTCAAAGAGATGGCCGCAAGGCTCAAACAGCTGGAGCATTCCAGAAGCTTCATGCTGGCCGGCTTGACGCATGAGCTGAAGACGCCCGTCACATCGGTCAAGGGATTGATCTTCGCCGTTAAGGAAAAGGTAGTCCAGCAGGAAGAAGCGGACGAGTTTCTGGACATCGCCTTGCAAGAATCATGGAGGCTGGAGCGCATGGTGGCCGACCTGCTCGATTACAATTCGCTCGCAGCCGGCGTGGTCCGCCTCGATCGTCACCGTCTGAACGCTAACGCGCTGCTTGACGAAATCGTCTATCAATGGAAGCTGCTTCAAGGCGACCGTATCTCGGAGCCCGTTCTTTCGCTGCCCGAACAGACGATTTTCATCCAAGGCGACTCGCTGCGCATTCAGCAAATCGTGGTCAATCTGCTTAACAACAGCATGCAGGCCAAACATCCGGATCATCCGCTTCATATTGAAATTACGTTAACTGGCAAATCCGGCATGGCCGAAATAACCGTTTGCGATAACGGCACCGGCATCCCCGAGTCCGAACAGCACCTCGTCTTCGAGCGGTTCTTCCGCGGGGAGAATAAGAAGCACGCGATTCGCGGGCTCGGCCTCGGTCTTGCGTTCAGCAAGCTGCTCGCGCAGGCGCAGCAAGGCGATTTGTCATTCAATCGCAGCACGGAGCAAGGGACTTCTTTCTCGATTACGCTGCCGATTGCCCCGCCGTCATAGCGAGAACTTGTATGATCTCATTTATTCTTTACCCACTAAATTGAGAAAACCTCTATCGAGGCCTTTCGATGATGAGCGACCTTCAGCTTTGCAAAGCAAAGCATCTTCGTAAGCACAAGGTAGGTTTTATCGCCAAATCGAATTTCGGTTTTCGATGGCTCGAAAACTTATTAATTCTATTGTGGTAAGAAGCCGCGCCCCCAGGGCGCGGCTTCTCTACTTGATCCGTATCCGACTATTCTCTGTGATTGTGCACAAACACTTCTTGCTCCCGCCGGCCTGCTTCCCTTGCCTGATCGCCGCGCATGAACGGCCACCAGTTCGCTTCCCCGAACACTCTCACCATGACCGGGATGAAGAGCGGCAGCATGACAAGCGCGTACAGGAACAATCCGCACAGGACCATCGTCGCGATCTGGAGCAGCGACATGACGCCCGACGGCAGCATCGCCGCGAACGTACCGCCCAGTATGACGGCAGCCGACATGATGACCGAGCCCATGTTTTTCATCGCTTCCAGAATGGCCTGTTTCGGCTCAAGATGGCGATACTCGCGGAAGCGGTCCATCAAGAAGATGCTGTAGTCGACGCCGAGCGCGACCAGCAAGACGAAGCCGAAGAACGGAACGGCCCAGCTGATGCCTGTCAGTCCGAGCATGCGAACGAAGATGACTTCCGTGATCGCAAGCGACGTGTAGAACGTCACGAGCAGCGAAATTACGACGTAAGCCGGGATGATGATCGAGCGGAACAGTACGATCAGGATCAGCGTAATGCCGATCAGCATCAGTATGACCGTCCGCGTGTAATCCTCGTTCGAGATCGTGTCGAGATCGTGGTTCATGCTCGTCACGCCGCCGATTGCCGACTGCGCGCCTTCGTAAGCCGTGCCGCGGAGCGCCCGGTCGACGGCCGCTTCCAGCGAGGCAATCTCGGCCATCGTGTCTTCCGAATACGGATTGCTGTCGAAAATAACATCGAACTTCGCAGCGCCCCGATCCGGTGACATGTAGACGTCAAGCGACGATTGGAACTGCTCGTCGTCAATCGCTTCCTGCGGGATATGCCAGCCCGTCAGCTCTTTGTCCGGCGCGTCGGCCAGATTTTGCAAATAGCCGCCAGCGGAAGCAAGGCCATCCGTCACTTGCGTCAATCCGTCAACGCTCTGATCCAGCCCGCTCGTCAGCTCGCCGAGCTGATCGTTCAGCGAGACAAAGCCGGCCTGCAGCTCCTGCTGGCCCGCGGCAAGCTCGCCGAGGCCCTGCGTGACGCCCGGCAGCTGGCCGATGATCGCGCCTTGGCCGGCTGCCGCTTGGGCGATGCCGCCCTGCAGCTCCGCGATCCCCTTGGCAAGCTCGCCAAGGCCTGCAGCCAGCGCTGATTGTCCTGCCGCGGCCTGCTTGTAGCCCGCGTTCGCTTGCGCCATGCCGTCAGTGACGCCTGCCAGCTGGCCGTTCAGCTCCTTCAGTCCGGCGCTAAGCTGCGCCGCACCTTGCTGCAAACTGGCAACGGCCAGCAGCGTCTCTTGGAATTGCTCGTCGTCTTTCAGCTCTGGATACTTCTCTTCCAGGCCGCTAAGGCCGCTCGACACGCCGGATAACCCTTCCGCGAGCTTCGCCCCTTCCGCGGCAACCGATTCGTAGCCGGCATTCAGGCCGGACAAGCCGCCGCCGATCGTCTGGTAGCTCTCGAGCAGCTTAGCATTCGCCGCGGCAAGCTCTTCGGCGCTTGCATTCGCCTGCTCGAGGCCGGCCGTCAGCTCCGCGGCTCCGGCTGTGCCGTCTTTCAGCCCTTTCTCGATGGCGCGTAGACCCGCCGCAAGCTGATTCACGCCGGAGCGGAGCTCTTCCGTCCCCGCCGCGAGCTGGCCCGCGCCGTCCGCCGCTTCGGCAAGCTTCGGCGCGTTGTCGCCCAGCGCGCTGCTCGCCTCCGCCAGACCGCTGCTAATCTCGCTTAGGCCGTCTCCGCTTTTGCCAAGACCGTCATCCAGCGTCAGCACTTGATCCGACACGAGGAAGTCCTCCAGCACCTGGCCCGTCGGGCGCGTCACGCTGCGTACCGCCTGCACGCCCTCCACCTTGGACAGCTCACGGCTCACTTGTTCGAGCGCGGCGAGGCCTTCCGGAGTGTCGAGCGGTTGATCGGACTTGATCACGACATTGGTCGGCAGCGTCTCGCCGGGGCTGAAGCCGTCCGCGATGACGTTAAACCCTTTGACCGAATCGTATTTCTCTCCGATCTCGTCGAGCGAGTTAAAGGAGATCGATCCCTTGTACGCCGTTAGGAACGGCACGATCAGGACCAGCAAGATGACGAGCGCCCACACCGGACGCCGCAGCGAGAAGCTGCCGACCGTTCCCCACAAGCGGCTCTGCTTATGCTCGAGCGTCCCCTTCGCCGGCCAGAACAACGCGTTCCCGAGCACTGCCAGGAAAAACGGCACGAGCGTGAACAGAGCGAGCAGCAGAATGACGACCCCGACCGCTACCGCCACGGCCGAACGGTACAGGACGAACGTCGAGAAGCCGATCGACGCGAAACCGACAAGTACGGCAAGACCGGAGAACAAAACCGTTCTGCCGGCGGTCCTGTATGTGTGAATAATGGCCTCGGTCCGATCCCCGCGATGGGAGAGCTCTTCCTTATACCTGCTGATTAGCAAAATGCAGTAGTCCGTGCCGATGCCGAACAACACGGCCACCATGAAGATTTGCGTGAAGTTCGACAAGGGGAAGTTGACGTATTCGACCAGGTACGCGACGATCGACTGCGACACCAAATAGCTGAAGCCGACCGCCAGCAGCGGCACGAGCGGCGCCGCCGCCGAGCGGAAGACGACGAACAGGATCACCAGAATAAAGCCGACCGTAATGAATTCCGTCTTCTTCAGCCCTTCTTGCGAGCTTTGCACCACGTCTTCGTTAATGATCCAGTTGCCCGTATAGTAATGGTCCACCGATACGTCATCGATCGCGGCGTACAGCTCGTCGCGCACGGCCGCCAGCTCGCGCTCGCCCGCGCTGACATGCAGCAGAGCCAGAACGGTGCTGCCGTCCTCGGACATCATCTGCTCCTTCAGCTCCGGAATATCGAAGTGGGACGTAACGTCGAGCACGCCGAGCGACTTACCTTCCTCGCCGCCCAGCTTCTCGATCGTGGCCTTCGCTTCCGCGAGACCCTCCTCGCCCAGCCCGCCTTCCTTATGGAATACGAGCACGGTGGACATGCCTCCGCCCTCATCTCCCGAGACAGCTTCCGAGCTTGAACCCTCCTTCGATCCTTCGCCGGCACCGTTCGAGGCGGCCCCGATATCCTTCGCGAGCTCGTCGGCCATTGTCGAGGAATAGCCGTCCGGCACCGTTATTTGGCCTTTCGTCCGGACGAGCTCCTCCATATTCGGCGCGCCCGCCATCAACCCGGCTGCGGCCAGCACCCACAGCGCCAGCACGAGCCACTTCAGCTTCAATATGATTCTCACTGCTCCACTCCCTCTCCTCTTGCTTCTCTCTTGCTCTCTGTTATGCTGCCATCGTCAATCTTCCCGTTTACGTCTCCGACATGACGCGCGCCAGCTTCTCGAACGTCGCGATGAACGTAAGCGCCTCTTGCTCGTCGAACAGATTCATATAGCCGGCCAGCATCGCCTCCACCTGCTCCTCCATGAGATCGCACAAGCGCTTCCCTTCTTCCGTCAAAACCAAATTGATGATCCGCCGATCGCTTTCTTCCGGCATACGGCTGATTAGCCCCTTATCGGACAGTCGCGTAACAATGGCCGTAATGGAACTTTTTCCCACGCAAAAAATGTCGGACAATTCCGAAGGCGTGCATCGCCCGGAATAATTCAAGTAACGCAGCATCTTGAACTGGTCGACGGTGAGTTCTTCCGGCATCATGTCCTTCATTTGGGCATGCAGCCTGCGTTCAACGACGAAGTTGGCGCCTTCGTAGCGGCGTATTAAATCTTTTAGAATACAGCTTTCCAATGCCACGTAAGCGTCCCTCCCCGATTAATTCTATTGTGAAACTATTCGATAGTAGAACTATATCAAAATAACGAGACTGCCGCAACTTTCGCTTTTGCCGGAAGCCAAGCAGGATTCTAGAAGAAATTGTCGAATATTAGGGGAAATTAGCGGATTACTCAAGTTATCCAACCAGCATCGGAGGCCGCAGGTGACTAACCCCCATTTATTGCAGCGCAGTCAATGGCTAATCGTCTTATTGTTCGGCCTGTTGACGCTGCTCGCCGTACTTAGCGAATCGAGCAAATTCCAATTTATATATGGCATTACGTTCTCGTTTACGAGTCTGGTGACGCTGCTTGCCCTCCGCCTGTTCGGCTTCTGGCGAGGCATTCTGATCGCCGCCGTAGCGTATACGATCGGGACACAGCTGCTCGGCCAGCCGCTCATCCATCTCATCGGCGTGTTGGAGGTTGCGATCGTCGGGCTTATGCTCCGGCGTTATCCGGGCCGTGTTTTCGCCCTGGATACAGTCTATTGGCTGCTCGTCGGCATCCCGTTAACGTATGCGTTCTATTCGAATGAATATGCCGACGGCCTGGTGAACATCCGTTTATTCGTCTGCATCCTGGCCATTAACGGTCTGTTCAACGCTTTGTTCGCGGAGATTATCCATCAGTACTCGCCCAAGCGATTGAGGAGGAGCGGCCAACATCTGCCGAGCACCTTCAGCCAAATCCTTGTGCATCTGGCGCTCGGCATCGTCATGGTTTCGTTTATGCTGAACATTCTGGTGAACAGCATGAACTCCTTTAAGGAGGTCAGTCTGTACGCGCAGGAGCAAGCGAGACAAGCGATTCATGCCATTTCGCAAGAATGGGAAAACTCGAACGCCCGGACGCCGTGGAGCGCGCAGAGGACGGAACAGCTGCAAGCCGCCGTGGACCGCTACGCCCCCGCGTCCTTCACGATCAGTCTCGTCGGCAACGACAGCCGGGTGATCGCGTCGAACCGCCATTCGCTCTGGTATATGGTGCTAAGGCCGGAGGCCGATCATGCGTACGTTCAAATTACCGGCAACCTGAAGCTCTCCAGGCCGAAGGAGCATTTCCGCAATCTGCTCGCGACGACCTGGCAGAACGAACATTTCCTGTACGAGGAACGCCTGCTGGACGGCTCCGGCCGATTTCTGGTCAAAGTCCCGCTTAGCAACTATCAAAATTACCTGTACAACAAATACGACGTCCATCTGCTGTTCTTGGCGGTATCCAGCATCGTGGCCGCCGCCTTCTCGCTGTATATCCAGCGATCCGTCGTACGAAGCCTGCAGCGGCTGGCGGTGTCGACGACCAATCTCCCTCTCAAGCTGAAGCAGCGCAACGAGCCGGACTGGCCGCGAAGCAGCATACTCGAGATCCACTCGCTGATCGCGAACTTCAAGCATATGGCAAGCAACCTCAGCCACTTGTTCAACGAGTCGCAGAAGAGCAACGAGCGGCTGCAGGCGCAAGCCCAGCTGCTGCAGCAATCGGAGGAGCGCCTGCACCAGCTCGCGTATTACGACATGCTGACGGGATTGCCGAACCGCTTGCAGTTTACGCGCCATTTTCAAGAGCTGATTGATTTAAGCGCAACTACCGGCAGCAAACAGAAGATCGGGGTTTTCTTCGCCGACATCAACCGCTTCAAACAAATCAACGACTCGCTCGGCCATTCGGCAGGCGATGAGCTGCTGAAGCAAACCGCGGATCGATTCATCAACTATCCGGGCAAAAAATGCGACGTCTTCCGCCTCGGCGGCGACGAGTTCGTGTTTATCTACGCTTATCGGGAGGAAGAGGAGCTGGTGCGGGGCGCCAAAGCGATTGTGGGCAGCTTCACGGAGCCGTTCGTCATCGACGGCATGCCGCTTTTCGTAACCATCAGCGTCGGCATCAGCACTTATCCGAAGGACGGCACCGACATGGACACGGTTATCCGCAACGCCGATATCGCGATGTACAACGCCAAAGAAGAGGGCAACGGCTGCTACCGGTTCTTTAAGCCGAGCCTCGCGCCGCTCATTCAGGAGAAGATGCAGCTCGACAACGGTTTGATCAAAGCGCTGCGGGAGAATCAGTTCTCCCTGCACTACCAGCCGAAGATGAGCGCGACGAGCGGAGAACTTTGCGGCATCGAAGCGCTCATTCGCTGGACGCATCCCGAGCTCGGCATGATCCCGCCGGACAAGTTCATTCCGCTGGCGGAGGAATCCGGCTTTATTTTGGAAATCGATAATTGGGTATTCAGGGAAGCCTGCCGCCAGAACAAAGCTTGGCAGGACGCGGGGCTGAAGAAGATCGCGGTGTCCGTTAACATTTCGGCTCGCCACTTCTACCAGGGCAATCTGAAGGAAATGATCATGCGCGGGCTCGCGGATACCGGATTGGAACCTCAGTACGTGAGCCTTGAGATCACGGAAGGCGTGTTCATGCGGAATATGGAGCAGGTTATCGAGACGATTCTGTATTTGCGCGGACTAGGCATCCAAATTTCCATCGACGACTTCGGCACCGGTTATTCCTCGCTGAATCAGCTTCAGCGGCTGCCGATTTCCGACGTGAAGCTTGACCGCTCCTTCATCCAGGGCATCACGAACGACGAGAAAAAGTCGTCCATCGTGAAAGCAATCATCGAGCTGGTCCACAGCATGAACATGAAGGTTGTCGCGGAAGGCGTGGAGACGGCGGATGAGTCGCAGTTCTGCAAAGACCTGCGCTGCGACGAGCTGCAAGGCTACCTGTTTAGCCGCCCGCTGCCGCCGGATCAACTGGAGGCGCTGCTGCGGGTATAGAGAGCGGGGCGTTGCCGGATATGCGCTCCGCGATGGCGCGACAGTGCCGTTTGGCGCGCTGCTGGTACGTTTCGCGGACCTGCAGCCGGCGACGGGGGCGCTTTCCGCGCTGTAGGTTCGTTTCGCGGACCTGCAGCTAGCAGCGGGCGCGCTTTCCGCGCTGTAGGTACGTTTCGCGAACCTGCGGCCGACGACGGGCGCGCTTTCCGTGCTGTAGGTTCGTTTCGCGGACCTGCAGCCGACGACGGGGGCGCTTTCCGCGCTGTAGGTACGTTTCGCGGACCTGCAGCTAGCAGCGGGCGTGCTTTCCGCGCTGTAGGTACGTTTCGCGGACCTGCAGCTAGCAGCGGGCGCGCTTTCCGCGCTGTAGGTTCGTTTCACGGACCTACAGCGGGCAAACGTATGCCAATCATGGCCACTTTGTCGGTCTCGCCGACATACTGCCCTCAAAACACGCTGATCAAGGCCACTTTGTCGGTCTCGCCGACAAACTGCCCTCAAAACACACCATTCAAGGCCACTTTGTCGGTCTCGCCGACATACTGTCCTCAAAACACACCAATCAAGGCCACTATTCGGTCTCGCAGACATACTGCCTCCAAATCATTCCCTATGCAACAACGTAAAAAGACGCCATCACTCCCGTGTGAAACACGGAAATGATGGCGTCTTTGCGCCAATATTGGATTGTGCGGATTAGAGCTGCCGGCAGGCAACATGCGCACGCTGCGCAACAGCAACAGCGACCGGTCATGCATAGGCGACAGTCGACAAGCAGACCGCTCCCTCTAAGCGAACCGCCCGTTTGCTGCCCTCTCCGAATTTCCAATGTCGGAGCGCATCCGTCTTTCTGTCCTGCATAAGCATGCGATGCGGCATCTCTCCTAGCAAACCGATTGCCGTGCTTTCTCCGAGCCGCGGAGCACCGCGCTCCGCCGCTCATCCTAAGCCGGCTGCACCGTGCTGCCTTGCTGCAGCTGGTACATCGCGTAGTACTTGCCACGATGCTCCATAAGCGCGTCGTGGTTGCCGCGCTCGACGATCACGCCGCGGTCGAGCACCAGAATCTGATCCGCTTGGCGGATCGTCGACAGCCGGTGCGCGATGACGAACGTCGTGCGACCTTTCTTCAGCACGTCCAGCGCCGCTTGGATGATCGCTTCCGTCTCCGTGTCGATGCTGGCCGTCGCTTCGTCCAGGATCAGAATCGCCGGATCGTACGCGAGCGCCCGAGCGAAGGAGATCAGCTGGCGTTGTCCGGCGGAGAGCGTGGCGCCTTTCTCGATGACCGGCGCGTCGATGCCTCCAGGCAGCTGGCTGAACATCTCGTACGCGCCCACGTCCCGAAGCGCTTGCTCCACGCGTTCGCGGCTAATCTCCGGATTGTCGAGGCTCACATTCGACGCGATCGTACCCGTGAACAGGAACGGATCCTGCAGCACGATGCCCATATGCTGGCGCAGCAGCTGCTTCGGAATGTCCCGAACGTCCTTGCCGTCGACGATAATACGTCCCGCGCCGTCCTGAATGTCGTAGAAGCGGAACAGCAGGTTTAAGATCGAGCTTTTGCCCGAACCGGTATGGCCGACAAGCGCGACCGTCTCGCCTTGGCGGGCGTGGAAGGAGATCCCCTTCAGCACGTAGTCGTCCTTCTTGTAGGCGAACGTGACGTTATCGAACTCGACGTTGCCCTTGTACCGCTCCAGCTTGCCCGATTCGACGTCTATGCCTTCCTCGTCCATCAGCTTGAACACGCGCTCCGCGGAGACGCGCGCCGTCTCCAAGTTGGACAGCTGGTTGACGATGCCGACGATCGGCGCGAACATCCGGTTCATGTAATCGACGTACGCGTACAGTACGCCGACCGTAACGATCGCGCCCAGCGTGCCGCCCCAGAACATCCAGATCACGATCAGGAACAGCACGTTCCGCACGACGTTGACCAAGTTGTGGGAGGTGATGGAGTTGAGGCTGAGCAGCTTATTTTGATATTTAAAATAATAATCGTTCAGCTCGTCGAATTCCTTCGTCGTTTCCTTCTGGCGGCGGAACGCTTGGATAATCGTCATCCCTTGGATCGACTCGTTGATCATCGCGTTGATCTCGCTCAGCTTCGTCCGGATGATGCGGTTGTATTTGGCCGCGAACTTGCGGTAGACGATAATCCACACGATCAGAATCGGAACCAGCGGCAGTGTGATCAGCGCCAAGCGGGTATCCAGCAGGAACAGCGCCCCGAAGATCGCCACCATGTAGATCGTCCCCGTAAAAAAGTTCGCCAGCACGCCCACGTACAGCTCACGGATCGCTTCCGTGTCGTTCGTTACGCGGGAGACGACTTGGCCGGCGGCCAAATTGTCGTAGTATTGCACCGGCAGCCGCTGCGTCTGCGCGAACACGTCGTTACGCATCTTCCGCACAATGCGGTTCGCTGAAGTCTGGAGAAGCAAGCGCTGGCCGTAGGCGAACAGTGCGACCAGGATCAGCAGGCCGAAGTACATCGCCGCGAGGCGAAGCAGTCCCGGCACCTCCGGCTTGTAGAAGGCGTACAGCTCCTTCGTCGTTAGCTTCGCAACGGGATATGCGGCGGATTCGCCCGTATCCGGATTCGTAACGGTCATTTCGCCGCCGGTCACCGTTTTCTTCCCGTCAAGCGCTAGCTCGCCATCCAGGAAGTAATAGCTCCGTCCGACCTGAAGCACGCGGACCTCCTTGCCCGCAGCGGCTGCCCCGCCGTCTTCCGCGAGCCGGTCCTCCCGTTTGTACCACTTGTCTTTGTATTGCACCGCGTAAGCTTGCTCGCCCTGCACTTCGTGCCAAGGCTTCTCGATGCCGAGGATGTTCTGGTCGATCATCCGCTTGGCGATCAGCGGGCCCGTAAGCTCCGCGCATACCGCCAGCACGAGGAGAAGCATGGCCAGCAGAATCGGTTTTTTATAAAGCATGGCGTATTGAAACAACCGTTTGCCCGTAGGTGTGCCCATTGTTCTTCACGCCTCCTATCTCTCTGAAATAATGTTTAGTTCTCGATCGTCGCTTCCAGCTGCTGTCTGTCGTATTGCTCCCGGTACCAGCCGCCGCGCGCAAGCAGCGTCTCGTGCGTGCCTTCTTCCACGATCCGGCCTTCGTCCATGACGATAATCCAGTCCGCATGCTGCACCGCCGAGAGCCGGTGCGTCGTAATCAGCGTCGTCTTGCCCGCGCGTTCCGTTCGGATGCCGTCGATGATCTCGGCTTCCGTCTTCGCGTCGACCGCCGACAATGCGTCGTCGAGCATCAAGATTTCCGGATCGGCGATCAAAGCCCGCGCGATGCTAACCCGCTGCTTCTGGCCGCCGGAGAGCGCCACGCCCTTCTCGCCGACCATCGTGTCGAGTCCGTCAGGCAGGAAGGCGATATCCTTCGCGAACGACGCGCGTTCCAGCGCGCGCTGGAGATCCCCTTCCGTCGCGCCGGAGCGGCCGAAGAAGATGTTCTGGCGAATCGTCTTCGAGAAGAGGATCGGCTGCTGCGGCACATACCCGATCCAGCCGAGCACCTTGTCGATCGCGAGTCCCTCCAGCGGCTTGCCGGATAACCGGATGGCGCCCTTGCCGATCGGATACTCGCGAAGCAGCTGCTTCAGCAGCGTCGTCTTGCCGCTGCCCGTACGCCCGACGATGCCGAGCGTCTGACCTTGGCGAAGCTTCAGCGTCACGTCCTTCAGGTTATCCGTTTCGGATGACGGATACTTGAACGTGACGCGGTCGAATTCGATCGTCGTCGGTTCGTTCACCGCTGCAGGCGCCTCCGCGTCTTTCACGTCCGGCTTGTAGCCGAGCGTCTCGTTCACCCGGTCGAGCGAGGCGTTGCCGCGCTGCATGATGTTGATCAGCTCGCCGATGGCGAACATCGGCCAGATCAGCATCCCGAGGAAAATATTAAATGAAACCAGCTCGCCGAGCGTAATTTCGTTATGGAAAACCAAGTAGCCGCCGTAGCATAGGCCGATTAGATAGCTCGTTCCGACGAGCATTTTCATCGTCGGCTCGAAGAGCGCGTCGATGCGGGCGACGGCGATATTTTTGCCCAGCACTTCGTTCGTCTTGGCCTCGAACCGCCCCTGGCTCGCTTCCTCCTGCACGAAGGCGCGGATGACGCGAACGCCGGACACCGATTCCAGCACGCTGTCGTTCAGCTCGCCGAACGAGTCCTGCGCGTCCATGAAGCGTTCATGGATTTTCTTGCCGTAGTAGGACATCGCGATCGCCATGAGCGGCAGCGGCAGAAGCGCCGCCAGCGTCAGCTTGAAGCTGATGCCCACGGCCATCACGATGAGGATCGTGATCATGAATAACGTGGAGTCGACGAGCGTTAGAATGCCGAAGCCCGCCGTCGTCGACACAGCGCCGAGATCGTTCGTCGCTCTGGCCATCAAGTCGCCCGTCCGGTTGCGCTCGTAGAACTTTGGCGTCATTTTCAGAAAGTGCCCCATCAGGCTCGATCGCAATAACCGTTCCAGCACGAAGGCTCCGCCGAACAATTTGTAATGCCACACGTACGTGATCAGATAGCCGACCACCGTCAGTGCGATCCACAAGTACATGATTCGGTTAAACTCCGCCGTTCCGAGCGTGCTCTGATTGATGCCGTCCACCAGGTAGCCGAGCAGCCACGGCGGGATAATGTCGATAATGCCGGTTAACACGAGCAGCGTAATGGCTACCGCGTAACGTTGCCAGCTGAGTTTGAAAAACCAGCCTAATTTCGTCAATACGCTGAACATTCTTCGTTCCACACCTTCCATTCGAATCCAATGCGTGCCATTCTCACTAGCATCAGCAGTTGGACTCTATTAAGGAAATAAAAAAGCATGCCGCCGTAAGCGACATGCTTCCTCGCGCATGGGAGAGCGGTCCGCCCGGGCGGAACCGCAAATCTCCGAATGACGCAGCGAAGGCGCATGGTTACGGCTACGTAACCATGCGCCTTCGATCAAGGGGTACACCCTATGTATCAAAGCGAGCGCGAATGGATTACGTTTCTGTGGTTGTGTTGATGCCCGTTAAGGAATGCAATCATGCGGCCATTGTTATCCATAGATACGTAATCCTCCTCTCGTTTTTTTCCAATCTACTTTGTCACTTTACCACCGGGTACAAATGGCTGTCAACGGTAATGTTCGCTTTAACCGTTTTTTACCTCCAGGCTCGCAAGCCACTCCTCCGGCAGCAATCTGCGGTAGCCCGGCTGCCGGTAACGATCGTCCACGAGGGTAATGATTCCGCTGTCCGTCTCCGTCCGGATGAGGCGGCCGCCCGCTTGCAGCACCTTGTTCATGCCGGGGATGACGTACGCATAATCGTAGCCGTTTTTCCCCTCGCGCTGGAAGAAGTCTCTGAGCAAATTGCGCTCCAGTCCGAGCTGCGGCAACCCTACGCCGACGACGATGACTCCGATCAACCGGTCTCCCGGCAGGTCGACCCCTTCGGAGAAGACGCCGCCAAGCACGGCGAATCCGACAAGCGTCCGGTTATTCCCCGGCTTAAAGTCCGCAAGAAACGCATCGCGCTCCTCTTCGCTCATGTCCGTGCGCTGCAGCTTGATCTCGATGTCCATGCTTGCGCCCTCTTGCTTTATATATGCGTCGTATACGTCCTTCATGTAGGCATACGACGGAAAAAAAACAAAATAATTGCCCTTTCGTTTGCCGACCGTGTCCGCGATTAATTGCGCGATGGGCTGATAGGAGGCGTTGCGGTCCTGGTATCTCGTCGAAATCGGATGGATGCCGACCCGAAGCCTCTCGCTCGCGAAAGGCGAGGGCAGCGCCAGCGTGTAGTCCTTATCGGAAGCGCCCAGCATGTCCATGTAATAGCGCACCGGCGTCAGCGTCGCGGAGAAATACACATGCGACCGGTACCCCTTGCCCGATTCCTTCAGCAGCTCGGACGGGTCCATGCAGAACAGCTTCACCCGCATGTCGAGCCGCGTAATCTCGGCAAAGGTCGCGAACCGCTCGTCGTACAGCTTCGCCGTGCGCAGGAATTGCTGTACGGCGAAATACGCGTCGAGAAGCGTATTGTCGCCGCCTCCTTCTGACGAAGCGGGGACGCTCGCGCCATCGCCGGAAGCGGAAGCGGCATTGCCGCCGAACCCGCCTGCTCCGCCGTATCCGTCCAGCAGCTTCTCCGCCGCCTGGGCGAACCGCTCCGCGAGCTTAACAAGCTCGTCCGGCAGCGTGTCTGCGACAATGGGCCGATCCTTGTTGTCCTCGATCGTCTTGCGCAGCGCGACGAAATAGTCGTTAATCGCCTTCGATGCCTCATAGACGCCCCGGTTCCCGTTCTTCTGCTCGCGCTGCAGCGTCTGGAACGGCCATCTCGTCAGCTCCGCCGAGAACATGTCCCGCGCCCGGTCGACGAGGTTATGCGCTTCGTCGACGAGCAGCGCCGTCGCCTTCTTGCCCTCCGCGTACTGCCGCTTGAATGAAATGCGCGGGTCGAATACGTAGTTGTAATCACAAATGACCGCGTCGGATGCGTAGGCCGCGTCCAACGACATTTCGAACGGGCAGACGGTGTGTTTCCGGGCATAATGCTCGATCGTTGAGCGCGACATAATCGTCTCGTTCTCCAGCATGTCGAGAATTGCCCCGTTAATCCGGTCATAGTAGCCATCGGCGTACGGGCAGTGGTCCTTGTCGCAGCGAACCTCGTCCTGGAAGCAGATCTTTTCCTTCGCCGTAATCGTGACGGAATGGACGTGCAGCCCCCGGTTCTGCATATGCTTCAGCGCATCCTCCGCGGCCGCTCGCGTCGTCGTCCGCGCGGTCAAATAATAAAGCCGCTTCAGCAGCCCACTTCCCATCGCCTTGATTGCAGGATAGGTCGTCGAGATCGTCTTCCCGATGCCGGTCGGCGCTTTCGCATAGAGGGAGACGCCCTCCTCGATCGTCTTGTACACGGCGCCGGCCAGCTTCCGCTGGCCCGCCCGGTAATTGTCGAAGGGGAACGCGAGCGCCGCGATGCTCGCATCCCGCTTCTGCTCGTGCCGCTGGCGCTGCTTGGCATAGGGAGCGTATTGGCGGACGATATGCATGATCTGCTCTTCCAGCTCGGCGAAGCTCGCCTCGCGGTAGAACCGCCGCGTTTCTCCCGTATCCTTGTGCACGTAGGTCAATTGGATGCCCATGGCCGGAAGGCCCTCCTGGCCCGCATACATGTAGGCATAAAACAAAGCCTGCGCCCAATGGACGGGCTTGTCCTCCAAGCTGCCGAGATCCGCGCGCGTCGACTTGATTTCGTCGATCGTCGGCACCGGCTCGGTCGCGAGCAGCCCGTCGCATCGCCCGTCGACGACGAAGCGCAGTCCGTCGCTCGCGATCTCTGCGCTCAGGTACACTTCCTTCCGATCCTGCTCGCCGTACGTCTCCTGCACCCGCTGATGCGCCTTCGTCCCCTCTTGCAGCGCGTCCATAGATTGCAGCCGCGTATCGATGCTGCCGCTCAGAAACACGTATTCCACCAGCTGCCTAACCGGCAGAGCTACCGTGTAGGGCTGTTCGGGCTCCCATTGCTCAGCCGTCTGATTCGCAGCTTCTCGCTGTTCCGCTTCGTACCGCGCGGACTCCTTCTGCCCTGCCGTCCGCCGCTTCGTTTCGTCCATTCGTCGCCGCTCCCCGCTCATCTATTCCGTTAACGCCCGATCCCTCTGTTAGAACATTTGTTCCGCTATTGTACCACACTTCCGAAGGAGCGGGCAGGTTGGAAGCTCCGATGAAGACGCTCCCCTCCGGTTTTCGTTAAGTTTTCGCTGACAGCTTGCACGACTTCCAAAAAATGTTTCTTGATTTGTTTCCCATTGAAGATATAATAGTCAGATGCTTTGGACGGAGCGCGCATTTTTTTGGCGTGCCCACATAATCCCTCTTGTGGATTCAAAAAATAGAAATGAAAATTCTATTGTCATTCAAATACATCTATAATATACTAATCCAATAAGTTTAGTATGAATTATACGAACTTACTTGCAAGGGAGTGTTTCTGCTGATTGAGCTGATAGACATAAAGAAAGAATACGTAACGAAAAATGCAGCTCCCTTTATCGCCCTGCACAACATTCAGTTGAAAGTGGAGAAAGGCGAAATCTTCGGCGTCATCGGCCGTTCGGGAGCGGGCAAGAGCACGCTGCTCCGAAGCATCAATCTACTCGAGAGACCGACGAGCGGAACGGTCATCGTCGGCGGAGACAAGTTGACGAAGCTCGGCGAGAAGGCGTTGCAGGAGAAGCGTCAAAAGATCGGCATGATCTTTCAGCACTTTAACCTGCTTTCGACCGCGACCGTGAGGGAAAATATCGCTTTTCCGCTCAAAATATCGAAGCTGCCGGCCAAGGCCGTTCGGCAAAAGGTGGACGCGCTCATCGAACTGGTCGGCTTGACGGCCCAGCAGCATCAATATCCGCGCCAGCTGTCAGGCGGCCAGAAGCAGCGCGTAGGCATCGCGCGGGCGCTTGCTAACGATCCCGACGTTCTGCTGTGCGACGAGGCGACCTCGGCGCTGGATCCTCAGACGACGGACAGCATCTTGTCCTTGCTTCGGGACATTAATCGCAAGATGGGCATTACGATTCTCCTCATTACGCACGAGATGGGCGTCATTCGGGCGATTTGCGACCGGGTTGCCGTCATGGAATACGGGCAAATCGTGGAGAGCGGCACCGTGCTGGACGTATTCCTGAATCCGGTGCATCCGATCACAAGGGAATTCGTGAGCGAGGTGTCCGATACGCTCGGCAGCGAAGCGTTGAACTCGTTCTCGGGCGCCGGCAGAGTCGTGCGAATCGACTTTCGCGGCGATCAGACGTACGAGCCGGTGCTGTACGAAACGGTTCGCGGCACCAATGCCACGTTCGCCATTCTGCAAGGAACGGTGTCCCGCATGAAGGACGTGCCATACGGTCAGCTGATCGTTGAGCTTCGGGGCACCGACGAAGAAGTGAGGCGGATCGTCGCGGAGCTTGGACAACGCGGATTGGCGGTGAGCGAGCTATGATGACGCTTTTGAACACCGCCGAGAAGCAGCCTGGAACGCTTTGGGAAACCATCGCCGCCTTTTTCGATGAAATCGACTGGAAGATCGTCGGCAAAGCTTCGAATGAAACGTTGTATATGCTCGGCTACTCCCTGTTGTTTACATTTGTACTTGGTTTGCTGCTAGGCGTCTTGCTCTTCGTGACCTCAGATAAGCAAATGCTGGGGGGCAAGTTTTTCGCTCGCTTGATTTATTCGATTCTTTCGCTTGTCGTGAACATCTTGCGTTCTGTTCCATTCATCATCCTGATGATAATGATCATGCCCGTCACCAAATGGCTGGTCGGAACATCCATTGGCGTCGAAGGTTCGATCCCGCCTCTCGTCGTGGCGGCGGTGCCGTTCTTCGCGCGTCTGGTGGAATCCGCGCTGCGCGAGGTGGACCGCGGCGTCATCGAAGCGGCGACGGCCATGGGCGCATCCCGCGTCATGATCGTCTTCCACGTATTGCTTCGCGAATCTCGGACGGGACTCATCGCCGCGATTACGATTACGGCGGTCACGCTCGTTTCCTATACCGCCATGTCGGGCGTCATCGGAGGCGGGGGACTCGGCGACCTGGCGCTGCGCTACGGTTACCAGCGCTTCGAGGTGGAAGTGATGATCGTAACGGTCGTCCTTTTGATTGTATTGGTACAAATTCTGCAGATGGCCGGGGACGCGTTCGTGCGTTATTTCAGCCGGAAGTAGAGTGAAGATACACAAATATAGAGAGTGGACTTAGGAGGAATTCATATGAAAAACAAATCGTTATTCGCGATCGTGCTGCTCGCGCTTGTCGTTGCATTGACGGCTTGCGGCGGCAACGCCGGCAAAGTGGACAATTCGGGCAACAACGCCAGTAGCGGCAACGCGCCGGCAGAGGCATCCCCGTCTCCCGCTACCGAAGAAGTAACGCTGAAGGTCGGCGCTTCGCCGGTTCCGCATGCGGAGCTGCTGAAATTCGTCGCTCCGAAGCTGAAGGAGCAAGGCATCAATCTGGAAGTCGTGGAATTCACCGACTATATTCAGCCGAACGTACAATTGTACGAGAAACAGCTGGACGCAAACTTCTTCCAGCACGTGCCGTACCTCGATCAATTCAACGCGGACAAAGGTTATGACCTGGTCAAAGCAGCAGGCGTTCATGTAGAGCCATTCGGCGTGTATTCGAATAAAATTAAAGCCATCGAAGAGCTGAAGGACGGCGCCAAAATCGCCATCCCGAACGACCCTTCGAACGGCGGACGCGCGCTTCTTCTGCTTGCGCAGCACGGCTTGATCGAGCTGGATCCGAGCGCCGGCGTTGACGTGACGGTCGGGGACATCAAAGAAAATCCGCGCAAATTCGAAATTGTCGAGCTCGAAGCGGCCACCCTGCCGCGCGTTCTTGACGAAGTCGACATCGCGGCGATCAACACGAACTATGCGCTTGAAGCGGATCTTAATCCGACGGAAGACGCCCTGTTCATCGAGAACGCGGACTCCCCTTACGTCAACATTCTGGTGACTCGCCCGGATAATAAGGAAGACGCGGCGGTTCAGAAGCTGATTGAAGCTCTGCAATCGGCAGAAGTTGAAACGTTCATCAACGACACGTACAAAGGCGCGGTCGTGCCAGCGTTCGGCAAATAACATCTGCAAGCAAAAGTCCCCGCATAGGGTCGAAATGACCTGATGCGGGGGCTTTTTTCGTACTCACGGATGGGCAGGATAGATTGATACCTTTGTCGAATAACTTATCCGTGCCCGTCTTTATTTACTTGCCAAGGACAGAGAATTATCGTGAAAGGACTGCGCGCTCAAATGGATTTCCTTCAGCTAAATTCCGTCATCCCATGCCTCGAGCATATTCGGCTATACCGATCCTCGCAGCTTCTTACGATCCCACCCGAAAGCTATGCCATCGTCATCGTAAGGCGGAGTCATGTCACGATTACCGCTGCCGACGGTTCGCCTGCCGTATGCTCGCAGGGCTATGCCTGCCATCCTGAGCGGGAACCGTTCCGGATCGATATCCCGCGTACGAAGGAAGCGGAATATGTGGTGCTTCAATACCGCATAGAGCCGACAAACTCCGCATGGGACTTGAGCGGATCACTCAGCACGTTCAGCGAAGTAAAAATTCATTATATGGTCGACGAGCTTCTGCGTCAGCAGGATATGAGGGATAACAGGGATAAGGAACCGCTCGCGGAATCCGAATCGAACGAGGAGGCGGCTTTCCTGTTTCGCAGGCGGCTGATGCTGGAGCGCATATTATATATTTACTTGCGGGAGTCGGTCTTGAAGCCTTCCTCCCCATCGACTGCCCGTTCCGTCGAAGAAACCGTCTCGTATCTCAACGAGCACTACATGCTGCCGCTTACCCTTCCCATGCTGGCCAAACGGGCCGGAGTGAGCGAAGGCCACTACACCGTCATGTTCAAGAAAATAACGGGTCACACGATGACGGTCTATTTGCGAAGCCTTCGCATCGGCAAAGCCAAGCAGCTATTCGAGCAAACCTCCCTCTCCGCCAAGGAGGTTGCCGGCAAGGCAGGCTTCTCCGACTATTTCTACTTCAGCCGGATGTTCAAGCTGGAAACCGGTATTTCACCTTCAGCCTACCAAAAAGAGCATTCACCGAAAATCTAAAAATAAGACATGCCCTTTCTTAAAATAAGATATGGCAGAACGACATTCCATCCCTTACAATGAGTTCTATTGATAATAATTATCATAATCATTGAATTACGGGAGGAAAAACCACTATGCTTCGTCTGCATTTGAAAAAAATCGTTACCCCTGCTCTGATCGGAATATTGGCCCTCGCTCTAGCGGCCTGCGGCAATTCCAATAGCAATGCGCCGGCTGCGAACGGAGAGCCTTCCGCTTCGCCGTCCGCCGCTCCGTCCGAAAACATCGTTATCGAACACGAGCTTGGCAAAATCGAGCTCGACCATGTGCCTCAGCGCATCGTCGTGATGGAATTCAGCTATGCCGATGCGCTCACAACACTGGGCGTTCAGCCGATCGGTGTTGCCGATGACGGCGACGCGGGGCTTCTGATGGACGAAGTGAAAGAAAAGCTTGGCAATTATACATCGGTCGGCTCGCGATACGAGCCGAACATCGAGCTGATCAGCTCGCTGCAGCCGGACCTGATCATCGCCGATTTGAACCATCACAAAAATGTATACGAGCAATTGAACGGCGTTGCGCCGACGCTCGTATTGAACGACCATCTCGCAAACTACGATACCATGCTGAGCAACTATGCGGTCATCGCGAAAGCAGTCGGCAAAGTAGCGGAAGGCCAGAAGCGACTGGAAGAGCATAAGCAGACGATCGATGAGGCAAAGGCAAAGATTAAAAACGCCAACCTCTCGATTCTTCCTGCGGTCGTCAATCCGAAGGGCTTCTTCGCGCATTCCGACCATTCCTACGTCGGTTCGTTCTTGACTTCGCTCGGCTACAACGATCCAGTGAAGAACGAAGAGTCTTACCCGCAGCTAAGCCTGGAACAACTGGTAGAGACGAATCCGCAAACGATCTTCCTGCTGCCTACAGAGGAAGTAACCATTATTAACGAGTGGGAGAAAAACCCGCTGTGGAATAAAATCGAAGCCGTCGCTAACGGCAAGGTATTTTCGGTCGAGCGCCGCAATTGGGCGCTGTCCCGCGGATTGCTCGGATCCGAGCACATCATTAAAGATTTGGTTGCAAACTTGGGAGAGTAACTCAAATGAAGGAATCGGCACAGCACTTATTTGGAAAGCAGGAGCGCCCGGCGCTTCTGCTCTTCCTTTTTTTCTTTCTCGCGCTCATGATCGGCGTCATCGGCAACTTAAAGTGGGGACAAGCGTACGTTTCGTGGCGGACGCTGTATGAGGCCGTATCGTTTCAAGGAGAAGGTAAAGCCCATCTTTATATTCAGACGCTGCGCATGCCGCGAACGATAACGGCGATTATTGTGGGTGTCCACTTGGCGCTTGCCGGATTGCTGACACAGCTTGCGACCCGCAACCCGCTTGCATCCCCGCATATTTTCGGCATTAATGCCGGAGCATCGCTCGCGGTTGTCGCGGCACTTGTGCTTATGAACGGCCTGTCTCTCTTCGTCACCGTCGCTTTCGCGTTCGCCGGCGCGGCGCTCGGCGCCATTCTCGTCTGGGCGCTTGCCGGTCCGCAGCGGCAGAAGCAGCATATACAGCTTGCGCTCGCCGGCATTGCCGTTCACTTCCTGCTCTCGTCGTTGACCGAAGGCATGATGATCCTGAACCAGCACTCTACGGACAGCATGATGTTCTGGCTTGTCGGCTCGACAAGCGGGGCGGCGTGGAAAGACGTCGCGACGCTGCTTCCTTTTACGATAACAAGCCTTGCCGTTCTCATCCTGATGCTCCCTTCGTTTCGGCTGCTTGTCATGGATGATGCGGTGGCGGCCGGACTTGGCGGACGCGTTGCGTTCGTTCGCGGTATCGCCGTTCTGCTCGTCATCGCGCTGTCCGGCTCGGCGGTCGCCATCTGCGGGCCAATCGGCTTTGTTTGCTTAATCGTTCCGCATATCGCGCGGTATTTGATCGGCGGCAAGCTTGCGCTGCTTATTCCTTTAACCGCGCTGCTCGGCGCATGTTTGCTTGTATACGCGGACTTGCTCAGCAAGCTGATCGCATACCCGTTCGAATCGCCGGTCGGCATCGTAACCGCGGCGATAGGCGGTCCATTCTTCATTTATTTGGCCCGTAAAAGGAGGAACGCCGCATGAAACGAATGGTCGCCGTCCTTATCTCTTTCCTTCTGTTCCTTTCGCTCGCGGCGATATCGCTGCAGGTCGGCGCGGTTCCGGTCCCGCTTCGCGAGCTATGGGCAAGCTTGACTTTCCAAGACTCTCCCGCCTCTTATATCGTGCTGCAATACCGACTGCCGCGCGTGATTATCGCGGCGCTCGCCGGCTTCGGCTTAGCCGCAGCGGGCGCAATATTGCAAAGCATCATCCGCAATCCGCTTGCCAGTCCGGACGTGATCGGCATTACGAAAGGGGCTGGATTCACCGCAGCCGCCGTCATCTTCCTGTTTCCAGGAGCGCCGAGCTACGTGCTGCCCGTTGCTGCGTTCGCCGGCGCATTCGGCGCATTGCTCATTCTCGTGCTGCTCAGCAGGCGGATGACGCTGTCGCCGGCTTCCTTCGCTCTCGTCGGAGTGGCGGTCGGCGCCGTATTCCAAGCCGGCATTCAATACCTCCTCGTCAAACATCCCTCCGACGTCAATATGGCGCTGCTGTGGATGTCCGGGAGCTTATGGGGCCGAGGGTGGGATCATGTAGGGTTGCTGCTGCCATGGATCGCGGTTCTGCTTCCGGTCGCCTGGCTGAACTATGGCAAGCTGAATGTCTTTCAGCTTGGCGATGAAGGCAGCTCCGCTCTCGGCTTGAACGTTCCGAAGCAACGCCTTCTGTTGCTGCTTCTCGCCGTGGCTCTTACCGGCAGTTCCGTCGCCGCCGTCGGCTCGATCGGCTTCGTCGGCTTGATCGCCCCGCATATCGCGAGGCTGCTCGTCGGCGGACGCCATCAATGGCTGCTGCCGCTGGCTGCGCTGATCGGAGCCGATCTGATGCTGATCGGTGACATCGTCGGACGCGTGCTCATTATTCCGCGGGAGGTACCCGTCGGCATTACGACGGCCGTCATCGGCGCGCCTTACTTTATCTATTTGCTGCGGCGTGAGCGGCTTAAAGCCGGGTAGGTTTTACTCCGGTTATTAATAAAAGAAGCTGAAGGACAGAAATCCGCATCTATGTCCGATAATGAACTGATTTTTGATTCAATTATGAGGGTTATTCCACCCAGATTATGGTGCTATATTGAGTTTACATCTGTGATAGCGCTATCATTTTGGAACTCGTCAAAATCAAAGGAGGTTCAAGTTCATGAAACGTCGCTTCACCAACCGCCTTTCGTTCCTCACCGCTCTCCTTGTCCTATGGCTCGTCGCCGCCAGCGGGGGCGCTTATGCCGAGGCGGGCAAAGGCCAGCCGCAAGAAGGACAGGCACCTGCGAAACGCTCCGCCATGCAAGCTTACGCCGAAGCGATGCAGCCCGGATGGAATTTGGGCAACACGTTCGATTCCGTCGGTCTGGGCGGCTCGGCCGATCCGTCTTCGGAGAACGAGACGGCTTGGGGCAATCCCGTCGTCACCAAGTCGCTAATCAAGAAAATCGCGGATCAAGGATTCAAAAGCATTCGGATCCCGATTACTTGGGAGCATAAAATAGGCGCGTCCCCTGACTATGCGATCGACCCGGCCTACCTGGATCGGATCGAGCAGGTCGTAGGTTGGGCTCTCGACGAGAAGCTGTATGTCATGATCAATCTGCATCACGATTCATGGAGATGGATCAATGGCATGGGCTCGAATTACGACGAAACGCTGGCCCGTTACAACGCAGCATGGACGCAGATTGCGGACCGCTTCAAGCACGCGTCGCCGAAGCTCATGTTCGAAAGCGTCAACGAACCACAATTCAGCAGCGAACAAGCGGCCAGCTCGCAAGAGATGCTGGATACGCTGAATCGTTCGTTCCACGACATCGTCCGGGCATCCGGCGGCAAGAACGCCACCCGCCCGCTCGTGCTGCCGACGCTGCACACGTCTTCGGATCAGCAGCATTTGGATGCGCTCGGCGAATTGTTCGCGGAACTGGACGACCCGAATCTGATCGCCACGATCCATTATTATGGCTTCTGGCCGTTCAGCGTCAACATTGCCGGGTTCACAAGGTTCGACGAGACGACGCGCGGCGAAATCGACCAGACGTTCAACCGACTCTACGACACATTCGTCTCCAAGGGCATTCCCGTCGTTGTCGGGGAATTCGGCCTACTCGGCTTCGACCAGCACACGGGAACGATCGAGCAAGGGGAGAAGCTGAAGTTTTTCGAATACATGCTCCATTACGCCCAATCCAAAGGCATCACGCACATGTTGTGGGACAACGGCCAGCATTTCAACCGAACGACTTACAAGTGGAACGACCCGCAGCTGTACGACATGATGAAGGCCAGCTGGCAAGGACGCTCCGCCACGGCGGTCTCCGATCTGGTCTTCGTGAAACAAGGCGAACCGATCGCCGATATCTCCGTCCAATTGCAACCGAACGGCAATAAGCTGACGTCTCTGTCCATAAACGGGAAAAAGCTGAGTCGCATCTTCGACTACCAGATCAAGGGCGACGTCCTCACGTTTAAGAAAAGCTTCCTCGAGCGGGTGACCAAGTCCGGCGAGACGGGCGTTCGAGCGACTGTAACGGCCGACTTCAACAAAGGCGCGGATTGGCAGTTCCGCATCGTGGCCGCAGGCACGCCGATTCTGCATGGCGCTTCCGGCACGACCGATGCTTTCGCGATCCCGACGGATTTCCGCGGCGACCAGCTTGCCACAATGGAAGCCGTCTACGCCGACGGAAGCAACGCCGGACCGCAGAACTGGACCTCATTCAAAGAATTTTCGTATACGTTCCAGCCGTCCTACGACACCGGCGAGATTCTCCTCAAGAAAAACTTTTTTAATGAAGTGAAGGACGGCACGGTGACGCTGAAGTTCCACTTCTGGAGCGGAGAGATCGTCCACTACACGTTGACCAAGAGCGGCAGCGGCGTTACGGGTATGCCTGCGCCGTAGAGGGCTCGCATCGCTTTGCGCGACAACCAGAAAGAGCCAATCGGGCAAGTCGTCCGATTGGCTCTTTCTCGTTCAATTGGATTCAACGATCGTGTTCCGACACCGTGTCTACTCTCCCGGCTCCAAAACTTGCTCTTCCTCTTCCTCCGTAAACAACCCGAATTCGGAGTCGATATCGCGTTCCGTCACCAATCCTTGGTGGCCGACGCCTTCCGAAGTCAATTCGTCCGCGCCTTTGCCGTCCTTCTCGCGGAATCTCGGGTTCTCCGCGTTCCTTTCCGTCATGCCCGCATCTCCTTTCAGTAGCCAAGATGCGTTTAGAATGCCCAGGAAAGAAACGGATATGACCCTATGACGACAAGCCGCTTGAAAAAAAACGCGACCCGCTTATCGTTTCCGCCCATAATGAAACAAGCCGCCAAGCGAATTCACTTGGCGGCTTGTTTGGGCTGACTCGCTTGGCCTTCCATAAGGCCATGCCCCTTATTTTTTCACGATGTCCTGAACCGCTTTGTCGAGCTTGCCGAGCAGTTCGTCCGCCGTGATTTGTTTGCCCAGGTATTCCTGCATCGCTGCGCCCCATTGCTGCGTGATGCCGTCCGGCAGGTGATCCCAATGCCAGCCCTTCACTTGAGCAGCGTTCGCTTGCGAGAATGCCGCGAAGTCGCCGGCGATGTCGCCGATCGCTTCCGCGTTCGCTTCAATGGAAGTGAGCGCAGGAACGAATTTGAAGTCTGTAGAGATGTAACGTTTGCCCGTCTCGGACGTTACCATCCAGTTCAAGAACTTCTTCGCTTCTTCGGCTTGGTCGGACTTGCTGTTGACGATCCAGTTGTTCGGAACGCCCGTGAATACGTTAGGCGCATCGCCCAGCAGAGGAACAGGCATCATGCCCAGGTTCAGCTCAGGGTCAACTTCGTCGATCATGCCTTGAATCCAGTTGCCGTGTTGGACAATCGCGTATTTGCCTGCTGCAAATTCGGCGACTTGCGTATTGTAGTCCGTCGTAAGCGCGTTTTCTTGGCCGTTCGCGAACATGATGTCCACAAGCTTGATCCATTCTTTCATTGTCGGATCGTCCTTCAGTGTCGCTTTGCCCGCTTTCACGTCAGCGATAAACGCGGCAGGATCTTCATGATTAGCCAGTGCGATATTCAGCGTGTGAATCCCCATCGACCACCACTCGGAAGTCAGTGCGAAAGGCGTGATGCCAGCCGCTTTCAGCTTCTCGGCCGCAGCGGACAATTCGTCCAATGTTTTCGGCAGCTCGGTAATGCCGGCTTGCGCGAATAGGTCTTTGTTGTAAGTGAAGCCGTAAGCTTCAAGGTTCATCGGCATGCCCAGCAGCTTGCCGTCGCGCGTAATTTGCGCTTTGGACGCCTCTACCAGATCTTTGGCCCAAGCTTCGTTCGTCAGGTCGGCCGCGCGATCCACGTAAGGATCGAATCCTGCCCAGCCGCTGGAGTTGAAGATTTCAGGCTCTTCGCCAGCCGCCAGCTCCGCTTTCAGAAGCGCGCTGTAGTCTTCGCCGCCGCCATGCGTTTCCACTTCGACTTTCACGCCTGTTTCCTTCTCGTAATCCGCAGCCAGCTTCTCAAGCGCATCCGCGATTTCCACTTTGAATTGGAAGATCTTGATCTTGACATCTTTTTTTGGCGCTTCCGTGGCCGTGCCTTCACCTGTATTCGTGCCCGCGTTCGTACCGCCGTTGTTGTTGTTGCCGCAGCCGCTTGCCAGTCCAACAAGCAGCGCCGCAGACATAAGCAGCATTGTCATCTTTTTCTTCAATGTAATGACCTCCCATTTTTAAGGTAGTTCTGTCGTGAAACGCTTACATCGTCATTATAATCTCGTAACGCGTGACCCTAACACCGACGAAATTGAACGGTTAGGGGTAAAATCTTGATTACTTCGGGCGGAAAACTTTGGATTATTACCCCTTCACGGAACCTGCTGTTATGCCTTCGATAATGTGCCGCTGCAGCAGCAGGAAGAACACAACGACCGGAATCGTGCTGAGCGTGAGTGCCGCCATGGCCAAATCCCACTTGCGCAAATATTGACCGAAAAACTTCTGAACCGCAAGCGGAATGGTCGTCATCACATCGTTAATGACAAGCACCGGCAGCAGGTAGTCGTTCCAAATCCAAAGCACGTTCAGGATCATAACCGTAACCGTAATCGGCTTCAGCAGCGGGAATACGATCCGCCAGAACACGCCGTAAGGCGAGCAGCCGTCGACGACCGCGGCTTCTTCGATCTCGAGCGGCACGGACTTGATGAAGCCGTGATAGAGGAACATGGAGAGCGAGATGCCAAAGCCCATGTAACAAAGAACGATTCCGTATAGCTCACCGCGCAGCTCGAACAGCGAAGTAATGCGCATGAGCGGTAGCATGACCGATTGGAACGGAATAATCATCGCTGCGACCAGCACCGTCAGGAGCAGCTTATTGAAGACCGTCGGCCTCCGTACGAGACGGTAGGCCATCATGGAGCTGATCACCACGAGCGCCAGTACGCTGATGGACGTGATCAACAGCGAGTTCATGAAGACGACGGGAAAATCGATCGCGACCCATGCTTTTTTAAAGTTTGTTATGCCCCAAGTCTCCGGCAGCGATGCGGCATTGAGCAGAATGTCCTTCAGCTTCTTGAACGAGTTGACGATCAGGAAGTAGAACGGTCCAAGGAACAACAGCGCGATAAGCACGCCGATGATTTCCAATACGAACGTGGCGGAGGTATATTTCTGTCTGGTTTCCATTAAGCTTCTACCTCCCGTTTCTTCGTGATCCATACCTGCGTGACCGTAATGACCGCGACGCAGAGGAAGAAGATCATGGCCTTCGCCGTTCCGAGTCCGTAACGGTTGTTCACGAGCGCCTCCCGGTAAATGTTCAGCGCGATCGATTCCGAAGCATGTCCCGGACCGCCGGCCGTAAGCGAGAGGTTAAGGTCGAACATTTTGAAAGCGTTGGATGTGGTTAAGAATAAGCAAATCGTAATCGCCGGCATGATGAGCGGCAACAGGATTGACCGCAATACTTGCCAGCGGTTCGCGCCGTCGATGCGCGCCGCTTCGAGCAAATCCTTCGGAACGCCGATAATGGCGGCGATGTAGATGATCATCATGTAACCGGCCGTCTGCCAGACGAATACGATAACGATGCCCCAGAAGGCCGTCTCGGGCGTGCCCAGCCATTGAAGCTTAAAAAAGCCGATGCCCGTCGCCTCTCCGATCGCGCCGAAGCCGCGGACGAAGATGAAGTACCAGATGTAGCCCAGCAGCAATCCGCCGATGACGTTAGGCAAGAAGAATACGGTGCGCAGAACGCCTCGGCTCTTCAGATTCTGCGTAAGCATCAGCGCGAGCAGAAAGGCGAGCAGGTTCGTTACCGCTACGGCTGCCAGCGTAAACTTCGCCGTGAACCAGAAAGCCTGCCAGAATCTCGGATCATCCGTGAGGATGCGCGAGATATTGTCCATCCCCGTCCACTTCGCATTGGCGAGATCAAGACCGTTCCACTCCGTGAACGTATAATAGAATCCCATGCTGAACGGGATCAGTACGATGATGATAAACGCGATCAAGCCCGGTCCGACGAACACGGTCTGCTGCAGCCATTCGCTCCAGTTCACGCGTCTCGGGGCCAGCTTGCTGCCTGCTTTTCCATTCGCCATAAGTCGATCGTCCCCTCTTTCGTTATGTGTTACCAGTATAGAACCTCGGGATGGTGCCAAGCGACGGTCGATGATGATAAGACAGGTGGAATATATTGACCTGAATGCGTCAATTCAGTTACTGTGTAACCATAAACGACATTGGGAGGACGAGGTGCGCCGCGATGATTAGAAAGCCCTTCCATACGATACGCCAGAAGCTGATGGTGCTTTTGCTTGCCGTCACGATATTGCCGATCGCAATCTCCATGGTCATCTCCTACCAGGCGACCACCGCATCCGTAACGAAAAACGCGATCTCGAACAACTACCGCCTGTTGTCGCTCGGCAAGACGAACACGCTGAACTACATGAACAATATTAACCAGAAGTCCCTCGCGGTATACAACGCCATGAACGTGCCGCAATCGCTTTATTACATCTTGGAGCACGGCATGGAGAACGAAGTTTTCCCGAACGACCTGACCGACGTCATCCGTAACCGCAATCTCCTGAAGGATCATCTCTACAACATTTACCAAAGCGTAAGCGAATTCCATAAAGTCCGATTGTACGTCGTAAAACAAAATACGACCTACCTGCTCTGGACCGACGACCTTAAGGTCGGCAAGCATGAGGAGCCGCTGGACATCACGGCGACCAAAGCTTATATCGAGGCCGCCCATCCAAGCCATAACTACGGACTGGACCTGAAGTCGTCAGTCGACGACGAGAAGGTGTTCACGCTTCATCGCCCGATTATCCGCGCGCCCAGCGAGGAGCTGCTCGCGGAGCTGTCCATCGACGTTCGGCTAAGCGTGCTGGAATCGCTGAACGCGCAGCTGTACGATGCAGGCAAGGAAGCCTTCTACATCGCCGACGGCGAAGGCAGGCTCGTGCTCTCCTCCCCCATCGGGGAGAAGGCCGATGAAGCGGAAGCCGAAGATTCGGGGCCGGGGACGCCGCTCATGGACAAGATCCTCCTCTCCGGCCAAGATACCGGGCACTTCGAGTGGAAGAGCGGCGGGTTCGACGGCATCGTGTTCTACGACCGGATCAAAACCCCGTTCATGGATTGGTACTTGATCAAACAAACGCCGTACAAACATCTCTACGGCACCGCCAACCGCATCGCGAAGCTGAACACGGCCGTGGGCGCCGGCTTCCTGGCGGTCGTCGTCATCGCGACGCTCATCATCTCCATCCGGTTCACCAAACCTCTGCTTCGGCTCATCGGCTACGTCAATAAGATCGAGACCGGCAACCTGGGCGTCGAGATCGATATCGAGACGAACGACGAGATTGGCCTGCTCGCCAAGAGGTTCCGCTCCATGATGAGCAAGATCAACCACTTGATCATGACGGAATACCGGCTCGAGATCGCAAGCAAAACCAATGAGTTGAAGGCACTTCAGGCGCAGGTGAACCCGCATTTTCTATACAACGCGCTGCAATCCATCGGAACGGTATCGTTGCATAATGGAGATACTAAGGCCTACTCGCTCATTACTTCCTTGGGCAAGCTGATGCGTTACCAGATGAACAACATGGGAGATACCGTCGAGCTGCGCCGCGAGCTGGACTACATCAACGCGTATCTGGAGCTTCAGAAGCAGCGCTTCGATACGGACCTGGCCATCGAGCTGAAGATCGACGATGAAAGCCGGAACATCCACGTTCCGAAAATGATTCTGCAGCCTCTGCTCGAAAACTTTTTCAAGCACGGCTTCCATCCTTCGTCGGATGAGCCGTCGCGATTGATGCTCTCGAGCGTCATTCAGCCAGAGCCGCGGATGCTGATCATCACCGTGAGCGACAACGGCGTCGGCATGGACGCCGAACGGCTGGAGGAGCTTCAGCGAGAGCTTGCGGAAGCGGCATCGCAGACGGCATCGCATAGCCGAACGGATTCCGAGGACGGGGACAGCGGAATCGGACTGCGGAACATTCTGGCGCGGCTGCGCCTGCAGTCTCATCAGGATGCTTCCATGACGCTTGCGCATGTGGAACCTCACGGACTTTCCGTTCAGATCCAAATACCGCTAGAAGGGAGCGACCCGCGATGAAAGCTCTTATCGTCGACGACGAGAAACATGTCAGAGAAGCCATTCGATTGTTAGTGGAATGGAAGTCGTTCGGCATTACGGACGTTCAAGAAGCGCGCGACGGGCTGGAAGCGACCGAGCTCATCCAGAAGCTTCAGCCGGAGATCGTCTTCACCGACATGATGATGCCCGGCATGGACGGATCAACGCTGCTGTCTTGGGCATCGCGCCATCATCCCGCCAGCAAGATCATCGTCATTAGCGGGCATGACGACTTCCAGCTTGTCCGCAATGCGGTCAAATTCGGCGGAGTCGATTATATTTTGAAGCCGATCGACCCAGAACAGCTGAACCACGCGATAACGAAAGCGATCGAAGCTTGGCTATCGGAGGAGAAGGAACGGGAGAACCGCCGCTCCATGAACATCGAGCTGAACCAGCTGAAGCCCGTCTATCTGGAGCAGTATTTCTCGTCGGTATTGAACGAACCGGGGACTCCTGGAGGCTGGCCGCCTTCGGTTGTGCGCGAGCTAAGGTTGGAGGAGCCCGCCCTGCGCGTGCGCGCGGCCATGGCCAGCTTGACTTTGTCCGCGCCCGCGATGCGCGAGAAGTTTCCTGGCGATCAGGAGCTGATGTTCTTCGCGCTGACGAATATTTGCAACGAAATCCTGCTCGCGCGCCGTGCGGGGTATGCGTTCCGTTATTGGGGCAAGGAGCAGGAGCTCGTGCTGCTCTTCTGGGGAGACGGCGGCGATGCGCCGGCCTTGCTGGAGGAGATCCGCGACGCGATTCAGATCGCGATGAAAGCCTCCTTCGTATTCGGGCTCGGGCAGTCGGCGGCGTTCCCGTCGGATGCCTATGCTTCGTATCAGCAAGCGCGCGTTGCCTTGCTGCGCCGAAACGTGCTGAACGGCGACGGCGGCCATGTCGTCACCGACGAACCCGGCGGCAAACGTGGCCATACGCTGCTCTCGTTCCACGAGCACGAGGAGCAGATCCGCTTCGCCGTGCAGAGCGGCAATCCGGAGCAGCTGCAGCGTGCGCTCGGCGCTTGGTTCGCGAGCATCGAAGCTTCCGGCTACCTCTCTTTCGAGGGGCTTATGGCATGGAGAGAGCATTTCGAGCGGACGAGAGCGATCTGGACGGGCGACGCCGAGGAAGGCGCGATTGTCCCGGATGCGTCGGGTTCAAAGGACACGGGAGAGAGGACCAAGGAGCTGGACGCTTCGAAACCCATTCCGCTGAATGCCGCGGGCAGATTCGATTACGAAGCTTGGAAACAATCGGTGATCGAAGAGCTGAGTCTCGTCTCCGACCGGCTATCGTCCGCCGACAAGGAGAAGGGCGTCATCCACGAGATCGCCCTCTTCCTGGAGCAGCATGCGAGCGAGGACATCACGCTGCAGGATGTGGCGAACCGCTTCTACCTAAGCCGCGAGTACATCTCCCGCAAGTTCAAGCAGGAGATGAACGAGAACGTCTCGGACTACATCGCGGGTATTCGAATGAAACGAGCCAAGGAGCTGCTGGGCAACGCCAGCCTCAAGATTTCGCAAGTCGCGGAGCAGGTCGGCTTCCAGGACGAAAAATATTTTAGCAAAGTGTTCAAAAAGTGGACGGACTGCACGCCGAACGACTACCGCAAACATCATTACGGTGGGGGCAAGGGAGACGGAAAGCAGGGGGAAAGATAATTTCGATACAACGAGAAAACCCCGGAACGCGGCAAAAAGCCGTATTCCGGGGTCATTTAATGTCCAGAGGTGGTTGAACTCAATACTTATCCTTTGAGCTCGGAAACAACTGCCGTCGAATTCACTAACGTAGGAAGCATACGCTCGCTGCTAACCATCGGTGCATTGCAAACTAAGCAATTCGGTGTTCTCTCGAACGAGAAGTTGTCTCTCATCCAGCTATTACAGCCTTCTGTTTCGCACGCCCATATCTTCGTGTTTTCCTGTGGAATTTCCTCTAGCGGTTTTTTACGATTATACATGGCCAGCCTCCTTCGCGCTTTAGCAATGACTCATGTCCCCGTGCAGGCGATCAAACGGCGCCGAAAAACGGAAAACTGCCTCCGCTCAAGCTGGAAGGGCAGTTTTCGTCTATAGGGCTGCCTTCGTCTGACGAGGCCATGCCTAACTTTTTCAAATATCGATTATTGTACCATGTTCGCCCAAAAAAGGCAAACGATGTTCGGAGCCTAGAACGGCTTGAACACCATAAGCAGGATAAGAAGAAAGGCCAGCACATGCGTCATGCCTTCGACTTTCGCATTTTGTTTGGATGCCGCGCGATATTCTGCCGGGAGCTCCTCTCCATGATGCGAATCCAGTATATCGGCTTGCCGCTTCAGCCCTTTGGGCAGCAGCCCGATCACCAGCACCTGGGCAATCAGGTAAAGAACGATGGACGTGATAAACCATCCTTCCTTCCATAGCCAGGGCTCAAGAATCGCAAGCAAAATCCCGCTCAGCAGCAGCGTAATGCTTCCGATCTTCGGCATAATCTCAAGCTTCTTGAACAACAGCAGCGTGTATCTGGCTTGCTCCGCCGTTCTAGCCGTTCTAGCCAAGATCGGGAAGCCGAACGCTACCCCAAGCCCCATTACGGCTGCCAAAATGTGAAGAAACAGCACCGCATCGTACACAACCATCGACATTCCTGCTCATCTCCCTGGACAAGTTATATATACGCCTGCTGATGACAAGTTATGTAGGTCTAAAGGCACATACATCTATCTTACTGAGGCCCTAATTTTCCTGCAATCATTATTTTTGGAAAATGATGAAGATGTTCTCTGGAGTGAAGAAGCGAGCATACGGGGAAAGTGGATATAGGAGGTGAGCGTATGGACAGCACCAACGAATTCGTCGAGAAGGTACATGATACGCAGCGCAAGGCGGAGCGCAACAAACGCCGGTTTGGGCATGGCACGCCGGCAAACAAGCTTCAGAACAAGCAGCACAGCACGAACAAGTAGTCCCTTCGGAAAATAGCAGCAAGAGGCTGTCTCCGCTCGACTCGAGCGGCAACAGCCTCTTCCTTGTTTCGATTTGGGATGTTCCTTGCCAATTTCGTTACCCTTTGCCGCCGCTGGCCGTCACTTCGATCGCATTCGTACCGGCATTCGCGGACGTTCCCGGCTTGAACAGCTTGCCGAGCAGGAACGACTGGGCGATCATAAACGCGCCGCCAGTCACCCAATATAGCGAGATGGCCGCCGGGGCAAACATCGCGAACACGCCCATCAGGATCGGCGAAATATAACCAAGCGCGGCAAGCTGCTTGGCTTTATCGTTGTCGCTCCCGATCTGCGACACTTTGAACTGGATGAAATAAACGACCGCCGCGATGATCGGCAGCAGCAGATCGGGTTCGCCGAGTTTGAACCACAGGAACGAATGCGTCGACAGCTCCGGCGTCATCCGGATGGCGGAATAGAGCCCCATCAGGATCGGCATCTGGATGAGCATCGGCAGGCAGCCGATCGCCAGCGGATTCACATTATGTTTCTGGTAGAGCGCCAGCGTTTCCTGCTGTTTCTTGGCAAGGCTGTCGGCGTCTTTCTTGTCCTTGAACTTCGCTTCCAGCGTCTTCAGCTCCGGCTGGAGCGCCGCCATCTTCCCTTTCATCGTCATCTGCGACTTGTACTGGCGCAGCATGAGCGGGAACAACGCAAGCCGGATGATCACCGTAATCGCCATAATGGCAATGCCGTAATTGTCTTGAAACAGGCCCGCGATCCATGTAATGAACTGGGACAGCGGATAAATCACGTAATGGTTGAACACGCCCGGCGTGTCCCCGTCAATCGTGCCCGTAGCGTTGCCGCAGCCGGTAATGGCGAACAGGCCGACGATCAATATCGTCAGGAATACGATCCGTATCGTAGTCGAACGGGATAAGAATGCGAATGTTTGGTTGCTGGGCATAATAAGCCTCCTCGTTGGTTTTGATCTTGCTTATCCAACGAGGAACCGCATTCTGAATCATCGTCATCGGGCGCTGCCTTGCGCTTCACATACCGGATCAGCCATAACCCGACCGCCATCGCGACGAAGGCGAACTGAGGCACAACCGTGACCCATACTTCCGTCTGGGCGGATTGGCTCAAATAGACCGCAGTCGATTCCCTCAGATGAATCGTATACGAATACGCAATCGTACATAGCAGGCTAATAGAGAACAAATACGGCAGCCAATCGTGCAGCTCCAGCTCGAACATTCCACATTCCCTCCCTTCGACAAGTCGTTAGTTTCATTCTAAAGCATCTTGCTCGAAATTTATACGAGACGAATATGGGTAAGGTAACAATTATTCTCTCGGGCCGTACGCTTCCCAATTTGATGCGATTGTACATCATTTTTTCGGTAAAGCGGCTAAAAATGAACTGAATCCTGCGAATGTGCATCATTTTTCCCCAGATATGCGCAAGGGAGCCGTTTTGAGGCTTAAGTTGACGCACATTTGCAGGATTTTGTCTTTGCAGAGAGGGACTGATTAGGAAATGATGCATATACCAGGCTGTTGGGAAACCCCACTTTTTTTAGATATGAAATTGTCTGGAGACTTTTTACTTGACGAGGAGACGCTGGAACATGCGGAAGTACTCACCCCGCTAGCTTAGCGAGGTGCGTGGCTATTTTCTTTATGTTCTGTGCAGTTGCTGTCATCAACACTTGCATCTGCACTTTGTCTCTTCCCCGAAACCGGCAATAGCGAAGTCCGTGGAGCACTTTGGCGTCCGCGAAACTTCGCTCAATCGTCTGGCTTCGAAATTTATATATGGCTTTGCCCGTATCGGATTCCCG
>NZ_JAVFVT010000012.1 GCF_030929555.1 Paenibacillus sp. LHD-117 | reverse complement strand
TAATTCGTTCAATACGTTGATTTGTTGCATCTTTTTGAGTAAACTTCATATTAAGCTCCTCCTTGATGGGTTTAAGGGCATTGACCCGTGTACACCCCCATCATACGAGGAGCTCCTTTATTTGTCTAAATCCAAATCTTAGACTCTACAGGAATGTTTAGATTTGCAAATCGATTAAAATGAGCCGAATAACGTCTGCTGCCTCCGTTAGCATTCATGAGTAACTTTTATGATCGTCGTTTTGCTAGCAAACAGGACGAATTGACCGAGGCAGAGGCAATCCCGAAGGCTCGTTCGTTCCGCAACATTCGAATTGCCGGAAAGACCGCCCGAAAGAAACGGGGCGTGGGCTTCCGTTAAGTACTGGCCAAATAACGGCGCTGTGGTCCGTTATGACATGGAATGCGGGCGGACGATCGTGCGGCTGTCGAAAGCGGCGATGCGTCCGCGTCTTTCTGAATGGTTTGTCGCGAATCGCGTAAGAATTGCTTGCCTTGCCCAACTCGTCCACGTCATCGCCCCGATCATGACGGAGTCTGACGGCTGCCGGGCGAGGCGACGGAATCTCTTTCGATCAGCGTGCATAGCGGCGAATAGTTCCCCTCGGGCTGCTCGCCTTTGATCAGGCTGGAGAGCGCCTCCATGGAGCTGTATCCCATCTGCTGCAGCGGCAGGTCCATCGTCGTGATGCGCGGGTTCAAGTAGTCGCTGAACTCGCGGTTGTCGAAGCCGACGAGCGACAGCTCTTCGGGAATGCGAACGCCGGCTTCCGTCGCCGCTCTCATGGCTCCGACGGCCATAATGTCGTTCATGACGAGGATGGCCGTCGGAGGTTCGTTTAGCGCCAGCAATTGCTGCGTAAGCTCGTACCCCGACTGGAGTCCCCAGTCGCCGACCTTGATGAGCTGCGGGTCGAACGGCAGCTCGGATTCCGTCACCGCTTTGTAGAAGCCGTTGAAGCGCAGGCGGGAAGGCAAGGAATCCATCCGTCCGCTGATGATCGCGATCCGACGGTGGCCTTTGCCTATCAAGTAGTTCATCGCGTCGAAGGACGCCTGCTCATCGTTGTATTGGATGGACAGGTCATTCTGTGTGTAACAATAGGTGTACACGATGGGTTTGCCCCGGGAATTGATCAATCCGGTCACGTCCCGCGGATGCACGCCGATATAGATGATCCCTTCAACCTGCTTGGACAACAAGTCCGCGACCGCGTTCTCGGCGTACTTGCGGTATTGATCGACGTCGGCGTACTGATGGCCCACCCGCTTGTGAAGTCGCAAATTCGTCAGCAAAATATGCATGTCGTTCCGGTCGGCATAATGATTGATGCCGTCGATGATCTCAGGGACGTTAAATACGGTCACGTCCTCCGCGATGACGCCGATCGTGTTGGTGCGGCTGCTCTTCAAGCTTTTGGCGATATCGTTTGGCGTGTAATTGAGCTCCTCGATCACCTTCAGCACGCGTTCGCGCGTCCGAGGCTTAACGTTCCTGGTGCCGTTCAGCACGTAAGACACGGTCGCCGTGGACACGTTGGCCCTCTCCGCGATATCCTTGATGCCAACCTTCCCCATATCCACACATCCTAATATAAACGTTTAGATTTTAACTAGGTTATATCATAGAACGAAGCGGAAATGCAAGTCATATCGGGCATGGGAGCGAATAACAGACCTGCCAACCATTTGGCCGATTGACGTTTAACCCCCGCTTGCGACTCCTCCAATGAACAATAGGCTTTATCTGTCCTTGACCCATACCGCCATTTCGCCGCCTTCTCGGTTAGCCCAAGCGAAGTAAGGGATAAAGGTCGCCGTTGTTTGTGTTTCCTGCCACGCACCTTTCTTCATGTCGCGATACAATTCGTCCTCGTCCCACTCGCTTGCGGAGATCCGCAGCGCGCCGGCTTTGATGACAGGCAGTCCTCCTAGTAGCCCGGGCTCGGAGCTGACGCTAAATTCGCTGCTGGCGGGCAGCACGATTTCGTGCAGATTCGCTCCATTATCGACTTCCTCCAGACAATAGATGAACGGCCCTCTCTGGATCGCCACTTTCGAAGCCGTATGCCGGATGGACGGATGGCCCTTCATTCGGCGAACCGGCATACGGAACGCGATATCGACGATGTCGCCGGATTGCCAAGCGGTGGTAATCCGGACGTATCCGTCCTGGACGATGCGCTCATGCTCCGCAAGCGGCACGCCGTTAACGCTAATGAGAGCGCCGTCGCTCCACTCCGGAATGCGAAGCGCCAGCGTGAACACGGCGGGGCTCCCCATTGAAACGCCGATTTGCACTTTCCCTTCCTCGACGTATCGCGAATCCATCTTCAGACCGACGTGATCGCCATCCAGCTGGATGTCCGTCTCACCACCGATGTAGAGATGTGTGTAGATGGTTCTTTCGTCGACGCCGTAGATGTATTGGCCAAGCGAAGCCAGCAGCCTGGCAAGGTTAGGCGGGCAGCAGGCGCAGCCGAACCAGCCCTGGCGATGCGGCTTGACATGATCGTAGATATGGTTTTTGCCGCATACATGCGGATAGACTTCCAGCGGATTGACGTAAAAAAATTGTTTGCCGTCCTTGGAAATACCGCTGACGACCGTGTTGTAGAGCGCTTTCTCCAGCACATCCGCGTATTTGCCGTTCGGCTCGATTTGGAGCATCCGGTGAGCAAAAAAGATCAGGCCGATGGAAGCGCAAGTTTCCGCGTAAGCCGTATCGTTCGGCAAGTCGTAGTCGGCCGTGAAGGATTCGCCTTCCGCCATCGAGCCGATTCCGCCGGTAATATACATTCGTTTGGAAACGATGTTGTCCCATAACGTCCGGCAAGCTTCGAGCAAGCGCTCGTCGCCGCTTTCCGCCGCGAGATCCGCCATCGCCGTCAGCATGTAGACAAGCCGCACGGCATGGCCTTCTGCCGTATCCTGCTCTCTGATCGGTTTGTGAGCCTGACTATAAGAGAGGTCGCCTACGATATCGAGGTGCGGGTAATGCACGTCCTTGCCGCGCGCTTCGAATTCCTGCGCGTAGAAGTGAGGCTCCGTGCCTCGCTGGTTCAAGAAATATTCGCTCTGCTTCAAGTACTTCTCGTTGCCCGTCGCACGGTAGAGCTTGATTAACGCCAGCTCGATTTCCTGATGTCCGTCGTAACCCGAAATTTGGCCAAGTTCGTTGCCGAAGACAGTGCAAATATAATCCGCGAATTTACATACGACGTCCAATATTTTGCGTTTGCCGGTCGCCTCGTAATAAGCTACGGCGGCTTCGATCATATGACCGGCGCAATATAATTCATGGCATTCAGCCAGATTGCTCCATCGTTTGCCCGGTTCCTTAAGCGTGAAATACGTGTTCAAATATCCGTCTGGATGCTGAGCCCTGGCGATTACGTCGATCATCTCGTCCGCGGTTCTCTCCAGCTCGGGATCGGGTTCCGTTTGCAGCAGATAACCTACGGCTTCCAGCCACTTGGCCACGTCGCTATCCTGAAACACCATGCCGCCGTATTCGCCTTGCGCGTCTCCCGCGGCAATCTTGAAGTTGCTGACGGCGTAGCTGCGCTCCGCGCCGGGTACGCGGTCGTTCAGCGCCTCCCATTGGTACGGGACGACGACATCCCTTACCAGATCGATGTAACCGGACCAGAATGAATCCCTGATGCGCGCTTTGTTCAGCGGCACTATGCGGGAATTTATTTTTTTGGTATGCATGTATGATCTCTCCTGACTCTATCCCGAAGTAGTTATCCTTTTACACCGCCGACGGTAAGACCTTCGATAAAGAAACGTTGAAACGCGAGAAACAAAATAAGGATGGGCAAAATGCTAAGCACGGCGCCGGGCAGCAAAACCTCATAATTGTTGCCCACCGGCGACAGCAGCGCGGAGAGGCCGATCGGCAGCGTAAAGTTTTCGGTCGATCGCAGCGCGATAACCGGCCACAGGAAGTTGTTCCAGCTGAACAAGGCTTGCAGAATCGTCATCGCGCCGAATGCCGGCAGCATCACCGGCACCATGATCCGGAGGAAGATGCCCATCTCCGTGCACCCGTCCATTCTTCCCGCGTCCATGAAGTCTTTGGGAATGCCGAGCGCGAACTGGCGGAAGAAGAAAATTGGCAGCGGCGCCACGACGAACGGCAGAATAACGCCCCACACGGTGTTAATAATCATCAAATCGATCGAAAGCTTGTAAAGCGGCAAAATAATGATTTCGACGGGGATCATCATGACGGCGAGCACCAGCACGAAGATGAAATTGCGCCCCTTGAACCGATACATGGCCAGGCCGTATCCGACCATCGATGACAGGAACAAACAGATGATCGTGAATAAGCAAGTAATGATCAAGCTGTTCTTGTACCACGAAAAATAATGTTTGGAGCCGCCTTCCCCTGAAAAAATCGCTTTGTAATTGTCGAGGGTCATAACGCCGAAATCCAGCCGCACGTTCAGTCCGTATCGAAATAACTCTGAGGCCGGCTTGATAGAGGCCAGGGACAGAGCGTAGAGCGGGAACAGCGACAGCAGCGCGAGCAAGACGAACAGAAGGAGCAAGCCTACGGACGCCGGGTTCCATCTCGGTTTGTCGGCCATCTTAATCCTCCTTCCCGAACATGCCCGTCATTCGGAGCTGCAGCATGCTGACGCCTAATGTAATGACCAGCAGCACCAATCCGATCGTGGAGCCGAAGCCGAGGTCGAAGTACTGGAAGCCTTGCTGATAAATATAGCCGACCATCGTAAGCCCGATATCCTGCGGCGATCCTCTGCTGCCCCATAACATGTAGCTTTCGGTAAACATCGCGAAGCCGCCGTAGATGGAAATCGTCAGCACATAGATGGTAATGGGTTTCAGAAGCGGCAGCGTAATTCGGAAAAATTTGCCCAGCACGCCCGCGCCGTCTATATCCGCGGACTCGTAGAGCTCTTTCGGAATATTCTGCAGCGCCGACAGAAAATACAGGATATTGATGCCGACCCAGCGCCAGGTCGCCAGCACGACTAACGCGAACATGCTGAGCGAGGAGTGGAGCAGCCACTTCTGCGGGTCGATGCCAAACCATCCGATGAAGGCGTTCATGATCGCCCCATCCAGCTCGCTGAAGATCAATCTGAATACGATGGCTGCTACCGCAATCGACGTGAGCGCGGGAAGGAACAAGGCGGAACGGAACAAGTTCCGGGCTCTCATCAGCTTCGCGTTCAGGAATACGGCGAGCACCAGCGGCAGCGGGATCAAGACGAGGAGCGTCCAGAACGTGTACCGGAAGCTATTGTACAGCGCCTTGTAAAAGCTTTCGTTGTCCAGCCGTTTGTAGTTGTCCAAGCCGACGAACGTGACGTTGTCCGGAAGCACCGACTGGAAGCTCATGATGACCGCTTGGACGAGCGGGTACGAGAAGAAGAGAAGAAACGACAGGATGAACGGCGCCACGAACAAATAGGGCGCTAACGATTGCGAATTCATTCGGCTTGCGGTTTTGGGGTGTCGAGGCATGTTACCCTCCCTCGTAAGTGTACTGCGGGACAAGCCCCGGCATTGCCGCGAAACCCAGCGTTCGCGGCAGTGCCGGCTTGTCGGTCATGCGCCTTCGGTTACTCTTTGCGCAGCTTCTCCGCAACTTCTTTGATGACCTTCTCCGGCTCTTCTCCGGACTGGAATATTTGCGGAACGATCTCATTGCGTACGGCATCGAACACTTGCGGCGAGATTTCGCGAATGTTGACGGGATAAATTTCGTCCTTGACTTCAATCAGCGTGTTGAAAATATCGGCGCCGAAGTACTCCGTAAATTTATTCGGCTCGCTCATCGCGGGATCGGTCCATACCTCCGTACGGATAGGATCCATGCCGAGCTGCTTCCATACTTGAATGTTGCCTTCCTTGGACAGCTTGGCGAACGCAAGGAACTTCTTGGCGAGATCGAGATGTTTCGTCTGATTCGTGATGGTCAATCCCGTGCCGCCCATGCCCGCCGAACGATTGCCTCCCTCGTCCCATGCCGGCATCGGCTTGATGACCATCTTGCCTTTCAGGTCGGGCATCTCGTCCGTGAAGCGGTTCATGAACCAGAACGGCATGAATACGGATGCCGCTTCGCCGGCGTTCATGTACGCTTTGTATTCCGGCGTATCGTGGCCGACGCCCGGCGCAATCGCCGCGATCCCGTCGTTCACGAGCTTCTGGAAGTATTGCATTGCCCTAATGTTGCGCGGGTCGTCGACGGTCACTTCGCCGTTCACGCCGACTTGGTCGGATTCCAGCTGGTTGATGGCCGGCCACCAGCTCCAGTTGCCATTGCCCTCAAACGTGATGAACGGCTTTCCCGTCTTCTCGACGACGGTCTTGCCGTATTTCTCCACGTCCGACCAAAGCTTGATGTCGTCCGGGTTAACGCCGGCCTGATCCATCAATTCTTTGTTGTAGTACATGACCGTTGCGCCGACGTGCATATCGACCCCGTAGTAGATGCCGTCCTTGCTGTAGATGTCGACGCGGGATTTGACGATGTTCGGAATTTCCGGTTCCACGATGTCGTTCAGCGATTCCAGCTGGACGGAGTCGCCTTTCATGAAATTCGGGAACTTGCTTTGTTCGATATCCGCGAGATCGGGCGCCCCTTCCTTCGACTGCAGCGCGATTAGCAGACGCGTATGCATGTCGTCGTACGGAATGTTCTCCGTCGACAGCTCGATCGGACTGTCCGGATTCGCTTTGTTCCACTCGTCAGCCATAAACGAATAGAAGTCGGCGTGCTGCTGGACGAACGTCCACAACGTCAGCTTGACTGGATCGGCCGCCGGCTTGTCGTCAGGCTTTTGCGTCTCCGCAGTCGTCCCGGAGCTTGCCGTCGGACTTGGCTCGTTGCCGCCCCCGCCGCCCGAGCTGCACGCCGCCGTTACCATGGATAGTACAAGGATCAATGAAAGCCATAACGTGTTTCTTTTGCGCATGTCGTCATCCCCCATGACCGTTTTATATGCTAGATCCGCTATCGGATTATAGCCAAGCCCAGAAAATTAAACGTTTAGATTTTGTGGCGTCACTTCACATCACCGAACTTTTTATTAAAGCGCATACATTTGCAAGCCGAACATCGAAGTTGTTCGCTGATCTTTTATTGCTGCGGCTCTTTCTTAACCGCCAGGGACGTCTGAACAAGCAGGTCCATCTCCCTTTGCCATGCTTCCAATGGGGATTTGTCGTAAACTGATTTTTACGTTTTCTAAACGTTTAAATTTTTTATCTGATTCTTTTATAGCATACACAAACCCATCAATGCAAGCGCTTTTTTTACCACATCAGAAATGATAAGTTTCCGCGTCCAGGATATCCGAACGCAAGAAAGCCGTCCTTCTCCGCGCGGGATCAAAGGACGGCCTTAGCCTTTCGTTCGTACGCACATCACATCGGGCAGTCGGGCTTCTACCAGAACAATTCGCCGTGCTCCAGCAGCCGAGAGATGCCTTCTGCGAAAAAGTAGTCGCCGTAGATAAGCGGCACGTCAATGTTTCGGCCTTCAGGGAAGTGGCTGGTGCCGTGCAAGATCAGCCCTTCTTCGTCATCGCGATCCCATGCTCCGTAGTTTGTGTACAGCGAATACAGCATCGCCTCTCCCTCCTTGCGATACAGCTCGGACTCCGTCTCGCCTACCAGCTCCGAGAGGAGCAGCAGGCCGCAGGCGGCGCAGGCGCCCGCCGACGAGTCGCGGTGCTTCGGCACCTCCGGCGGCAGGCGGAAGTCCCAATGCGGCACGCGGTCCTCGGGCAGGTTCGCGAGGAAAAAATGCGCGACCTTCTTCGCGGCATCGAGATAACGGATTTCGCCGGTATGCTTATAGCTTAACGCCATGCCGTAAATCGCCCAGGCAGTCCCTCTCGACCATGCGGAATCGGGGGCGTAGCCTTGTCCGCCGTTCACGCCGAGCTTCTCCCCGCTCGCGGAGTCGAAGATGACGATATGGTTGACGGAACCATCGTCACGGATGAAATGGCTAAGCACCGTATCCGCATGCTCCATCGCCAAATGGTTGTAGCGCGGATCGCCTGATGTTGCGCTGGCCCAATATAGAAGCGCCAAATTCATGGCGCAGTCGATGATCGCCCATCCCGAATTATCTTCTCCAGCTCGCCAAGGGTTCCACGCGCGTATATACTTGCCTTTCACGTTGAACCGTCCGCTGAGCAGGTTTGCCGCCAGCAAAGCCCGTCTTCTGGATTCATCTTCGCCGAGCAGCTTATAGCGGGCAACGCTGGTCAACTGCCACATGAAACCGAGATCATGGTCGAGCCGGTCGAAGCCTGCGATGACCGCGTCCAGCTGCTTCTCGCAGCTTTCCGCGTACGCTTTTAACCGCTCGTCCTTCGTATCCCGATAGACCAGCCACAGCAGCCCCGGCCAGAAGCCAGCCGTCCACCAATGCGCCGGCTCCAGCACGTATTCGCCGTTCACGCTGGCGTGCGGGAATCCGTCCCCGATCCGTTCGCTCGTGCGTTTCACCTTCCGTACAATCTTCTCCCACGCTTCATGCTCCCAGCCTGCCGGTTGCTTCGTTTTTTCCATTCGTGTCACCTCGATCGGATTGTATGAGTTGCACCACTATCGCTAATATAGTCAGTGTAGCCTCGCGCTCCTCCGGGCGGATAACATTTTTTTGACCTTTGCTAACATTATTTTTACTTTCGCATACTGGGCTATTCGCTGCTAATCACTGCTATTCGCCTTGGTAATGCAAGCCATGAAGGATAAAGTCGGTCAAATCTTGCGTCATCGTTTCCAAGTCAGGTTTCCCTTCTTCCAACATAACGGACCAATACTCCTGATCGCGATGGAAAAGAAGCGTGCCGACGACCGACATAAACGCGGTATCAAGCGACCCGAACCGGAAGATGCCTTGTTCGCGGCCATCGCTCATCCACTTGCGCAGCTGCTTCCACATCGGCATGACATGTTCCCTGATCTTCTGGATGCGCGGCGTATTCATGATGATCTCTTGCTGGATTATGCTAATCAGTTGCGGATCCGATTGCCGGTACGCGGTTACTTCCCGTATAATCAGCTTCACGCCGATCAGCGGATCCATGTCCGGATCGATCGACCTTACTTCGTTGTTCGGGAAATACGATTCGAACAACGCGCCGAATAAATTTTCCTTGCCGCCGAAGTGGTAGGAGACAAGCGCGACATTGGCTCCCGCTTCCTCGCATATTTGGCGAATGGACGTCCCCTCGTAGCCATGCTGCGCGAACAGCTTCTTGGACGCCCCGAGAATTCGCATTTTGATATCTGTTTCGCCCTCTGCCGCCATGTCCCTAGCCAGCTCCTTAATAATTGGTTTATTTCTGATTCTGGCTCGCGATCGAAACCTGCGGCTGACGAATCGCTTTCGTCTTCAACAGCACGGCCGCCGCGCTAACCACGATCGCGATCGCGCCGATCGAGAGCAATGCCGTTACGTCTCCGCCGACCCCTGGACCGCCGAACAAAATATTCATGTTCCCATCTACCGCGTACGTTGCGGGCAGCAGCTTGCTCAGACCCGTGTAGAAGTCCGATAGCAGCTCGCGCGGCACCATCGCGCCAGAGGATACAAGCTGAACCGATAATAACATAATATTGAAAAGCATGCCCGCCATGCCGAACAAATATAGGAACATCTGCGAGACGAACATAAACGTTAACAGGAACAAGAATTGGAAGCCCCATAGTTGCAGGAAACCTTGCTCGATCTGTCCGCCAAGCGCGGCTAGCAATGAAGCTCCTACCAAGGATACCGCCGCCGCGGAGACGATGTTAATCAAGCTTCTCGCGCCGAACCTGCCCCAGCGGCTCGTCGCTGCGCCGATTGCCATGGACGATTGCTCGATGTTCATCCCCATGATCATCGCGCCTACGTACGAAGCCAGCACCATCATCATCGGCACCATCTGGTTATTCATGCCTTGCACGGCGTTCACCGATTGGATATCCGAAACGACCCGCTCCGATAAGCCGCTTGAAGCCGCGGCCGCTTGCTCTCCCGGAAGCTTCAGGCCGACCAGCGTCTGCTGGATGCCCATCGCGACGGCTTGTTTGTTCACCTCGGCTGTAATCGTCTCCGCCGCGCCGCTCATCATGCTCTTGATCAATGCCGGATTCGACTCGTTGATCAAATAGCCGATTTTCGCCTGCGCTTCCGGCGTTGCCGCCTGCTGAGCGAATTCGGCTGGAATATGAACGACCATCTGCAGCTCGCGATCGTCAAGCTGCCTCTTCGCCTCTTCCAGTGAGCTTGGTTGTACGATCTCGAATGGCAGCTTCTCCGCCAGATTCGCCGAGATTGTTGCTCCCATCCCCGTTGCATCCTCGTTCACGACCGCGATTCTCAATTGGTCGACGCGGTCCGTTACGCCTTCGTATCCCGTCATCCAGATGACGGAGAAAATAATTTGGAACATAAATGCCGTAATAATGCCAACCCAAGTCGTTGGTCTCTTCATAAACGCCTTCAGTGCCGTATTCATCTCTCATCCACTCCATTCTCTATTTAAACAATCGTTTAAAACAACTGTTTAAATTATGCCCCGATTGTTTCGGTTTGTCAACAAAAAAAAACCTGGCGCAAAAAGCGTCAGGCCTAGCATGTTACCCGAGTTGACGACTAACCCGCCGCCGTCTCTTCTTCTTCCCACTTCGCGTCCGCATCCTGCTGCTTCCGGAATACGAGGCCCGATAAAAATACGCTGAACTCGTATAGCAAGACGAGAGGGATAATGACAAGCACGTCCGAAATAAAATCCGGCGGCGTAATCGTGATTCCTATGACCGCCATGATGAAGTAAGCAAGCCGTCGCATCTTGCGCAACCGCTTCGGATTTACGAGCCGAATCGCCGTCAGGAACATAATGACGAGCGGCAGCTCGAACAGCAGCGAAATCGGAATCAAGATGCTGAACATAAACGTAAAGTATTGGATGATCCCATACGTCTCTTCCAAATTCAAATGCTCCGACACTGTACGCGTGAAGTTGAACGCTAGCGGAAACACTACAAAATACGAAAACGCGAGGCCCGCCAAAAACATGATGAGCGCGAACGGCACGTAGATGAGCGTAGAGCGCTGTTCGATCGGCCTCAGCGCGGGTTTGACGAATGCCCATAGCTGGTACGCGGTGAAAGGCAGCGTAATGACGAGCGCAATGACGAGCGCGATCTTCATGTACATGCCAATGCCGTCCCATAACGAGAACGTATGCAGCGTCATCGTATTGGCCGGCTCCAAACTCATCAAATAATTGTAGAGCGGCTCGGCCGCCGTTATGCCTAACACAAGTCCGAGCGTTAATACGATTAAAATATAAATAAGGCGTTTCCGAAGCTCGCCCAGATGCTCTAGCAGCGGCATCAGCCCTTCTTCACGAAGCAAGCCTTTGCCGCCTTGTTCCATTTCCTTACCGCCGGCTTCCATCGCTGTATCCTACTCCCCTTTCGTCGCCTTCGCGCGAACAAGAAAAAAGCGGGCCCGATTATTCCGGAAGCCGCTTGTTTGTTTTCTCGATATCGGTTGCCGCGCTTACTTCGATTCTGCTTCTGTCTTTGTCCTTCGCGTCGTCGTGGTCCATAATCTCGCGCGCTCCCGATTTGAATTCGCGAAGCGTCTTGCCGAATGCCCGGCCCAGCTCGGGGAGCTTGTTCGGTCCAAACAGCAGCAATGCGATAAGTACCAGCAAAATAATGCCTGTCGCTCCAATTCCGCTCATTATCCAACCTCCTTGTTCTCCATGGGAATGTGTGTAGCTTTCCGTTCCGATCCTTCGTTCCCGCGGCCTCGGACATGGTCGCTCTCAGCGACCGAGCAATCCGCCGTATCCGAGCTCGATTATATCTTCTCTCTTAATGGTATCTCCCGCCAGAATACGCGGCAGCAGTACGTCAAAGGAGGTATAGGGGTCATGCATCACGCAGCCTGGAAGACCCAGAATCGGTATTCCGTTTATGTAGCCCATGAGCAGCATGGATCCCGGAAGCATCGGCGTCCCGTAGCTTACGATATCCGCTCCGGCAGCTCTTATGGCACCCGGCGTCCGATCATCCGGATCAACGGACATGCCGCCTGTCACGAGTATCATATCATACCCTTGGCTGAGCATAAAGTGTATTTCATTGACAATAAATTGTCGATTATCCGGGGCAAAACGTTGCTCCGCAACCTCCGAACCAAGCGCGTTCAGCTTCGCCGCGACGGCAGGGCCGAATTTGTCTACGATGCGGCCTTGGTAGACTTCGCTTCCCGTCGTGAGCAATCCCGCCTTCAGCTTGCGGAAGGGCCGTACGCTAAGCGGTGCCGCACCGCCGTGCCGAAGCCTGTATTGCCGCGCGAGCCGTTCGACCTCCGCAACTTTGTCCTTCGGTACGACGAGCGGGATGGCTCTAGTCGCGGCAATAGGACTGCCCGCCTGCACGACGGCATGCTGCTTGACCGTGGCAAGCGCAATCTCGCCCAGCATGTTGACGGCATCCACGATCTCCTTATCGATCTGAGCGAGTCCGAGAATGGGAGACTTCAAACTCACCTTGCCCTCATGCGGTTCCGTAAGGTTCAGCCCGTCGTCGGCAAGGGCGCGGGCCATCGTGTTCGCCGCATCGTCCTCATGCAGCTCGCCTTCGCCGAGCTCGAGAATATAGATATGCTCCTTGCCGATATCGAGCAAGCTCGGGATGTCGGCTTCGGCAATGAGATGCCCTTTTTTGAACAGGCGTCCCTTGAATTGCCCGGGAATAATCTGCGTCAAGTCGTGTGCAAGCCTGAGTCCGACCGCATCGTGCACGGACACTTCCTTCAGCACCGTCGAGCCGTGGCGAATGACTTCCGGCTCCAGACCGTCTTCGTACCGTTCCGTCATCCGTTGTGCTCTCCTAGCTGGCCCGAAAGGATGCCCAGCGCATGTGGCAGCTGATCCATGATCGCCATCAGGCTTTCATGAACGCCTTTGGGACTTCCGGGAAGGTTCACGATAAGCGAGCTTCCGCGAATGCCGCATACGCCGCGCGACAACATCGCTCTTCTCGTCTTCTGTAGCGCGCCGATCCGCATCGCTTCCGCGAGGCCTGGCACTTCCCGGTCAATCACCTTAAGCGTCGCTTCCGGCGTAATGTCGCGCGGGGCGAGCCCCGTTCCCCCGGTCGTCAGTACGAGATCGGCTTGAAAATACTCCGTCATTTCGATTAATGCGGCCATAATCTCGTCCTGCTCGTCCGGTACGATCCGATAATCGACGATGACGCCTCCGAGCTCCTCTTCCACCAATTCGCGAATGACTTGCGCGCTCGTGTCCTCTCTCTCACCGCGCGAGCCTTTGTCGCTAGCCGTTAATAACGCAACCTTCCACTGCATATCCCATTCCTCCCATCCCGAATGTCTCGCGCCCCAGCCTACTCTTCGGCTCTTGTATAGTCGCCGCTTTTGCCGCCTGTTTTCACCATGAGCTGCGTAGGCCCGATGACCATATCCTTCTGCAGCGCCTTGCACATGTCGTATACGGTAAGCGCGGCAGCGGATACCGCGGTCAGCGCCTCCATCTCCACGCCCGTCTTGCCCGTGGTCTTCACTGTTGCTTCTATGTATAGCTCGTCCGTTCCATTGTCGGCGAACACGATATTAATGCCTGTCAGCGGCAGCGGATGGCACATCGGAATCCAGTCCGACGTTTTCTTCGCGGCCATGATACCGGCGACCTGCGCGACTGCGAGAACATCGCCTTTGCCGATTCGGCCCGCTTTGATCTGCTCCAAGGTCGCAGGCAGCATCCGCACGTCGGTCCGCGCCGTCGCCGTGCGGGTCGTGACATCCTTCTCCGAGATGTCTACCATTCGCGCCCTGCCTTGTTCGTTGAAATGGGTAAGCTCCATCCTAGCGACTCTCCCTTCATGAATATGATGTCGTTCCACTCCAATAGATCGTCTGCTCCGTGACGACGCCGTCGAGACGAAGATCATGGCTTTCGCCCGGCACATGGTCCTGAAGCTGCGCTTCGAACGAAACGCCGAGCCAAATCGTTTCCTTCCCGCTCTCCCGGGCCAATATCGACATGCGCTCCGAGAACAGGTCGTAATAACCGCCTCCGTAGCCCAACCTGCCACCGACTTTATCGAAAGCAAGACCCGGCACCATGACGATATCCGGTACGCTGTCGGAAGGAAGCTGCTCCGCCAGCGCCGGATCCGGCTCCATGATGCCATAGGCGCCTGGCCTAAGCTGCTCGAAGCTCTTCAGCTCATGCAGCGTCATCCCTCTGTCCGCGAACGTGCAGCGCGGCACGATGACCCGAACGTCCTTCCGCCAGCACCATTCGATCAATTCGCTGAGGTCAAGCTCGCTGCGAAACGAAACATAGGCCATGATCGTTCGCGCGGAAGTCCGTTCGGCCAAGGTCGCCGCATGGCGACAGACTTCGCGGGACCATTGCTTGCGTTTCGATGCGTCGAGCGCATTCCGTGCCGCCGCATAAACGGATCGTAGCTCCCCCTTGTCCCGCTCTGCGTATCGCGAATCCATCGTTCAATCCTCTTTCCCGTCCAATGACTGAACTAACCTTACCTTGTAGTGTACCATTGTTATACAACTTTCGCCAATGGAAGCGGCACTTTGTGGTAAACTAGAAATTGATGCACGCAGCGATCCGCTGCGACTATTGGAGTGGAGGGTCAGAAATGCTTTTGCAAGTGTCTAATATATCCAAACATTACGGAGTCACCGCCGTATTATCCAATATTTCCATGCAGGTGCAGGAACGCGACCGGATCGGCCTCGTAGGCGTAAACGGCGCGGGCAAATCCACCTTGCTCAAAATCATAGCCGGCGAAATGTCCGCGGACGCCGGAGACATTCATAAAGCCAAAGAAACGAAGCTGGGGTATCTCGCTCAGAACAGCGGCTTACAATCGGATCGTTCGATCATCGAGGAGATGCGGGCCGTCTTCGCCCATTTGATCGAGGCCGAGGAGGAGCTTCGCCAGCTTGAACAACGAATCGCCGATCCGAGGCTTCATGACGACCAGAAACGATATGAGGAGACGCTTGAGCGTTATTCCCGGCAATCCGATTGGTTCCGGGAGCAAGGCGGCTTCGAAATCAATACGCGCATCAACAGCGTACTTCATGGCATGGGCTTCGGCCACTTCGACCTGGAGACGGTCATCTCGACCTTGAGCGGCGGGCAGAAAACGCGCCTCGCTTTGGCCCGCATTCTGCTGCAAGCGCCTGACCTGCTTATGCTCGACGAGCCGACCAACTACTTGGACATCGAGACGTTAACTTGGCTGGAATCGTACCTGCGCGGTTACGCGGGCGCGATCGTCGTCGTATCCCATGACCGGTACTTCCTGGATGCGCTCGCGAATACGATCGTCGAGATCGAGCGGCATGTCGCAACCCGCTATACGGGCAACTACTCGCGATATCTGGAGCTCAAAGCCGCCGAATACGAAACGGACTTAAAACATTACGAGAAGCAGCAGCACGAAATCGAAAAGATGGAGCAGTTCATTCAGCGCAACATCGTCCGCGCTTCGACGACCAAACGCGCGCAAAGCCGCCGCAAGGCGCTCGATAAGATGGAACGGCTCGACAAGCCGCTCGGGGATTTGAAGAAAGCCCACTTTACGTTCGAGATCGAACGGATGTCGGGGAAAGACGTGCTGAATGTGGACAATCTGTCGATCACGTTCACCGGCAAACCTAGCCCTTTATTCCGCAACATCAGCTTTGGGCTGACGCGCGGCGAGACGGTAGCGCTCATCGGACCGAACGGGATCGGGAAGTCGACGCTGCTGAAGGCGCTCATGGGACAGCTTGAACCCGCAACCGGCACCATACAATTCGGCACGCATGTCAAAATTGGGTACTACGATCAAGAGCATACACGATTGAACGGGCAAAACACGGTGCTCGAAGAAGTTTGGAGCGAATACGCCCATATGGAGGAAGCCAGAATACGAACGGTGCTCGGCAACTTCCTGTTCAGCGGCGAAGACGTGCTGAAGCGGATTTCTTCCCTGAGCGGCGGCGAGAAGGCGAGAGTATCCTTAGCGAAGCTGATGCTGGCGCAAGCCAATCTCCTGATTCTCGACGAACCGACGAACCATTTGGACTTGTTCAGCAAAGAAGTGCTTGAAGCAGCGCTGATGGATTACGAAGGGACGTTATTGTTTATCTCCCACGACCGTTATTTCTTGAACAAAATGGCGGAGCGAATCGTCGAGCTTCAGCCTGACGGCATCCGACATTTCCTAGGAAATTATGACGACATGCTGGAGAAGAAACGCGAATTCGAAGAAGCGAAGCAAGAGTCGCTCGCGCTGCAAGCAGCGACGCAACGCAAATCCAGTGCGACATCGGAAGCCCCTGTAGCAAGCTTCTACGAAGCCGAGAAACAAGCCAAACGCGAGGAGCGCAGCAAACAACGTAAGCTGGAGCAGCTGGAAGCCCAGATTGCCGAGCTGGAGGGTCAAATCGCCGAACTCGAGGAGCAATTGACCGATCCTACCATCTTTAACGACTACGTTCGAATTCAAGATATCCAGTCCAACATCGATGAACGAAAACAAACCTTATCCGAAGCCTATGAGCAATGGGAGCAGCTAATGTAGCCGCAAGTACACGGGGCTGCCGTTCCGATGATGATCCATCAACGGAACGGCAGCCCTGTTTCTCTAATTCCTTTTTCCGCTAGAGGACGGCGTTATCTATTAGTACATTTCCATGCTGATTAATCCTAGCCGCTTCGCTTCCCGTATTGCCTCGGAACGCGATCTGACGTTCAGCTTCTCGAAAATTCGCGTTAGTTGATATTCCACGTTGCGCTGGCTAACATGCAGGTTGGCTGCCAGTTCCTTGTTGCTGACGCCCGCGGCCACCTCGGACAGAATCGCCATTTCTTTCTCGTTGATCGACACGTCCTCAATAGATAACTCCGATCGGGAGACGGTCACCTCGTTCCGGCGAAGCTGCTTGAGCAGCATGATCGGAATAACCGCTTCTCCGCGCATCGCGCAACGAATGGAATGATGGAGCTGATCGCGAGATGCGGTTTTCGATATAAATCCCGACACGCCGGATTCGACAAGCAGATTGAAGTGTGACCCGATTTCGTAGCCGGAGTAAATAATGATTTTGCGTTCCGGGTCGAGCTGGAGCAGTCTCTTCGTTAATTCGAGACCGCTGATGCCCGGCATATTCAGATCGCACAGGATCAAATCGAATGGCTCCGCGCCCATCTGCACCTTGTTCAGCGCCTCAAGCGCCGAGTGGGCAACGGTCACTTTCATCTCGCTGTCCTGCTCGATCATCGTTTTGGTTCCTTCGCCGACCGACGGATGATCGTCAACTAATAAGATATGAATCACCCGTTACCCCCCTTTCGGTTCTTCCGCCGCTCATCATGATCGGCATAAGAATCGTGACCTCGAGGCCCTTGCCGCGTTCCGAATAGAACGAAATTTCGCCCTCCAGACTCGCTACGCGTTCCTTAATGCCCGACAATCCCATATGCTCGAACGATTCGACCATGTTGTTCACGTCCATGCCGATGCCGTCGTCCTGATAGCGGAAGTAAAGCATGCCTTTGCGCAGCTCGAGCTCCAGCGTTACGCCCTTGGCTCCCGCGTGTTTGTCCGCGTTACGCAGCAGTTCCTGCACGATTCGGTAGATGGCCGTAATTTGTTCTTCATTCAACGGATCCTTAATCGGCTTCGACCGGAATTTCACCTCGAAGTTCACGCGCATCTGTGTATGTTCGATAATCGATTCCACCGCTTCGACGACGCCCATTTCCTTCAAGAGAGGCGGCCGTAGTTCATTGCAGGTTTCCCTGATTTGGTGAATGACGTCGAGCAGTCCTTCCTTGATATCCTCCAGCTCGCTTCCGAGCTTGTCCGAAATGGGATGATCCATGATGACGCTCTCCAGCTTGCGATACCAGAGAAGCTGGTCTTGCAGCGCCGAATCGTGGAGATCCGCCGCAAGCTTCCGCCGCTCGTTTTCCGACAGGAGGAACAACATCCTAAGCACCCATGGCGACGTCGTTTGTTCCTTGCGCACCTCGGATTCCAAATCTTCGATCAATCCTTCGATTAAATACAAGTTCTCGAATACGATGCTTGAATAGTTCGCCATCGTTTTCAGCCACCGGATTTCGTCGGAGTTAAAACGCGTATGGTTCGTTTTCTGCCCGATCCACAGCACATGATACCGCGAACGTTGTTTGCCGATGACGAGTCCCAAGCCGAACGGAAGGTCGATGAGATCCCCGAGCTTAAACGTGTTGACGATGCCGAGCAGGAAATCCGCCGTGACCCTCTCTTCATGCTGGTCGCTCATCGGGAACACCGCCTGCTCCGCTTGATCCACGATGAGGAAGGTGATTCGGCCAACGGGCAGCAGATCGTTGATTTCGCTCTTCAGCACGGATTCCAGATCCGCTTGTTTCATGACCCGGGCTACGTTGCGCGAGAAACGATCCAAGCTGTCCTGATAGCTGTACATCGCCTTGAACAAGCGCGGCCGGAAGCGCTGGTCGATCTGCTCCTTGGCGTACAAAAATAACGTCATGCCTACGTATATGACCGCGAACGATCCGATGAATTCGGACCATATCCCGCCGTCGCGATCCTGCTTCGCCAGCGTGACCGCCCCGGCCAACAACAATGAGGGGATCAGCGACAGGGCCGTATAATATTTGAAGCGCGTCAATATAAAATCAATGTCGAACAGTTGATTGGAAGTCGACAGGTAGAAATAGACGACCGGCAAAATAAACAGGAACAAAGCCGTGAACGCCGGAGGGAGCACCTGATCGTTCCCGAACAGCTGCGGCAGCAAATTCAATGTCGCGAATGGCGTGAACGCCACGAGATGGGAGGTCAACGTGATCGTAAAGAGCGAATGCAACTTGGTGAACCTATGCTTCGTAAACTTTAGGACCAGCTTAAACGCGCAGACCAAATTGCCTATTAAGACGATCGCGCTGTAGGCGAATCTGATATAGACGAACGTTTCGCTACTGAACAAATCCGTCCAAATATAGATTAGGCTGCTCGCGCTAACGACGCCTACGATCCCGAATAGCACGCCAAGCGTGCGTTTGCTGATGAAGCTGGCGTCGAATCTCTTGAGATAAATATTCATGAAGCTCATATACAATAATGAAATGGTAGGCAAAACAACATAGATGATGGACAATCCCACCGGATCCCTCAGAATGGACGCCGCCGAGCTGTAGTAGCTGATTCCTATGGACGTGAAGAACAGGATCAGCATAATCGCAGCGGGATCGTTCTTGCGTTTTACGTAGAGAAACGCGGAGAACGCGGAAAAGACAAACAACGAAATCCCCGGAACGTATAGCTGCAGAAGCAATTCAATCGCCGTATGTTCGCCGGACCAAGCTTTGGCGAACGTAATCAGCTCCGTGGATCCGCCCCGCCTCATGACGAGAATATCATCCGCTTCTTCTATCGAGTCGTATTTCGAAAGGTTGGGAAATTGTCCGGCGGGCTTGCCGTTAATCTCGACGATCTGGTCTCCGACCTGCAAGCCTTTCATCTTGGCCTGACCCGCGGGAGCCGTGGAAACGACAAAAAAACCGGCATTATTCTGGGGGACGACGTAAGCCCCGATCGAAGGAACGCGAATAATGACGGCGGTCAAGTATACGATTAGCGATGCGAAAAGGCATAGGAAGAGGAATGCCGTCAGCCGTTTAATAGGAGTGGATTTCATGCAGGCCTCTTCCTTTCGATCCGTTCATGCGTTTAATCTAGTTCCAGCCGTATCCGTAATAGCTGGTTTGGCTGTCCTTTTCTTTCAATTCGCCAAGCAGAGCTCTCTGTTCCTCCATCGAAACGCCTGCCAATTGAACTTGTCCACCCATAACCATCTTCATGTTCTCCGCGCTGCTTGCCAATTGACGAATCATTTCTTTCAACATCCCGAACTCCTCCGCTTCTCCTATTAATAAAGTCGAAATATAGTACATTTATACTATATCAAACATCGAATAGTAGGCAAACGCAAAATTGATTGGTATTTACCGAAGCAGCTCTTGCGTGGTTGCGTCCCTTTCCCGCTCCCGATCGGACGGAGATTCTCCGTTTAACATTCGCAAAAGCAGGTCCTTCCAGCTTTCTTCGACTGGCATGGCGGCCAGCAGATCGAGAAATCGATTGTAGTGCATACGGCCCATGACCGTTCCGTATAACAGCGCGCCCGTGCGTTCCAGCGCTTCGCGGAACAACGCCTGCCTCTCCCGAACGTCTTCCATTCCTAAACGGCCTTCGTAAAAATCGACGATCCAGGCATCCGATTCCGCCGCGCCTTCCAACAAATAGAGAAGGGCCAAACTCGGTTTTCGCTGCAAGAAATCGCTTTTGTCATCCCAGCGAACCAAATCCCGGATATCGTTCTTCATCTGGGAGGCGAGCCCGAGCGCTTCGGCGTAAGCCGCCACGTCTTCCCTCCACTCGCGGCCGGCGGCCATGACCCCCGCGTTGCAAGCCAAAACAAATAACGAAGCGGATTTCCGGCTAACCATCTCCAAGTAGGCAGCCTCGTCCTTCGCTTCGCCAGCGATATCCATCATTTGGCCATCGGCCGACATCAGAAGCTGGTTGTTCATCATGGTGGCCAACTCGCCTCTCTGCCTCATATCCGTCACGCATTCCAGCAGCGCTTGCTGCGCAAGCGTCAGCAACGAAGTCGCGGCATGCAGCGCCTCGGGCAGGGGGACGTTCATCCAAGGTTTGGACGGCGCATCCTGGTCTTCCAGATCATCCAGGATATCGGATGCCAAAATAATCAGTTCCATGCCGGCAGCAGCTTGATAAGGATGGCCCGAATCCCCGCCGCACATGTGAAAATGGACAAACGTGAGCGCCCCGAAGATCATTCGCTCGCCAAGCTTGTCCTCCACGAAACGAAGCGCAAGGCCGCACAGCCGGTTCGATTGAAACCGGTGACGCACCAGCGCTTTCATCTCTTCCGCTATTCGTTCGTTCAGGTTGTCCCAGTCCTGCATATTCGCCGCGCCCATATGTATTCCCCCGATGTTGAAGACAGTGCCATCACTAGTATACTACGATTGCGTCAATGTGGCATCCGCCTTCTTCTTGTTATCAGTTCCCCCCTCGCTTCTTCGTGATAAGAGAAGTGCGATCATCTCCATCCTCATCTCCACCAGACTCTTGCGCTCGCTGGACGGATCTTGTACGCGCTTGCCTTGATCAATCGGTTTAAACTTCAACGCCCCCCCTGCTGCCAACCGCGTACTCCATGTACACGGCCTCCATCGTAAGCCCGCCGTGCGGAAGCTCATCGATCAGCGTCATTGGACTGTTGCATACGACAAGATTGCCATCCTTCATCACGCCAACCCGGTCGCAGCAATATTGGATTTCCGTCATATCATGCGAAATGATGACGATCGTCTTGCCCTGCAGCCGAAGCGCGGCAAGGATCGACCAATATTCCCGCTTCGCCTGGCTGTCCAGCCCTGTCGTCGGTTCATCCAGATAGACGATGGCCGGATCGTTGATAACCGCGATGGCTAACGTTGTTCGCTGTCTTAAGCCGCCCGATAGATGCTTGACGATCTTATCGGCATACGTCGTAAGGCCGAACTGCTTCAGGATAACGTCGATGTCGACCTTCCTCTTGTAAAAGCCCTGGAACATCTCCAATGCTTCACGGACCGTCATCTTGTCCACCAATGTAGTCGTTTGCATAAAAAAGTTGACATGCTCCTTCAGCTTCTCGGCCTCAGACAGCATATCGAAGCCAAGTACGTTAACGGAACCTCCGTCCGGCATCCGCTGCCCCGAAAGGAGCTCAAGCAATGTCGTCTTGCCCGATCCGCTTTTTCCAATAATTCCGAACAACTCGCCTTGCCCCACCTGAAAGGATACTTGCTTAATCGCATGATTAGCGCCGAAGTACTTGCTGACTTGATTCACCTGGATTACGGCTCCCTTATCCATTCGGGTTACCTCCGCATATATGACGTTAATGCTAAGATAGCGCATTGGACGGGTCATTTCACCGAAAAAATGATTAGTATTTAACGCAAATCGGATTGCGCCCGGACGTTATCCGCCATCGTCATGAACTTACTCACAGTTTTATCCACAACCGTGAATAAATTGTTAGTTAATTCTGTCGACATTTTTCGCGCAGTCCTCCGCAATTCCTAGGGGTTTAGGGATTAATACCCGATGAAAGCTCGGATCCTGTCCGCACTATCCACGTTATGCACATTATCCACAGATCAATTGTGAAAAAGATATCCCCGTTTGCCCCACAACGCAGAGAGGGCGCAAACCCAAGGTTTACGCCCTCTTTACATGTTTATCCACATTATTGTGCGTGGATGTGGATAAAATTGTTCACATCGCGTTCTTTTTACTCAAAATGAAGAATCGATATGCGTCTAGTTTGCCGTTTGCTGTCGTTGGTCCGGCTTCCGAACGGCATTCGCGCTCATCAATGCTTGATTGCATGCAGAAACGTATGCTTGCGCCGCCGCCAGAATGATATCCTTGTGAACAGAGCTGCCCCGGAACCTTTCTCCGTTATAAACTACGCTGACCGCCGCTTCGCCGAAAGCGTCTTCCCCGGTCGATAAGGAATGCAGCTCCAAATCTTCGAATTCGGCCGCCGCCGGAATCGCTTGCTGGATCGCCAAGATAACCGCCTCCAAGGGACCGGCGCCCATGGCCATATAACTTTTCTCCGAACCTTGCCCGTTCTCGCGCACGGTTACCGTTGCCGTTCTTGCCCGCTGCATTCCCGCATGCACCAGCAGATCGACCAGGACGTAAGGATCCGGCTGCGTCTTCGTCATATCTCCCGCGATGCGGATCAGCTCGTTGTCGGTGACGATCTTCTGTCCGTCCGCTACCTCTTTGAATCGCGTATAGATGGCCTTGAACTGCTCATCGTTAGGCTCGATTCCGAAATCCGAGAGACGGTGTTTGATCGCGTGGCTGCCCGAATGTTTGCCGAGCACGATCATGCTCCGGGAGATGCCCATCGCCTCGGGGTCCATGATCTCGTAGGTGTTCCGATTTTTGAGCAATCCATCTTGGTGGATGCCCGACTCGTGCTGAAACGCGTTCCGGCCGACGATCGGCTTGTTGTACGCGATCGGGAAGTTCATCGTCCGGCTGACGATCCGCGAAGTTTCATAAATTTCGCCGATCCGGATATTCGTCTCCGCCTTCAGGTGATCGCGGCGTGTCTCGATGGCCATAACCAGCTCCTCCAGCGAGCAATTGCCGGCTCTCTCGCCGATGCCGTTCACCGTCACCTCGATCTGAGTCGCGCCGCCTTGGATCGCGGCAAGGCTGTTCGCAACCGCCATGCCCAGGTCGTTATGGCAATGCGCGCTGTACCGCACCGATTCGCCGCCTCTTGCTTCCTTGCGCACAGCTCTGAACAATTCGATCATCTCGTCCGGCATCGCGTAACCAAGCGTATCCGGCAGATTGATGATCGTAGCCCCTTCCTCGATCACCGCTTCGACCAGCTGTATGACGAAGTCGCGTCCCGATCTCGTCGAATCCATCGCGGAAAACTCGATTTCGTCGACGAACTGCTTGCCGTAAGCAACCATGTCGCGGGCGATGCGGATCACTTCTTCGCGCGACTTGCGCAGTTGGTGGCTCAGATGAATATCCGACGAGGATATGAAGAGATGCAGCCTGCGGCGGGCCGCGTCTGCCGTCGCCCGCACCGCCGCGTCGATATCTCCTTTGACCGCCCTGGCGAAGCCGGCGATCTCCACTTGCTGCAGCTCGCGGGAAATTTGCTGCACGGCAGCGAATTCGCCCGCGCTGGACACCGCGAAGCCGGGTTCGATCACGTCGATGCCAAGCTTGGCAAGCTGGCGCGCGATGATGATTTTTCGCTCAGGCGCGATCGAAGCGCCCGGCGATTGTTCGCCGTCTCTCAAAGTCGTATCGAAAATTTGAATTTTTTTATTGTTTTCCATTTTAGGTTCCTCCTAAGTATCGTCGTTTGGGATTCTTCCGCTTGCATCATCACCGAAAAGCAACAAAAAAAGCTTGCCGTCTCTGATTAAGAGACGACAAGCTTACGCTTATGCCGTGGTACCACTCCAATTGGCCGCAGCCGAATGAATTCGGCGCATGCCCGCTTAAGGCCCGTTGACGGAGGCTAAACCGTAACGCAGTACTTCCGAGCGATTTGAGCGGCCTGATGCTAGTAATGACCGTCGACTTTAGCCAGCCGGCCTGCCTGCCCTCTATATCGTTCCATGTTCCCGCGTTCCGCTCACAGGCGAGATTCGATCAACGGCTTCGACTGCGTCGCACCTTCCCGCAGCTCTCTTGGTCGCGTCATGAAACCTTCTCATGGCGTTTGTTTGCCAGCCTTTGCTCTACTTGCTCCTGTTCCCAGCGTTTGTGACTATGCGATTATGTTCCTCTTCAAACCAATTCAACCAAGGTGAAACGGCTAGCGCAGTCCCTTGGCGGCGCAGCGCGTTTCATTCCGAGAAATAGAAGCTCAGTATAGAGAAAACTTATACTTTCTTATATTTCATGATGTAACGGCCGTCGCCGTCCATCGGAGGCAAGAGCCGCCGTTTCGCGGTGAATTCCAAGTACGGACAAGGTGTCAAACTTATCCGATCTCGGAATAATAAAAAGCCTGTCGCCTCTATGCAAGAGACGACAGGCTATAATGACCCGCGCGGTACCACCCTTGTTGACACCCTACGCCGATACGAACGACGGAATGCCCACCTTAATCATAATTGCAGCTCCGGATGCTGCGATTATGTACCCCGTTACGGAGGTCAGCCGTAGCCAAGTAATCTGTCCGGCCCAAATCGTATCGACTCGTCGTTCGCCGTGACAAACTTCCAAGGCTCCGCTCCCAGGCGAGCTTCAAGCGATCCTTCGGCTGCGTTGCACCTGCCCGCAGCTCTCTGAGCACTCAAGCTTATTACGTCTTGAGGCGACCCGGAGTCCCTTTACTGTTCCTGTTCATTGCGTTTGCGATTATGCGGTTTGAAGTATTGGTGCTTATTATAAGCGATCCGAAATTATCTGTCAATTCATTGTTTGGGGAATTGTTCCAAAGGCTCGTCCACCGACCATTCCTCCAGCGACAAGCCGGGATCGGCTTTCAGCTCCAGGTCGGAATAACACTCCCGCTTTAGCTTCAAATGCGCGGCAGCTCCGATCATGGCGGCATTGTCCGTGCAGAGCTTGCCCGGCGGGATGAGAAGCGGCAGTGCTTCTTCCTCGCAGCGAGCCTCGAGCGCCGCGCGCAAGCCGCTGTTCGCCGCTACGCCGCCGCATAACAGAAGCTGCTTGACGCCATGCGCCTTGGCGGCGCGCAGCGACTTCGTCACGAGCACGTCGATGACCGATTCCTGGAATCCGCGCGCGAGCGCCGCTTCGTCCAGCTCCAATCCTTTCATGCGGGTCTGGTTAATAACGGCCAGTACGGCCGACTTCAGCCCGCTGAAGCTGAAGTCGTAGCTGTCCGCTTCCAGCCATGCGCGGGGCAGAACGGTCGCCGTCGCTGCCTCGGCCGCCAGTCGGTCGATATGCGGGCCGCCCGGGTAAGGCAGCTTGAGCGCCCGGGCCACCTTGTCGTACGCTTCGCCTACCGCGTCGTCCCTCGTTCTGCCGATGACGCGGAAGCTGCCTTCTCGCTCCAGCAGAACGAGCTCGGTATGCCCGCCGGACACGACGAGCGCCAAGCACGGGTATTCGAGATCGTGGACAAGCTCGTTCGCATAGATATGGCCGGCGATATGATGCGTGCCGATGAGCGGGACGTCCAGCGCCAACGACAGGCTCTTCGCCGCTACGATGCCGACCAGCAATGCGCCGACCAAGCCCGGTCCTTGCGTCACCGCGATCGCGGACATGTCCTTTAGCTCGTACCCGGAATCCCGTACCGCCTGTTCCATGATCAGCGTAATTGTCTCGACGTGTTTGCGCGAAGCGATCTCCGGCACGACGCCGCCGAACCGTTCGTGAACGTCAATCTGGCTGCTGACCACGTTGGACAATATTTGTTTGCCGCCCTTGACGACCGCAACGGAAGTCTCGTCACAGCTTGTTTCCACTGCGAGAATCAACGATTCTCCAAATCCGCTTGATGTGCTCAGGTTCGTTCCCCTCCCGTTCTAAGCCGATCGGCATCCAGCTCCGCCCACATAATAAGCGCATCTTCGTCATTATCCGAGTAATAACGCGGCCGTACCCCGGATGGCTGGAAGCCGTGCTTTCGGTAGAGCCGCTGGGCATGTTCGTTGGAGACGCGCACCTCCAAGGTCATGCGCGCCGCGCCGTAGAACACCGCGGTCCGCTGAAGCTGTCCCAGCAGCCTATTCCCAAGGCCGATCCCTCTTACATCGGACCGTATGGCGATGTTCGTCACATGCGCTTCGTCCATAATTATCCACATGCCGCCGTAACCGATCAGCTCGCCGCCGTATTCCATGACGACGTATCTGGCAAACATGTTGTTCTTCAACTCGTTCACGAAAGCTTCTTCCGTCCACGGGCTGCTGAAAGCTTCCTGCTCGATGGCCAGAATCGCGGGGATGTCAGACTCGGCCATCGCCCGGTACGCCAGCATATCTTTGTTCACGGCCATCCTTATGTCTCACCTGCCTGCTTCGCCTTCAGCTTTACTTCCGCCTCCGTCAATTGCGTGTAGTTCGGGATGAACGTATGGACGTCATCCGATTCGCCTGCAGAGAGCCGCTTCAGGCCGAGCTCCGCGAGGAACCTGCCCTCCATGACGTATGGCATGAGACGGACATCCGCGCCAAGCGACCCTCCGAGAGCAGCCAGCCGCTCGGCGGATTGCTCATGCAAAGACAAGTCGCCGACTAGCCAGATGACGGGCGCCGCTCCGCCGAGACGTCCGGCTTCCGCCCCGATCCGCTCCGCGATGGATTCCACCCATTGATCCATTAAGCGCACGCCGTCTTCCGCGAACCGAGTCCAGTCCTCCAACGCCGCGCCATCGGCACGGCAAACGAAACCCGCGCTATACACCTGCCCGCGGCGCGCGTCCATGATCGGTAGCACCCAATGCTCCCGTTCCCGTCCCCATTCCTGTCTTGCAAAAGCTTCTTCTCCGGCCATTAGCACCCGTTCGGCGCCTCGATGCCAAGCTCCGAAGCCGATCGCCTCCAAGCTGGAGACGCCGACGAGCGGCTTGCGCCAGCACCAAGCGAGCGTCTTCGCGGCCGTAACGGCAATCCGCATGCCCGTGTACGATCCGGGTCCGTTCCCGACGATGATGGCGGCAAGCTCATCCGGAGCGACGCCCGCTTCCGACATCATTGCCTTCACATGCGAGATGACGTGTACGGAATGGTTCCGCTCCGCAAGCGATTGAACCTCGCTTAATGTCACTCCGCCGCGCAGGACGGCGGCTGCCATCGCCGCAGTCGACGTATCCAGAGCGATTACCGGGCCGCTCTCCCCCCATGTTGCCGTGTTCATTCCTAGACGCCCCTATCTGAATCCATTCTCTATCCATGCCGCGTACGGCTCCCCCGAGCCGCTCAGCCGGAATCGCCTTGCTTCTCCGCCAAGATGCTCGATAAATACGGCAAGATGCTTGGGCGGCAGCAACTCTTCGATTAAGCTGGCCCATTCCACGATCGTTACGCCGGAGCCGTAGAAATATTCGTCCAGCCCGAGCTCGTCGGCTTCTTCCATCGACAACCGGTATACATCCATATGATAAAAGGGCAGCGCTTCCCCTTCGTATTCCTTGATAATCGTGAAGGTCGGACTGTTTACGACGCCACGCACGCCGATCGCCGCGGCGAATGCTTGGGAGAAGGCCGTTTTGCCCGCGCCAAGATCGCCATCCAGCGCGATAACCGTGCCCGGTCCCGCCAAGCCCGCCAGCCTGTCCGCGAGCGCCTCCGTATCCTTCAAGCTGCTTGCAACCCATTCGGCTTTCACTTTGCTAGGTTCCATTCCATCCACCCGTTCATTCACCAAAATGATTATATCCCCGCTTCGCGATGCTTGTCCTATTCTCTCCCGCTCCGGAATTCCACTCTCGCGCGAGCTCGACGCCAGGCGGTCCTTCCTCCGTCTCGCCGATAACGAAAAACGGCAGTCCCTCCTCGCGGAACGCTTGCCTCGCAGCTTCCGCCTTCCCGGCGTCGATCGTTCCGAGCAGGACGTAATCCTCGCCCCCGTAGAGCATCCACTCCAGCGGATCGATGCCGGCGTCGCGGGCATAATCGCTCATGCTCCCGCTCTTCGGCAGCAGCCGCTCGCGAAGCACGAGCCGGAGCCTCGACGCTTCCGCGAGCTCCCATGCTTCGCTGGCAAGGCCGTCGCTCACGTCGTTGAGACTGCTGCAGCCGCCCGTTAGCAGCAGCCTGCCTGCCTGCACGGAAGGTGCGGGGCGGCGATGCGCCGCGACCAGCGCCTCGCGATAACGGCGCTCCGCCTCGTGCGCCGCCTTCCCGCCAGCCTCGGCCAGCAGCAGGTGCAGCCCGGCCGCCGACAGCCCGACGGCGCCGGTCAAGAACACGGCTTCCCCGGGCTTCGCGCCGGATCGCCGCAGCTCGCGTCCCGCTTCGACGGTTCCCGTCAGCGTGACGGACACGACAAGGCGCTCCGGCGACGACGTCGTATCGCCGCCGATTACTGCAACCCCGTAGCGCTCGGCGCACTCGTACAGCCCGTCGTAGATCCTTCGCATCCGCTCCGGTCCGTACGACTTCGGCACGCTGACCGAGACGAGCGCATGCAACGGCACGCCGCCCATCGCGGCGATATCGCTGATGTTGGCGGCGAGAGCCTTATAGCCGACATCTTCGTCCCTCATCGTCGCATCGCTGAAGTGGACGGTCTCCACCATCGTGTCGACCGCCAGCAGCAGACGCTTGCCGCCGTCGATCCCGTCGAGCGCGGCCGCAAGATCGACGGCGGCCGCGTCGTCGCCTATGCCAAGCGCGACGCCTCGTTGCCGCTGCCAATCCGCCGATTGCCGGTGCGATGTCCAATGCGATATGCTTGCGAATTCATCCAAAGCGGAAATCTCCTTCTACACCTATATCTCCCCATTTTACCCTAAACATCGCTAGATTCAAAGTTAACCGAAGCAAAAACAAACCTTCTCCGACTCCCGCAATGCCGGAAGAAGAGGAAGGTTTGATTGGATGGCGCCGCGAGGCGCAATGAGGATTAAAGCTCTTTGACGATCGTCAGATGGAGCTGATCCTTTAACTCGATCTCGTAGGGCGACTTTGGCGGCTCTCCGTCAGCCTCTTTAATGACGCGCACCCTTGGTCGATGAACCGCAAGCTGGCTGTTATGGGTAACGACGACGACCTGACCCGTATTAAGCTGCAGCGTCGTGGCTACCGGATATACGGAGATATGGCTGCAGAACAGCTTGATGAGATCCAGGTCAAAGAACGTGCCGCCCGAGGCGAACAGAAACTCTATCGCTTCGCTCGTCGTGTAGCGTTTGCGATGCGGACGTGGAGATACCAAAGCATCGTAAGTGTCCGCCAAGCCGACGATCTGGGCGTACATATGAATTTCGTCCTTCTTCAAGCCGCGCGGATAACCGGAGCCGTTGAACCGTTCATGATGCTGCAGGGCGCAATGCGCGGAGACGATAGAGATGTCATGATATTTCCTCAGGATGTCGAAACCAAGCTTCGGATGCGTATGCATCAACTCTTGTTCTTCCTTCGTGTAACGCCCGGATTTGTTCAGCAGCTCGTTAGGCAGTTTGGTCATTCCGATGTCGAACAGCAAAGCGCCGATTCCGAGTTCCTCCAGCTGGATCCGGTTAAAGCCCTTGGCGATGCCCATGATGCCGGACAACACCGCTACGTTGAATGAATGCTGAAACAAATAGGCGTCCATGGAGTGGATATTCGTCAAATTCACTAGCAGGTTCGGCCGCGTAGCCAAATCCTGCATGATGCTGCCGAAGATCGCGCGGAAATTCCGCCCCATGTCGGGTGCGATCGTCCTGCCCTTCGTCACGCCTTCGTCCTTGAAGGAATGCATCGTCTTGTAAATCATATTGACGGCTTGCTTTCGCGTCTCGTCCCGAATCGTGTCTTCCGGTTCGATATCGAGGGACATACCGTCTTCAATATAAAGAAAATCGATTCCGAGATTGCGCAACCGGTCGATGTACCGTTCGTTCAATTCAACGCCGGCTCCGAGCAGAACGTTGCCGTTTTCCTGGAAGATGGCTCTTGCCACCCGGTCGCCGGGCTTAGCCAAAGCTAGCTGCACTTTTCTCATTTGTTACTTCCCGCCTTCAATCGAACATCGCTATACCGTAGTCGGATATTCCTATATTAGCAGACAAAAATGTATCTGACTATGTAAGCCGTTTCCGCCGCCGCCAAGGACATGCAGAGACGTCTGAAAAAATTCTGAACAAGCAAAAGTGAAAAAAAAGGACGGAGCAGGCTTTCCCTGCTACATCCTTGGGCCGCACCGCGGCACCTTGCTCACCTACGCAAGCTTGCTCTTCACGATCCGGTTGCGCCCGTTGTACTTGGCTTCGTAAAGCGCGGCATCGGCTTGAGCCATCAACTCGCGCAAGTACGACTTGGGATCGTTCAGATTCGAAATATCGAAACGGTCGATCGATATGACCCCCATGCTGATCGTGACGGAGATTGTCCCCTCTCCCACGCCGGACGGCACTTTATTCTGTTCGACGGTCATCTTCACCTGCTCGGCGATCAGCTCCGCCTGCTCCTTGTTAGTGTGGGGCAGATAGACAGTAAACTCTTCCCCGCCGAACCTGGAGAGCACATCCGTTAATCGCAAGACGCTCCGAACGGCATCCACCGTACTGCAAAGCACTTCATCGCCGGTTAGATGGCCGAACCGGTCGTTAATGGTCTTAAAATGGTCGAGATCGAAAATAAACAACGAAAACGGGATGCCGTAGCGGATGTTCGCAACGATCTCGGCTTCCAATTGCTGAAGCAGGTACCTGCGGTTATAACAGCCCGTCAGCCCATCGGTAATGGCCATATGCTCCAGCTTCTTGTTCGCTTGGTAGAGCTCGTCCTGCATGAGCAGCAGCTCGCTGTTGCGTTGCTGCAGCAGCTCGTTCTGCGTATTCGTCTCCTCTACAAGCATCCGAAGCTCCGTCACGTCCTGGAACGTCAACACGCGGCCGATGATTCGTTTCTTCCCGTCGAGGATGGGAGCCGACTGCACGACCGCATGGCGGATAGGATTAATCTCCATGTTCAGCTCGACTTCCAGCCGCTCCATCGGGCGGGATCGCTGGGCTTCGAATAACGCGAGCAATTGCTTGGCCGTGTCGTCCTTGAATTGTGCCGCCAGGGCGGCAGGCTGGAAGAAATCGCCGATCCGGAGACGCAGGATTGGCTTCATCACTTTGTTCACTTCAAGAATAATATCGTTTTCGTCCATCACGAGAATACCCGTGGACATCGTATTCACGACGTCCCGCTGAACGATCTGGATGATGTCGAACACCCGGTTGCGGCTGATCGCGTTCACGATATACGTTGCCGTCGAGGCAAGCCCGACCGAGATAAGCGGTATGTACCTCGCGAAATGCGCGATGAAATAAATATTGACGAACAAATCCGCGAAGGCAAAAAACGCAAGCATGAATAACCCGATCAGAGCCGTGCGGACCATCTTCCGCTGACGCGCGGATTCATCCTTTCTTCTCATCTTGTAGATCAGGATAACGAGCGACACGGACAGATAAAGAAGCAGCTGTCCGATCATGATCCAAAACAAAGGGCCATGCTGCAGCTGCTTGAGCGGCTCCAGCTTGTCGTTAATGGTCAAGAACATGCCGTTCGGATTCCAGCATACGACCGTGACGGAAATAAGGGCCGGTATCGACAGGACGAATAACCTGCTCTTCCGGATGACGTAGGACTGGCCCGTCAAAAATAGAATGAACACGAACCAGCCGATGCCGAGCAACGATAGTCCTAGATAAGATGCAGATAGGTAAAGGAGCCTATAGGAGGTCTCGGATGTCGTCTGCGATGCGAACTGGAATAGCGGCCACATAATAAATACGACGTGAAGCAGGAGATAGATGCGGTGCAGAACCGTGACAGTGCTTGAAGAAAACACGTAGAGGAACAGAACTGCAAGCATTAGAAACATGCTAAAATCGAGCCAGATCATCCAATCCAATAAGGTTCACCCATCCGTTTGGTAGCCATCTATTTCCATTGTAGCAAATGTTATTCCTATCGACAATTGCCTATTTCATAGAATAGAAGCTATTCTCGCTCAGTCGCCGGCCAGGCATTCGGAATCATTCGCTCGAGCGCCGGAGAGAGGCTAAGGAAGGACTTGAATGCCTCGTACTGCTCCCATTTGCGCTGGGATAGTTCCTTCTTCCCTGAGGCTACAGCTCTAATGAGCAGGTTCTTTGGCGTGTGCTCGGGATCCACGAATTCGAGCATCTGCACCTTGTATCCGAGCACTTCCAGCAGCTGCCCCCTGACCGCGTCCGTGGCCAAAGCAGCGAACCGTTCTTTGAGCAGGCCTTGAGACAAAATAGGAGCAAGCACCTCGTTGTCGACTTGCTTGAACAGCTCGTGCTGGCAGCAAGGAACCGACATAATGACGGAGGCTCCCCAGCCAACGGCCTTGGCAAGCGCCGCGTCGGTCGCCGTGTCGCAAGCATGAAGCGTCACGACCATATCCGCCGATGCGACACCCTCGTATTCCGCGATATCGCCGACAAGGAACTGCAGGCGATCGTACCCCAGCTTCGCGGCCAGCTCGGAGCAGAAAGCGATGACATCCGCCTTCAGATCGAGACCGATGACGGATATCGGGCGGTCAAGCTCTACCGCCAGCAGATGGTACAACGCGAAGGTCAGGTAGGACTTGCCGCAGCCGAAATCGACGATGCGGATTTCTCTGCCCGACGGTAGATCGTCCAGCACGTCGGACACCATTTCCAAGAACCGATTGATCTGGCGGAATTTGTCCTGCTTTTTCGCGTGGACTCGGCCTTCCGGGGTCATGATGCCCAGTTCTACCAGGAACGGCACCGGCGTGCCTTCTTCGAGAACGCGCCGCTTCTGGCGGTTATGCTGCAAGACGGCCGTGCCGTTCTTCGTTGATGGCGGCAGCTTGCGGATCGCGGCTTTCCCCTTCTTGCTGAATAACAGCTGGACATCGGAATCAGGCGTTTTCACCAGCGCCTGGCGATATTCGCCTGCCAAGAGAGCAATCAGCTCTTCCGCCGCTTCTTGCTCCTTCACGTTCCTATGGAGCGCCTTGTTCGCGTAATGCGATTCGAATTGATAATAAATCCCGTCCTTCATCTGAATCGGACGGATGACCGTCTTCGGTGCGGTATCCCCGTCCTTTCGCCTAGGCTGGCTGAGGGTGGCGTGAAGCATCTGCTTGCTTCCGACCCATGCCCTAATCTCTCGCTGCCACTCTTCTAGTTGCGTCATTTACCCCGTTCACTCCTCGCATTTCTCTACGGACAGCCCCGCTAAACCTTGCAAGATCTCTTCCCTCGGCAGCCCGCCTGCCTCAAGCTCCACATCCTCCAGCTTCAGCAGCCGTTCGTAGATTTCGGCCGCTTCGCCGGCCGGCATCGCCATATCCTCGATCAATTCGTACATAACATCCTCCACGCCGGCATACCTGCCTTCGGCTTCATGCCAGGCCATTAACAGCCTCTTGACGGGAACCGGCAGCTCGTAAGGACGGAGCGTATCCAGCAAATCGCGAATCTCGCCCTCCGGCTCTACGAGCGTCGGCTCCGCTCCGAGAATGGAAAGCCGAAGGAACAACTTAAGCGACTTCACGTAGCCGGCAAAGCTCTCCGCTTCCCTTCCGAGTTCGGCATTAAGAAGCCCTTCCTGCTTCAGCAATAACGCGATCGCTTGCAGTTGGTCCGTGTCCGGGTGACCGTTCGTGGACATAACCTTCATCAGATCGTCGTCCGAGAGCGACCGGATCAGCTTGCTGCTAAGCCGGAACTGCTTGTCCAACAGCTCGTCGATGACGAGCAAAGCCTCTTCCTGCTTCCGCTCCCGCCTCAGATTCATAATCTGCCCGATCGCTTCGGTCATCTGCGCGATCATGCGCATGAAATAATCCCGTTGAAACAAACGAATTCCTCCCCGGACAACCTCTTCCTGTGCCATTCCCGGCTATCCCACGAAAGCTAGCCTATTCCGTTTACTCCCTGCCGTTCACGATTCCCGCAAAACCGATTATCGCGGCGACCAACTCGTCCGGGCACTCCATCATGCTCATGTGCCCGGCTTGCTCCAGCAACACAGTCGTCGTCCGGCTACCCGCCGCAGCGAACGCGCTAGCCGGCGGTATGACGCCGTCCTTCGCGCCCGCAACGATCAGGACGGGCAGAACCGCGTCGCGTATCACTCCGCTGCGATCCGGCCGCTCCTTCATTCCCCTTGCCGTTGCCGCGGCACCGTGCTGCGAGGTTGCTCGACCGATCTCCTTGCCCCGCGCAACCTTGGCTTCGAGCTCTCCGATCCGGTCAGCGGCGAACAGCTTCGGAATCAGCCCTTCGACGAACGCGTCAACGCCTTCCTGCTCGATGGCGCGAACGGCTTTGTCCCGATTCGCCTTAGCGGCGTCGCTATCCGGCAGCGGCGTAGAATGGATCAGGCCTAACGCGGCGAGCCTGCTGCCGTACCGTTCGGCATAGGCGAGCGTAATATATCCGCCAAGCGAATGGCCAAGCATGACGGCCTTATCGATGCCAAGCCGGCTCAGCAGCTCTTCGACATCTCCGGCGAAAGCTTCCATGGCATAGATCTCGTCCGCCGGAGCGGCGCTTAGGCCGTGCCCTCGCGCATCCGGAGCGATGACTCTCGCGACTCGCGAGAGCTCCCCGGCGACTTGCTCCCAGTAAGAGGAGCTGCCGCAATAGCCGTGCAGAAGCACCAGCGCGGGCGCCTCCCCGTTCGTTTCCTTCGAATCGTAATAGGCAAGCTCAAGGCCGCTTGCAAGCGTTACGGAGCCGTTAGCGATAGAGATCGCTTGCGCGTCAATGCCAGGTCTTCCATTCATGCCGAATCCCTCCTGAATTGTGCTTGGAATTAATGAATCATTTCTTATGGATATACCACGCATCGTCGATCGCTGAAACAATCTGCTTCGCCATGTTCATCACAAGGTGCAGCGAAGTCGTCTGCAGCATCGCATATGCCTTGGGCCCCTGCCTGTTGACGACGCCCGCGATGCCGTAGTCCCCGACAGGAGGAAGCCGGCGTCCCGTTGCCGCGCCGGGTTTAAGCGGGCCGCGGCTCAGCACGTAACCTCCAACCGATTGCGGCTTGCCGAGGCAAGCATCGATCGCGATCACGGTTGCGGCTTCGTCCTTGCGAAGCCGCAATGCCGCCGCGGCCGCCGCCTCGACTTTATGGGCGTCGCACGGCTCCGCAAGCGTGCCGATGACGCCGGGCCAGCCATGCTCCTCCAGCATCGTGCCGACAAGCGGACCGAAGGCATCTCCGGTCGAACAATCGGTGCCCACGCATAGGAACAAGATGCGCTTGCGGTCGGGCTGCACCCGCGCGATTTCCCCCAGGAACGAGGCAAGCCGCTCACCCGTTGCCTCCATGGGCTCCGTAACCGTCGCCATCTTCATCCTCCTCCCGTCCCTCCCCGCCAAATAGTTACAATCTATCGATTGGCTGTTTTGCATCAGCCTCATATGCGCATGTTCCGCTCCGTTCATTGTATCGAAATTCGGATTGCTCTTCAATTTGTGGTGCGGAGGATGCGCATCATGGTACAATGACGAGATCAATCGCAATCGTGAGGGAGGGAAATTCGTGTCCGATCTTCAATTACCTACGCAAGAGAATGTCGAATACATGATCGAAACGATCAAGACGAAGCTGAGAATGGCTTCCGGCGCCGCCATGCAGGCATCCAACTTCAGCATCGAACGATACGAAGACATCAAGGATCTGTACGATCACGTCGCGAGCAAAGACAAATTCAGCATCAGCGAAGTCGAAGCTCTTGTCTCCGAGCTGGGCAAGCTCCGCAAATAATCGTCGATTATTTTCAATCCAACGTTGTAATCGTGACACAAATATTTCAATTGAATTCCATAACAAACCATTATTTAGCACAATCCGACAAAATGACAAGAACCGGAATCAACATGATTCCGGTTCTTGCCGTCAGGCCGGCGATCGCTCTCGCGACGGCGCTTTACCTGTTATTCTTCGGTTTCTTCTTCCGCCGCTTCGGATTCTACCGCTCCGATGGACAGCTTGATCGCGATATTCTTCCGTTCGCCCTTCAGGAAGTGGGCAAGACGTTCCAGCTTGTCCGCCAGCTCGGCACCGCTAAGCGTCGTGTTGAGATGATAATCGAAGCTGTCTGCCGGCAGCTTCGCCGCCGATTGCGTTCTCCAGCCAAGCTCGTCCGCCTGGTTCGGCCTGTGCAGCAGCTGCTCCTGCGCCGGATAAAACTTGTCGGACTTGTTCACGACCCGCTCATAGATCCGCAGCTTCTTCAACAGCATGTAATATTGAGCGGAATGCTTGAAGTTCCAAGCTTCCCGGATATCCTTAAGCGTATAATCCATCTTCCAGCGCTTCAGTTTCTCAACTTGTTCGTCCGTCGTCAGTTCCAGGAATTCCTCTAGGGGCATCATTTTCTCAGGCATGTTGAACCTCCAATATCGATCTGAATGCGTAAATAAATATTATTCAATTAAAAATATTTATTATATAAAAAATACCATAATTTCACCCTAAGCACAACAAAAAAACCTTCCCTCGAATGTTACAGATCCATTCGACCGAGGAAAGGTTATTTCGAATTAGGTTTGAAGCGGCGAAAACCCGATTGCGTATGTTACACCGGCTTCAGCTCTGCGGCCGCGAGGAATGTCCGGAAGGCAGCGGCACCCTGCTCGTTCCGCTTGAACACGCCGGCATCCAGCAGCACGTCCAGGAACTTGTCGCCCGTCTCCGAACGTACGGCGGCCCCTGCTTCCTCCTTCGACAGCGAGGTACCGTACTTCCGTTCGAGCATCTCCGCCCAATCGGCATGATGCGCCAGCTTATGGCCTTCCGCGCGCAGTTCTGCCGCGGACGCGGCAGCTTCCGGCGTCAACAGCTCGGCGATTTGCTCCAGTTCTTCCTTGAGCCGGCCGGGAAGGACCGCTAGACCCATGACTTCGATCAAGCCGATATTTTCTTTTTTGATATGATGAAGATGGCTATGCGGATGGAAGATCCCGCCGGGATGCTCCTCGCTCGTACGGTTGTTGCGCAGCACGAGATCCAGCTCATAGTCGCCGCTATCCTTCAGACGGGCAATCGGCGTAATCGTATTATGCCGAATACGTTCGCCGCCTTCGAGCTCCGAATACGCGAGCACGTCTGCGGACGGATCGCTATACGCTTTCCACCTGTCCAGAATGCGGCAGCCTGCCGCATGTACCGCTGCCTTGGACGATCCGCGCAGCCGGAGCACCGACATCGGCCACTGAACGATGCCGTACGTCACGGCCGAGCCGAGTTCGTCCGCGAAGCTTGCCTCGATCGGCGCGCTCTCCATCGGGAAGACGTGGCGTCCCGCCTGGAAGTGGTCGTGGCTCAAGATCGAACCTCCTACGATCGGAAGATCCGCGTTGGAGCCGATGAAATAATGCGGGAACTGCTCCACGAAGTCCAGCAGCCTGGCGAATGAGGCATGCGTCACGGCCATCGGCTCATGCGCGCCTTTAAACACGATGCTATGTTCGTTGTAATATACATATGGCGAATATTGGAAAAACCAAGGCTCATCTTGCAGCGTCATCGGCAGAATCCGCAAATTTTGCCTAGCCGGGTGATCTGCCCGTCCCGCATATCCGACGTTCTCGGCGCACAGCAGGCACTTCGGATAATGGGCTTGCGGCAGCGTCTTCAGCAAGGCGATTTCCTTCGGATCCTTCTCCGGCTTCGACAAGTTGATCGTCATCTCCAAGCCGCCGTACGGGGTCGGATGCTGCCAGTATTGATTCTTCCGAATACGGTCCATCCGGATGTAATTGCTGTCGATATTCAGCGCGTAGAAGGCATCCGTCGCCGCGGCGATGCCCTCGTCCCGGGCTTTGCCGCGGAAAGCGGCCGTCGTCTCTGACGGTCTCGGCATCAGCAGGCCCATGATGCGGGCATCGAGCAGGTCCCGCTGCGTGACCGTATTGTCAGGGATCAACCCGATTGCGAAGCCGTAATCGAGCAGCGGCTCAAGCAGCTCCACAGCGCTATCGGCAGGCTCAGCACTGCCGGCCGCAGCGTCTGTCGGCTCCGTTAACCGGAACAGATCGAGCAATGCGTTGCGCGCGTACGCGACATCCTCCCCTTGGACCATTCCTTTCCGCAGTGCGAACGCCAGCAGCTCCTCGATCAGGACCAGCGCCTCTTCCTTGCCGGGCGAGGCTTCATTTTGCAACGTCATACGGTACAGCTCCTCTCGCTCCTCCGGCGTTATGCGGCCGGGTCTATTCTCTGTCGTAGCCGTTCGGATTCGCCTGATGCCAGCTCCAGGCGCTTCCGATAATGTTCTCGAGGTTGCTTCTGCTCGGATTCCAGCCAAGCTCGCTGCGGGCGCGCTCCGAGGAAGCGACCAGCACGGCGGGGTCTCCCGCCCGGCGAGGCTCGATGATGGCGCGGATATCTCTGCCTGTCACTTCACGCGCGATCTCGATTACTTGCTTCACCGAGAAGCCTTGGCCGTTACCCAGGTTATAGACGGCGCTGTCCGCTCCGCCGCGAAGGCGGTCCACCGCCAGCAAGTGAGCGTCGGCCAGATCGCTGACATGGATATAATCGCGCACGCACGTGCCGTCTTCTGTCGCGTAGTCGTCGCCGAATACGGAAATATGCGGGCGTTTGCCGAGCGCGGCTTCCAGCACGATAGGTACCAGGTGCGTTTCAGGGCGGTGATCTTCTCCGATCAGCCCGCTGTCATGGGCGCCGGCGGCGTTGAAGTAGCGCAGCGAAATATATTTGATGCCGTGGGCGATGTCGAACCACTTCATCATTTTCTCCATTGCGAGCTTGGTCTCGCCGTAAGCGTTCGTCGGAAGCGTCCGGTCGTATTCGTCGATCGGCACATTCTCCGGCTCGCCGTAAGTCGCGGCCGTCGACGAGAAGACGATGCGCCCCACGCCGTATTCATTCATTTTCTCCAGCAGGCACAACGTTCCGTATACGTTATTGTGATAATATTTGCCCGGCTGCTTCATGCTTTCGCCGACAAGGGAATTCGCCGCGAAATGAATGACTGCGTCGATTTCGTTCTCCTTGAACACCGTATCCAGGAAATCGGCGTCCCTCAAATCCCCAACGTACAGCTTGCCGCCCAGCAGCGCCTCCTTGTGTCCTTGCTGCAAGTTGTCCACGACCACGATGTCTTCTCCGCGTTCCTTGAGCGCGGCTACGGCGTGAGAGCCGATATAGCCCGCTCCTCCGGTTACCAATACTGCCATGTTCGTATCCCCTCTCCCTGATATAGGATTGTTCAAAAAGTCCGCTTCCCATTACGAAGTATACCTAGTAGCTTACTCGGCATCGAATATTGAATTCAGCCGAACCTTCCGTTGCTCACGTAGCTCTGCTACGCTCCGCTACTCAGTTTCTAGCTTCATTCAATTTTCTCGGTACTGAAAACCGAACTTTTTGAACTCCATTGTATTATGATTGTTCAAAAAGTCCGCTTCCCATTACGAAGTATAACCGATCTATTGCAAACGCTCGACCCCGTTGCCGATGCTGCACACGTAGAAATCGGCCGTCAATCCTGTCGCTTCCGTATACTTGCGTCCGACTTCCGCTTGGAAGGCCTCGACGCTGTCCTCGTGCACGAGGGAAACCGTGCAGCCGCCGAAGCCCGCGCCGGTCATCCGCGAACCGAGCACGCCCTTCACGCCGCGCGCGGCGTCTACCATCGCGTCAAGCTCGTCGCCCGTTACCTCGTACAGATCGCGAAGCGAATCGTGTGATTCGTTCATCAACTGCCCGAATGCCGCCAAATCGTCCTTCTTCAAAGCTTCGATCGATTGCAGAACGCGGTTGATTTCTTCGACGACATGCTGCGCGCGATTCCGTACGATGTCGTCCTTGATGAGATGCTTGGTAGCGTTGAACTGCTCCAGGCTGAGCTGACCGAGCAGCTCCAGCTGCGGATGGGCTTCGCGCAGATCGCGAACCGCTTCCTCGCACTGGGCGCGGCGTTCGTTGTATTTGGAATCGACCAATCCTCTACGCTTGTTCGTATTGCCGATGATCAGCTTATAGCTGCCGGATTGGAACGGCACGAGATCGTATTCGAGCGTGTCGCACATGAGCAGGATCGCATGGTCCTTCTTGCCATTCGCCACCGCGAACTGGTCCATGATGCCGCACTTCACGCCGTTGAATTCGTTCTCCGATTTCTGCGACAGCAGCGCGATCTTCACCGTATCCGTCGGCAAATTCTCCATCGAAAGCAGCGCGTAAGCCGTGACGACCTCGATCGATGCGGACGAGGATAGTCCGGCTCCGTTCGGGATTTCGCCGTGATAGAGCAGATCGTACCCGCTGCCGAACGAGACGCCTTGCTGAAGCAGTTCGTTTACGATGCCTTTCGGGTAATTCATCCAATCGTCGGCTTCGTCGTACGTTACGCCTTCGACCGAGAACGTCTTGGACGATGGGAAGTTCGTGGTGGCAAGCCCTAGGCCTTTGTCTTCGCGCTTGCGGATGAGGAGCGTCGTGCCGAACGTCAGCGCCGCCGGGAATACGTAGCCGCCGTTGTAGTCCGTATGCTCGCCGATCAGATTAACGCGTCCTGGCGCATGGAATATCGCGATGCCTTCCGCGCTTCCGCCGTATTGTTCTATGAAGGTGTCTGTCAAAGCTGCGAGATTAGCCATGTGTGATCACGATCCTTTTGGATTAGAATAAGTTCCTTATCTGACATCAGTATAGTGGATCGGGGCTCAAAACGAAATGGCGCAAAGTGCTAATTATATGGAATTATGTGACTTTATCTATGCTGGATGGACATGCTATGATGAAACGAAAAGACCGTATACACTGTTCCAAACATGACCTAAGAAGCAGGTGTAAAGAACATGCCGCAAGAAACGTATACCGTTGCCTCCAACCCTAGTCCGGTTACCGCTTCAGGCGGGGAAGCCCCGCTCGTTCACGTCCTGTTCTCCGGGGAAAGCCAAACGAAGCCGGGGCACCGGCTCGGTCCCAAAGTCTACGACTTTTACCTGATGCACCTCGTGCTTTCGGGCAGAGGAACATTTATGCTGAACGGATCGAAACATGAGCTAGGCGCCGGCGACACGTTTCTCATTCAGCCCGAGGAGCTCGTCAGCTATGAATCCGACCCGGACGATCCGTGGCGATACCGATGGATCGCGTTCGCCGGCGGCATGGCCGCTGAGCTCGTCTCCGCCGCAGGGTTTCAGCCGGGCTCACCTATCGCTAATTTGCCGGACCGCCGCAGGGCAGCCGTCCTATACAATAACATCTATCGGACATTCCGGAACGCCGGCGCCTCGGCGTCGCTTCAGTCGGCCGGCTGGCTGCAGCTGCTCATGGCGCTTTACCGGGATCATCGGGCGGATAATGCCGAGGATTCGGGAATTCGCCGGCAGGAGAACGAGGATATCCATAGGCAGGTCATTCATTATTTGTCGACGCAATACTCGCATCCGGTGTCGATCGAGCAAATGTCGGAGGCTTTAGGCTACAATCGCGCTTACTTGTCCCGGACATTCAAGCAGCGGGCCGGCATGTCGCCCGTCTCGTTCCTGCTGAAGCTGAGGCTGGACAAGGCGAAGCTCATGCTTCGGGAACGGCCCGAGCTTACGGTCGAGCAAATTTCCGCCTCCGTCGGATTGCAGGACGCGCTTTACTTCTCCAAGCAATTCCGGAAGCAATTCGGCCAATCGCCGACGTCGTACCGCAAAGAGATGTTTGGCGGAGATCACTGACGCACGCATGATGCGCCGCGTTTTCGGAAGGGGCTCTCGTGGGTATACTACCGGAGGAGGTGTTCTCATCCATGAGCGAATTACATATCGGCCGAATGTACTGGCCGACCACAGTCGCCGATGTCCGGAGGTACGCGCCGCTGAGCGGAAATGTCAAAGCCGATGTCGCGATCGTCGGCGGCGGCATGTCGGGCGTGACCTGCGCTCACGAGCTCTCGAGAGCGGGAATGGATGTCGTATTGGCCGAGCGTGGAGAGATTGCGGGCGAGAGCACGACCGCAAGCACGGGACTTCTGCAGTTCTGCAACGATATCATGTTGACCGACCTGTCCAATCAGATCGGCAAGCATCCGGCGCGAATGTTTTATAAGGCTTGCAGGGACGCAATGGAGCAGCTTGCCGCTATCGCGGATTCTTTGCCTTACGAGATTGGCTTCAAGCGGAGAAGCAGCTTGTATTACGCCTCTTCGGAGCAGGACCTCCCCAAGCTGAAGGAAGAATTCGATGCATTGTCCGCATGCGGGCTGGACGTTGCCTACTGGACGGGGGACGACGTTGCGAAGCAGTTCCCCTTCCGCAAGCCGGGCGCCATCCTCACGGGAGGGGATGCGGAGGTGAATCCTTTCCGATTCGTCCATGCGATTGCGGAGAGCGCCTTCGAACAGGGGCTTCGGATCTATGAGGGAACCGATATTACGTCCCGCGAAACGCTCCAAGGCGGCAGCCACCGGCTGCATGCCTCGAGCGGGCATCACATCGATGCCGAGCATGTCGTCTACGCCGTCGGCTACGAACCGGAATCGCTCCGCGGCCGCTTAATCAAGCCGAGCTTCGGACGTACTTTCGTCATCGTGACGGACAAGCAGCGGGATCTAAGCCGATGGCATGACCGCTGCCTGCTGTGGGAGACGGCAAGGCCTTATCTCTACCTCCGAACGACAGATGACGGACGGATCATCGCCGGCGGACTGGACGAAGCGGTTCGGGAGCCGCTTCTTGGCGGACAATCTCGGCAATCTCATAACGAGAAGCTGCTTTCGCGAGTACAAGCGTTGTTTCCCGATCTTCCGCTTACCGCAGACTTTGCGTGGAACGCAACGTTCGGCGAATCGCAAGACAATCTGCCGTTCATCGGCGAAGACCCCGACTGGCCGAACGTCTACTACAGCTTAGGTTATGGAGGGAACGGGACGGTATACAGCATGCTGGCCGCTACGCTCATAGGTCAGTTGATCGATGGTACGGCGGATCGGAATCCGATCAAGGATATCGTCAGCTTGTCCCGGGCGACGTTGAAGGAGCGATAATCTTGAAGGCCGGTTTGGTTAGCTTCCATGGCGGCTATCCAACCGGCCTTATTTTCGGCTCGACGTCAGTATGGATTAGGAGCCGTTCGCGATACGCGATGCGCCGCAGCTGCGGAACACCGCCTCGGCCACGCCGAGCGTGGACAAATCCGGTCCGCCGTCCTTGTCGAGAAGAGACTTGCTCTCCGTCGTCTCAACGATCAAGGCATACGCCCCGCGCTCCACTTCCTGACAGCAAAGCTCCGCTTCCTTGTTGTCGAGTCCCAAGGAACGGAAAGCCCGCTCGTGCTCGTTCCCAATGAAAGCGTAGGAAACCGCGAACGGGAACCCGACGCCCGAAGTCGTTCCCCCTCCGAATCCGGTAAACCCATAGGCTGTTGCGACCGGCGCTTCGCCAATGCCGGACGAGTAGGCCGTGCCGAACGTGCCGGTATGCGTCCGCGCGTCGTACCGCGTCTCTTCCAAATCCCTCATCTCGTCCGCGTGCACATCCGTCTCCGCCTCGATTCGCCTGGAATGCTCGCTGTCCTTGGCCAGTATCATCATCTCTCCCGGCTTGAACCCCGAGTTTTCCAATTGCGTAATGGCGTCGATCACTTGCTGCTGCGATTCGAAAATTCCTATTTTCCTTGCCATGCCAATCCCTCCGTTTTCCTTAGTCTTCAGTTTCTCATAAGCATGGTATGCCCCAATGCCGCTTGCCTCAATCGTGGCCGGCGCGCGCATGCCGACTCCGTATAGGCCGGCAGCAGAGTCCGCCTCTTATCTCCAGTTGTCTAGCAGGCTTGTTCGGGTTATGATGAAAGGTAGCAATTGGATGTAAGGTGATTATTAGGGGGAGAGGAAACGATGATTCGTCATATGCTTCGTTATCCCGCCGGCTGGGAGTGGCATGTGCTGCAGCAAGCTGGCGTGACCGAGCAGCCGCAGAAGTCGCTACCGAGCAGAAAGAATGCCGGACAAGCCCCTCGGACGGTACCGGAGCATCAACCACGCAGAAGCTCCTCAATTCCGGAATCGCCGGCTTCGGCGCCGGAACAAAGGATCGCCGAGCTAAAGGAACAATTCCCCGAATGCGGGCTGTGGATCGACGAGTGCGCGAGCAGGCGGACCAATCATATCAGCGTCGACCATTCCGCCGGAGTCGGTCCCATTTTGTGCGGCACCTTAATGATCCAGATAACAGAAGATCCGTCGGACATAGAGCCATTCCATTTCTGGTTATCCAGGCACAGACTCGTAACGATGCATGGCGATATAAGGCTGCCGCTCAGACTGCAAACCGGCTCCCATACCATCAAATACGACGAATGCAAGCTAGCTCCCGAGGCATTCTTCATTATGATCAGCGTCATCCTGGAAACGTTCCATAGCGGCCTCGACGGCTTCGAAAGCAGGCTTGGGGAATTGGAGCGCACGATGCGCCACCGTAACCGCACGGGCTTGCTCGACGTTATTTTCGACCGGAGATACGACCTCCTTCACTGGAGCCATCTGTTCATCCCGATCAGGGAGGTGCATGGCGCTTCCAAAGAGGCATTCATGGAAGAGCTGGGGGATACGGATGCCTTCAAACGGATCACGCATAAGCTGGAACGCATCGAAACGCTGCTGAAGCATTACGCGCTCGAGATCGATACGCTGATCTCGATGGACGACGCCATCTCCAGCTTCCGGGGCAACGACATTATGAAGACGCTCACGATCTTTACGGTGCTGTTCCTGCCGGCAACGGTCATTGGAGGATTATGGGGCATGAACTTCGACTGGCTGCCTTGGCGCAGGCAACCCTGGGGTTACGGGGCGATGTTGGTCGGAATCTCTGTTATTACGATTGGCATTTACTTATGGTTATGGCGGAAGGGCTGGACCGGAGATTTGCTGGTCAAGAAACGCGACAAACTTCTGCTGCTGGAAAACGAAGCGGATCAGAGCCGAAGCCGCTCCGCGCGGCATGGGGGCAAACGCAAGAAGCCGGACACGGAATCCCGTGCCGGCGCCATGAACGTCACTAGCTTCGACCGTACGAACGAAAATGATCGATCCCGGAGAAATCGAACGTAACGCTATGTTTCCGCGTACGTCGATCGCTCCGGGATTGTTTATTTGGTCGAAGCTTATTTATTTATTAGAGCTCGATTGTAACCGGCAGGCCAGTCCTTGCGGATACATTGGCCGCCATCGTGACCCGATGGGTCATCCAGGCATCCTCGTAGTCGGAGCGGATCCGGGACGTATCGCCCGTTCTAACGGCGTGCAGGAACGCGTCGTTTTCGGCATCGTACGGATTGGTCTTGTTTTTGTATTCCGTCGTCCGTCCCGTCTCCTTGTCGATCAATCCCCCGCTGCTCAGCTCCATGACGCCCGAGCTCGTGTACAGATGCAAGCCGCTGTGGCTGCCCGCCGGAATGGAGCATGTGTTGCTGATCGTTGCGATCGCCCCCGACGCCAGTTTAAGCGTCACGCTGCCGACATCCGGCACGGTCACGCCCTCAGTCGAGCCGGATACAATTCGATCCCCGTATGCCGCGTACACTTCCTTCACTTCGCCTGCCGTATAGCGGAGCAGATCGACGATATGCGTCGTCTGTTCGACGAACTGGCCGCCCGATTCTTGCATGGAGCGCCACCAATAAACGCCCGGCATATCTCCCATCCAATATCCGAGCGCCATGCCGAGCGTCCGATCCCGAAGCAGCTCCTTGGCCCGTTCGGTTCCGTCCATGTAGCGGAAGTGATAACCGACGGACGTAATCAGCGATTTGTCCCGAATCCCGCGCAGCAGCGCGGCCGGAAGCTCCTCGTCGATGCCGATCGGCTTCTCCACCAGAAACGGGATGTCCCGTTCGATCAAAGCGCTTTCAATTTCTCCATGCGCAAACGGCGGCACGCATATGTACACGGCATCGAGCTTGCGTGAATCAAGCATGTCATGGATCGATGCGAAACCTCTTGCATCCTTATGCTGCCTTGCCGCGGCTTCCGCTTTCTCCTGCGTCGTTGCCGTGAACGCCGCGACGTTAACGTCCTCGAGCTTCGCGAGCTTCTCCGCGTGCATTCTGCCGAACCATCCGGTTCCGATCATTCCAATCTGCAATGTCATCCGAGCTTCTCTCCTTCTCCCAGGACAAGTGTAAAAAGAAATACGCCTCGCGCGTGTGACCATTATAAGCGAGACCAAGCTTACTCGTCCAATTGTCTTTTCCGCTGGTACCTATCCGCGAGCGCCTACATACAATGATGCATGAGAGCCGCGCGGGCAGCGGCGCCGCGGGGGGATGACCGATGAACGCAGGAAACAATCCGTACGGAAAAAATCAAAAACCGGATCTGGAAGCCGCCTTGTTCCTGGCCGGCGTATGCGGGCAGACCTATGTCCAATACAATAACAAGGAAGACGGTTTATTCCTTGTTCCGCGTACATACGCATTAACGGGCGAAATCACGGCGAGCGCCTACGACAGCCGTCCCGAGCGGTTCGGCTTCGTCATCCAATCGGAGCAATGCGCCGTCATGGCATTCCGCGGCACAGGCTCCGCGGTGGATTGGGTATCCGACTTCATTGCCCAGCAAACGTTATACCGCCCTGTCCGCAATGCCGGCCAGACGCACAAAGGATTCACGGATATCTATATGTCTGCGCGCGATAACATCTTCGCCTTGTTAGGCCGGCTGCCGGCCGAACTTCCGCTGTTTATTACAGGCCACAGCTTGGGAGGCTCCCTCGCCACTTTGGCCGCCCTCGACATTGCCCGCAACACGCCGTTCAGCTCGCCGATCGTCTATACGTACGGCGCTCCGCGCGTCGGCGATCCGAAGTTTGTCCAAACGTACAATTATTGCGTTCCGACGCATTGGCGATTCCAAAACGAGCACGATATCGTGCCTCATTTGCCGCCGCTCGTCTACCAATCTCCGCGGACGAAACAGACCTATTTCTACCTGCATGTCAAAGGAGAAGTTCCACGTTCGTTCCGAATGGGCTCCGTCTCCGCCAATCATATTCTAGACAGCTACTTCGCGGATCTAGCGAAAGAACAACCTTTGGTTGCCGCATCAATGTGCGCCGAACCTCCGGGCTGGTGCCCCGAAGCGGAGGCGTGAGCCAAGGCCGCTCGCAGCCCCCGCCGAAGCGCGGCCGTCGGCTCGAATTCCGGCGGCGCAGCCAGGAAAACAGCTTGAAAACAAAAAAACAGCCGTCCCTTAGGCCGGCAGCACGTATAGGATGATGGCAAAAAAATGGACGATGGAACCGCCCAGCACGAACATATGCCATACCGCGTGGTGATACGGGAAACTCCGCCACACATAGAACACCGTTCCCACTGTATACAGCAGACCTCCGGTGATCAGCAGCTGCAGGCCTCCCGGTGCCAGATGCGTCACAAGCGGCTTCCAGGCGAAGACGATAATCCAGCCCATGGCGATGTACAGAATCGTGGACGTGAACAAAAACCTGGATGCGAAAAACGCTTTGAACATGGCGCCGACGACAGCCACGCCCCATACAATGCCGAACAAAGCCCATCCTAACGCGCCTTGTACGATGTGGAACAAAATCGGCGTATACGTGCCGGCTATGAATACATAAATAAAGGAATGGTCAAGCGATTCGAATACTTTCTTCGCTTTACCCTGCGGGAAGCTGTGGACAAGCGTGGATGCCAGATAGAGCAGCAGCATCGCAGAGCCATAGATCGTAAAGCTGACGACATGGGTCGCCGTTCCTTTCAAGGAAGCGAATACGATGAGCAGCACCAGGGCCGCTATGCTGAGCAAAGCGCCGATGCCGTGCGTAACGGCGTTGGCAATCTCTTCGCCCTTCGAGAACGTGTGGGTATTGGCCATAACGGAATCAACTCCTGAAGGCGGATATTTTGTCGCTGCCTTCAGTCTAATGGATTAGAGCCAGCCTTTCAACCAAGCGCCTACGCGAGAGATCGTCTTGTCGAGGTTGCAGATGGATTCGGTGTCCACGAATGGTTCCGTATGGCGAAAATAATCAGCATGGCCCCCGATGACCGGAATGCCTTCCACGTATCCTGGGGCGTACTTGTAATGGCTCCACCGCGGAACCGAATTGCCCTTCCGAATCCAACCGCCCCAAGTTCCGATCCGGGTAATCGGATCGTTCTGCTTCCCGAGGCTGTCGACGGAATGGAAATAGCTCACTTTAGCTTGAAGACGAGGATGAATCGGCGTACGGGGCGATCCTACTTGAACGACCCGGAAGTCCCGGATGAGCCCATTCTCCTCGAGCAGCTTGGCTGCCTGGTAAGCAGCCGCACCGCCTCCGCTGTGTCCGATGAGCAGGAAACGGCCGCTTTCGTCTTTGACCGAATCCTTAAGCTGCTCCCAAACCTTGCGGCCGCCGATGCGTCCCGCTTTCATGCGATTCGACAGGTCGGATCTGACTTCCAACACCTGCCTGACCAAGTTTCTGCTGGCATCCCCATACGGGAAGAGAACTTGAATGACAGGATCGATGCCTTCCGATTTCAATTGCGCTTCGAGTTTTTCCTTGCATGCGTTGAAAGCGCAGGTTGTTGTTTTTACGCCGGCCAGCAAATAGACGTTTAGCAAAGATGAGCCCGCCGCCATATCCGAATCCCTCCATGAACAAGATGATGGTCTAACCTCATTATGCGGGGACTCGCCTTATTTCATTCCTCAATCCAGATGTCAGTATCGTCCACTACTGCCTGATATCCGAGCGCCCGAATGGTCTCGAGAACAGCGATGGCTCGAAGCTTCCTCATGACCTGCGCGCCATGCGGATTCGTGTATCCGGCCTTAATCGAACGTTTGACGAGCCGCGCCGTGACCGTGGTTGAATCTTCCCCGATCCTGCGCTCCGCCGACACGATCTCCGAACCGTTCGCATCCTTCGATATCCGGGTAAGCTTGATGCCCAAATAATCGGTGAAGAAGGATTCATCCGCGTATAACACGCCTTTCGATTCGAACAGCTTTCCTCTGAACGTATACGACTCCCGATGCGATTCCCCATGTTGATTGTTACCCTTAACGCCCGCCGCCGACGCGATATGCCCCGCAAAATAGTTCGAGGCCGTTGCCTCCCCGTAAGCGTCCAGCAGCGCTTGCTCTCCCGTAATCGAATAATCGTTCACCCTTCGGGAAGGGTTGAAGGCGGAAATGTTGTTCACATCAAAATAATAAACCGCTTTTACTCTTGGATAGCGGTCTTCCAATGCGCCGTACAGCCGCCTTATCTTTTGGGCCGCGAATCCGATATCCCGCTTGCCGTCCGTCGTCGTATAATGGCTCGCGCCGAACTCGGAGACGGCGATCAGTTTCGTACGGCTGAAACGGTCGTACACCGCGTTCAGCAGATCCAGCGGATCTTCACGGTCCGCAGGGTAACTACGGTCCCCGTTATGGTAACGGACGCTATAGATGTTAACGCCGACCCAATCAACAAGCTCGTCACCCGGATAATAATCCGCCATCGGCTTCTCCGGCATCGCGAGCACGGACCATAACATCGCCGTGTTCGGGGACACTTCTTCAAAAACATCGTGGACGAGACGCCATTTTTCCTTGTAGAGCTCCGGATTGCCGCTATAGGAAGTCCACGTCCCGTTCATCTCCGAGGCGAATCGCAGCAGAATCGGTACATCTGCGTCATGCGCTTGCGCTGCGAACTCGCGCAAGTAGGCATCGTCCCGAACTTCATCCAAGCCGTTGTTCGGCTCCCACGCGATATGCGGGAACGCCCCGGCCGCCGCGACGTCGCGCACCCACTTCACGGGGAAAGGTTGTCCGTAGCCCACGTATTTGAAGAAGGACGCATGATCCCTGCCAGTCAATTGGTTAAAGCGCTCCATGCTTTGGCCGATCGAATCGTCTTGGAGCACGTACGCTCCCAAGTAGGCTCCGGTTTCGGGTTCTAGCTTGGCCCGCTTCACACCGGTAGTTTCCCGCGGGGAATAATGAATGGTCCAATCCCGATCGTGGCTTGCCGCCAAGCTTGCTTGCGAAGAGGATGAGGCTAATGCGCTTTCATATTTGCAGACAAGAATAGACGGCGCAATGACGATCACAGCGCTGAACAGAAGCAGTCCGAATCTCCCTGCCTTCAAGAGACAACATCCTCCCTATGGTATATCGTATTCGCGCCCGCGCCGTATTGTGACTGGACACCGGCCTATTTTCAACAGCATTCGCCAATGATTTCCGAATTATTCCTTTCAGAAGGGTCCGCGGACACAAGGTGAAACGGCTGTCGTCATCCTTTGGCGGCGAAGCGCGTTTCATTCCGAGAAATATAAGCACAGTATAGAGAAAACTTATACTTCCTTATATTTCGAAAAAAAGAACGCCCCCGGCTTCATGCCGGATGGCGTTCCCGTCGGTTACACACCCATTTTCTTGCGTTGGTTGTTAACCTTCTTCGTATTTTGGCTTCTGAGCTCCTGAGTTCCGGTCGAGAAGTTCTTCTGGCCCGGCAGACCCGATTGTCCCTGTTTCTTCTGAGCCAGCAGTTGCTTCGCGCGCTCCGCTTGGGACAGCTTCTTCGGCTGCTCTACGGCTTCGTTCTGTTCATTCGCAGACATAGGTTCACCTCGCTTTTATGCTCCGCATCTTCTTATTCTACTACACTTATAAAGCGCTTGAAAGTGCCTTTGCTTAGCTTAGCTCCGTCTACGACGCGGAAATCGGACGATACGAGCTGGTTGACTATGTTTTCTGTCGTTACGACGACTGCTCTGTCCGCCATACGCCTAAGCGATCGCAACATTGCCAGCTGCTCTTCTGACGGCAGGACCGAACAGAGATTGTACGGCATGTCGAGGATCGCCGCGTCATATCGTTGCGGCGCTTGCAGTTGCAGCATGTCGCCTTTCGTAACGGCTTGGCCGGAATAACCGAAATGCGCCAAGTTCGCTCTGGCGCCTCGTACCGCGAGCGGATTGATCTCGAAGCCTTCCGTGTCGATGCCCATCGACAACGCTTCGATCAGCACCGTTCCCATGCCGCAGCAGGGATCGACCAAGCGGACGCCGCGCGTTTCGGAACCTGCGGCGATATTCACCAGTGCCCGCGCCGCTCGGGTCGGGAGCGCCGTGGAGTAATTTTGCGGCTTGGCCTGGTGGCTTAGCCACGTAGCGTCGTTATCCTCGCAAGGCCCGAACAGCCACTCGCCCTTGAATCTGGCCAATCCGAACCGTCGCTGCGGGCTTCGCATATCCGCCGTGCCCGTCAGATTCGCGCCGACCCGTCTCTCCAGTTCGCGCTTCTCCTTATAGGTATGGCGCTCGTCGCCGTCCGTAAAATACACCTTAAACGTCTGCCCGGACAAATCGTAGCCGTCCAGCTCCTCGATCAATCCTTCCAGCGTCTCGGACCTGAATGCCGCGTCCAGCCTGCGCTTCAGGAACGGGCTTCGGCTAACGCCGACGGCCGGCGTTCCCGGATCCGCAACGAAGGCTGCGATTCCTGCCTCCGTCCGCTTGCGGAATAACGTGCGCAGCTCGAGCCCGCATAGCTCGGCTTCATCCTCGTGGCAGGCATAGGTGTACAGCCGGGTCAGTATTTTTTTATCCTTTGCATGGACCATGTGCGTTTCCTCTTGCTCCGTCATCTGTCGTCTGTCGTCAATCGTTCCTGAGATTCTGATAACCGGCGGCTGCGTTGTCCGCGGCATCCTGCGGTTCCGCCTGCGTCTTCCTTGCGCTCGAGCTCCCGAACGCCGCTTCGAACGGTTCGGCAGCTTCTGTCATCTCGACTACTTTCTTCTCCAACGATTTCACCGTGCGCTGCAGCTTGAATATTCGCAGCATGCCGAACAAGCCTACGGTTAACCCACCGAGCAGCGTAGAGACCAGAATGACCAGAATGAGCGGAGTCGCCGTCTTCGCGAACAGGAAATTCACTTCGACCTGTTCCACGTTAATGACGGCAAATATAGCAATAACGAGCGCGAAGACGAACGCCGAGATTAACATGCCTTGACCTTTCATGAGACATCCCCCTTATGACCAATGACTTTTTGAACAACCTCTTATAGCCATGATTTACCTTAGAGTCTCATAATTGGGCCAATTAGTCTAGTTCCTTCACGGATCAAAAGCCCCGCTCGTACGGAGTCGGCACGGCGGACTTGTAATTGCCGCCGCTTGCCGCGATGGCATGCAGCGCCCAATACGGATCGCGAAGCAGTCCGCGGGCGACGGCGATCAGATCCGCTTTGCCGCTTGCGAGCGCTTCTGCCGCGACTTGCGGATCGTCGAGCATGCCGACCGCGATGACCGGCACGCCAAGCGCTTCCTTTACCGCCTGAGCCGCATGTAACTGGAAGCCCGGCGCGACCTTCGGACGGCGCTCCGGACTTGGATGGCCTTCTCCGCCTGTGGAGATGTGGAGCAAATCGACGCCCGCTTCCAAGTATGCGCGGCACAACTCGATGCCATAATCGATTTCGTATCCGCCTTCCGCGTATTCCAGCGCCGAGATGCGGAACAATAACGGCATTCCTTCCGGCATCCGCTTCTTCACTTCCGCGATGACCTCGCGGCCGAATAAAGTCAGATCCTTGCCGTATTCATCGTCGCGCGTGTTGCTGCGCGGCGAATGGAATTGATGAAGGAGATAACCGTGCGCGCCATGCAGCTCGATCGTGTCGAAGCCCGCTTCGACCGCCCTGCGCGCCGCTTCTCCGAATTTGATCACCATGGCTTTCGTTTCTTCGGTTGTCAGCGCCCTGGGCGTCTTCGATTGACTGTCGAACGGAATCGCGGAAGGCGCCACTGGCGACGGATCATCCGTTGCCTTGCGGCCCGCATGCGCGATCTGAATGCCGATCTTCGCGCCGTTCGCATGAGCCGCGTCGACGATTTGCTTGAATGCGGGAATCTGGTCATCGGACCATAAGCCGAGGCAGCGGTCCGTAATGCGTCCGGCCGGCTCGACGTTCGTCATCTCCATGATAATTAGCCCGACGCCGCCTACCGCGCGCGAGACGTAATGCACGTAATGCCAATCCGTCGGCGTGCCGTCCTTGCCGTGAACCGAATATTGGCACATCGGCGCCATCACGGTGCGGTTGCGAAGCTCCAAGTTTTTGATATTGAAGGACGAGTCCAAACTTGCTCTCTGCATTTTCTTTCCCTCCTAAGTCTCTATGTAGCTTAAACCAGCCTATCGTTAGCATAACACAACCTCGCTTACAAAAAGAAAGAGATCTCATCCAATGAGATCTCTTCTAGGCCGTTTGGAACGTACTTGCCGCGGCTATGCTGTTCTGGCATCCGACGTAGCCGTGCAGATGGCCGTGATACACTAATTCGAGCGCCGGCGTATGCTGCAGGTCGCCGGGCGTAACAAGCAATGGCGATTTGTCGACCAGGTTCATGCCGCTTCGCTGGAACATCGTTGCCACGAACTGCGAGCAGAAGTACGAATATTTGCGTTCCCATTCGATATTGAAGACTACGCCGAGCATGCCCACGAGATTATATTTGTACAAGTCTTGATTCTGTTCGAAGTGCTGGACTTGATTCCTAAGATTCGTATAAACCGAAGCGCTGACCGTACAGCGATATACAGCGCACATCGCGTCCAGGAAAAAATCATCCCGCACGTCTTCCCTCACGAACCCGCCGAAAAACGGATTGTTCGGATTCTTCCTTCCGAAGCTGTACACCTCGTTTAGATCATGGTCGAATGCGATGGACGCGTGGTTAAGCGGATCCTTCGTAAACGTTCGTATAATTCTCGTCAAGACCGTTCCGGTGTCCGTCAGAAGCACGTAAATCTCTTTGTCTCTATTCATTCTTATGACCTCCACATTAAAGAACTATCATCTGGTATTAACTTTAATGCAGGAGAAGGTTCGAATGAACCTTCTGAGGTAATAGACGCTCCCCCGACTTAGGTCTAGTTTCGAAAGATTCTTTCTTAATCACATCCATTTTACTGGATTTTTTACATTTACTCAACAGATACTTGCGTAAGAAAACAGGTAAAATTCCTTCAGCATCTTCCAATTTCTGCAGGCGGTCTAATAAGTCTCGTGATATAGTTATATAGAACCAGATCGAGATTTCGAATTAGTCCGAACGGAGGATGTCGGCAGATGGAGTGGTACGATCGATATAAACCTCAATTAACCCGAGTTTACGGCAATGCTATGGAAGCTATTGCAAGTTTCCCTCCCCCATTGAACGAGACGGGACTCACGTACGCGGCCAAATTCGACCCCGTCGACAAGGATGGCGGCAAGGATTATATCTGCACGCTTCTGCCGTTTTGGATGCAGGATTCGGCCTCGTTATCGGACGAGCAGTGCGGACAACTAGCGCTTGCCAATGTATATGGCATGCTCTACTTTTTTATTCAAGACGATGTGATGGACAGCAATGTTGCAGGAGGCGATTGGAAGATTCAGCTCGCTCTCGGCAACATGCTCCAGCTAGAGATGTTCCGCATTTTCCGTGGACTGTTCCCGTCCGACAGCCCGTTCTGGCGCTATTACGATGGTTACGCCAGAATATGGGCGGACAGCGTCGTGAACGAAGGGCGAGGGAACTACTTCCTGACGAATCCGCTGCTTACAGCCGGCAAGGCCGGACCCGTGAAGATCAGCGTCGTCGGGGCGTTGCTGCTGCATGATTCCCAAGGCGAATTGGGGAAAACGCTTAAAGTAAGTGAATCGACCCTGGCAGAGCGGATCGCAGCCACCGAAGAAGCCGTCGATATCACGCTCATGACGCTTCAGATGCTAGACGACTGGGCCGATTGGGAGGAAGATCTCGCGGACGGTAGCTATAACGGCTTGCTGGCGATGATCGCAGCTGGTATAGATAGCGCCGTTGTTAGCGATTCCACAGCAAGAGACTTCCAACCAGGCTACAATTCTACCGCATTGTCGAAGGAGCGAATCGAAGCGGCCATATACGTACGCGGCTGCATGAAGCCCTACGCCGAAATCGCTGTGCGATATCATGGGCAGCTCCTGGCGAATCCTTTCGCGCCGCCCGATCTGGTTGCATTCAACCTTTACATGCTGGAGAGCCTGCATCGGATCGCAGACCAGCTCGAAGAGCGAAAGCGCAAGCTGCTGGGCGGGGGGATTAATTTGTTGTTTGCTGGCCTTCAACAAGCCCATTAAAGTTAAACTATTGACCCATTCCATATGGACTATGAATATGTAGAATATAGTAAAATAGATGTAGATTTTGTCGAAAAATTCTGATAGACTATTTGTGGAAATCATATACATATCTGAGAGGGTGATTGTTTTGTCAAGCACACAAGATTTGAAAGACCAAATCATCGAAAAAGCATGGACAGATGCGGAGTTCAAAAAACAATTGCTAGCAGATCCAAAATCGGCAATCAGAGACGCATTCGGCGTCGATATCCCTGATGATATCTCGATCGAAGTGCTTGAGGATACGGATAGCAAATATCATTTGGTTCTGCCGCAGAATCCGGCTGATGCGCCGGTTAATGAGGTAGGAGCTCCTAGATGGACTTAATAAAAAAGCCGATGAACCTATTCATCGGCTTTTTTATTATATTTGAAAAGTAATATCTACTTGAGTGCCCACACCTCGCTTACTGTTGAACTTTATTTTTCCTTTCATTGCCTCGATTATTCGGTATGTGACCATCAACCCTAAACCTGTCCCTTTTGATTTTTTGGAGTAATAAGGCTCGCCTAATCTTTTAAGATCAACTTCTTCCATTCCCTCTCCATTGTCTTTTATATTAATAACGATTAATTGATGCTCCGAGTCAAAGTAGCCGGTAATATCTATTCTTCCATTATCTACAAAAGCTTCAATGCTGTTTTTAATAATATTAATAAGAGCTTGTTTAAACTTAGACGAATTCCCTTGGACTACCAGACCATCTTCAACGTTTACATTAATAATCCCGCCTTGCATGGTTGCTAATGGAGCTAGAATCGCTTCTATTTGTTGCATCTCTTCGGCTATATTAAGATGCAACACTTCTCCTAAATCAGGCTTAGCAAACGTCAAAAAATCTGTAATTATTTCAGAAGCTCGATCAAGTTCATCTATTGCCAGGGTTATATAATTCTTATCTTTCTCTAATTCGGCTTTTTTGGTCAATAATTGAAGGAACCCCCTTGTAACTTGTAGAGGATTTCTTACTTCGTGCGCGATAGAAGCTGCTAAATGACTAATCATTTCAATTTTCTCGGATCGCTGTAATTCATTGTTAAATATCTCTATTTGTTTCGAATACTGTACAGCCTGCTCATAGTTTTTTACTATCCTGCGGGCCAATATGATGATTAATGAAGCTAAAAAGAATAATATACTTAGCTTCCAATAAAACATTTTATGCATCCCATTACTTATGAAATACCAAGCCATTTCAGCTAAGCCCACACCTGCAAATATACTGAAACCAGAGACTAAAATTATGGCTTCTCTATTGCCTCTCCGACAATAAGTCACCAATGTCCCTATTAACAATAGATTTCCCACTAAAATAGAGAACCCAAAACCGTAAGTCCCAAAAGTAGAATAAAATTCAGTGACTCCTTTAAAGAAAAATGAAGTAATAAATAAAAGGATACAAATAAACGAGAAATATATTTGCACTCTTTTGAACTTGCGAATCAACCCATATGGACCTGCTCCAAATATTTTATCGAAAAACGTAAAAATGGAAGGTATCAGTAACGCTGATGCAATATCAAAACAATAATATAAAAATGCCCCTTGCTCAAAAAACAGCTTGTCTAAGAATGTCGAGTAACTTAGGATCATTACACCTATTGATAGCATAACGATAGACAATGAATTCCATCCAGGAAGAAACGATTTATGTAAGAAAACAAAGCTAATCATCATTAATATTGAAATAAAGATCAATGATGCTCCTAAAATAACATCGACTAGGTCGCTTATGAAATACTGTTTTTGTACCGAGCTAAACTCATCAATTACTATTTCATGGTGTTGCCCCAGTTTTTCGGCATTTTTCTCTAATTTAATTATGACAAAATCATTTGATTCATTCATAGATAAGGGTACGACTAGCTCATTAAAATCAAATGAATAATTTCTCTTTTGCTCTAGAACAATGCGTGAATCGATATATATTATTATGTTTTTTGCAAACAGTTCTTTCAAATACATCGCCGGCCGCATCTGAGTCAATTCTGGCAGACGGAACTTGATCCAAGCCGAGCTGACGCCTTCGGGCACGTTCGGATACTCCCCGCCCGCTTGAACGGCGAACCAGCCCGCGTCATCCGGAAGCGCGTTCACATCGTAGATTGTAAGCGGCTTGTCCGGCTGCTCCCATAACATCTGCCACTTCGTGATAGTGCTTGCGTTCCCTTTGTTCTCGTTAACCGCAGCCTGAACGGACGACGGCCCAAAAGTAAGCGTCGCCACGAATGCGGCCATTGCTACGATAATCCATAAGTATCTCTTTATCTCCGCCATAACCAACACCTCGAACCGCTTGAATTCATCCAGACGCCTATTTTTCGACAACGTTCGGCAAATTTTACCTATTTCTATTTTCCGCTAAGTTCCAAACAATTACAACTACCAATCGCAAACTATTTTATTAAAATTTAAGCGAAATTTGTCGTTTTTGTCGTCGAAGCTTCGTCTTTGCATGACGGCTTCCCATCACGTATGATGAGGTCATCAAGGACAAAGGTATGATCAGCTATTGGGGGCATTCGGATGAAAAAAATCGTTGTGGCCGGGGCGGTCATCGTAAATAAAAACAAAGAGGTATTATGCGCTCTCCGGTCGGCGGACATGTCGATGCCCGGGTTATGGGAGTTTCCAGGCGGAAAGCTGGAACAAGGAGAGACGGCGGAGGTTTGCCTCGTTCGCGAAATCCAAGAAGAGCTCGGCTGCGTCATTGCCGTTGGCCGGCTTGTAGCGGATATCGTGCACGACTATCCGGCCGTACAAGTCAGGCTGATTACGCATATGGCGATCGTCACGTCGGGCGTACCCTCGCCTCGCGAACACGAGAAGCTGGTTTGGCTGCCGGCGCATCATTTAAACAGCCTGGATTGGTCGCCCGCCGACTTGCCTACCGTGGACAGACTCATTCGGGATTTTGACGACTTAGCTGCTAATCTTTCGGCGCTGGGTAAAGCTCGCAACTAAACGACTCCCATTCGGAAGCAACCCCGCGAACAAAGCAAAGATACAGAGTGCAATGCCCAATTAAACCGAAGAATAATCAACGAACGAACAACAGAGTAAAAGCGTGGCAGCGTGCTTACTAAATGATTCGAGCGCTAACGGATCAGGAAGACCTTATTCCGCCGAAAATCGACCCGTTTCAATTGTAACGGATCGAGATGACCTTATTCTCTCCATATTCGCCTTCAAACCCGGAAATGGACGCGAATAGCGTCCTCTAGATCCGTTAGAATACAAATGGGCCGCTTTTCATCAAGATAAGGTCTTCCTGATCCGTTAGGAGCTTAGCAAGGATCGTCGGGTCCGTTAGCTTAGCGAGGGTCGTCGATAAAGTAACGTTGTCTGCGAATAAGGCCAGTCGTAAAAAAACGGCGATCGGAAACCGCTCGCCATAGCCGGTCTCCGATTGCCGTTATTCATATCCTTCCACTACGCCCGGACGTGCACGATTCCATTCGAGTTATCGCTTGACCGCCACGACCGTTTCGAGCTTCCGAGGCGCGAACCGCATCCGGTACACCAACAAGATGAGGATATGCAGTCCCGCCAAGACGAGATACAGATTGCTGAACGTGGCGCTGGACGGGAACGCGTTAAGCGGATTCCACGTAATGGACGTGCCCGATATGGCAAGTACGCCATAGACGCCCGCCGCTATGCCTTGCGAGATGAAGTTGATCATGGAGAACAAACCCATGCCCACCCCCGCCTGATCCTTCGGCAGCGTACGCGAGACGGCGTTCGACATCGCGATTTGGACGAAGGACTGCCCCACGTTCCCGAAGATAAGGAAAACCGAGATCCATGGCGCCGCGACGCCGGCGAAGATCGACAGCAGCAGGAAACATACGATTAATAGGCAGGAAGCGATCGATAGCAAATATGCGTTGCCGCGGCGATCCGATAGCTTCCCTCCTTTCCGTCCGAGAATCGAAGATGCGATCGCGGCCGGTACCATCGCGAGTCCGATCCATCCCGCTTCGAGATGGTAGACGTTCGACAGCAGGATCGGCGTAAGGAAGTACAACGAGATCCCGAAGCAGCTGATCAGAAATGAGAGCACTAGCATGACGGTGTACTCCCTGTTACGGAACAATCGGGGCTGGACGAACGGGTCACCGGATTTGATAGTGCGAATCCGCCAGACGAACAGGATCAGAGCCGCCACCCCGGCCGCTCCGTAAACCCACGACCGCTGCGTGACTCCCAGCAAGATCGCGGCGGACGATGCTGCCAGCAGCAGCCCGCCCAGCCAGTCGAATTTCCGTATTTCCCCAAGCGGCTCATCTTTCAAATGTTTGCGGAAGAGCGGAATAAGCGCGATCATGAGCAGCGACGGAACAAACAGCCATCGCCAGCCCGCAACGCTCGCCAGCAACGCCGCGACGACCGGCCCGAGTGCACCTCCGAGCGCGATCCCGACGGCCGTCATGCTGATGGCGGAACCTCGTTTCTCCGCGGGGAAATACCGGATCGGAATCATCAAGGCCATCGCCGGAACCGCCGCGGCACCCGCGGATTGCAGGCATCGCCCGACGAGCGCCATCGCGAACGATTGAGACAAAAATCCGAGCAGAGAGCCCGCGGCGAAGAGCGTCAGGCCGAACGTCAGCAAGCTTTTTAACTGGAATCGGTCGGCCAGCTTGCCGTACGTCACGGTTCCGAAAGCGTAGATTAATGTATACGCGGTAGACAGCCAACTGACTTCGGGCAACGACAGCCGGAATTCCTCGCCGATTTGCGGCAGCACGATATTAAACATTAAGGCGCTCATCGACGAAATCATGACGGTGAACAGCATGAAGCGCATGAGGATGTTGCCTTGGCGTTCCGTGGTTTCGGAAGATGGGTTACTCATGGTCTCATTTCTCCTCGCATTTAAATTTGTTTGCAAGTACTTACTTGCATATTACTTTCAAAAAAACTAGGGCGTTAAAGCCCTAGCAAACATCCGCACGCTTTCCTCGATAAAAACGTCCAACTCCACGGTCAACAAGTTCGAGTTAAACGCTCCATGATTCATCCACATAAAAGACAGCGCCTGCACCTCCGGATTGGCTGAAGGCAGCACCTTCCCTTGACTCGCCATCCCGGCCAAATAATCCGTTAACAGCTTCTTCAGCTGCTGGGGGTGACGGGCCGCTTCCTGGTATACTTCCTCCGGCAGCTGGCTCTTCCCTCGCTGGATGATCATGAACAGCTTCCGGTTCCGGTTCATGAGCTTATGATAGGTTCGGCTGATCAGAAGCAGATCGCCATGCAGCTCGCCTTGAAGCGATTCCCGGAACAGCTTCGTCATCTCGTCGGCATAATGGAATCGGCTGAAGGCCGCCTCCACCAGCTTCTCCTTCGTGCCGAAATGGCGGAACAACGTCACTTCGTTCACGCCTGCCCCGAGCGCGATCTCTTTGGTCGTCGTTGCGGCATATCCCTTCTCCGACATCAAGTCGATCGCCGCCAGCAGCAATTTATCTTTGGTGCCGAGAGTATTCGTTTCGCTCATTTGCTCACCTTCTTTGCATGCAAGTACTCACTTACATTTGTAAGCATATGTCATTCGCCGGCTTTTGTCAACGATATCTGGTTAGAATGTGCCATTGCCCGCAACTTATTCCAATAGCCGCTCGTCAAATGAGTACACGACACGCATCATTATCGCGATGAAATGAAGGGGTTCAGAACAAACAATCGAATAAAGGAGGCAAAAGTCATGAAGAGGAAGGCTACGATTGCGGCAGTTTTGGCTCTGCTGCTATGCCTGGCGCCCTTCGCGGGCGGGGCGTTCAAGCAAGAAGTGATCGCCCAAGGCGAGATCGGAGTCACGGTGCAAGGCAAACCTCTGAAGCTGGCGACGCCGGCTTACATCAAAAGCGGATCGACGTTGATCCCGCTTAGGGAAATTGCCGAAGCGCTTGGAGCAACCGTCACCTATAACGAAACGGACGGCGGATTGAAGACGGTAACATTAGAGAGAAACGGCCGTACGGCGCTGCTAACGATCGGTTCGGCGACGATGACGGCGAACGGCAAGACGGTTAAGCTTCCGCTTGCCCCCCGCGTCGAGAACAGCATTACGATGGTTCCGCTTCGCGCGTTGTCCGAAGCGCTCGGCACGGTCGTTGCATGGGACGGAGCGGAGAGGATCGTCACGATCGACGAACCGAAGCAGCTGCCTAAGGTCGGCACGGCCAAGAAGCTGATGGAGCTTATCCAAGCAGCGGTTAAGTATCAGAATAAAGGCATCATTCACTTGACGGGCCAGGCGGAAACCGCGACGGCGGCTTCGGACGGAGGTTCGGCGCCGAGCTTGAACGAGGGCGGCGCGGTTGTGGTCGACCAGAGCGGCGGCAGGGGCGAGAGCGAAGCCGACGCCGGCGACGATCATTCCGCGACGAACGTGCAGGTCGAAGGCGTCGATGAAGCCGACTGGGCGAAGACGGACGGCGACTTCGTCTATCAGATCAGCGGCAATCGGGTCATCATTACCGACATCTCAAATCCGGCACAGCCGAAGCTTGCGGCCGTGATGGAATATACCGAGAAAGACGGCTTTTACCCGCAAGAGCTTTACGTGGATGACCGTCAGCTGCTTGTCATCGGCCAGCAAAATCTATACGAACCGGCACCGCCCGTTACGCATAATCCCGGCGCCGAAGGCGCGCCGGTCGATTCGGGCGGCGTCGCCGAGAGACCGACCGTCGACGGAGCATCCGGTTCGGGGGACGACGGTATCGCCAGCTCCGGAAGCGCAGGCGCAACCAGCCCTGGCAGCTCGGGTGCGGGCGCGACATCGGCAAGTCCCGGCTCGGCTCCATCCTCGGGAAGCGGCGGCGGCTCGCAGCCGAACCCGGGCGTCGAGACGGCTCCGGATCCCGGGATCGATCCCGACATTCTGATCGATCCGATTCCGGATGACAAGTTCATCTCCATCTACCCGCCCATGTATTCGCGGAGCACGGTGAAGACGTTCGTCTATCAGCTAAGCGAGTCCGGCAAACCCGAGCTTACCCGCGAATTGTCGCAGGAGGGCAGCTACGTGTCCTCGCGGAAGATCGGGGACGCGCTGTACGTGGTCACGAACAAGTACAACAATATTTATCCGATGTACGATACGTTGACGTCCAAGAAAAGCTCGGCGAAGGACGAAGCCATGGCGAGGGAAGAGATCGCCGCAGCGGTCGAACCCGTCTACGGCGACTCAGCGGTATCGGATAAACTTCAGACGCTCTCGCTTGACGAAGTCCGCTACTTCCCGAATCCGACCGACAACAGCATGATGCTGGTCGGCGCGGTCGATTTGAGCCAGCCGAACCAAGCGTTGCAAATGTCCGCGTACCTTGGTTCAGGCAGCACCGTCTACGCGTCCGAAAAACATCTGTATGTCGCGATCGGCAAGTACGAAATGAACGGCGATGAATACAAACAACAAACCGTGTTCCATAAGTTCCGGCTGGATCAAGGCCAAGTCGTCTATATCGGTGAAGGTTCCGTTCCTGGAAATCTGCTGAACCAGTTTTCGATGGATGAGCACGAGGGTTACTTCCGGGTCGCGCTTACGAACGGTGACATGTGGGCAAGCGGCGCGCAAGGCTCCACGAACAACGTTTATGTGCTCGACGAGAAGCTGTCGGTCGCCGGCAAGCTGGAGGGCCTCGCGCCCGGCGAGCGGATTTACTCCGTACGCTTCATGGGAGACCGCGCCTACATGGTCACCTTCCGCAACGTCGATCCGCTGTTCGTTATCGATCTGAGCCATCCGGCGAATCCTTCGGTTCTTGGCCAGCTCAAGATTCCGGGCTACAGCGACTACCTGCATCCGTACGACGAGAACCATATTATCGGCTTCGGCAAGGAGACCGTCGAGGTTCCGTCGAAGGGCATGGGTCCGGACGAGACGATGGCGTTCTATCAAGGCATGAAAATCGCGATGTTCGACGTGACCGACGTGACCCAGCCGAAGGAATTGTTCAAGGAAGTGATCGGCGACCGCGGCACCGGCTCCGAGCTGCTCTATAATCACAAGGCTCTGCTCTTCTCCAAAGCCAAAGGCCTAATGGCGTTTCCGGTCGAGCTGTACGAAATCAAAAACAAAGATTCGCTTAAGCCCGGGGAGTTCCCGGCCTACGGCGAATTCGTCTACCAAGGCGCGTACGTGTACGGCATCGATCTGCAGAACGGCTTCCAACTGAAGGGCCGCATCAGCCACCTGTCCGAGGACGATCTGAAGAAAAGCGGGCAATACGGCTACGATTACAACAAAACGGTTCGCCGCATTCTCTACTCCGGAGACACTCTCTACACGCTGTCGGATTCGATGCTCAAAGCAAACGGCCTAACCGACCTGAACGAACGCGGCACGCTCGTTTACCCTCCGCTTCCTCAGCCGCAATGGGGCGGCAAAGGCGAGATCGACATGATGCCGTTGCCGGCCGTCATCGAATAACGTAAAGGGATTGCTCCTCCAAGATAATCAATCTTGGAGGGAGCAGCCCCTTTTTTTGGAGATAAACTTACGATTCCTTCGTTCTTCTCAAGCATCCCCTCGCTACATCGTCATCTTCCGTTTCACCGCCGCCTTGCGCAGGAAGGAGTGGTTAAGCCAAATGAGCGCCGCGCATAATACGAGCAGCAGGATCAGGTTAATCGCCGTATTGGCTGCTCCGCTCGCCAACAGCTCCAAGCCCGTGATATAGTCCAACGCGAGCATGAAAGCAACGGACAGCCAGCAGACGAGCAGCCCCTTCACCCAGTGGAACCGGTAAAACCCGGATCCGATCAACCAACCCCCGCAGAAGTAACCGAAGAAAACGAGCAGGGTCGTCAATCCCTCTACCGCCAGGTCGGGGTGATCCAGCGTTCTCGCGGCGCCGCTCATGTCGACGATATATCGTTCGACGGGAAACCCGATCAGGTTGATCGCCGCGCAAATAAGCGACATTACCGCCATAAATAGTAGGCTTCCCTTGACGAAGCTTCTCCGCGTCAATCCGTTCGATACGAAGCTGCTGAACGAGCCTACCGTCAGCAAGATGCCGAGCACGAGCAGGAAGATTCTCGGCGAGATCGAAGCCCCTGCCCAAATGCTGCCCGATTCCCTGACTTCGTCGTTCGGAATTACGCACCTCATGAACAGTTCGTTGATCGTCACGTAGATTCCCGTAAAGATGATCCAATACCAAAGCAGCACATGCTTGTAAGCTGACCATAAGTGAAGGGCCACGTTCATGGCGGGGCTCCTCTTTCCTTTATTCGCGTTCATCGCTAGCCATCCCCTTCCTAGTCAAGTGGACGAACAAATCCTGCAGCGACACGGGACCGATCTCGAGGCCGTCCGCCGCCGCCCGCTTCAGCCGTTCCGCGCCCAGCTCGCCGAATACGGTAATCGATTTGGTGCCGCCCAGCTTCTGCTCGCTGAGCACCGTTAACCCTTCCGCGAATTCACTTACGAGCGCCGCGGGTCCGGTTATCGCGGCGCCGCGCGTTCGCAGCGACTCCGCCTCCTCGCGGAGCACAAGCTTCCCTTTGTCCAGGATGAGTACTTCCTCGAACAAATTGCCGACTTCCTCGATCAGATGGGTGGACAAAATAAATGTTCTCGGATGCTCCATATAATCTTTGAGCAGCTCGTGATAGAAGAAATAACGCGAAGGAGCGTCCATGCCGAGATACGCTTCGTCGAAGATCGTCACCGGGGCGCGGGAAGCGAGCCCGATCGTGACGCCGAGCGCCGACTTCATGCCGCGCGAAAGTGCCATGACCCGCTTCTTCTCCGGCAATTCGAACTGCTTGATCAGCCGGTCCGCGTACTTCGTGTCCCAATTCGGCCAGCAGCTTGCCGCAAGCTTAAGCGCGTCGCGGACGCGGAAGCCGTCTGACATGTGGCCGTTCTCTTGAATGAAACAAACTTGGTTCACGATGCGCTCGTTCTCGTAAGGAGCCTCGCCGTCAATGCGAACCTCTCCCTCGGTCTGCAGTTGGAACGACGCCAGAATCGAGAGCAAGCTGGTTTTCCCGGAGCCGTTGCGGCCCAGCAGCCCGAAAATTTTGCCGCCTTCCAGCCGGAAGGAAACGTCTTCGAGCGCCGTCGATGTTTTATCGTACTTCAGCCCAAGCCGGTTTACCTCAATGGTTAACGTCATGCCTCATCCCCTCCGTTCAGCTTCTCCAGCCTGCTCACGATATCCGCCACCGGAATGCCGATCTGCTTCGCCTCCGCCGCCATCTTATCCACCACTTCCTCGAAAAACCGTTCCCTGCGCTGCTCCAGCAGCTGCTGCCGGGCGTTCGGGCTCACGAACATGCCAATCCCTCTCTTCTTGTACAAAATGCCTTCGTCCGTCAGCAGCTGGAACCCTTTGGCCGCCGTTGCCGGATTGATGCGGTAGAATGCCGCGTATTGATTGGTCGACATCACTTGCTCTTCTTCCTTCAGCGCGCCGCTTACGATATCGTTTTTTATGCCGTCTGCTATCTGTTGGTAAATCGGACTGCGGTCATCGAACACGCCATCACCTCATTACTTATATGGTTCATTACTTATGTAACTAACCATATAACGTTGCGAAACAGAAGTCAATAGGCGGTTCTCGCCCGACGAACGAAAAAAGGCCGCCTCCGTTCCGGCAGACGCGAATGTGCTCGCTCGCTTCTGCCGGTTACGGAAACCGCCTACTTCGATTATTCTCATGCCAAGAGGTTTGCTCGCCGCAAGTGCGATGCCGCGGATTTCCCCGGCGGCGCCGGCTTATTCGTTCCCCTCGCCTAACGCGATCCAGAATCGTTTGACCTCGTGGCCGTCCGACGTCATTCGCTCGTCCTCGAGCACGCCTCCGTGCTTGCGGATCGTGCGCTCCGACGCTTCGTTCTCGCGGTCGCACACGAGCAGCACCCGCGTAAGTCCATGCTCGCGGGCAATGCGGAGCATCTCCGCTAATTGGATGGACGCATATCCCTTCCGCCGCTCGGATGGCCGGACGCCGTATCCGATATGGCCGCCGCTATCCAGCAGCTTGTCGTTCAAGCGATGCCTGAAGTTGGCCGCGCCCACGATGCCGGCTTCCTCGTCCTTCAGCCAATAGGTCGAATGCGGCACCCATTCGTCGTTGTCCAGCTTCTCTTCGCTGTCCGCCGCGTAGAGGAAATCGACGTACGCCGCGAAATCCGACGGATCGCGTTCGACCACCCAAGGCACGATCGTTTCACCGCTTTGAATCCAATCTTCAAAAAAGGCCATATAGGCTTCCCGATCGTCGACCGACGGCTTCACCAGTTTAATCCTGCCCATCCGAACGCCTCCGCTTCTTCTTCGATAATGGGCACTATTATACTTGCGGCTTTGGCCGTTTGGCAAGCCCGTATCGGCCGATCCCAGGAAACGAACCCCTTGCAGCTTTCCCTGCCTTCTAGCCGTAAACGCCGATACTCGACAGTTCCGCGTGACGAGAACCGTTTGTCGCTTCGACCGTCACGCGCAGCGCGCGCGCCTTTACCGGACGTTCCAGCGCGATCTTGTTCCTGCGCTTCCGATTGCCCCGAACGGCCGCGACTTGCCGCCACTCCTCTTCCACGAGCGCCTCGATCCGGTAATCCCGCGCCAGCTCCGGGATGACCTCGAATGCCGTGCGATGATGGTGCAAGTTAATCAGGTCCTCGTTCACGTCGTCGTTCCAAATCAGCTGAACGGATCCGATCGTCACATCCTCCTGCCAATCGAGCTGCACGTATTCGGCCTCCCCGTCGCGCATCGGCTCGGATACCCATAGATGCGGACCACCGTATGGACGGAGATAACCGTCCAGCGCCTTATGAGCTTCGTAAACGCCGTCCGCCGCGTCGCTTCGGAAGCAGAAGGGATGGCGCACGAGCCGCTTCATGCTCCAGTCCAGCACGGGCTGCCGCTCGAGTTTCTCCTCCATCTCCTGGGAGGCGTTCGGCGCCTTGCGCTTCTCAAACGCGATGACGCCCGTCATCGGTACGGCCGATTGGTGAAGGCTGATGGCGTCATTCCGCTCCACGATCATAAAAGCATTCTGCGCGCGATCCGGCACCCAGCTGAGATCCAGCGCGACCCATTGGCGCTCGCCTTTGGCCACCTTCACGGATGCGGCCGCAATCTGGCTGCCGGGCACGTAGTTCTCGGGTCGACCGGTATCCCACAGCTGGACGCGCAGCTCGGTATCCGCCGAAGCGTCCAGCAGTAGTTCAAGACGTGTCAGCTTCCGCTCGACAGGCAACAACAGCGCGGTTTCGTTCGCCAGCGGGTACGTTTCTCCGTCACTCTCGGCAAGGTCAAAGCTTCGCTGCGCCGAAGAAGCCGTCGCGACCGCCATTCCCGCGAGGTCGCCCTCGTCCGGGACGGCCAAGCCGATCACGGACGAATCCTGCCTCTGCATCGCCAGCTGGAGGTCATGCAGATGGGAGCGGTACAGCTCCCGCGGCGTGACGCCCATACGGCTGCAGAGCGAGGCCGCCGTCCCTGCCGCTTCGCCCATGACGGCGCAGGTGGCCATGACGCGGGTCGTGCCGAACGCGACATGCGTCGCGCTGATGTTGCGCCCCGCGAACAGCATATTGTTCACGTTGATCGAATAGAGCGACCGATAAGGAATATGGTAGATCCCGTCCGGATGCATATGTTTGGAGCCGCTTTCGGTGGCGTACATCCCTTGCGGCGGATGAAGATCGATGGACCATCCGCCGAACGCGACGCGATCCTCGAACTCGCGCTGGGCGATGATGTCGTTCTGCGTGAGCACGTAATCGCCGACGAAACGTCTATATTCGCGTTTCCCGGGAATGGAGCCGACCCACTCCAGCGTCATGTTATCCGCTTCGAATTGGCCGGAATTTTTGATATAATCCCATATCCCGTAGATGACCGCCCACAGCTCGTCGCGAATGCGTTCGTTCTCGTGGACCGTGTCGAGCTCGCCTCCCCATTCGATCCACCAATAATGGCAGCCGGAATCGCCGCTCCGGATCACTCGCTTCATCGGAATGGACGTCCCCGTAATATCCTTCGCGAAGCTTGGCGGGACGAATCGCACGGGATGTCCGACGTCCTTGGTATAGAACAGAATCGTGCTGCCGAGCGTAATATCGTCTGCCTGCTCCGGCGCCCACTCTTCGTTGTATTCGTGTCTCGCTTCGCGTCCGATCCGGTGCTTCGCGCCCGCCAGGAATCCTACGAGTCCGTCTCCCGTGCAGTCCAGGAACAGATCCGCCGCGAACCGGATCCGGCGCTCCGAGCCCATCATCCAGCCGGTCACCGACCGAATCGTCCGGTCGTCCTCGCCGCCGTCCGCTTCGACTTCGTGCACGTCCGTGTTCAGGAAGAGCTCCAGATTGGGCTCCGCCTTTACCGCTTCCAGCACGACGGCATCCCAGAGGTACGGGTTCCCGTCGGGATTCCGGTACTGGTTCTCCACGAACAGCTCGCCCATTATGCCCGTTTCGCGGGCGAACCGGTTCACGCCGTGGCTCGTCGCTCCGCATACCCACACGCGCACTTCGCTGCTGGAGTTGCCTCCCAGCACAGGACGGTTATTGATCAGCGCTACCTTGCTGCCGTTCCGAGCGGCCGCGATCGCGGCGCTTACGCCCGCCAGCCCTCCGCCGACGACGACGACGTCCTTCCGAATTTCTTCCGCTCTCATCACGTGATCATCCCTTCACCGCTGTATTGGAAATGCCTTGTACGATATACCGCTGTCCCAGCAAAAAAATAACGATCATCGGAATAATGCCCGCCGTCGCAGCCGCCATCATGCCGTTATAATCCACGGTGTTCTCCAGTATGAAATTTTGTAAGCCTAGCGGCACGGTGTACAAGCTGTCGTCGATTAGGAATACGAGCGCGTTCTCGTAATCATTCCAATGCCACGAGAAATCGATGATCGCCAGCGTGGCGAGCGCGGGCTTGGCCAACGGCAGCACCAGCTGGAAGAAGATCCGGAAGTGGCCCGCTCCGTCGATAAACGCCGATTCGGAAATTTCGTAGGGCACGGAAAGGAAAAACTGCCGCATCATAAACACGCCGAAGATCGTGAACAGCCCGGGCAGAATAAGCGCCAAGTGCGTATTGTAAATGCCCGCCCAATCGAACATAAGAAACTTCGGCACGAACAGAACTTGCGGCGGCACCATCATCATGGAGAGATACACCATGAACAGCGCGTTTCGCCCTTTGAACTGAATGCGGGCGAAGCCGTATGCCGCGAACGCGGACAGGAACGTGGCGCCGACCGTGCTAATGATCGAAATTTTAAGCGAGTTGATATAATAGTGGGCAAAGCTGTTCTCGCCCGTCCATACCTTCACGTGATGATCCCACTTGATGATGTCCGGAATCCACTTGATCGGATATTCGAACACCTCCGCCGGCGTCTTGAAGGAAGTGCTGATCATCCAGAGGAACGGCACGACCGTCATGATCCCGAGGAACAGCATCACCAGCGTGGCAGCGGTTTTACCTGCTTGTGCTTTCATCGTCAGTCATCCTCCTTCTAGTAATGAACCCAGCGCTTCTGTCCCCGCCACTGAATCAGCGTAATGATCAGGATCAGCGCGAACAGCGCCCACGAGATCGTAGCGGCGTAACCCATATCGTAGTATCTGAAGGCATTCTGATAGACGAATAGCGACAGAATCGTCGTGCTGTTGCCGGGACCGCCTTGCGTGATCGCCTGAATGACGCCGAACGTCTTGATCGTCATGATGAGCCCCGTTATGAGCAGCATGAACGTCGTCGGGCTGACGAGCGGCCAGATGATGTTTCGGATCGTCTGCCACCGCTTCGCGCCGTCGATCTTCGCGGCTTCCAGCAGCTCGCCCGAAATTTCCTGAAGCGCCGCCAAGTAGATAATCATGTTGTAGCCGAGCATGAACCAGATCCAAATGATGTCGATGGCGTACATGGCCGATTCCGTCGCGGACAGCCAACCCGGCGGATTATCGATGCCGATCGCCCTGAGCACGCCGTTGATCGGCCCTTGCTGCGGCTGGAACAGCAGCATCCAGACGAACGCGATCGCGACGCCGCTCGTAATGTACGGCATGAAGAACAGCGCGCGAAGCATTTTTTTGAAATAAACCGAGCCGTTCAGCACGATGGCCACCAGGAACGCGAGTCCGATGGACACCGGCACGGAAAGCAGGAACAGCACCGTGTTTCGGAGCGCCGTGTAGAACAGCTCGTCCTCGAACAACCGCTTCATATTGTCGAAGCCGACGAAATTCACCTCCGGGTTCATGAATTTGTAGTCGGTGAACATGAGATAAAACGAATAAATGGCGGGTACGATAAAAAATAAAATGACGCCCAGCATATTCGGTCCCACGAATACGTAACCAAGCAAGCTTTGGCGCCGCATCCAATTGTTGTTTTTCATCCTGTCTCCCCCTCTTGGCAGTACGCGATGCGCTTCCTGTGATACTCCCATCTTACCAGCGGGCAGGACGGCGATTAAGGAACATTTCCACCGCATTCATATCACAAAATCACGTATTTCAAAACGCGGCTATAAGGGCAGTCCGCGTAGTTTTGTTCTATTCGCGCTACCGGGCGATTCGCTTTATCGTAGCGAGAACGTTCAAGTCACGTAAAAATCTACAAATACAAAACCCCTTCCTCAATTAATAGAGGAAGGGGTTTTGCATTGCGCTTAGAGAAATAATCTCATTAGGCCCTTGGAAGTATTAGATTTCTCTACACCCATATAAATATTGCTTTCTCTTTCAGATAGTTCATAATATTCTCTCTGCTGCTCATTCATTTGATTATCGAATATGGGAGAGATGATCTTATCTCTGATCCACGGCAACCAGCGATCGACATGAAGCCCAACTATGCTAAATTCGTTTTTTATAACGATAATCATTTCATTATGATCCTCTGAACTATCAACAATTATCATATTGTCCGATAATTCAAACAGATCTGTCATAAGCCCCATGCTCCTATGATATCTTCTAATGACCGCATCGTCCTCAACATGATGGCCACCTTCTTGCACTCGTCGAGCAACCCGTCTTATATTAATTTCCGGATCGCTTGTTGTAATAAATATACTTTCAATTAGATAACCCTCTGATTTAGCCATTCGAAGAAAGTCTAATTTTCCAGGTGTGGACAAAACCGTCTCAAAACAAAATGATTTTCCTTCACTGATCAATTCATGTCGAATCGTCTCACAAAAATCCATTGCTGCTCCGTAACGTTCTCTTATATCTTCTATCTCTGCAAATGGACTCATTTTGACGGCTTCGTCAGGACTTATGTAGATCCCCGGGTAGAACGGGGATGTTATAATCTTGTTTAACGTTGAAGATTTTCCCGACCCGTTTGGCCCAGCCAAAAGCAACAATCTCTTTTCTGCCACGTCATTTTCCTCGCTTGGCTAAATGTTTGTACCGTTCAAACACGGAAGCCGATTGCTCGGACAAATTTTTGGACACGACATTAAACGGATCTATTTTCTTCTTCTCGATGATGTTTAATACGTGATTACTCCGCAATATACCTCTTTTATTTAATCTCACGGCAGGTATCATTTTTGATATCATCGTTCGTCCATGTATCGTTTTTCTGCTATCGTGAAAAACTCGCCGAATGACATCATTGCGGCTCTCTTCGATCTCAGAATTTCTTATATCACCCCTTTTTAGTACTATAGGAGTATGAATAATCGTCTTATCTTCATCTGGTCCAGATAAACAATCAGTAGGGGGTTTCGTCGTAAATTTACGCTTCATCTATTTAGCCTCCCTTTAAAACTTAACTTATTCACATTATAACATAACTTTAAATTCTTCATCCCCAGAATAAACAGAAGAGGCGCTTCAATGTTTCACATCCCCCACGCTCCGATAATATGTCCGAAGCCGCCCCAAGGAATCCCAGAGCGGCTACCGATTTTTAGGTATAAAAGATCTTCTATTTCTGCTGCTTCAAGAAATCGTTATGACGGCTTTCCATCGCGGCCAAGGTGTCATCCGCATTCTGATTGCCGAGGAAATACTTCTCGTACTCCTGCATGATGATGTCGATTACTTCCTGCGGAGAATTGCGCACGAAGGTTGGCGTCTCGTTCTCGAACAGGACGTAACGCAGCGATTCGATGTCGTAGGTGTCCGCTTTGTCCCCGAGCAGGCTGTTCAGCGCCGTCTCCTGATCGACGTCCTTCGAAGCCGGCAGACGCCCGCCCGCGGCCATCGGCGCCATGCCGCCGTCCGCGTACCACTTCAGAAATTTCCAAGCCGCTTCCTTGTTTTTGGACTTGGCGTTGATGGAGATGAAATCGCCGAGTCCGCCCGGCATCACGAATCCTTCCGCGCTGTCCGTCACGCGCGGCACCGGCGCGAACGCGATTTTGAAATCGCGGGGGAAGTCCGTCATGTTATTGGAGCTTCGGATGAGCCATTCGCCGATATTCAGCATCGCCGCTTCTCCGCCAAGGAACACGTTCTCTACCGGCATCTTGGACGTCAGCTGCTCGCCGAGCGGAGGCGTCGTCTTGTCCTCGTGCATCATGGCGTTCAGCGCTTCCAGCCATTTTTTCACTTCCGGATGATTCATGTTGGACGTTCCGTCCCCTTTGGCGTAGCCGTCTTTCATCAGGATGGAGTCCACGGAATCGGAATACGAAGCAGTATGCTGCACCAAGCCGTAGTTAAAGCCGGCCGCCTTCAGCTTCTGCGCGTATTCGCGCATTTGATCCCAGGTCCAATCCTTCGGCACCTCGAGACCCGCCTTGTCGAGCGCATCCTTGTTCAGCGCGATAAAAAACGCGTTGCGTTTCGTCGGGATGCCGTAATACTTGCCGTCGATCTTCCAAGCAGCCGCATCGACGCCCATTTTCTCGTCGATGTTGTAGTCGCCGAATTCGCCCAAATCAAGCGCTACGCCGGATGTTATCCGCTTCTGTACATTCGTGACGTTGTAGTTGACGTACAGATCGACGTCCTGGCCGGTTAGCAGCGCCGTATCCAGCTTTAGGTTGCCGTCATCGTCGTTGACGAAACGAACGTATTCGACCTGAATGTCCGGATTTTCTTTGTTCCACGCGTCGACGACCGCTTGCGGACCGGATTCCGGCGGTACCCCGCCCCACATCTTCAGCTTGATCGACTCTCCGCCGCTGCCGCCGCTATTCCCGCCATTGCCATCGTTGCCGCCGCTATTGCCGCCCGCGCAGCCCGCCAGCATGCTTACGACGATCGCCAATACGAAGGACAGTGTAAGCCATTTCATTTTCTTCGTCTTCAATGAACGAACCCCCTTGCGAGTAATGGTTGTTTGCTGCACGTTCAGAATAACAAGCCAAGGGGCCTTTCATTAAGTAACAATTCTATCTTCATGATGGAACGTTTCGACGCATTTGCGCCCGGGACGCCTTCACCCTGAATGGGGGTTTTGTTCTACGCCGGTCTTGGCATGGCGGTATTGGCTCGGGGTGACGCCCGCGTGGCGCTTGAATATTTTGATAAAATAATTGTCGTTCGCGAAGCCGACCCTGGCGCCGATTTCGTGGATGGGCAAGTCCGATTGCTTCAGCAGCCGCTTCGCTTGGCCAACCCGGACCCCGTGAAGATAATGGATGATATTATGGCCCGTCTTCTTCTTGAACAGGGAGCTGACGTAGTTCTCGCCCATCATGACGTATTGGGACAGCGACTTCACCGTGATGTCCTTCTCGTAGTTTTGTTCGATGTAGGCGATGATTTTGTTCACCTCGGGATGCGAGATCGATTGAACCTCCGGGGCAAACGCCGCGTGGGCATGTCCGTTGATCGGGGTTTGATCCCGCGATTGCGCGTCCTCACTTGCCGCCTGCAGCTCCTTGTTCACCTTCGACAGCGTGTCGCGCAAATCCTTGACGCTCATGGACAGCTTCAGAATATAGTTCGAGGCGCCGTACTCCATCGCTTGACGGACGTATTCGAATTCGCCCATGCATGTAAGCATGATGAACTTGCTGCGGATGCCGGCTTCCCGGGCTTCCTTCAAGAGCTGGATTCCGTTCATGCGCGGCATGACGATATCCGTCAGCACAAGATCGGGCGGATCGTGTTTCATGAGCTCCAGCGCTTCCGCCCCGTCGCCCGCCTCGCCGATGACCGCAAAGCCGAGCTCCTCCCAGCGGATGAGCTCCTTCACCGACTCCCGCACAAAAAATTCGTCTTCCACCAGCAGCACCTTCCACATGTCCGTCTCCCCCCTACTCTAGCGATGTTCTTTCTTGCTCGAACGGCGTCGACAGCAGGAACGGGAACGTAAGCCGGATAAGCGTTCCCTGCCGCAGCGCGACTACCTCGACGCTCGCTTCGTCCTTGAACAGCAGGCGCAGCCGCTCCCTCACGTTCGTCAATCCGATGCCGGGTCGCTTGCGAAGAGGCCGGTTCGCCGCGGACGCCTCAAGTCCGATGCCGTTATCCTCCACTTCCAGCAGCAACGCGCTCGGCTGGTCCAAACGCCGGACGCGGATTTGGATCAAGCCTCTCTCCGAAAGCCCGCTGATTCCGTGTCCGATCGCATTCTCGACGAGCGGCTGCAGGCTTAGCTTGGGCACGAGCGCGAATTGCAGGCTTTCGTCATATTCGAGCCGGATATCGAAGCTGTCGCGATGCCGCACCTTCTGAATGTAAAGGAATGCTTCGATCAGCTCCATCTCGTCCTTCAGATGAATCAAGTCGACATCCGAATTGAGGCTCGTCTCGAGCAGCTTCCCGAGCGACACGCACATTTCCGAAATATCCGTCTGGCCATTTCGCAGGGCGATCCATTTCATCGTGTTAAGCGTATTAAGCAGGAAATGCGGATTCATCTGGGCGAGCAGCATCTGGAAGTGAACCGCGTCCTTCTGGCGCTGTTCCGTCTTCAGCTTCACGATCAGCTCATCCATATCCTTCAGCATCGCGTTGAAGTTGCGCGTCAAGTCCAGCACTTCGCCGGCGTATTTCCGTTCCGGCAGCCGGATTTTGAAATTTTTTGCGATCGCGTCCTTCATCTTCAGCTGCAAGTGCGCGAGCGGTCTCGTGAATGTATGCGCAATGATGAACGCGATGCCGATGAACGCTGCCGTGAGCAGGAAGAAGGTCAAGAAAAATTGCCGCTTAAGCGCGTTCATCTCGCCGAACAGCACGTCAAGCGGGATGCGGTTCATGATGTACCAGTCCACGGACTCCATATAGCTGTAGTTGATGAGGCTGTCGGACTGCTCGTCGATGAAATAACCGTTGCCGCTCTTCGACGTGATCTGGTCCGCGATGGAATCCGTGAGCTCGGCGTCCCTCACCGAACGAGCGACGGTTTCCCCTTCTTTGGTCACGATAAAATAAGCCTGATCCATCTCCGAGCCCGATACCGCGGATTGGAACCAATACGAATAGTCGATGCTCACTCTCGCCATCCCGTAGACGCTGTTGCTCCGGTCGCGCAGCACCGCGTACAGCGACAGCAGGTAGGGACTGGTGGATAGATCTCGGAATACGTAATTTCGTTCTCCAGGCACCCAGCGGTAAGGCACCTCTTCCTTCTCCGCATCGCGAAACGACGGATTTTGCATCAGCTTCTCGTAGTTCAGCGGCTCATTCGGCTGATAGGAGGTGTAGACATGGCCCTGCAAATCCAGGAGCGTGAAATACACGGACGGATTATAAAGGAAAAAGCTGTTGTTCAAGTTTTTGAATTTTTCCTCCATCATATCCTTGTTTTCCAGCACGTTCTGATCGTCCGGCTTGCTTAATATTTTTCTGACCGCGGAGTCCTGCTCCAGAAAAATCAACGTTTTGAACGCGATGCTCATCTGGTCGAGCAGCAGCCCTTTCAAATTTTCGAGCTGATCGTGGCTTTGTTTGTTGATCTTCTCCTGCACAAGCGATTCGATCCGCTCGTAATTATAGAGATTAAGCAAGCCGAACGGCAGCAGAATAAGCAGCACGAACGCAGCGAAGATGCGGTATTTCAGCTTTCTGGGCAGTAACCATCCAATGACGTTGCTCATGGCGCGGTCTCCTTCGGCGGCGGTAGTCTGTAGTCCCACCATTATAGCACTGCGAGTTGGATCTTCGGCGGAGCACGGGCAAAATGCATCGAAATGTTAAACCAAAGGCCAGCATCGACCCGCAAAATCGTAGATTTGTTCTATTCCGTGCGCCACCCGCTGTTTACCGTGCTAGTTCACTCGTCAGTCGCAGCAAAAAAAGGCGTTCCACCCGTGCGCAGCCTCAGGCCTGCCCGTTGAAACGCCTTGACTTATTACATTTTCATCTCGCATTGCCTAATTGCCTAGCCTGATCGTGCCGTCCTCTTATTCCGCTACCGTCTCAGACACGGCTTCGCCCGCTGCTTCCTGCATTTTGGCTTGCTCTTCCGCCATTCGTTTCTCCATCTCTTTGTTCACTTCTTCTTCGGTCATCGGCTCCTGGCTAAGCAGCTCCTCGCCCTTGACCTGCAGCAGTTCAAGCGCCTCGTCGATCGTCTTCGTCCCGTCTTGAACGGCTTTGAACTCCTCGTTCATATGGTTGTAGAACATCATGTTGAACTGAGGATTCAGCTTCTCGTACTCGCGGTAATCCTGCTGGGCCCGCGTCGGCTTCAGCTTATAGAATGCCGCGAAGTTACGGCCTTCCTCGTCCTTGATATAGGCCGTGCGGATCGGGAACCCGCCCATGTTGGTCACCTTGGATTTCACGCGCGAGTAATCATCGCTGGAAATATAAGAGATGAAGTCCCAAGCCGCATCCGCGCTAGGGGAGTCCTTGGCGATCGCGAAGATGTCGCTGTACCACGTACTCGAGCTTTGATCCGGATATTGCGCGCTGACGGGCATCGTGACCATATCCCAATCGCTGATAATGGCGCCCTCTTCTTTGATGTAATTGCCGGCCTCCTCAATCTGCTGCATCAAATACGTGCTGTCGACCGTCATCGCGAGGCGTCCGGACAGGAACGGGTTGCGCATCAAATAATCTTCGTAGCTCCCGGAGCCGCCGTTCATCCCTTGGTCCATGCTTTCGAAATACAGCGCCTTCGAATTGAGGGCATCGAGGGAAGTTTGCAGAACGTTTTTCCAGCCGTCCGAATTGATGGTCATCGTTTTGCTGGCCGTGTCCACGTATTTCAGATTGTCCGCCGAAGCGAGCATGTTCGCCATCTCGTTCAAGTCGCCGCTGTAGCCGACTTTAAGGCCGTATACCCGCTCCTCCGGCTCGCCTTCGATCGGGAATTGTCTCGCGAGCTGAATGACTTCATGCCAAGACATTTGGTCGGTCGGATAAGCGATATTGTATTTATCGAATAAGGCCTTGTTATAGTAGAGCACTTGGCTGCTGAAGCTGGATGGGAAACCGTAGAGCTGACCTCCGCCGAGCTCCTTCATATAGTCGGCCATGCCGGGAACGAGTCCTTCCGTGTCGAACTTGTCCTTCGCCATATAGGCTTCGATATCGAGCAGCTTGCCGTCCTGGGCCAGCTTCTCGTACTGGTTCTGATCCAGCATCAGAATATCGGGTTTCTCTTCGTCCAGCAGCTTCTGCAGCGCTTTGTCGTAATCGAATTCCTCTCCGTCTTCCGACGGCCCCGAGTTGTTGTAAAGGCTTTGCGTCGATACGATTTCGAAGTTCACGTTCGGGTTCAGCGCGCTGTACAACATGCCGTAATTTTGGTAAAAGCCGCTTTCGTCGTAATACATGACCTTCACCGTCGTCTCCACGTCCGACGCCTTGTCGTCGCCGCTTCCGAAGCTGCAGCCCGCCAGCAACGTCGAAGCAAGTGCGACCGGCGCGGCTTTCTTCAACCAATTGTTCATCTTTCTCTTCATCTCCCCTGCATAATCTCTATCATTAGTACCAATATGTACCATATCTATTACGACTCCAACGAAAGATTAGTTGCAGTGAAAATGAGAAAAATAAAACTTTATTGTAAACGCACATGACGAGCGTCGCGTTCGTTTTGCCCGGTTTCAAGGAAACCCAATAAAAAAAGAGCCGGTCACTTGAACCAGCCCTTCTCTTTGAATCGCGTGATCGCTTCTATTCGGTTGCTGACGCCGAGCTTATCGAGAATGACGGAGATATAATTCCGCACGGTGCCCGTCGTCAGGAACAGCTCGGTGGCGATTTCCTTCGTATTTTTGCCGTCGGCGACAAGGCCAAGCACTTCCTTTTCCCGCTCCGTCAGCGGGTTATCGAGGCCTCCGCCATATGCTTCGTCCATCAGCTCCGAGGCGTAAATGCGTTTGCCCGCCATCACGTTGCGAATGGAGCTGGCGAGCTCCTCGCTCGGGCTATCCTTGAGCAGATAAGCGCTGACGCCCGCTTTCAGGGCCCGTTCGAAATAGCCGGCTCGCGCGAAGGTCGTCAGGATGATCACCTTGCAGCAGCCCTTCAATTCCTCGGCCGCTTCCAGCCCGCTCTTCGAAGGCATCTCGATATCCATGATGCAAATATCCGGCTGATGCAGCTCCACGAGCCGAATCGCTTCTTCTCCGTTACCGGCGCGGCCGACGACGGTCATGTCTTCTTCCAAATCCAGCAGGGAAGCCAAAGCCCCGAGAAGCAGCCTTTGATCTTCCGCTATGACGATTTTGATCATGGACTCAGCTCCTTCATGGGTTGCTTCACGGCGTGAGGTACGCGGAACGTTACTTGCGTTCCCGTCTCAGACGTGATATCCAGGCTGCCGTTCACGAATTCCAGTCTCTCCTTCATCCCCCGCAGGCCGTTCCCCCGGTAATACCCGGGCTTCACCGCCATGCCTACGCCGTCATCCCGAACCGATACGGCAAGCTCGGTATCCGTCGACGCGATCGTGATGCCGCAATGCGCGGCACGGCTGTGCTTCACCACGTTCGTCACCGCTTCCTTCAGGCACATGCTGAGCACGTTCTCCGCAAGCAGCGTCGTGTTCGTCAGCTTAGGGTCGCCTTGCAAGCTAAGCTCGATGCCGGCCGCGGACAGAATCTGGCCGACGCGATGCACCTCTTCGTCGAGGCGCGTGCCCCGCATCTGCGTCACCATCTCGCGCACTTCCTTGAGCGCGGTGCGCGCCGTCTGCTGTACGTCCAACATCTCCGCATGCGCTCGGTCCGGATCCTGGTGAACGAGCTTGCCGGCAAGATCGCTTTTGAGACCGATGAGCGACAGCTTCTGGCCAAGCGTATCATGCAGATCCCGCGAAATCCGCTGCCGCTCCTCCAGCTTCACGAGCTCCCCGATCCGTTTGTTGGCGTCCTCCAGCTGGCCTTCCAGCTGGCCTTGCTTTTTCTGGTTGTACGTGTTGAAGGGAAGCAGAATAACGACGATCAGACTAATGAGAATAAAAGGAAACTGGGTGAAAAAGAGCTTGTTTTGCGTGACGAGCCCGTAATTGACCGTGATGAACGTACTGATCAGATGGATAGCGTACAGGGTGAAGAAACCTGCCCTGTTCTGGATATTCCCGATAAAAAAAGCCAGGAAGATCGAAAAGTAGACGTAACTGAACAGCACCGTCATCGCGATCGAGATCAGAATTTGAACGCTCGTCCAGAAATAAACGAGCCATCCTTTGGACACAAAGGACAGCCGGTAACAGACAAAAAACAAAATGATCATGACGATGCCGGACACGACCTCCGGCGTCGACGACGAGCGGAATATAAAGTAGAACGGCAGGATGCAGAAGACGACCCAAACGTACGGGCTAAGCCCGGTGCTGCGACTGAAAATTTGATGCCATTTGTTCATTCGGCCGTCCGTCCTTTTGCTTGTAATACCTATATTCTAGTCATTGCGTCCCGCTCGTGCAATCTCTCCCGCTAACCGGCCCGCTTCGTGCTCCGAGCCGACGAAGTCCGCGCACGGCGATTGCCGATCCGATCCTTCACGTCCCTGAAGCTGACGAACCGTTTGTCTCTCTCGTCCCACAGGCGGAACCGGAGCGACTCCAAGCTTTGAAGAATCGTGATCGTCGTTGCCTTCTGCAGCGGAGGCGTCGCTTCATGCGCGTCTTCCAAGTAATAATTCGGCACCTTCGGGCTGAGGTGATGCACATGGTGGAAGCCGATATTGCCGGTCAGCCATTGCAAGAGCTTCGGCAGCTTGTAGTAGGAGCTTCCTTCGACGGCCGCTTTCACGTAGCTCCATTCATCGTCCTTCTCGAAGTAGGACTCCTCGAACTGATGCTGCACGTAGAATAGCCAGATGCCTAGCACGCCGGACAGGTAGAAGATCGGGCCCTGCACCATCAGGAATGCCTGCCAGCCGAGCGCCCAGCCCATCAGGGCGTATACGCCGACGATAAGCGCGTTCATCAGATAGGTATTCAGTTTTTCCTTGCGGCGGGCGCTCTTGCGGTTGAAGCGGTATTGCAGGACGAACACGAAGATCGGACCTAACCCGAACATGACGAGCGGGTTGCGATAGGCGCGATACGCCAGTTTGTTCAGCGGCGTCAATGCCGCATATTCGTCGACCGTCAGGATCCACAGATCGCCGACGCCGCGTTTGTCCAGGTTGCTGCTGGTCGCGTGGTGAATCGCGTGCGCGTTTTTCCATTGCTGGTACGGCACGAGCGTAATGACTCCCGTAATGATGCCAAGGATATCATTCGCCCGTTTGCTGCCGAAGAACGAACCGTGACAGCAATCGTGGAAAATAATGAACGTCCGCACGACGAACGCCGAAGCGATGACGCCGATGCCAAGCGTAAGCCAGTAGGATATGTTTAAGCTGTAATAGGCTGCGGCCCATAACACGATCAGAGGGAGCAACGTATTGGCGAGCTGCCGCACGCTGACTTTCAAGTCGTTTTTTTCGAAAGGGGCAACGCTTTTCTTCAATTGTGCTTGCTTCGGTTCCGTCATGCTGGCTTCCTCCTCGGGTGACGCTGCTTGCGCCCAGAGAAGGCCGCAATTCGCGTCAATAACAGTTATAACTCTATTGTAGGTAATTAAGCGTCATGACAGACAGTCATAAACGTCAAGAAACCTATATGACAAATGTCATATAGGCATTTGGGGGAACCGCTAGAAAATGGATGCGGAGGCCAACCTTAGCGAATACTACATGGCATAAAGAACGGGGGTGAAGGAATGGCAAATTTGACGGCATCCGAAAATTTGACTCGGAACGTCGCGCGGATCGAGGCGCATTTCTCCCATACGGGCGACCTTAAGGTTCTGCCTATACACTGGAATCAATCGCAAGGCATGCTGGTTTATCTGGAATCGCTTGTCAAAGACGAGCTGATCCAGTTCCAAATCTTCGATCGCGTTCACGAGGCGGATGCCGAATTCGTCGATACGACCGTGTCGCCCATCGAAGTGGTCCAGTCCTCGGACATCGTCGAGATCGGAAAGGCGCTTCTTGAAGGGTACTGCGCGCTGCTGACGGAGCAGGATGATTCCGTTCAATTGATCAATGCCGCACAAACGCAATGGCGTAACATTATTGAGCCCAAAGGGGAGCAGGTGACGCTAGGTCCGCATGACGGCTTCGTGGAACAACTGAACGTGAATATCTTCCAGCTTCGAAACCGCATACGCCACCCGAAGCTGAAAGTAACGTTCCTGAGCTTGGGCAAGTTGACGAAGACGAAGATTGCGCTTGTCTACATGGAGAATCTCGCCGACCTTGAGGTTGTCGCCGAATGCGAGCGAAGACTTGCCGAATTCCCTGGGGAGCATCTGTATTCCACGGGCAACATCGCCGAATTTCTCGAGGAGCATCCCTTCTCCCCCTTCCCCCAGACGATGCAAACGGAAAGACCGGATCGATGCGAATCCTACATCATGGATGGCAAAATCGCGGTTCTAGTCGAAGGCAACCCGACCGCGCTGCTGCTGCCCATCACGTTTTTCGCGTTTTACCAGTCACCGGACGATTATAATAACCGATGGATTATCGGAACCTTTAACCGGATCATTCGAATGATCAGCTTCGTGTTCGCCATCAGCTTGCCGGCGATTTATATCGCGATCGTGTCGTTCCACTCCGAGGTGCTCCCGATCGGCATTCTGTATTCCGTCAAGGTAGCCATCACGTACGTGCCGTTCCCGCCGATCATGGAAGCCATCACGATGCAGGTCATCCTCGAATTGCTGAAGGAAGCCGCCATTCGGCTTCATTCGTCCATCGCGCAGACGATCGGGGTCGTCGGAGGCCTCGTGATCGGGACGGCTATCGTGGAGACGCATCTCATCTCCCATACCATGATCGTCGTCATCGGTCTCACGGCAATCTCCTCGTTCGTCACGCCGATCAACGAATTTGGGACAAGCCTAAGGGTGTTGGGATTCACGACGATTCTAGCGGCAACCCTGTTCGGATTTTTTGGCATATCCATTATGCTCATGTTCATTTTCATTCATCTGTGCAAGCTGGAAATGTTCGGCATGCCCTACTTCTCGCCGTTCGGGCCTTTCCGGTCTAAAGAAGGACTCGGGGATACCTTTGTCCGGTATCGAAAGGTAAAGCTTCCGACATGTTGACCGTTGGGAAGACGCCGTCGGGGAGCCCGATTGCCTTCGATATTATGCAAATGATTCAAGGGGCTCAATTCGCGACGATTACCCCCGAGCAGACCCTCTATACGTTGTGGACGGAATTATTGGACCCCGGATCGGACGTCGTTATTCCGATCATAAATAAGAAGTCGAACGGTCGCATCCTCATCGACAGCGTTGCGCTGATGGACGGCGTCAAGTTCTCCGGGGTTGAATTGCAGCAAGTCGACAGCAAGCTTCTCTTGCTTATGATGGGCAAGATGAACAAAACGACCGTACTTGACATCCCGCTCCAGCACACGACACATTCCTTGGCCTTCGAGGTGATAAAGGCGGCCAACAAAATGGAGATTCGCATAGATGAGGCAACCGGCGAGATCGACTGCAACATTCAGATCAAACTGAAAGGGGATATATCGAGAGTTACCCGCTCACTGGCGACGTGGAAGCCAGCATGGAGCAGCTTCGCGCCGAACTATCGAACGCCTTGCAGAAGCAAGCAGCGCAGGTCGCGGGCAAAATAAAAGCGGCCCGCTGCGACGCCCTCGGTATCGGAAGGCGAGTCAGGGTGTCCCATCCGAAACTATGGAAGGATTCGGACTGGAGGGACTCGGAATGGAAATCCGTATACCCGAAAATCCGAATCACAACCGAGTTCCAGATCGATTTTGTAAGCTCGGGGATCTTGAATTGATCGAAAATAAGGCCTATCCGACATGGCGTCGCATAGGCCTTTGTTTGGTTATCATATAGGGATAGAGCAGAATCAACCCCGCGATGAACAGCAGGACGGCGAAGATGGCGGGCGACAAGTGAAGCAGGCTCGTGTAGCCGATCCGGTAATGCACGCTGAATCCCGCATAGAAGCCGGGAATGCCGCCGAGCAGCAGCGTCCACCACAGCCATCGCCGGCCTTGCCCGATTCCCCAAAGCGCGGCGATGAGGATCGCAAGCGCGTCGCATAACAGCGCGCCTCCGAAGCCCGCCCTGTCGTGCGCGATCAAGGAGATCAGCTTCGGGTTGGCTTGATTGATCGTTTCGGGCGTCGTGCGAAGGAAAAGCAGATCCGTCTTCACGAAGACGTCCGTGATGCCGACTCCCGCGATGGTCAAGCCGCCGACGGCCAGCGCGAAGCCCAGCACAACCAGACACAGCTGCCCCCACATGGCCCGTCGCCATACGGCATCATTGCGGAGGTTGACCGGCTTCCGGTCCGGCCTGTCCGCATGCCCCCTCATCGACAGGATGAACATCGGGAGCAGAACGGCTGCGGCCGTCGCATGGAGCGGATCGAAGTAGCCGTAGCCTAGATAAAGAAAAAAGCTGGAGAAGCCGACGATGCCGGACGTCGCGAGCGCCGTTCGCGCCCAATGCTGCCCGTCGCGGAGTCCGTACCGGGCCAGTGAGTAATAGAGAATGCCGATGGAAATCATCGTACCCGCAAGCGTAATCCGGTCATGCGCCATAAAATGAAGCAAATGCGGATTCACGCGGAAGATCTCGCTTTTCGTCATGCCGAGGAAATCGAGATCGTATGAGAGCAGCACTTTGGTCGCGCCGATCCACCAGGCCAACGCGCCCCCGATGATCATGCCGATCCCCAGCAGGCACATCCAGCCCCAATTGCGCCAGAACGACGGCGGTTTCGGCTCCGCTTCGCCGCGAACCGTCTCGTAGATGACGGCTTCGTTCATCCGCTTCGGCAAGCCGGGTCCCGAATAAACGAGTCCGCTATGCAGCTGGATGAAGTCCGCGCCCGCTTGTCGCAGCAGCAAAGCGTGATAAGGCTCATGCGCCCCCGCTCCCGCGATGATCGGCATCGAAGCTCCGTACGTCTCTCGGATGAGCGAAACCAACCGAAGAGCGGGGGCGAATCCGGCTGCGCCTACCGTTATGGGAAAATCGCGGCAATCGTTCTCCGATTGCCCTTCCTGTTGAGCAGACGCAGCCGATAGTTCGCCCCTAGCCGGACGACCGGACTCCTTCCCATGTTCCGAGGACTCCTCCCGCCAAGCTTCCCCAACGACCACGCCGCTCCACCATCGGTCTTCCGCGCCACTCAGAAACGCCCTTGCCCGATCCTCGGATAACCAAAGCGGCATGTAAAGAAGCATCGGCAACGGGGCGACATCCTTGCTGGTGTCCGCGCGTTGACAAGACAGCCGGGTTAATATGGCAAGCACTTCGTCCCATGGTCTTCCCCCGGACGCAACGTCGACGAAAAAACCGGCCGCTCCGGCATCGCCAAGCCGACGCATCAGAAGCCGAAGCTCCTCCAACGATTCGTCCGGCGACGAGCCGGGCATCGGCGCGATACGCGCGAACTGCGGAAGCTTATGCCCCGGTTTACGCATCCGTTCGGCGATCGCGTCCGCACCCGCATTCTCGTAATAGGAGGGATACCGGATCGTCTCGGCTGCCGGATCGTTGCCGATCGGTTCGTCGCAGACGAGCGGCCGAACCGTGACGGGCCCGACCTCGACGAACCCGAAGCCGAATTGCGACAATGCCCGCTGCGCGGTTCCGCTCGGATCGACGCCTCCAGAAAGTCCGATCGGCGTCCCAAGCTCCATGCCGTAGAAGCTTCTGTTCAGCAGCGGCGAAGGTTCCATGTGCCCCAGCGTTCGGATGACGAAGGAACCGGCCGGCATGCGGCTAATGGCACCCATCGCGCCAAGCGTGAACGCTCGGCTCATCCGTGACGGGAGACGGAAGAGCAGAGGGCGAAACAAAGTCTGATACGACCAATCCGGCATGGCTTAAGCCCCTCCCGTCCAGCGGATTTCGATCAGATCGCCCAGTTGCCGCCGCGGAATACAGGCACGACCGTTCCGTCATCCTTAATCCCGTCGATATCCATCTCGGCGGAGCCGATCATAAAGTCGTTATGCGTAATGCTTGAGTTAACGCCATGCGCTTCGAGCTCCTCCGAAGACATCGTTTTGCCGCCTTCCACGTTGAAGGCGTAACCGCTGCCGATCGCCAAGTGGTTCGAGGCGTTCTCGTCGAACAACGTATTGTAGAACAGAACGCCCGATTCTGAGATCGGAGATTGATGCGGCACCAATGCGACTTCGCCGAGGTAATGGCTGCCTTCGTCGATCTCGACCAGCTTCTGAAGAATTTCCTCGCCCTCTTCGGCCTCCGCATTCACGATCCGTCCGTTCTCGAACGTCAGCTTGAAACGGTCGATGATGTTGCCTCCGTAGCTGAGCGGCTTCGTGCTGGACACATAGCCGTTCGTACCGGACTTTAGCGGCACCGTGAACACTTCCTCCGTCGGCATGTTCGCCATGAAGGAGAAGCCGTTCTGGTTCGTGCTGCCCGCCGCGACCCAAATATGTTTCTCGTGAAGCTCCACCGTCAGGTCCGTGCCCGGAGCGGTGTAGCGAAGCTTGCGGAACCGGTTCGCGTTCAGCACTTCCGCCTTCTCATGCAGCGTTTCGTTATGCTTGACCCATGCCGCGACCGGATCGGCATCATGCAGGCGCACGGAATCGAAGATCGCGTTCCATAGCTTGTCGACCGCTTCCGCTTCGGATACGTCCGGGAATACCTTCTTCGCCCATTTCTTGCCCGCGCCCGCTACGACCGTCCAGCTCACCTTGTCGGACTGAATCGCTTTGCGGAATTCCTTCAGCCCTTCGCCGGATGCCTTCTGGAACGCCGAGATGCGACTCGACGGGATGCCCTTCAGCAGATCCGGGCTGGAAGCCACCAAGGAAATAAACACGGCGTTGCGTTCGACGAAGTGGTTCCGTTTCATCGTCTCGAATACCGGGAAGCTGGCGAAAATCGCCTCGTCGGCTTTCTCGTATTTGAGCCTGGATAGCGAGTCGTCCACCCAGTCCACGTGGACGTTGGAAGCACCGGCTTCGTACGCTTTGGCCGCGATGGCGCGGACGAGCTCCGCCATCTCAATCGATGCGCCCGCCATGAATACTTCTTGCCCCTTCTGAACGTTGACGCCCGTGCGAACGATCAGCTCGGCATATTTTTCGAAATTCGCTTGCAATGTCGTTGTCATATGTAGTTACATCTCCTCAAGAATTAATGGCATTTCGAATGGCGTCCTTTAAGAGGGAAACCGGACTTTTTGAACACGCACTATAAGGACGCCGGACACTTACAAGTATAACATTCTCGCGGTTTCGATTTCATCCTTCACGCGCCGCCTAAGGTCCGGCGGCTCCAGTGCTTCCGCGCGCGCCCCGAGACCAAGAATAATCTCGCAGGCCGATTCGAGCGTTTCGAACGCCACGTCCGCATGCAGCCATCCCTCTCCGCCCTCTTCCTTGGTGCTTCCCAGCACCGTCGCGAAACGCTCCGATGCCAGCCGTGCCAGCGTGTCCGAACGAAGCCTGAGCTTGGCGGGATACTTAGGCAGCCTGTCGCGGAATTGCTCGAGCGAGGAATCCCAATAAGCGGCCAAATCGAAATCGCGCGGAGGAATAAACGTCTCCGGGAGCGGCTCGGCACGCAGCAGCCGCGATACCCGAAACGTGCGCAGCCCATCGTCCTCCGTCTTCGCGACGAGATACCAGACGCTGCGTTTCGCCACGAGACCGAGTGGGTGAACGACGCGGGTTTTCTCCGCGCCATCCCTCTCGTAGGTAATACGCAGCGCCTTCTCTTCCCATACCGTTTCCTGTACGGCTGCCAAACAAGGCGTCCGTTCTTTCGGCTGTCGGTTCGCATGCCAACCCGCGCCGTCGATATGCAGCTTCCGCCTGACGGCATCGGCGCTGTTCCTTGCGGAATCGGTGGTCGCCGCGAGCAGCTTCTGAAGCGCGGCCTCCAGTTGCTTCTCCTGGCCGAGGTCGCTCAGCAGTTCCGGCCGGCTGGAGACGAGCAGCGCGGCAAGCTCATCCGAATGCATGCCCGTCAAGCTGGTGCGGTACCCTTCCGACAGCTGCCAGCCGCCTTCCTTCCCACGCTCCGCGTAGACCGGCACGCCCGAAGCGCTGAGCTCCTCCATGTCCCGGAGAATCGTCCGCTCCGACACCTCCAGCTGCTCGGCTAGCTGGCGTGCCGACATTTTCCCTTGATTTTGAAGCCATAATACGATAGACACCAACCGGCTTGCCCGCATGCTCCGCCTCCTTTGCCAGTTATATGTTCGGCTACGGACTATTATATCCTTTTAATTATGACAGAGGTTGTCATATATGGTCGATTACAATTGGGGTATTCAATAAAACAAATACCGGAAGGAAGAGATCACATGAAACCATTGCAAGGGAAAGTAGCGGTTGTCGCAGGAGCGACGCGGGGAGCAGGCAGAGGAATCGCGGTAGGCTTGGGTGCGGCCGGAGCGACGGTTTATTGCACGGGCAGAAGCGTGACGGGAGGACCTTCGGATTTGAACCGCAGCGAGACGATCCAGGAAACGGCGGCGATGGTCGACTCGGCGGGAGGCATCGGCATTCCCGTCCGCACGGATCATACCGTTCCGGCAGAGGTGGAAGCGTTATTCGCGAGAATTCGCGAGGAACAGGACGGGCAGCTTGACGTGCTGGCCAACAACATTTGGGGTGGCGAAAAGCTGGTGGAATGGGGGACGCCGTTCTGGGAGCATTCGCTGCCGAACGGCCTGCTCGTGCAAGAACGTGCGGTGAAAGCCCATATGATCACGAGTTACTACGGCGCGCCGCTCATGGTCGCGAGACGAGGCGGTTTGATCATCGAGGTCACCGACGGCATCGACTACCGCTATCGGGGCAACCTCTTCTACAGCCTGGCCAAAATATCGCCGATCCACCTGGCGGAGTCGATGGCAGAAGAGCTTCGTCCGCATGGCGTGACGGCGGTTGCGGCGACGCCCGGCTTCCTCCGCTCCGAAGAGATGCTGGAGCATTTCCGCGTAGCGGAAAGCAACTGGCAGGACGCCGTCTCGAGCGGAATTAAGGACGCGGAACATTTCGCCCAGTCGGAAACACCGTTTTTCATCGGCCGCGGACTCGCCGCTCTTGCGGCGGATCCGGCCTACGCTGCCTACGCCGGCAAAGTAATGCCAAGCTGGACGTTGTCGGATATGTACGGTCACGAGGATGTCGACGGCCGACGCCCTCACTGGGGCAACTACGCCAAGAAGCATGGCTTCTTGTAAGCGTTGGGACATGTGCATCTACTTGTTCTCGTAGATGAGCCTCTCCGGAGCAAATTAGATTCGCCTCGCGTACCTATTTCCGCCGAACCGGCTCTCCGGAGTCATTTAGATTCGCCTCGCGGACCACATTCTCGTTACCTGCTACAGATACGTGAGACGAACCTGCAGCGCGGTTCACTCCCCTGTTACCTGCTGCAGGTACGCGAAACAGACCTGCAGCATGGCTCACACGCTCGTTACCTGCTGCAGGTACGCGAAACGGACCAGCACCGTTCACGCGTTCGTTACCTGCTGCAGGTACGCGAAACGGACCTGCAGCACGGCTCACACGCTCGTTACCTGCTGCAGGTACGCGAAACGGAACTATAGCGCGGTTCACGCGTGCACGAAAAAGCTGCAAGTACGCATCTCTTACTTGCAGCTTCAACACGCTTGAAGTTTGTTAGCCGTTCACGATTTCGCCGCCGTTAATGTGCAGCATCTGGCCCGTCATGTAGCTGGAGTCGTCGCATGCCAAGTAAACGTAAGCCGCCGCCAGCTCATGCGGCTGGCCGGCGCGTCCCATCGGCGTGTCGGAGCCGAATGTGGACACCGCTTGCGGATCGAACGATGCCGGGATCAGCGGCGTCCAGATCGGCCCCGGCGCAACGCCGTTCACGCGGATGCCCTGGGCAGCGACGTTCGCCGCTAGCGCGCGGGTGAACGATACAATCGCGCCCTTCGTCGACGAATAGTCGATGAGCGTCGGGTTTCCTTTGTACGCCGTGATCGACGCGGTGTTAATGATGGAGCTTGACACTTTCAAATGCGGCATCGCCGCGATCGTCAAATAAAACATCGCGAACACGTTCGTCCGGAATGTCGCGTGCAGCTGCTCCGCCGTAATGTCCTCCAGCTTCTGCCGCACATGCTGCTCGGCCGCGTTATTGACCACGATGTCCAGCTTGCCGAATTCCTTGATCGTCGCCTTCACGACCTCCTTGGCGAACGATTCGTCGCCGATATCGCCGGGCAGCAGGATACAGCGGGCGCCAAGTCCAGTCACGATCTCCTCCGTCAGCTTGGCGTCCCCGTGCTCGTCCTTGTACACGATGCAGAGCGACGCCCCTTCCTTCGCGTAAGCGACGGATACGGCGCGTCCGATGCCGCTGTCGCCGCCGGTAATGATCGCGACTTTGCCCGCTAGCTTGCCTGCGGCCTTGTAATCCGGACTATCGAATACCGGCAGAGGATTCATCTCCGATTCGATGCCTGGCTGCCGCGACTGGTTCTGCGGCGGGAATACCTGCTTTTTGTTTGAAGAGTTGGACATGGAAATTGCTCCTTTCTGATGTTCGAAGCCATTCGACGATGAGCGACCGCGCTTAAAGGTAGGGATTATCGCCAATCGAAAGTTTGTGGTGAGAATCCCTTTATCGAAGAAACTCGACGATGAGCGACCGCGCTTAAAGGTAGGGATTATCGCCAATCGAAAGTCTGTGGTGACAAATCCCCTATCGAAGAAACTCGACGATGAGCGACCGCGCTTAAAGGTAGGGATTATCGCCAATCGAAAGCATGTGGTGACAAATCCCTTATCGAAGCCATTCGACGATGAGCGACCGCGCTTCAGCGGTAGGATTTGTCGCCAATCGAAAGTCTCGGTTACTTGGTGTTCAAGTAACCTCAACTTTCGATGTGGTAGAAAATCTCGTCCATTTCCGTTTTCAGGCGGAACGTGATTTGCTCCTGCTCTTCTTTGGACAACGTGTCTTTCGTGTAGCCGAACAAATAGTTGTTCAAGTCGAACTGCTTAAGCCGGCACTTCGTGTGGAACAAATTCTCCTGGTAAATATTCACGTCGATCATGTCGAACAGCTTGCTCTGCTCGTCGGGTATGTAGTTCTGGATCGAGTTGATGTCATGGTCGATAAACAGCTTGTTCCCGTTAATGTCGCGCGTGAAACCCCGGACCTTGTAATCAATCATCATGATGTCCGTGTCGAAGGAATGGATCAAATAATTAAGCGCCTTCAGCGGCGAAATCTCTCCGCAGGTCGATACGTCGATGTCCGCGCGGAACGTGCTGATGCCTTCGTCCGGATGGTACTCGGGATAGGTGTGAACAGTAATGTGGCTTTTGTCCAACGCCATGACGACCGTCGACGGCAGCGGACCCGGCGACTCTTCGAATGATTCCTGCGGCACCTCCACGATCGGCCCCTCGGAAACCAGAATCGTCACGCTGGCGCCTTGCGGCACGTAATCCTGTTTCGCGATATTGAGCACATGCGCGCCGATGATGTCCGACACATGCTTCAGGATCGAGGTCAGCCTGTCCGAATTGTATTGCTCGTCAATATAAGCGATGTACGCTTCCCGCTCTTCCCGGGTTTTCGTAAAACAGATGTCGTACATGTTGAAACTAAGCGATTTGGTCAAGTTATTGAAGCCATGCAGCTGAATGCGCTGCTCCGGCGTTAGCGTCATCGTACTCCCTCCTTGTCCATACCTACTATTTCCTGATCGGCCGCGCATGATTCGCATCCGTTCTCTCGCCCCCTCGCCGCAAAAAAAGAAGAGCATGCCCACGCCTCCAAAAGACGCAAGCTTGCTCTTCTTATTACCCTCTTTAATGGGCAGCCAAACGTTCATAAGTCGCCTTGTCGCAAATCATAAACAGCCGCGCGTCCCCCGGGATCGGCGAGGACAGCTTCCGATTGATGCCCATGTCGCTCCGGTCTGCGATCAAGGTCGCGCCTTGCTCGAGCAGCGCCTTGAACGCGTCCCCGTACGTCTTCCAAGAAGGATGCCGCGGAACCTCGTAAATATCGTCGTTGTCCTGCCTGCTCATGAGCTGACGCAGCAGATCCGTGTTCCCCTCTTGCATGGCCGATCGGACGGCCAAATGCGATATCGCGTCGTGGGTGAGCACGAATTCGTTCACTTCCGCATGCTTGAAGTTGCGAATATGTTTCTCGTGAACGATCTCGACCGTCGTATGGACGTGGTGGGCCATTCGTTCGATGCTGGACGTGATGAGCAGCGACTTGCCGTCGATGAGCGAACCTTCGTCGATGCGCATATCCGCGAAAATAATGGCGGAACGCGCTTTGCCGATCGCCGCCCGCTCCAAGATTTCGTCCTCGGACGGATCGCCTTTCACGAAGTGAACTTGATGCAGATGCTCCATCGGATGTTTCCCGATGCCGTCGTCGATGATCACGATGTCCGTTTTCGGTGAATGAGACAAAATTTCCTCCACCGCGGTTTGCGCTTTTTTGCTCCAGTTAATAATGACGATGTGGCCATAACCTTGATAGGACAACTCCCCAGCTCCTCTCTTCTGCTTGAGTATGGCGAACGAATCGATGATTTTGCCGATGACAAGGCTGAGCAGGCCGATGCCGAAGATGTATAGGAAAATCGTGAACGCCTTGCCCAGCTGGGTGACCGCGAAATAATCGCCGTAGCCCACCGTCGCCATCGTCGTGAGCACCCAATAAAACGCGTTGAACCATGTGCCGAACGTTTCCGGCTCGATCAGGAGCGCGAACGTGGCCCCGAACACGGCGAACAGAATGACGGTCGCGGCGATCGCAGCATGGCTGATCCGCAGCAGTCTGGCGGACAATAGACGAAGAAATAACATATTTGACTCCTCCCGTCGATGGATTGAAACGTATTATACTGAATTTACGTATTAGAACTCATCTTTGCAACAAACAAATGGAGGTAATCACATGTCCTTGTTCAAAAGATTGCGCGACCTGACCCTCTCCAACGTATACGCCCTGATCGAGAAAGCCGAAGATCCGATCAAGCTGACCGACCAATACATCCGTGACATGACCGAAGATCTGCAAGACGCCGAGAAGGCCGTCGCATCCCAGATTGCCCTGGAGAAGAAGTTCAAGAAACTATACGAAGATCAAGAAGAGCTGTTCCAGAAACGTTCCGAGCAGGCGCACATCGCCGTGCAAGAAGGCAACGTCGACCTTGCCCGCCGCGTGCTGGAAGACAAACAAGCCGTCGAGAAGAAGGTTGTCGAGTATAAGGAGGCGTTCGCCGAAAACCAATTGCTCGCGAACAATCTTCGCGGCAAGCTCGACGAGATGCGCAAGCAGCTCGAAGACATGAAGAACAAACGCGACACGCTTGTGGCTCGTTACCAAGCAGCGAAGACGCAGACGGAAATCAACAAAGTCATGTCGGGCTTCGGAACTAGCACCGCTGCCGCCGGCATGAAGCGAATGGAAGAGAAAATGCTGCAAGCCGAAGCGATGGCGGAAGCAAGCAACGATCTGGCCGCGTCCAAAGGCAAGTCCCTTGACGACGAGTTCGCGAACCTCGGCAAAAACAAAGCCGTCGAAGACGAGCTCGCCGCCCTACTGAAGCAATACGACAAAAACTAAGGATCCGATGACGATATGAGCCTATTCAAGCGCATTAAAGGCATTATGAAACGCCCCGAACCGCCAATTGTGCAGCGAAGCATTCTGGCTACCGGTCCTGGAGACGTGTGCGAGGTCTCTCTCGTCACGTACCAGGTCATCGGCCGCGTGATGAACAGCCGACGCCGCACGACGATGCTGACGCTGCAAGACGGAGCGGAGCTGCGCTACTTGCTTATCGAGGAGAGGGAGAATAACGAATACTCGTTGTTCTCCCCCATCGACGGCAGGCTGGACACGATTACGGAAGTGCCGATGAAGCTGGAGCTGGACGGCCGCATGTTCCATATGGAAGAGCATTATGCCGAATATGTGACGACCGCCGGCAAGTCGCCGTTCATGCAAGGCGGCGAACAATCCGTCTGGCGATACCAGTCGGATGACCGGAAGCTGCTGCGCGTCGAGTGGATGGAAGGTCGTTTTATGATTTACGAAGGCGAAGATGTGCTTCCGGCGGACGTCGAGGTGCTGCAAGGGAAACCAACCGCATGAAACAAAAAATAAGCGCAGTCCCTTCCCAAGAAGGAACCGCGCTTATTTTAGTTTCTCCGCATTGCGCGACCAACCGTTATTCGATCCGCATCTGTTCGTACGTACGAATCAGTTCTTCCGTAACCTCGTCAGGTGTCATGTCTTTCAACCAGGTTTGGCCGAACATTTGGAATATCTTGATGACGGGAAAGTCGCCCCAAAAGCCGATAAACTCGTCGTTCAGCTCCACCTTCTCCGTGACATGCTTATTCATCTCTTCCAGACTGCGCTCCAGCACGGTCCGGGCTGCGGGATCGCCGACCCAATCGTTCAACAAGCTGAATTTATGGAACGAAATATCCTCTTGGCCGAAATCGCAATAAAGCCGCTCGCGAAGACGAATATCCCGGGACGAGCTGCCGGCGACAAGCTGGAAGTAGCCTGTTTCCGCAGTCCATTTGCCCCGCTTCGTATTGTAATAAGCAAAGTCTCTCTCCTCGAGTTCAAAACGAACTTCTTTCGTCTCCCCCGGTGCCAAAGCGATTTTCGCGAATGCCTTCAGCTCCTGGTCGGGACGGATCCACTTGCATTCTTCGTCATGAACGTAAAGCTGGACGACTTCTTGTCCGAACATGGCTCCCGTGTTCTGGACGTTGAACGTAACGATGCCACCCCGTCCGCTCTGGACGGCCTTCATTCCGGAATAGGAGAACGTCGTGTAAGACAGCCCATGCCCGAACGGGAACTGCGGAGCCAGCTCCTTCTTGTCGTAATATCTGTAGCCGACGAACAGCCCTTCGCGATAATACAGCTTGCCGTTCTCGCCTCTGATGCGCATATACGAAGGGTTGTCCGATAGCTTCACAGGGAATGTCTCGGACAGCTTGCCCGACGGATTCGTTGCTCCGAACAAGATGTCAGCGATTGCCTTGCCGCTGCCTTGTCCGGTTAACCAAGAATGGATGACACCCGGCACATGCTGAACCCATGGACGCATCACCATCGCCGTGCCGCTGCTCGTTACGACGATGCATCTCGGCTGAACGGCCGCGACGGCTTGAATCAGCTTTACTTGATGAAGTGGCAAGTCGATACCAGCGAGGTCATGCATCTCGGACTCCGCATATTCAGGTTGTCCGACGAACAGAATGGCCAAATCCGCATCCGCCGCGAGCTTAGCGCTCTCCTCGATCAGCAAGTCATCAATTTTGTCATCCGTAGGATAACCTTCACCATACGAGACTGTAATTTCTCTTCCGGCGAGCGAGAGGATTTCGTCGAACGGAATGTCGATGTGAGTCGGCGTAACTTTGGCGCTGCCTGCCCCTTGTATGCGGGGCTGCTTCGCGAATCGGCCAATAACCGCAATGGAAGAGACGATTTCCCTGTCGATAGGAAGAATCCGGTTATCGTTCTTTAGCAGAACGATGCTTTCCGCAGCCGCCTTTCTTGCCAGCTCGTGATAATCCCGGTCGGCCGTCGGTCGATCGCCGACTTCCTCCGTCGTCTTGCGAACCAATTCCAGAATGCGCCGCACCGATGCGTCAAGCTTCGACTCTTGGAGCGTACCGCTCTTCACCGCATTGACGATTGCCTTGGCGTTATATTCGGCCGGGCCTGGCATCTCGAGATCCAAGCCCGCGTTCAGACCGCGAATCCGGTCGTTGACGGCGGTCCAATCCGACAGAACGACGCCGTCGTATCCCCACTCTTCGCGCAAGATGTCATTCAGCAAATGCTCATTCTCACTGGCATAGCTTCCGTTCAATAGATTATAAGAGCACATAATGGTCCACGGGTTGGCCTTCTTGACGATTCGCTCGAAGGCACTCAGGTAAATTTCGCGAAGCGTCCTCTCGTCGACTTCGGAGCTTGTTACCATTTTTTCGTACTCCTGATTATTGCAAGCGAAATGCTTCACCGAAGCGCCGACGCCTTGCGCTTGCAGCCCGTTCACGAAAGCGGCGCCGAGTTCGCCGGACAGGCACGGATCTTCTGAATAATATTCGAAGTTACGGCCCCCAAGCGGCGTTCGCTTCATGTTGATCCCGGGTCCGAGAAGAAGCTCCACGCCCATCGCCCTGCCCTCTTCCCCGAGCGCGACGCCGATTTCCTGCAGCAGCTCCGTGTTCCACGACGAACCGATGGCGGATCCGGTCGGGTAGCAGGTCGCCGGCATATTTTCGCCCGTGATGCCCATCTCCTCGTCGCTGTTCGTTTTGCGGATACCGTTGGTTCCGTCGTACATATGGATCGCCGGCACGCCCAGCCTATCGATCCCTTTGGTCATCCACATATTCAAGCCTGCGCATAACCCCGCTTTTTCTTCCAGCGTCATGTCTTTCAAGATGTTATCCGATATGCGTTTCATCTCTCCCACTCCTCTTCTGGTTGTGCCAGTTTGTTACGCGTTAGCGACCGGCTTGTTCTTTCTTGTACTCTTGCATGTCGTAGACCTTATAAAACGGGAACCAAACGATGAACATCAAGATCAGGACAAACGCGAGCAAAAGCACTCCGTTTAATCCGGACACGATATACGTCGAAATGCCTACCGGCGTGTACCACAGCTGGAACAATTGGCTTGGGATATCGGCAAGTCCCCAGTCCAGCGCCAAATATACGATAATAGGCGTTACGATTCCGTTGATCCACATCGGCACCATCAAAATCGGGTTAAACGCAATCGGCGCCCCGTAGACGATCGGTTCGTTAATGTTGAACAGCGAAGGCACAATCGTCGTTTTGCCAATAGAACTGAGCTTCCTGGACTTGGCGAACAGAAACAAGATGACAAGCGGCAGCGTCGCGCCCAAACCGCCTACGCCCACCCAACCGGAAAAAAAGGTTTCGAACGTGTTGATGTTGATCGGATCAAGACCTTTGGCCACAAGGGCCGCGTTCTCTTCGATAGCGGGAAACCAGATCGCATAGAAGATCGGAGCCGTGACCCATGGGCTGACGCCAAATGAAAACAGCAGAACTCCGACGAAGTTGAACAGCACAAAACCCGCGAGCGTTTGGCTGATGGTGTTCAGCGGTTCGAAAATGTTAATGATCAGCGCAAAAATATCAAAATGCAACTGATAGATCAGCACCCAGCCCGCCAGCAGGATTAAAGCGATCGGCACCAGGAAATCGAACCAGTCCACGATAAATTCAGGCAGCTTCGTATCTTTTTTGAAGAAGGAGAACTTGTTGAATAAATTCATGACGACAGCTACAACAATACCCACAAGAAGGGCGGTAATCATTCCAGCCGGGCCAAAACGCTCCAGCACGAATTGAATCGTGCCGTCTTCGCCGAAGCTTGGATTCAGCAGCATCAGAAACAGCGACAAGCCCGTAAAACCGGCGATTAGCTTGATCTTGTGGCGTTCCTTCTTTTGCATGACCATATACGGCGTTAGAAACGAAATAAATATGCCGAGCAGGCCAAAGCTGAACGTTGTGATTGGGGTCAAGTCGGGCATTCCCGGCACAAAATCTTTTAATATAGACACCAGTGTTATTAGCGAACCGATAAAGATCATCGGCAGCGTAACCATGATGGCTTCCTGAATGGAGTCAACCCACACATTCTTGGTGAAGGTCTCTAGTCTCGGTGCGAATTTCTCCGTCATCCAATTCATCAGACGTTCCATCTTTATTCCTCCTATGTTTTGATGTGGGGTAAAGGATCGTACTCTCAGTATAGCTGCGGATGATAACGCTTTCTTGTTCTTATTTGCCCTAAGCGGGATTGTATTTTGCGGTCTTGCCTCAATCGAATTTAGTATGACAGCCGACCGTTTTCCCCATACAGCAAAAAACACCCCTATAGGTTAGGGGTGTTGGCTTAGCCATAATATGGATCGAAAGTGAACAAGGCAATCCCATGGGGTTGCAGGATGCACGACAGCTCGTAGGTTCCTTGCGCATCGACCCGTTCAACGCGGATTTCAGGGCCGCTCCTGCCGCGCAAATAGTCCAGCTCCGCCTCAGACGGATGCTCCGGGGCGCCCATGCGCACCCACTCGTCGAACACGGAGCCGTGATCCCGGTCCAAGCGGTAGCTGGTCATCCGATAGCTTCTATCCATGCCGCCCAGCGAGATCCGGAATGCCCTAGGGCCCTTCTCCTCGAAGACGGAGTACCTGCTTAGCTCCGACAGGCCCGTCCAATCCCCGCTCGCGAACAGCTTGTCGACATGCACATAGTGGTATAACAGCAGTTGTATGCCGCCGTCCTCGCTCCGGGTCGCGATGTAACCTTCCCCTTGCGCCAAAATGCGGTTGCCTAACTTGCCGAGCAGCTCAAACGCATAATAGCCGGGTTTCTTGAGCCCGTTGCGATTGATCAGACCAAAGCCCCCGTAGAACGGTGAAGACGGGACGAAGCTCTCTTCGAACACATCGGTAAACGACCAGAAGGCGATGGCATCCACCATGCCCGATGTCTCGAGCGCGTGAAAAATGACGAACGGAGCCATAAACATGGTGTCATGCAGCAGGTTTCGATCATACAGCGAAAAGTTCCACTCCGTCATATTCAACTCAAGTCCTGGGTTCTCATCCTTGCCGATGATCGAGCGAAGGCGAAGCACGCTGTCTCTGAAGAAGGAAGGCGGCATGATCGTGCTGAGCTTATCGGTTTCCTCCTTTGAATGCGGGTATTCCGAGTAGACATGGAAGGAAAAGAAATCGAGCGGCACGGCACGATGCCTGCAATAGGACATGAACTGCTCCGCCCAATCGTCGTTCCACAACGAACCGTAGCCAAGCGCCGGGCCGCCTACCTTGAGGCGTTCATCCACCGACTTGATCGCCCTTGCCGTCTCCTCGTAAAAAGTAAAATATTCTTCTTTGGTTCCCGCCCAGCAAACCCCCGCCAGATCGGGCTCGTTCCACACCTCGAACCGCCAACCGCGTACTTCCTCCATGCCGTACCGGTTCGCGCAATGAGCGACGAACGCACGGACCAGCGCGTTCCACTTGGCCTGATCCGACGGTGGAGAGATGTTGGCCTTCCACCAAAAGATCGTTTCGTTGGAGCGCCTTAGTGCCGTCGGCATAAAGCCAAGCTCCACGAATGGGCGAATGCCTTCTCCCAACAAAAAATCATAGAGATTGTCCACATAAGTCCAGTTATAGAGCGGATTTCCTTGATCGTCTTCCCTGTAAACCATCATTTCGTCATTGAAGATGCCGTGGAACCGAATAAAACGAAAACCAAGCTTCCGTTGCAGTTCCGTCAGCTGCTCCCTCCAATCCGAGCGAAGGCCTTCCGCCGCCCTCCCTGCTGTCGTCACGCGATTCCAGTGCGGCGTAAACGCCGTTCCCGGGTTGGATGCGTCCATGGAGAGGATGACAGTATGGTGCATATCCCCCGGAATTTCATCACCGCGGACGTCGCCGGAGCTCTCATCAGGGCGAAGATAACGATACAGCGACTCCATTGCTTGGATCGTATCCATCACGTAATAGTTGCCGCTTGACGATTCATCGTAGGTGAACGGCAATCGGCGCGGATCGGCTTCTTTCGGCTTTGTCGAGGCTTCCCGGTAAGCGCTTGGCGTGCACCCGAACTTCTCCTTAAAATATTTATTGAACAGCTTTACGTTTGCGAAGCCGCAGTCGAGCGCGATTTGCGTCATGTTTTTACCTGAGTCCGCAAGCGCGGAAGCAGCCTTCTCCAATCGGATGGAGGTCAGATACTTCTGGAACGGTATGCCGATTTTGTCGCTGAAAAAATGGGAGAAATAATGCAGGCTCAAATGCTCCTGATCGGCTATCGTTTGAAGAGTGATTTTCTGGCTATAGTTCATGTCCACGTACCGAAGCACACGATTAAGCCGTTTATAATCGTAAGTCATAGCGTCCGAATGGGCCTGATCGTTATAGCCGCCTGGAAAATAGCGCAGAAGTTGCCCCGCCAGCGTCTGGAGACTCCCCATCGAAAAGCTCCGGTAGCCGGGCGCTTTCTTGCTTGCTTCCCAAGCCATCCGTGCCAGCTCACGCCTCACGAGGTCGAAGGCCTCTCGGTTGTGATCCGATTGGCCGATGGAAATGCAATCGATGACAACGTTATCGCCGAGCAGCTCCGAGCCGAACTGCAGCGTAAGCAGTACATTGTCTTGATGCGTCCGCTCGATTTGGTGGACGGACATGCTGTTCAGGACGATAATGCCGTCTTGTCCGAGTTCGTATTGCCGTTGGTCGACGTGGACGGAAACGGAGCCTTGCAATACGTAAATGATCTCGATTTCCTTATGCCAGTGGAACGGGATATGCGCGACGCTGTTAACGAACAGGCGGATCGGCAGATCATCCTGGTGTTCAATAAATTCATAGTAATAACGCATAAGCCCCTCCCTTTCCGTTATCTTATTATGTAACCATTGACGAGCGGAATTCAACGGACGGAACAATTTATGCTGAAAATAAAAAAGCCCGGAGCATTCCGGGCTTTTTCCTGTTGCCATCCTTTAGATGATCAAGCTGCTGATCGCGAAAGCGAAGCCGAGGTAGACCGAGAAAAGCAAGACGCCTACCGCGACGTTTCCTTTGACAAGCTGCTCGGACGTTTTGAATCCCGGCGTCAGCCAATCGAAGATGAGGTAGGCGGCGATCAGGCACACATACCCGATCGCGAACCATAACATCATGAACCAAATCGAAGAGTTCGTGTACGCCGCGACGCCGAGAATGATCGCCGTCGAGATGAATTTGCCGCCAAGCGCGAGGCCAACGGCGACATTCCCTTTCTTGAGCTCTTCCATGTCCTTGAACGGCGTAATGAAGTTAAATACGATCATGCCGATGTATTGAAGAGCAATCATTACGATGACGCTTACGATAATATTAATGACGACCGTCAATTCGCCCACCCCCGAAATTTTGCATATGCCAAATCGTAATCCGCGAAGTCATGCACTTCTTCCAGATATACGTTCACCGTTTTCTGTTTGGCGAGCGCGTCGTACCGTTTGTCGTCGATCGGCTGCTTCATCCGGTTGCCGGACGGCAGCTCGACGACGGCGAAGTTGCGCGTCTCCCCGTTGTATTCCGTTTTGTAAACGCCGACGAGATCGACTTCCGTCGTCAGCAGCAGTTTCAAGTTGTCCATATCGCCTTGGGCCGACTTCTCGTCCTTGTACGTCTTGATCGTTCGCCAAGCCGACAACCGGATCTCGTTGCGCTTCTGCGCGTCGGTAACCATCTCGGCGTCCATGAACTGCAAGCTCCAGACCTTGTCTCCGGTCGCGTAATTGCCGTCGTTAGGCATCAGCGTATTGTCGGGCAGCACCGTCATGTCGCTTCCGATCAAGTCGCCTACCGTTCCTTCGACGATTTTGTAATCCCACGGCACTCTGGACGTGTCGCTAACGTTCGCCGTTTCGGTCGATGAATCGGTATGGAAAACGGATTGCGTATTCGAAGAGCAGCCCGCGAGGACAAGCGCGATCGCAAGCGCGGGAACGATCATCAGCCGTTTGAACCGCTTCAGTCTCGAAGTCCGCCGCTTCTCCTGTGTGCGTAACTTTTTCATTTATTTTTCACTCCTATCGCGATAAAATGGCTGGCGTTCCCCGTAATCGGCCCGCCTGCCCGCCCCAGTAGCCCGCAGGGCTGCCCGTTAATGACGAACATGCCGGTTAGCAGATGCTGCTCTCCCCGCGACGTATTCACGCGGGCCAGCTTCGCCCGCTTCTGGTAGACCGTCGGGAACAATAAGCTCGTATCGTAGCCATCCCGATCCTCCAGTTCGAGTCCTCCCGCGTCGTCGAACATGCGCACGGAACCGCCCTCGCGCCCGAACATCGACTTGGAGACGTAGCTGCCGTCGAAAACGGGTTTGTTGTAGGTCGGAAGGAGATATTGGCCGATCGCCTTGCGTTCTTCTTCGTCGAATACTTGACCAAGCTCATAAAGTCCCCATACGACGGCCATCAAACCTTTCGTCTGGAGCAAGATGCTCGGCGGCGAATTAAACAGCGTCAGATTGCCGGATTCCACCGAGTAGGCAAGCGCGTCGCCACCCTCGTCCACGGCCATCCATTCCTTGGGGTACAAAGCGAACATCCGCTTAATGACGCGGCCGTCGCCGTCCTTAAGCTCTCCGTCATCCACGTACAGCTCCAGGCAATCCCTGCACTTTACGTCCAGTCCGCTGTGCCGGACCAACGCTTCGATCGTTCCGGAATCTTCCATATGTTCGCCATAGGCGACGCAAACCGCCGTATCCGGCCGTTCGATGTCCCAAGCCGCCGCGACCAGCTCCTTCATGCTGGTATTCGGCGAGAACAACCCCGCTTCCTCGCATAACCACGGCGTCACGATCGAAGCTTCGACGTAGCCGGTCGGCGTATCCGCGTTCAGCTCGAGCAGCTTGATGGTGCTGTCTTGGTCGATCGCGAAGTCGAATCTTGCGTAGCGGCTAATCAGACCGGGCTCCGGCAAGGGCGTACCGTCCACCATCTCCCATAAAATAGGCGGAATGCCGATCAATTCGTATAGGCCGTGATTGCCGTGAATGTATCGGACCGCCTTGTCGAAGACCCGCCACAGCGTGACCGAAGCGTGCTGAAGCTCTTCGTACACGTCCCTGTCGAGCGCGGCGACCTGATCGATCCAATATTGTTCGTCTTCGATATCCGCCCACCCGAAACCAAGCTTCTTCAAAGTTTCGATGCGGCTGCCCCGGTCCGGATGCGGCTGCATGACGATCTCGAACGAAGGTTTTGTCATCCGCCGAACCCGCTGCTCTTGCTGCCGGAGCTACTATTTGAACCGGATGAGCTAACGCTGCTCTTGGAACCGGATGAGCTAAGCCCGCTGGAATTGCCGCCGATCCCGCCGGGAGACGAAGAGGTCGATCTCCGAGTGACTGAGCCGGTCGAGCTGGATGTCTTCGGTTTGACCGACGTGCCTGCCACCTGCTTGTTCTGGAACATGTCGCTCGTATAGGTTTTCGGCGTATACCTGGTTTTGGAAGTCGAATAATAGGCCGGACGATTCTTATAATAGCCGGACGACGAGTAGCTGCCGCCGTTATTGAATAACAAATGGTATAGAAGCAGATCGTCCCAGCCGAAGCCGGATCCGTAATGGTGGATGACCGTCGGGGAGCTGCTTCCGCCGCTCGACGCGACGGGCTCATCCTCCTCCTCATCTTCCAGCGGAGGCATCGGGAGACTCCAGTCTACCGTGGCGTCGAAGTAGGCTTTCACCTCTTCCGTCGACCAAGAGACCAGCTTCGGCTGCCCGCTTCCCGTCGTTGCGCTTGTGGCGGATACGCCCGTGCTGAGCACGGCATTGGCAAGCAACGCGATGCCAAGCGAGGTCGACAATACCTTAAGCGGTTTGCCGTCGGGCGTGAACAAACGCGGCGAACCCGCGGCTTGCGGTTGTTTTTTATCATCGTGAGTCAAGATTCACTCATCCTCCTTCTGACGTTCTCTATCGTTATCTTCAAGACTGCATCGGAACAAGCAGAAGCTCTAGGCTGCCAAGATCCACGTTAAGCCGTCCTTCGATCGTTTCGTATTCGCGGCCGCCGACGACGATATAATTGACGTGCTCAAGAGCAGCCACCATATTCATCGTCCATACGCGCTCTTCGATTTTGCGCAGCTCGCCTGTGGAGGTTTTCTCCATTAACACCACGTTCATGCCTTGTTCCACGTTATTTCCTCCTCTAATTGTAGCTCATGCGAAATGATTATACCTTATTACGAGACCTTGTAGCAGATGTTTCATAAAGAAGGAAGTAATTGTGTGGATCGGAATCAGCAAACGTTAAATTCCTGCTGGTCATCGGTGATTACGATGGAAAGATTTGTTTGCAATGTGTCGTAACAACAGAAACAAGGGGCGTCCCAGAAGATCTTAGATCTTCCGGGACATCCCCTCAGCATTCTGATCTATTATATTATCCGCAGTACACTTCAAAGGCTGAAATCGTCGGACACCATCTGGATTCTGTAATCTTAAGCCGAATATACCGTGAAGACACATTGTCGAAACGGCATATGCGCTTGTAGCCAACAACAGTTCCACTCCAAAGCGGCTTCCATTCACCATTCTGCTGAACTTCCAGCTCGAAATTCTCGATCCGTTGACTATATCGATACTCCTGCAGAACAACATGGTTGAATTCTGTCTCATCCTTCAGGTCAACTTCAATTGTTACCTGCTCCGTCCCCTCTTCAGGACACCAGTAGGTATCAGGATTCCCGTCAAAGATATAGTTAACATGATGACCGCTCAGGGTCTCCGATGCCCGAGCCGAAGCTCCTTCGACCAGATTCGTTCTGAACGTGTTCCGTATCGCTTCACCCAACTCGTGCAGACGAGCCCGGTCATTCTCATGAATAAGGCCGCGCTTATCCGGCGGTAAGTTCAGCAGAAAGGTCGCATTTCCGCCAACAGAGCCGTAATACACTTGAAGGAGCTCTTCCAGCGATTTAACCTTATCATCTTCCGAAGCGTGATAGAACCAGCCTGGGCGGATCGATGTATTCACTTCCGCTGGGTACCAGACTAGCTCAGGCTCCTTACGAATGATCTCTCTGCTTCCAAGATCACGATCCGTTGAATCGTATCGCTTAGCGAATTCGCCATCATCCACCCGCTGCGATTTCTCTTGAATTTGCTCATTCGAGCGAAGGGAAGCCGGTACAACACTCCATTCAGACTCCCGGCAATAGCCCGCCTCATTCCCACACCACCGAATATCCGGTCCACACACATTGATAACCGCATTCGGCTGCAGCTCATGAATTAGAGCATAGTAAGCATCCCAATCGTACTCTTGCCGCTTACCATTCGGACCCTCTCCGCAAGCACCGTCGAACCATACACAGAAAATATCTCCGTAATTCGTTAGCAGCTCTCTTAACTGATTCAGAAAGTACTCATTGTACTTAGGGGAGTCTCCGTAAGACTGCTCATGACGATCCCATGGAGACAAATAGACTCCGAATTTCATTCCACCGATGCGGCAGGCATCAGCGACTTCCTTCACAATATCCCCTTGACCGTTTTTCCAAGGGCTGCTCTTAACTGAATGATCCGTATACTGGCTCGGCCATAAGCAGAATCCATCGTGATGTTTACAAGTAAGGATAAGTCCCTTCATCCCGGAGTCACGGCACGCATCTACCCACTGATTAGCATCAAATTCTACAGGGTTAAAGATAGCTGGGTCTTCATCGCCATGTCCCCATTCTTTATCCGTGTACGTGTTGATCGTAAAGTGAATAAAAGAATAAAACTCCATTTCCTGCACAGCTACCTGTCGTTCTGAAGGCTTCACTTGAGCAGCGTATTTAATCAAACCATCCATCTCATTTTCCTCCGTAGCTCTGCGTTTGAAGAACATGGTCATTCCCTGTTACAAATTGGGCGAGATTCGATTAATGCATCCGCCGGATCGATAAACACATCGGTTGGATATACGATTTCCGGCTTGGTGAATGGCTCATACTCTTTCGCAGCCAGCCAGAGGCGATAGAAGCGGCTTACCGCGGCAATTGGAGCGGCATGATCGGCGCCGCGCTGCATACGTTAATCCTTATTTAGTCTGAAGACTCGTATATATAGCATCTAAAAGACGATGACTCGTGTCGCATTTATACTCCCAGAACATGATGCCTGCAAGATCTGCATTCTTAATATACTCACATTTGTGAGTCAACGATTCCTCGTCGTCATACGTAATAAACGTGCTGCCGTCGAATAGATAAGGCGCTTTGGCTTCGTCATCCCAATAACGGGTGAAGCCATTCAAATTGATATATTCAGCCAGCAGCGCGGAATAATCTGGACCGTAACCTCCCGCTAACTTAGTCATTTGATAAAGACCGCGGTTTCGGTCAGGGACGTCCTTCCACATCCGAGAATAAAAAGCGCCGCCGATAACTATTTTTCCCCGCGGGACTCCCGCCTTCTCGAACATCCGGACGGAAGCATCCGTACTGATGCGGAATAAATCGCCGCTAGGTGTAAATAAATTCGTATGATGGCCCGTCAAGGTCTGAAAGCCTCCGCGCATATCGTATGTCATCAACTGAATGAAATCCAGATATTTCTGCACCTCGCCCATTTCGGTTCCGTCAATATAATACTGATCGGCGCCGGCCGCAATCGTGAGCAAATAACGCTGTCCCGTTGAGCCCTCTATGAGATCCAATCCTTCTCTCATCTCCCGCAGAAGATGCGTAAAGTTGTATTTATCCTCCGGAGATGCTTGGATGCCGGCCTCTCCATAGCAAGGATATTCCCAATCCAGGTCAATTCCGTCAAATAATTGAGTTTCCAGCACGCGTTGCGCGCTGCTGACCATCTTTTGTCTACCTTCCCTGGTTGCTGCCGCCTCGGAAAACCCGCCGGCGCTCCATCCTCCTACCGACAGTAAGACCTTAAGCTCCGGATTATTGCTCTTCAATACTTTCAGCGCATTAAGGTTCTTCAGGTGATCGATGCGAATCTCATCATTAAGCACGTGCCCGAAAGCTACGTTTAAATGAGTCATTTTTAACCCGTCTTCAGACGTAAAGTGAGGCAAGGAAGCATCTGAGGCATACCCTGCTACAATGTAATTACGATTTGTCATCCTTCTATTCCTCCATCTCGCTTTTTTAACCTTTTTTATAAAGTATATTCTAAATTGAACACTTTTCTATTATGATATATCATATGAAGGTGATTTGCTATCTAATATTATGGAAAAGTTATATCAGTCTAAGGAGGTAAGACGATGACAAACGCAATGCCGGAGCCGAATGTTTCGACATACGCCCCGCTCCGGTACCTGTGCAGAAAATCTTTGCAAGCGTTGCCAACTCTTGATGGACGGCTCGATAAGCCATTTTGGGACGCTGCGGAGTGGAGCGAGGATTTTGTCGATATTGAAGGCGAAGCGAAGCCGCTCCCTGCCAAACGAACACGCTTCAAAATGCTTTGGGATGACGATTGCGTATACTTTGGCGCAGAACTGATCGAGGACGAAATTTGGGCGACACTTACCGAAAGAGACTCCGTCATCTTCCATGACAACGATTTTGAAATTTTTATCGATCCAGACGGCGATACCCATCAATACTACGAGTTTGAAATGAACGCGCTGAATACGGTCTGGGATTTATTGCTTGTTAAGCCGTATAGGGACGGCGGGCCGTGCGTGAACGGCTGGGATATACAAGAGATCCGTTCAGCGGTTCATATTGAGGGCAGGCTGAACGATCCTTCGGCTGACAACCGGTTTTGGAGCATTGAGGCGGCTATGCCTTGGAAAGCGCTTAAAGAGTGCGCTCCGAATGGGCGTCCGCCGCTGCCGGGTGAATTTTGGCGCGTCAATTTTTCCAGGGTGCAGTGGCAGGTGGAGGTGAAGGATAACAAGTATGTGAAAAAAATCGATCCCCGGACCGGACGTCCGTATCCGGAGGATAACTGGGTCTGGTCGCCGCAGGGCATCATTAACATGCATTATCCGGAGCTGTGGGGCTATGTTTTTTTTGCCGATGAAGCCGTTGGCGAAACTCCCTCTATTCCGGAGGATGAGAGAAGGAAATGGGAATTGAGACGGCTCTATTACCGCCAAAGACAATTTTATTCGGAGCATGAGCGCTACAGCAGCGAGCTTGCGGATCTTCAGTTGACGGAATGGACAGAAGAACCGCGCATTGAGGTCACGTCCCGGACATTCCTGGCGTCTGTTCCAGGATCGGATGGAAAATCCCGCATTTATATTCAAGAAGAAGGAAAAGTGTGGAAGGAGCTGGCCAAAGATGAATAAAACTCAACTGTCGTTAGACCCGTCAACGATGCGCCTCATCGAAGAGAAGTTCGCTCATAAACGGCAAATCGCCTTGGAAAAGGAAAACGAGCTGTTTGGTATATTCAATGAAAGCCTGACTGCGGACGAGGAGCTGGCGCTCAAATATTTATACGCCTATATGCCGTTAAATGATATGGCTGACTACGACGGATCGCTGTTTCTGGAGCATGTCAGGCAGGTGCTGCAAATCCGCAAGGCCGTCCCTTGGGGGGAGAAAATTCCCGATACGGCATTTTTCCATTTCGTCCTCCCTTACCGGGTAAACAATGAGAATATCGAAGTTGTCCGCCAGCAGCTGTTCGAGGAGCTGTATCCGCGTGTTCAGGGCTTGTCCATGTACGATGCGATACTGGAGACGAATCACTGGTGCCACGAGAAAGCGAACTATATCGGCAACGATAGACGAACTGTCTCCCCGCTTACATTGATCCGGACCGCGCTTGGCCGCTGCGGAGAGCAATCGACGCTAGGCGTTACCGCGCTTCGGAGCATCGGAATTCCGGCCAGACAATGCTATACGCCGCGCTGGGCTCATTGCGATTCCAACCACGCTTGGGTGGAAGCTTGGGCGGACGGCACCTGGCATTTCCTCGGCGCATGCGAGCCCGAGCCGCGCCTTAATCAAGGCTGGTTCCGCAGGCCGGCGCGGAGAGCGATGCTCGTCCATACCCGGTTGGCTTCCAATTACCCGGGGCCTGAGGAAGTGACGCTTGCTCGGCCGTGGTACTCGGAGTTAAACCTACTGCATTTATATGCCGATACGAAAAATCTCCTGATCCGGATTGTCGATGCGGAAGGCAATCCCGCCCAAGCGAAGGCAGACATTCAGCTTTACAATTATGCTGAACTGTCGACCATTGTCCCTTTGCGGACGGATGCAGCCGGAACGATAGCTGTTACGCTCGGTTTAGGCGATGTATACATTAACGCATATGGCAGCGCCGGCTGGGCATTTGCCAAATGCAGCGCGGAGCAGCAAGAGATTACGATCGTATTGTCGAACGATATTGCACGCAATGAGACAACCCTGCTCGAAATGGCGCCGCCACCCGATTTGCCGGATTTAGAAAGCGAGCGTGTGACCGAGGAAGAGAAAAACGAAAATAATCGAAGAATTAAGGAAGGCGCGCAAATCCGCGCCGATTACGAGGCCACCTTCTTGCGCGAGGAGGATGCCAAGGCGCTGGCCGCCGAGTGCTCCCTTAACGCGGAACAGGTATGGAACGTGCTGCGCAAGGCGCGCGGGAACAGCCATGAAATCGCAGCTTTTATACGCAAGCAATCGCCGGTTTACGGTGAATGGTGCTTAAGGCTGCTTGAGGTGATGAACGAGAAAGATCTAACCGATACTTTCATGGAAACGCTCGATGAGCATTTGACGTTCGCAATGAAGGTAAGAGGAGCAGCCGACGACGATACGTTTGCTTCGTATATTTTAAACCCTCGCGTGCACTTTGAAATGATTACGCCGTACAGAGCTTTCTTTCAGGAGCAATTCGGGGAATCGGATCGGCAAACATTTGTTGCCGACCCTTATTTGCTCGCTGGGGCTATCGATCAACAGTTCATCATCATGGACGATATGACCTACTATCAAGGCTCGGCAACGCCTGCGGGAAGCTATCGCCTGATGAGAGGCGACCGGCCGTCGCTTGATATTCTGTTCGTTGCCGTCGCGCGAAGTATCGGCATTCCGGCAAGGCTGGAGCCGAGCGACAAGAGACCGCAGTTTTTAGCTGGCGGAGAATGGAGGGATGTGCGGTTCAGCGGTGCGGGAGCGGAGCCCGGCGGCCGCGCAGCGGTTGAGACAGGAAGCGTTATTTGGTTAAAGGACGACAGCTCCGATGAGGAGGCGAAGTATTCCCTTAATTTCACCGTCGCCTACTTCGAGGACGGTAAATATGAAACCTTGCAATTCGGCTTCGGCAAAAGCGACGTCTATGATGCTCCGTTCGAAATGAAGGCCGGACACCACCGTTTGACGACGGGCACTCGCCTGGAGGACGGGACCGCGCTTGTGCGGCTGCATTACTTTGAAATCAAGCCGGGTCAGCAGGCCACTATTCCGCTCATCTTCCGTAAGCAGCAAATCGAAATTCCGGTCGTTGGCGTTGCGAACCTAAGCTGCGAAGCGGAATCGCATACAGGGCAGAAGCAAACGTTATCCGACCTTACCGGCGCTAACGGAGCTTTCTTCGTCTGGCTGGAACCGGATCGCGAGCCGTCAAAGCATTTGCTTCGCGAGCTTCGGGAGATGAAGAGCGAATGGGATTCTCTCGGCGTGAGCATCGTGTGCTTCATCGGAGAGGAGAAATGGTCCGTATCCGCCGGGCTCTTGGAAGACAAAGAGCTTCCTGCGAACATCTGGTTCGGCAAAGAAACGAATGGATTGGATACTCTTGCCCTATTCGATCCTAATAGATCCGACGATCAAGCCGCCGCGTTTCCGATTGTATATGCGGTCGATAAGGAAAACCGTATTCGATATCACGGAACCGGATATAAGCTCGGCATTTCAAAGGATGCGATTAACCTATTTAAAGAGCTTAATCGCTAAATATATAAATACCTCTAAATCGTAAACGGGGCTGACTCACAAGATTAACTTGTGGATCAGCCCCGTCTTTTGGACATTATTTTGCTTATTAACCCACCAATCCGGTCCGTTCCACGCTTTCGACGAAGTACCGCTGTACGAACAAATACATAATGATAAGCGGTGCCGTCGTAAGCAAAACACCCGTGTTGAGCAGCATAGACTGATAAACCGGATCGGGCTCGACGCCGGTCACCGCTATCCCCATATCCATCAAACTGGTCGACAACACTTTCACTTTGCTCAGGAACAAGGAAACGTAGTAGCTGTCGTTCCACTGCCAGACGAAGGAGAAAAGCAATACCGTAATGACAGCCGGGATCGCATTCGGAATCATAATACGATAGAACGTCTTGAATACTCCAGCCCCGTCTACGAGCGCCGCCTCTTCTATCTCCTTCGGAATGCCCCGGAAAAATTGCCGGAAAATAAAAATGTACAGACCATTTTTTAATCCCATCGCCGTTGCCGAAGAAATGAGAAACGGCCAAAAGGTGTCAATCAGATTGAAGCTGTCCTTTTTCGAGAACAAACCGACTAACCCGAACATATCAAAATACCGGTAAGTCAGATAAAGCGGGATCATATACGTCTGCGGAGGAACGACAATCGTAAAGATGACGAGTCCGAACAGCAGAACGCTGCCCCTGAACTTCAATCTGGCAAAAGCATAAGCCGCAAGAGCGCAAGAAATTAATTGGATCAGCGTCGTTCCGCCGGAAATAAGAAAGGTGTTCAGAAGGGCCGAGAAATAGTCCGTCGATTCGACTGCGAGCTTCAAATTATCGAGCGTGAAGTGCCGTGGAATCCACAGCACTGTCGGATCATAAATATCAGATTTGCTTCGGAATGCGACAGACAGCCGAAGAAAGAGCGGGAATAAAATAATAAAGCAAAATCCGATTACAAGCAGCGCTCGGAGAATGATCCAGCTTCCCTTCTTCGTTCTCTCTGCAGGATTGTATTTGACGATTATTTTGTCGGTGTACGCATTTATCGCTTTCAATCTCTTCCCTCCTAAAAGTTTTGCGGATGCAAAACTTGCTTCGTAAGCGTACGCTTAGTCGTAGTAGAACACTTTTCTCGACATGAGCCAGGTCGATAAGACCAAAACGAAGGCAACTACCAAGAAATAAACCCAAGACATCGCTGCGCTCAACCCGAATTCGAACCTCGAGAAGGCTGTCGCGGAAATTAACTTATTAATGGAGTTGCTGCTGAACGAATCAATAATCGAATACACGGTGTTCGTCAGAATCAGCGGCGTCAACATCGGAAACGTCACTTTCCAAAAAATTTCGTATCCCGTCGCTCCCTCAATTCGGGAAGCTTCATAAAGGGATGGCGAAATGGATTGCAGGCCAGCAAGGAATATAAGTATTTGCACGCCGGACGAGCTGATGATTTCATAAATCCGGTCAACCGCGCCTGTTAAGTAATTGACCAGGATCGGTGAAAAACCGGATTCAAGAAGCATTTTTTTGAGCTCGAAGCTTTGAAGAAGATTGCTGCTTTCCTCGGCGCCGGAGCTCGCATTCGCCGCCCCGACGAAGCTGCTGATATCCATATTAGCAATCGCGCTTGATGCGAGAATGACCGGCAGGAAAAAGATTGCCCGCGCAAAAGCCCTTCCTCTGAATTTCTGATTAAGCAGCACGGCAGCGAATAAGCTGAAAATGATAATGATCGGCACGTTGACGACCATATTGACGACCGATTCGGTCAATGCTCGCGGATAATCCGCATTGGTTGTAAACAGGCTGGTATAGTTTGCCATCCCTTCATTGACAATGTTGAAGCCGCCCTGTACGAGCTCGAGCGAACTAAAGCTGTATCGAAACGATTGAATAAGCGGCAGCAGAAACAACATAACTAAGCCTACGATAAGCGGGATACAGAAAATAAAGCCCCATAATTCCCTATTTTGTTCAAGCGTTAACCGTCTCTTGAACATTTCATTCACCACCCAGCAAGTAGCTGCGGGCTTCGATACGAATACCGTTCACCTGTACAGCGGTTTTATTGTAATTGATAATAATCGAAGCGCCGTTCTCAAAAGTCGTTTGAACGACATTCTCCTGCAACGTGCGATGATCTGTAATCGCCATGTTTCGTATGCTCTTCAAGAAACCGCCGGCTTCCCCGTAGAGCTGGGCAGCCTCGTCCAGCCAATTCTCATAATACAGCGCGTACATGTCGTTATACGGCGTATCCTTGACTACAGTTGATGGTTTATAGGTCCATTGATAATAAATAGTTGAACCCGTTTCCAGCGTTTTAAGCAGCTCGTAACGCGGATCCTGACGCTCGCCCATATTGAATGGCGTTCCTGCCAAGTCATAGTAGCCGTGCAGTGCGATCTGATAGAAAGGAATCTCTTCATCCGTCAGATTGATACCGCTGCTCGCCGTAGGCGCGTTTACGATGATGTCCGCAAACGGCAAGCTATAGGCATTGCCGCCGCTCACCATCAGCTGATTCACCTGTTCTTTCAGCTTCTTGGCCGCTTGCTCGCTTTCGCGCAATGCGTTCTGCCGGTTTATGGAATGTTTGGGATCGAAGTCCGAATTGACCTCGCTGCCCAAATCCCGCAGAGACAACCCCTGGGCCCCCAGCTTCGCATAGCTGGCGAGAAACTTATCCGTCAGCTTGCCAAGCTTGGCAGCCGACTGAATATAATGAGAGAAGGCCGTATCCTTCACGTTATGAACAGGCTCGTATTCATAGATTTTTGCCTTCTTCTGGTCGAGAAACGAAGCGGCTTGAAGCGGCTTTTTGTACGCCTGAAGAAACGCTGCATCCGGATAGAGCGCGACGCCGTTCTGATTCGCGTAATCGGTAAGCTTATCAAATCCGCGCTTGCCGCCTAGCGCGCCTACGAGTTCAATGTCCGATGGGCGGCCATGACGAATTCCGCCGTTGAACCATCCAACATAACGCAATGCGATGCTGTCAACGCCTTTCTCTTTCATCCGGCGCAGCAGCTCCTCGGCTTCTTCGTAACGAGTCAGCGATTCCGTCGATTCGTACGGAATGCCCAGGAACGATTTCTCCGTCGGGAATGCGCCCGCAAGCTCAAGCACGAACGGCGCATTCGCAGGCTCAAGCTTCTCCAGATTATGTTTCTGAACGAGATAGTTCCGGTAAAGTCCAGCCATGCCCGTATAGCTCGCTGCGGTTCCGTTCAAGAACGCGAATCGGATTTGCAGATCACCTTGGTATGGCTTCGTTTCGAACATCGGCACGGAACTCTTCTTCGTTCCTGCGGTCAGAGTGTAAAAATCCATCGAGACGACTCTGAACTTTGCGCCAACGGTGTTGTACGAATCGTTCCTTCCGCTTATATCCGCCAAAACCTCGGCCATTGCGTCCCCGTTCTCGATAATGCCGAGGAAAGCGCGATCCTCCTGCTTCATGCCAAAAACCGGAAGACGAACGGTTTCGTTCTTCTGCGATCTTTCTTTGACGTTGAAGGAACCGTCATTACCATATACAGGCATAATGAATGGCTCGACGTTCAGCCTCCCGTTATTGAGATCTATAAGCGCCCCGGAACCGTCCGGCACAAAAATATACCCGTCCTTCTTGTCGTCGGCCGCGCCAAAATGCTTCAATAATTGGATGGAGGCGATAGGATATCTTGTCGTATATTTCAATTCCGCACCCGGAATGCTCACGAGCAGCTGATCCCCTTCAATCGAATACACAAGCGGAACCGTAAATTCCGGCTTATCCGCGGACCCTTCCTCTCCGCCGACGTCCTCGCCGCGGTCCTTAGCCGCTTCCTCCGTTGTGTATCCGATCGATTCAAGCATCTGGGACAGCTCTTCCAAGGCGTAATCCTGAAGCTTTCGAATTTCATACTGCTGCTTCGCTTCATCGAAGCGGAAGCTGTAGCCGACATCATCCCGAACTTCCTGATCTTCGATCTTGCTTAAGATCGCCTCTTCGAACCTCTCCTTGCTGATCGTTTGCGGAATGTTATCGAACGATTTGGAAACATTGCCAAGCTGATAGACCACTTTAACGCCACGGTCGGTCGTCTCGATCGTAAACTGCTTTTTTTGAACACTATCCGAATAGCTGTTCAAGCTGTTCAATTGGCCTTTTTCATTATAATAGGATACCGTCAGCTGCGAATTGAGCTCCGCTTTATAGAGCGGCGATGCCTTTGGATCCTCATTCCGGCCGGCTGGATTCGAAAACCACGCATACCCGTTTTGCTTCTCTTTAACCGCGATTTCGGCGGTTTCCCTGTTCACATACAGCATCAGCGACTCATTTTCGGCGGCAAGCTCCATTCGACCGAGCGCCTCCAGCTCCGCAGCCGTGTTGGCGGATGTCGCCTCGTTTATGCTTGAAGCGGCCAATGTCTGTACAGCGTTTTTCACATTCCTATTGCCAGCGGCATTCAAGGAGGCGGCAGACACTTCCGCATTGGCTCCCGATTGCCCAGATTCCACACTCCCGATGTTATAAAAGCCAGCTAATCCGCCGACGATAAAAAAAACGCTAAGCATGACCAACGCTATTTTTTTCCGTCCGTTCACGTTTGATCCCTCCTTCTCCTTTGCTTGTTCTTCTAGCTGTTTAGACACGGAACGCCAGCTCTTTGTAGATGGAGACGACGAAACTGATCATTTGCTGCATCATGCTGAAGAACAGCACGCCCAGGAATACGAGAATTCCGATCACAACTAGCGTCAGAGCCATCGTGACGACCGTTTTGCCGGCAGAATATTGATGTACGGTCATCGTGCCGACAAATAGCAATCCTATCGACCAGAAGAGGGCAATCGCGTCAAGCAAGTAATAGAACGAGCTTTCCTCTCCTGTAATAATCCGGCTGTAAAGCACTTGAGGGATGTTAATGACGACCATCGGCATTAAAGCGTAACCGGTCGCCATAACAATGTCCTTAAACTTGCCTTCTCCATCCATCAAGGTGGTGAGCGACCAGTTCGCCACACACCAGAGCACGAACGGAAGCACAATATACTTCAATTCATCGATGCTGTTTAGTGCGGCCAAATTATTGAAGTTGACGACAAAGCCGCTGTACTGCCTTTTAATAATGGTAACGATTACGAGCGACAATAAGATGAAAAATGCCACCTTCAGCCGGCCTTTGTTCTCGTATTTCATCTCCCAGAAGCCGTTAAAAGGATGCATCATCGTATAGAAAGGATTTTTCAGCACGCCGACTTCCTCATAATGCTGTCCTGCCATTTTGCGGCGACCTAATTTGATCGCTAGGAATATGAATCCGACGGCGGCAGCGATGCTTGTTACAATATAGCCGAACCGTTCGAGCACAAGCTCCTTCCGGTACCTTTTGAACGCTTCTGAATATAAGGCGCGCTCGTTGCCAAGCTTAAAGTAAGTCATTGCTTCGCGGTTCTCGCCTTTTTTCAGCAATGATTTGCCGATTCCGATATAGCCTACTTCGAAATTCGCATTTAATTGAAGCACTTGGCTCCAGGCTGCGCTCGCTTCTTCCGATTTTCCGTTATAGAGGGAGATGACCGCCTCGCGGATCATACTGCCGTAACGCGTCGGTTCAAACAACGAGATTCGAGCTCTATCCTTATCCAAAATGACGACCCGGTCTCCCAGCATGTCTATCGCCGAAGGCGTGCGGAAATTATCGTGCTGGCTTCCGAGTCCACCGAACATATATAGCAGGTTGCCGTCTTTGTCATACGTGAAGATGCGGCCGCGTTTCGAATCTAGCGCGTTGTACATGCCGCCTTCATCGGATGCGATATCTATAAAGATCGAGCTGCCCGGCGTACTGCCTACTTTGCGCGTATTGATATCCCCCATTGGAGGAAAATAGCCCTCGCTTCGCAATATATCGGCGCCTGACGGATTAAGCTTTTTGATCGGCTGAAATGAATTTTCTTCCGAAGTCGTCGTATAAATAAACCCGTCTCTATCCACATCAAGATTGTTGAACTCAAGCGGAACGAACAGCTCCATCTGATCCCGCTGCGCCTTAGTCGACATACGCTTCCACAACAGATCAAGCGGGTCGAATCGGACCCGGTTCGTTCCAATGAAACCATTGAATGAGCCTTCCGAATCGAACTCGATGATGCCTTCATAAGAGCCGCGGCTGACGACAAAGATCCGTTCTGCGCGATCGACAGCGACTTTCGTCGGCGTATATTGAAAGCCTTCTCGTAATAGCGATGATTCCGGCGCGCCGATCTCACGGACGAAAGAACCATCGGCTTCCAGCACGATGAGCCTTCTGTTTTGAGTATCGGCCACATAAATAAGCCCCTTGTCATCTACGAAAACGCCTTCCGGCCCCTTAAGCGCATCCGGCTTGCCATGGTTGTCGAATTCCGATAGGACTTGCTCAACCTGCAGCGTTTCATCCAGAACGACTATTCGGTTATTGCCGGTGTCAGCGACATAGATGCCATTATCCGAACTAACGAACAGATCTTGCGGCGCTCCGAAAGCCCCTATTCCTAGGTCGCCGCCGTTTATATTTGTCTCCAGCACGTATGGACTGGGGGATGGCACCGCATCGCCCCAAAAGTTATACGTATAGTTATAGTTCTCCTTCGGGCCCGCATGCACAGGAGCAGCGAACCCGATTAAGAACGTCATGATGAATAATACCGCAATCGTTCTTTTCAAACGGCTTCCCCCCTGTTATTCTTTCAGACCTGATGTGGACATCGTCTGGATAATATTGCTCTGTGTTACGATGAATACCGTCACAGGCACGGAAAGCATGAGCAGCGCAACGGCTGACACGGTTCCCGTTCTGGCAATACCGCCTGCGCCAATCTGTCCGAACACGTAATCCACTGTTTTTAACTGCTCGCTAAATATAAATCTTGATGAACCGCTCGCCCACAAGTTTTGCAACGAGAAAATGATCAGCGTAAGCCACGCGGGCTTCACGATCGGCATAATAATGGTCCAAAAAATCCGGTATTCGCTTGCTCCGTCAATCTTTGCCGCTTCCAGCAGCGCATCCGGAATTTGCTCAATGAACTGCTTCATCAGGTATAATCCGAGCGTCATGCCGAAGGCGGGCAAAATGATCGCCCAGTACGAATTGATTAACCCCAGCCAAGTAATCGTCATATAATTGGGCACTTGCGTTACGTAAGAAGTGAACATTAGAGACAGAACAACGATGCTGAACAGCACCTTCCGTCCCGGAAACGATATTTTGGCGAGCGGATACGCGGCAGCCGAGGCTAGAATAACATGGCCGACCGTCCCGATAATTGTAATGAAAAACGTGTTGAATACATACCGGGAAAATGGCACCCACGAATCCGCAAATATATAGGAGAGGTCCGTAAAGTTCTTTAATGTCGGGTTGCGCACGAACAGCTTGGGCGGAAACAGAAATATTTCGTTAATCGGCTTGAACGCGTTATTAATCGTAAAGACGAGCGGCAGCGCCATGAAGCAGGCGACGATGCCAATCAATACAAATAACGTGATATCCATGCCCCAAGAACGATTCAAGCGCTTCCCCGGTTTTAACAGTTGTACCTTCATTCTATTCTCCCACCTTCTTCAGAAGCGTCTGTGTGACCAGGTTGGTCAGGAGCATGATAGAGAACAGAACCGTCGCTATAGCTGAAGCATAACCGAGCTCAAATCGGATCGTACCGTAATCGATCATATGCGTGACGATGGTATGCCCGGCATAATTGACGCTTGGGAATCCCAGCAGGGCAATCGAAACCTCCGCAACGGCAAAAGCGATCGAGATTTGTATAACGGCTCCGAACAACAATTGCGGCCGCATCGCAGGCAAAGTTATAAACCATAGCTCCTGCCAACGGTTTCGCACTCCGTCGATCGCTCCCGCTTCATACAGCGTACGGTCTACGTTCTGAAGACCGGCAATAAACGCAAGGAACGAGGTGCCAAGACTAAGCCACAGCTGAACCATAATCAGGATGCCGAGCATATAACGCGTATCTTTAAGCCATTGGATCGGTTCCAGAATAAAGCCCCAACTCATTAAAAATGCGTTGGCCAATCCGTATGAATCGCTGGAAAACAGAAGCTGCCACACCAAATAAGTGTTGCCTGAAATAGACGGCACGTACAGTACGAGCGTCAGTACGGCGCGAAGCTTCGGCGGCAGCTCATTAATCAGCCAGGCGAACAGGAAGCAGGCCATATAGCTGACCGGCCCTGTGATCGCCGCAAATAAAAGGGTGTTCTTTAATGCAATCATGAACACGTCATCCTGCACAAACAGACGCGCATAGTTTTGCCAGCCTACCCATTTCGGCGCCTCCAGCATGTTGAAGTACGTGAAGCTGAGCAGCAGAGACATCAAAACCGGAAGAACCGTAAATGTAATGAAAATAATGAAGAACGGCGCCAGCAGCGCATAGGCATGTCTATGTTTTTTAATTTCGACTAAAGTTTTTATAACGGCCCCTCCCCTCATTCCTTGTAGGGTAGATTGAATTCTTTCCGCTTCAGCGTAATTTCTTCATTAATATAGCGAACATAGTTCTCTATCGTTTCCCGCGGATCATTGCCTTGAACGACAACGCTGTGGAACGCGTTGTCGATATGGCGGCCGGACATATATCCGCCCGGCACTTCCGGAATGCCGCGCACCCAGTCCATTTGCTCCTTGAGCGCTTCATAGTCTCTCCTAGGCCACGGCAGCAGCGATTGCGCTTCAAGATTCGCGGTCGGGTAACGCGCCGAGGTGCCCAGACGAATTTCCATTTGCCTTCCGAAAGCAAGCTGCGTCTCCGCACTCGTCCACCACTTCATAAATTCCCACGCCTCTTCCTTGTTCTTCGCTTGCTTCAGCATGACCGACGCTGTTCCTCCGCTGCCGACATCGCGGCGGATTTGTCCATTCGCGTCTATCGTGCCCGGTACCGGAACGAACTCCCATAGCCCTTTAATTTCCGGCGCAAATACGCTTAGCATGTTATACATCGTATAATCCTCGATCCCGATCGGCATTTCGCCCGTACGGAAGCGGTTCGCGAAATCCATTCTGATCGGCAGCTTATAATTGACGTACAAATCGGTCCATTTTTTGAATTGCTGAATCGCAATTTCCTCATCCAAACCGGTGACCAGGCCGTCATCGCCGTATAAGGCGCCTCCATTCTGGAACAACAGCATCGCCATTGCGGCGTTCGGCGGAAGGACCGATACGGTCGCTTCGTCGGAGAGACGCGGCATGCCGAAAACCAGCTTATTCTTCTGCAATTTCGGTATAAGCGCATAAACATCTTCCCAGGTTTCCGGAGCTTTAAGCTTCAGCTCATCTTCAAGGATATCCTTGCGATAAAACATTACCGGGAACGTCTGCTGCTCCGGAAGGGCGAAATAGCCGCCGTTATATTCGTAGGGAACGATAGCGCTTTCATGGAACCTCTTCGTTACTTCCTTGAAATCCGGGAATATGGACAAGTCCTGCACGGCGTTGCGCGTCGCATAGTTTACAGGAATATCGTTGCCCATTTGCAGCGCTACGTCGGGGCCTCGACCGGCTATCGTAGCCGACTGCACCACGTCTGCTCCAACCAGTCTCAAATCAACGTTGATTCCCGTTTCATTCGTGAACGTATCATCGATGAGACGCTTCATAATCTGCGCCTGATCCCTTGCGGTCGTTATCCATACGGTTACAGTTTCCCCGGTCGCGTCTTTCTTTGAAAACTCATCGTATTTCTCCGTAAACGAAGCGAGGAACGATTGAACGCCGGAGCTGACATTTTGCAACGAAGTGGCTTCCGGATCAGGCAATGTCGCTCCCGGTGAGCTGACGATCAAATAGTCAATCGAAAGCGGCTGCTCCTTAAATGCGTTCAGCCAGTTACCCACTCCGCCGACGTTCGTCTTAAAGCTGTCGATTCGGGAAGGGACGGTATCCGGACGCTCAGCCATATCATTCAATTGATGTGCAAGCGTTTTCAAAGCCGCCGAGCGCTCGCTGCCTTCGCCGGATCCATCGATCAGCTCGGCCACATCGAACAGAACATCCCGCTCTTTGGCGAACAGCTCGGTCATCTCTGGAATCCGCTTATCCAGCTCGTAGTCGCGGAACGTATCCGGAACCGTGCCGGTAAAGCTAATGATTTGGCGGTACATGGCATTAAGCTGCAAAATGCTGGATTCAACCGTCCGAATAATTGGCGCCATGTCCCCTAATGTTGTCTCCAAACGGATCGTATGCGTGCCCTCGGTCAAATAAAAGAGATACGGCTCGTCGGCGGAATTTCCGATAACGCCCATTTGCCAATCGGCGGCATAAGGGAACGCCATCCCTCTTGCCTCGCGGAACGGAATTTCTCCGTCAACGTACAAGGTGCGCAGCGCGCTGCCGTCCCGCAAATAATTTTGGCGATGTTTGACGGCGATTTGGTATAAACCGTCCTTCGGCACTTCAATTTCCCATTCGATCCATTGTCCCGGCATACGCCAGTTCAAGCCGCCAATCGCATTGTTCCGAAGCTTGGATACATGGAAGGGCTCATTGGCAGGGCTTGTGCGATCGTTATAGGGCAGCAAGGTTGGAGATGACTTTGTCGATGTATGTTCGCCTTGAACTTTGACCGAAAAGCGCTCCGCCTCCTCGTATCCCTTTTCCTTATATATAGCAGCCAACTGGTCGTAAGTCGGCATTTCTTCCACGTTTATCAGCTTGAAATAATCGATTGTCAGCGGTTCTTTCACGGATTCCAAGGATAAGGTGTGTTTCCCCTTCGAGAAGTAAAAGAGATACGGTTCTGTATAATAGCCTGTCGTATCTTGCAGGAGCGTCTCCTGCCATTCTGGGGCTTCAATCTGAGCCGGGATCAAATCATTGCCGCGATGATCCCTTATGAAATCATTCGTCTCGTTTTTCCATATCCGGCTGAATACCAGACTTCTTGCTTCCGAGAACGGCAGCTTGCCGTCAATGCGAATTTCTCTTTCTACATCAGATTCCTTGCCTTCCGGAATAAAAAAATTCATCTGCAGATTATAGAGTCCATCCTTAGGAACCTCGAATTCCCAGTTCACAGTGCCAGAATCGCCTGTGAGGAGCGATTGTCCTTGACCGTCCTCCGAGTCGTCGACAACGGACACCTCCATATCCTGAGCGCTTGCATAGCTCTCTCCCTCAATCTTTACTTCGACATCGGGTCTTGAGGCGGATGATTGAAGCTTCGATAAATATTCATCATAGCTCCCTCTCTTGTAGGAACCGCCCAATTGCGCGATTTGCGATACGTCGTATTGCGTGTTTCCAGCCATTACGGCTTGACCGCCAGACGTGCCGGACCGCGAAAATGAGACGGATACGGCTGCGATGATGAAGAGCGATATGCCGATTAATATAAAAAGCGGTCGCCGCATGACCTTCCCCCTCTTATAGCCGCCGTAATCCCGCATGTGCAATGCTGCGGGATTACGGGACAAATTATAGATTGCAAATATTTAGATCAATCACTTGCTTTCGTCGATCAATTTTTTAATATTTGCTTCGAATTGCGGCTTCACTTTTTCGACAGCCGTAGCCGGAGACACTTTGCCTTCCGTAATGTCTGTAATTACGTTTCCAAACAAGGTGCCTGCATCAGGAATCGCATAGAACGAAATGTACCCGATGCTGTCAAGCATCTGAACACGCGTATCCATTGATTCTTTCGATGGGTACGAGGTCTCATACGATTTCAAAGTCAGCTTGCGGCCTTCTTCAAACAGGTTGATTTCGTCAAATATGCGAATCGCCGCTTCCGGATGCTTCGAATATTTGGACAACATGTACATATTTCCGTATGGCGTGTAGCTTACATGTTTGTCTGCTTTCGGACCTTTTGGAATGAATACATAACCGATCTCTTGACCCGCTCCCGCCAAGCCGTCCTTCAAGCCGCCAAGCTCCCAGCTGAAGCCGCCATAGAGCACGCCTTTGCCGGCGATAAACTCAGCGCCTCCATTTTCCGGTTGCGGCTGCATGATCGACTTGTCAACGTTATACAAATCGGATACGAATTGCAGCGCGGCGATCGAATCTTCGCTGTCCATGGAGAACTTAAGGTCGCCATTGGCATCTATATCGATAGACGCATTGTTTGTGTGAATGAATTGCTCGGTAAGCGCATTCACTTTTCCGTAAGCGCCCGCAATACCGTAGACATCTGTTTTGCCGTCGCCGTCTGTGTCTTTTGTAGCCGCTTTCGCGAACTCGCGCATTTTATCCCATGTCCATTCGCCTTTTTGCTGCAATTCATATGGATCTTCCAAACCAAACTTCTCAACGAGCGTTTTGTTGTAGAAGAAGCCGTATGGCGACGGTGAGCCGTCATAGAAGCCGTATTGCTTGCCGCCGAAGGAGCCGCCCTTCTTCATCCAGTCATTGTATTTCGGATCGTTCATATCGAGATATTCATCGATCGGTTGAAGGAAGCCTTTATTTACAAGTGTCGGGAACGCCCAGAACAATTCCATCACTACGATATCCGCGAACGGCTCGCCCGCAAGGGAAGTCGTCGTGAAGTTCTCGACGTATTTGCCATAGTCGCCGAACTTTACGTATTCAATTTTGGTGTTATATTTTTTTTCAACTTCTCCGAGCTTTTGAATCATCAACTCATCAGAAGGAGTGCGGTCAGCTTCCGCTATCCCACGAGGATCCGCGCCGTCCCACCACAATCCGATTTTGATCGGCTCGCCTTTCAGATCGAACTCCGCTTCCGGCTCAGGCGTCGGGGTTGCGGATGGCGACGCTGAGGGCGTATTTGAAGCAGCTTGTCCGTTGTTTGGCTGTTCTCCATTATTGGAGCATGCGGCCAGGGCGATAGTGAGAATCAATGAAATAAGAACTAATGGTTTTTTAAGCGCTTTCATTTCAATTCCTCCAAATCGTATTATTTTTCAATACATGTGACGAACCAAAAATACCCCCTAAAGCTTTTTCCAATTCGCCCCCCCTTGCTTGAAGGTAGAACCTCGGCGTGAACAAGTTTGATATGACGTTCTCCTATAATGATGTATCCTCTTTACAGGAATTTCGGCACTCCTTCAAGTATAGGATATACCATATAACTCATCACATTTGTATTATAGCTTCATATTTGAATTCTGTAAATAATAGATATACCATTTTTGAAATTTATAAATCAAAAGAAAAAGAAAAACCTCTCGCAGTTATAACTGCGAGAGGCGTTAGTATATCAAATTCACTCGACCGTAATGGAGCAGATGCCTGTTGATTGTCGTTCGATTAACCGGACCGGAACTTTTATCTTCACATTCTCCGGACTGCCGCTTTCGTTTGCGGAAATGATCAACTCGGCAGCTTTGCGCCCCAATTCATAAAAGTCCTGCGCAATTGTCGTTAACGGCACCTCGACATGCCTTGAAACTTCATCATCGTCGAATCCGGCAATGGAGAGCTGTCCTGGAATATCAATGCCTAATTCCAAACCGTTTTTCAGCAGCTCGACAGCCAATAAGTCATGCTCCGCTTGGATGGCGGTCGCTTTATGGGATTGCAGCCGGGCAAGCATAGCTTTATAGAACTGCTTCGAATTTTTCTCGGTAACGTCCCGGTAAAAATCCGTGAAGATCAGCTCGGGGTCAATCGGAATCTGATGATCCTTTAAAGCTTGGCAATATCCAAGATAACGGTCCCTGACAGAGCTCCGGTATTCGATGCTGACGCTGGAGACGAAAGCAATTCGTTCGTGTCCGAGCTCGATAAGCCTGCTCGCCAGCATATATCCGCCGTTATAGTTATCGGAAACGACGCTGTTCACCTTCAAACGGTCAAAGTATTGATCTACAGTAACAATAGGATAACCATTGCTGCAAATCGCATTGACCACTTCCACATTGCTGATTGTACTCAAAGGATACAAAATAATGCCGCATATTCCACTTTTCGACAGCTTGGAAAGCAGATTCTTTTCTTTGTCCTTGCTCCAATCGCTATTATGAATGCTTAGATAATAACCTTTGGAATCAATATAATCTGTTGCGCCTTTAATATAATCGAGCTCATTGGTAGCCAGATACGGCAAAATCATAGAGATAATCGGACTCGCGTTTTGAATAACGCCATCATGCGTCCGATTTGGCACCTTCTGTTCTTTAACATAGCTGCCGCTGCCTCTTTTGCGGTAGATCAGGCCTTCCCGCTCGAGCTCGATAAAAGCGCGTTTCGAAGTAATGCGGCTGACGCCGTATTGCTCCGCCAGCTCTATTTCTGTTGGAAGTTGCTGTTCCGGCGCATACTGGCCCTCTTCGATTTTGCTCTTCAATTCGTCTAGAATAACCTTATACAACGGTTTATTATCAACTGTCACTCAAAATCACTTCTCTCCATCCCAGATCAATTCGATTGTTATATTGTATTGATTATAAATAAAGTATACCATTTTACGCAACTTTTATATATAATTGTCTCGGCATTCGCCGAGGCAGATGGGACAAGGCTTCCTTCTTTTATTCTTTGTCAACTTCAGACCATTTAATCTTTTTTTACGGTTCATTTTGTTTACATTATAACAAATGAAATATAAAATGTGTATTGGATATATCAACAAAAAGAGAGGGGATTTATCATGGTTCCTAAGTGGTTTGAAGAGGCTAAGCTAGGCATCTTTATTCATTGGGGGATTTATGCCGTAAAAGGAATTTCGGAATCTTGGTCCTTTTATCACAACAGAATCTCGCATGAGGACTATTTGAAACAATTAGACGGGTTTACGGCAAAAAATTTCGACGCCAACAAGTGGGCCGACCTGATCGCCAAAGCGGGGGCGAAATATGCAATCCTAACAACAAAGCACCACGATGGCGTGGCTTTATGGGATACTCAGTACTCCGATTTAAATGTGGTCAAACAATCACCTGCAAATAGGGATCTTGTGAAAGAATACGCAGAAGCAATGACGAACAATGGGATACGGCTGGGAATGTACTACTCCTTAATAGATTGGTCACACCCAGATTATGCGAGCGTATATGAAGGCGGCAAAGTGCCGGCGGATCTAACTACGGTCAATAAGTTCACATCCCCTGCCAACGGTATTCAAGACGAAGAAAAGTGGAAACGATTCCTCGCTTTTAATAACAACCAATTAGGAGAACTGTTATCAAACTACGGACAAGTGGATCTATTATGGTTCGACGGGGACTGGGAGCGAAGCGCCGAGCAATGGAATTTGCCGGAATTCAAGAACTACTTGAAATCCTTTAATCCGGAACTAATCATTAATTCTCGGTTGCAAGGACATGGTGACTACAAGACGCCGGAGCAAGGTATTCCGATCACAAGACCGGAAGGAGCTTGGGAATTCTGCACCACCATTAACCGCTCTTGGGGCTATCAACCGGCCGACAACACATATAAATCTCTGAAGCAGATCATCCGAATGTTTTGTGACTGCATAACCTTGGGCGGCAACATGCTGCTCAATATCGGTCCGATGGAGGATGGAACGATAGACAAAAGGCAGGAAGATATTTTGCTGGGTCTCGGCGCATGGATAAGCGCTCATGAGGAAGCCATCTATACGACAACCGAAGGAATTCATACACGTTATTACTTGGGCGGCAGCACCATATCCAAGGATCGGCAAACGCTCTATCTCTTTGTATATGATGATCCGAAGGAAAATATCTGTCTGAAAGGGTTATCCAATGCCATTAAAAAAATCACTGTGCTTCACTCGGGGAAAGAGCTTCGCCACGAAATCCATGGGGGCGTGCCTTGGTTTAATATCCCGGGTACCACTTGGATCTATATGACCCCTGAAGATACGCACGAAGATGTAACCGTTCTGAAGCTGGAACTGGAGGGCGAACTTGATCTGTACGGCGGCGCCGGCGAAGTGGTGACGCATAATTAATACAGGAAAGCGCGAGATCTCCGTAATCGGAGTTCTCGCGCCCCAAAAGATCATTCCTTTGTAACAGAAATTACGACTTTAACCAATCCAATGTGAAGGTACCGAACTGAATGTCCATGTTATTCCAATCCGAATAGTCATATACGCGTTCATACAGGACACCGATTTCGCCGGTTTTTAATACCGTCAGGCAGGAATAACCGTAATACCCGTCTTCGATCACTTTGCTGTAAGGCCATGTTAATCCGCCGTCTTCGCTTAAGCGAACCGTGCCTTTAATTCTTGTCTTCTCATCGGCCGGATTGGCGAAGAGCACACGCACCTTGCCGTCTCCCTGATCGGGATACAGAATAACGCTGGATTGGCAGATCGGATCGAGAAGCGCCATGTCGAACGTCACTTCGCCCCAGGTTTCTCCTCCGTCCGTACTCGTCGTCACCGCGGTTCGTTGGAGCCCGTAATGATTCCTCAAATAATACTTCAGCTCACCCGTTGGCATTTCAATAATCTGGGATTCCGTCAAGTACTGCTTCCCTTCGGAGATCGTCCTCGCCGTGAGCACATTGCCGTCCAGCTCTCTTCCATCGTTCGGAGACGCGCCGCGCTGCCAAGTAGCTCCATGATCGTCGCTATAGATGCATGCGCAAGAAAGATGCCCTCCCTCATTCGAGAAATAAATCGGGAATACCAATCGGCCGGCCTTGTTCCCATGCTTTAACTGAATGCCGCACCCGGGACCGGATCCGATAAACCGCATCCATTCCTCTTTCACCAAGAGATTCAGTTCTTTCGGTTTCGACCATGTAAGTCCGTCGTCTTCGCTTTGGATGATTTGTAAATAGGACGTTCTCGCTTCGAGTAAACTCTCCTTTGGGTCGATGCCCTTTTTATAATACATATTCCCACGGGGCTCCCCTGACTTGAACGCATATCCTTCGGCATCAACTCTATAATCCGTGGCGTGTCCCTGCGAATCCGCAACGTCTCCGCCCTCGCCGAGGAAATACACATTCCCTTCCGCGTCATATAGCTTTCTGCGGCCATCCGAATCAAAGGCTATTCCGGACTCGCTTGCCCAAAGGCCGATTCCGCCGGGGGTATGGCAATAAAGCATGAAAATTGTGCCGGTTATTTCATCCTGCAAGAGGGCCGTATCAATCGCAGCCGCACCGTCCAATCCTTCCCCGGCGAAAGAAACCAGCTTTTGCACGGGACCCCACGTTCTCCCGTTGTCTTCGCTCCGTCGGATCGTTGCGTCGATCTGATTCGGATTATCCGTCTGGTCTACGATCCTGGCATCAATACCCGCAATCACGGTTCCTTTGTTCGTTGTAATCATCGATGGAATCCTGTAGGCTTTTGAATCGGCTAAATTCGGATAAAATAAGGCTTGCGTTTCGATATTCGGCATCTGCGAAGTCTCCCTATTGCTTTATTACTTTCAGTTAGAGAGTATAATAGAATTGAAGATGTTGCAAAAATGCCGAGCCAACTCTCAACTCTTCTTCGGTCACATCTTTCAGCCTCGTTATTTGTTGCGGAAAAAAGGAAACAGCACCGTTTGGCTTTCGAGCGTATATAAGTTTTCCTTCGTAACGACCAGCGTGTCCCCAGCTTCTTGTCCTGCTTCTCATTTCGCGCCCGCAACCACTGGAGTCTACAGGGATATCCCTTGGCGACTTTGGATTTCATCGTGTATGGGTGACTCATCCGACTAGCCCTGCCTCTAATCCAGTTCGTATACCTTGGCTCGTGCATTTGCCTCCAGCTTCCTTCAGATTCCGCCTCACCCTAGAGATGACGCCCATGCTGGACTACCACAAAAAGCAACCCCGAAGCGTCCGCTCCGAGGTTGCCTGTACCGCAAGATTCTATTGCTCGCGTACGTTGACGACGATGCTCTCGACCAATCTGCCATTCACGAAAGGCAGCAGCCTCCAAACGCCCGCCTCGGGAAGCGACATGCTGCTCGGCAAATGCGCGTCGGCGCCATTGTTAGCCCCTCCGAGATTACGCCCTTGAAGAACTGGAATCATCTCCGTAGTCCCCTGCTTGACGGCCAGCACTTCGAGCTCCCCTCCGTGTTTGAAGGTTTCCCCCCAGAAATGCCACATATATTTGTTCGGCTGCCCGGCAATAAAACCCGCATCGATAAAGCCCACCTTGCCCTCGATTCCCGTCATCTCGTAGTTCTCCGTCCTAAAGGACGGGCTTAGCTCCCAATCGGGCTCCGCGACATCGAGCTCAACCCTCGCGTACGGCGCGCCGTCCAAGCTCACTTCGAATCGCCATAACCCGCCGAGCGGCAAGGCGAAGCTCACGGTATGCCTCTTTAGCGTAGCGTAACCGCTGCTCGGGTTTTCGATAACGGAGACGGTCGGAGGGGTGACTGCCACGGTCTGGTTCGTTGCGTCATGCACCGCTTGTATCTCAAGAACCTTCCCCGCTAAGTTCGCAAAAGGTTCCGTAAAACTAAAGATATACCCGAATTCCCTGCCGGCCTTTAGCTCCGGATCGGGGTATACTTGCAGCAATAGCTCCCCGTCCTTGTAATAAGCGCCTCTCGGCTGCCGCTCCGCTTCCTTAACCGGGAGCCAACCGGCCATGCCTGCCGCATAAAAGACCCCCATCCCAAGTACGGCCACAGCGCAGACAAGCGCAACCGGCCAACCGTAACGTCTCGCGCGCGCATCAGATGTAATTCTTCTCCGCACGTTTTTTCTCAGCTCCTCGTTAAATTGCGATTGGGCGAACGGAGCGGCTTTCAATTGCTCCTCCCAGCCCGCATGCTCATCCTTCATCGTCGTCAGCCTCCTTTCGCTCGAGATTCGTCCAGCAGTTCGGACATTTTGCGTTTAGCCCGGGAGAGCCGTGACTTGACCGTTCCCTCGGAAACGCCGAGCGCCGAAGCGATTTCCGTCATCGTCATCTCGTAATGGTAAGCCATCAGCACGACCTCGCGATGTTTCCGTTGGAGCGTCATGACCGTCTCCCATACGCCGCTCGCTGCAATCTGGCCGAATACGATGTCCTCCGCGGATTCTGCCGCACCCGCCGCATCCTTTTTGATCGCGACGGCGTCCGTCAAAACGACCTTTCGGAAGAAGGCGCTCCTCAGATAATGAAGAGACTTGTTGCGCGCGATGCCAAGCAGCCAGCTCTTCACGCTCGATTCGCCCCTGAAGGCGTACAGCCGTCTGTACGCGACAATGAACGTCTCTTGCGCGATGTCGTCCGCGGCATCCCGCCTGCGCGTCAGGAAATAAGCGAATCTCCAGACGTCTTCCCCGTATTCCCTCATCAAATCCTCCAGCACCTCGGCCCGATCGTAGCCTGGCGCAAGATACCGCAAATAATGTTCGCTCACTACGATCCCCCCTTACCCATACGTTCCCTCAGCAACGTCGAAAGTTCCATATGCGCTTTTTTTTGTTTAAAAGATTTGAGGCAGTTCCGGCCGATCGTCGCATGGTTGGAACGAAAAAAAGTACCGCTGGGCTTCGCGGTACTCCTTATCTATATCGCTTCGGGGCTGTTCCTGAAGTCGATCAGGCAGAGCCAGTACGCTTTCGCGAGAAGCCTGCGAGGTAGACGAGGAACGCGGCTGCCATCGCCGCGATGAAACCGAAGCCGCCGAACAGATCCAGCTCGGAGGCGAAGTAACCGAAGCCGATCCCGGTCGTGACGAGCGCCGCGTTCAGGCCCAGCGACTGGAACGAATCCAGCGTCGCGCGCATGGTCGAATCGATGCGGTGATGCAGGTATCCCGCGGCCAGCGGTTCGATGACGCCAGCCGCCATACATACAAGGAACAAGGCGATCAAGCCGCTCCAATCTCTCGCGCGCGCCAGATAGGCGAATCCGACGGCAAGAGCCGCGGTAATCAGCATTAGCAGCGTTCCGAGCTTCATCCGTTCCTTCAGCTTGTAGGCAAGCAGATTGCCCGGCAGTCTGGCGAGAAACAGCGCCGCTGAGAATACGCCGAACGCCGCGACGGGGATCCCTTGCCGTTCAAGGTAGAGCTGCCAAAATTCGTCGACGAAGTTGATGGCGGCACCCGTGATCATCCCCGTTAGTACGACAGGGTAAATACCCGGATGGCCCCTGAAGAAGGCGATTGACTCCCGCACGTAGGTGCGGATCGGGATGGCGGAGGCATCCTCGTTCGTTACTCCCCTCCCAGGCTCTCTTAGCGACAACGTGAGCACCAGCGCGATCAGCATGCTGACGAAGGAAAGCCAATAGTTGAACGAGAAGCCGAACTTCCCTGCGAGCAGGCTTCCCGATAGGGCCGCGATCATGATTGCGGCGATGTCGAGCGCGTTCATTCTGCCGACGATCCGCTCGAAGGAAGATTGTTCGCCCGCTTCTTGCAGCGAGTCGTACAGAAGCGCATTGTCCGCCCCGCTGCTTGCGGAGCTGGCGATCGCCGTTAGGAAAACGACGAGGGCGAAGTGCCAGAATTCCGTGGCGAATAGAAGCAGGAGAAACTCAAGGCAGCCGATGAAGGCAGCCGTGAGCAGCATGCGTTTCCGCCCCCATTTGTCGGCGAATATGCCCGTGGGAATTTCCAGAATTACGATCGTGAGGGCAAAAATGATCTCCGTCAGCACGACCATCGGAATGGTCATTCCCCTCTCCTCCCAGAACAGCCTCTCGATCACGTACGCCGGGATCAGATGCTGGAAGAATCGGATGAAATATAGTTTTCTTACATTAGACATGTAGATTGGAACCCCTCTCTATGAGCATGACGTTTAGATGTTGTCATGTTCACATGGGGGCGCTCGGGCTGAGGCCGCAAATTAACAAGGAGGTCGGATCGTGGCCACTTGGCATGCTCCTTTCGAGTAATGTTTATTGGATACGGACTAGAGCAGCAGCTCCAGCCATTGCTCCTCCGTAATCGGCCCGAAGTAGTAGGGAAGGTCGATCGCCGCCGAGAGCTCACGGAGCGACGCCGCGTCGTAACGCTTGCCCGCCAGCTTCGCCGCTACCTCCGCGCTGTCTCCCCTACCGAAATAATCGCCGAAGATCGCGGCTTCCTTCACTACGCCGTCTTCTACTTGGAGACGCACGTCGAAGGTTCCGACCCCCTCGATCCGCTTGCGCTGCTGAACGTTGAAGGCAGGCGATCTTCCGTAATTCCACTCCCAGCTCCGATACCGCTCATTCGCCAGCTTATGCACGTTCTCCCAATCCGAGTCCGTCAGCTCGTAAACTTGCGGCTCGCCGCCGCCGTCTTCGAAGATCGACGCGAGCAGCGTTTCGCAGAACTGCTCGACCGTCATCGGCTCTTGCAGAAACTCCGAAATGTTCGCCACCCTGCTGCGGATCGATTTCGTCGCTTTCGAGACGTATTTCTCCGCGTTCACCTTAAGCGCGGACACCACGTTCTCGATCTCGGAGTCGAAGAGCAGCGTGCCGTGGCTGAACATTTTGCCTTTGGTGTGGAATTGCGCGTTCCCGGAAATTTTACGTTCGCCGACCTGCAGGTCGTTCCGTCCGGTCAGCTCCGCTTCGACGCCAAGCTTGCGCAGCGCCTTCACGACGGGCTCCGTGAATTTCTTGAAGTTATGGAACGATCCGCCTTCATCCTGCATGATGAAGCTGAAGTTGAGGTTGCCGAGGTCGTGGTAGACCGCGCCGCCGCCCGACAGCCTGCGAACGACGTGAAGCTTGTTCGCCTCGACGTATTCGGCGTTGATTTCTTCGACGGTGTTTTGATTTTTGCCAATGATGATGGAAGGTTCGTTTATATAGAACAAAAGGTAATCGTCTTCGGCCGGCAACGAACGGAGAATATATTCCTCCAGCGCTAGGTTGAGCGCCGGGTCCGTTATACCCTTGTTGCTTACGAAACGCATCTTTTTTCCTCCTCGGAAAAGTTCTCTTCAGGGAGATTATACCTCTCGCGCCGCGGACCTTCAACGTTGCGGCTTGCATCCGGCGGACGGCGGTTAAGAGTTAACGGGATTGGCGGACATGCGGTCTGTTCGGTATACTGGCAACAGGCAAGATAGCGGTACGAGAAAAGGGAAGGAGAGGATTGTGATGGAATACCGTCGTTTGGGAGAAAGCGGGCTGAAGGTGTCCGCGCTGGGACTCGGCACGAACGCGTTCGGCAAGCGGTCGGACGAGCGGACCTCGATCGAGATTATTCGGCAAGCGCTGGATCAAGGCATCACGTTTATCGATACGGCCAATATATATGCGGGAACGGAGTCGGAGCGGATCATCGGCAAAGCGCTGGAGGGACGTCGGCACGAAGCCGTCCTTACGACAAAGGCGGGATTGCCGCGGGGCGCGGGCGTCTATGAGCGGGGTTCTTCCAGGCGGCATCTGATGGCGGAGCTGGAAGGAAGCCTCCGTAGGCTGGGGACGGACTACGTGGATTTGTACCAAATCCATACGTTCGACCCGGAGACGCCGCTGGAAGAGACGCTCCGGGCGCTCGACGACATGGTTCGCTTGGGCAAGGTGCGTTATGTCGGCGCGTCCAATTATTTCGCATGGGAGCTCATGAAGGCGGTCGGCATCAGCGATCGGCTGGGTCTGGGCCGCTACGTCTCCATGCAGACGAGCTATTCGCTCGCCGACCGGACGCCGGAGCGCGAGCTTATCCCGATGTGCCTCGACCAAGGGCTCGGCATCATCCCGTATTTCCCGCTCGCGGGAGGCATCCTGACCGGCAAATACGGCACGCCGCTGGACGCGCCGGCCGGCTCGCGCGCGGAAACCGATCCCGGCTTCCGCCGATTCCTCGGCGAAGCGACGGTTACGCTGGCGCATCAGGTTGCCGCATTGGCGGAGGAGCTCGGCACGACCGCCAGCGCGCTGTCGCTCGCTTGGCTGCTGCGGCGGCCCGCGGTATCGACGGTTATCGTCGGCGCGACTCGGTCCGAGCAGCTGCGGAGCAACCTCGCGAGCCTCGCGCTCGAGCTGGACGACGCGACACTGGCGCGGCTGGACGAGATTAGCGCCCCGTTCCGCGGGGGCGAACCGTTCGCGATTTACCGGCTGCCGTAGGCGCCGGGCGCGGTGAGCGGGCGCGGTGAGCGGGCGCGGTGAGCGGGCGCGGTGAGCGGGCGCGGTGAGCGGGCGCGGTGAGCGGGCGCGGTGAGCGGGCGCCAAACACGCAAAAAGGCAGTCCAATACCCGGTGGGTATGGACTGCCTTTTTATCCAGCCGCGTCACTGGCTAGTAGATTGCTCCGGAAATAACACCCGAGACTTATGGCGATATGATTGTAGTCGAAAAATCGAATACAATCCGGCCTTTGGAGCTAGATTCGACGAATCTATTCGAAAATCCGTCTAGAATTCATCCAAATTTAGAAATTCGGATCATTGTGTACGAAAAATCGTCTACAATGGCCTTCCGTTCGATGAAGAAAGGCATGTTACTTAATGATTTCGACGCTGCCCGTCGCTTGTTCTGGATACGATTCCGCGATCGCGCCTTTAATGGTCATTCGCACCTGGTCCCCGATTTGGACCGCCTCGTAGGACTCCTGCTCGACAGCTAACCAGATCGCGTTCGGGGACACGTCCACGAGCAGGTTCTCAAGCGACACCTCTCCGTCGACCTTCTCCGAAACGATGAGCAGCCTGCCGCCTTCCTTGGCGACCACGTACCCCGATCCGTGATCCCATTGTCCGGACGAACCATCCGGCAAGCCGGCCCCATCCTTGTTGGCCGAACATGCGCAAGCGACAACGAACAATCCGATCATCACGATGATGAGTTTCTTCACGACTTCCCCCCTATGCGATCTTGATGTTCTAAACGCAGCTTAGAGGGGAAAGTTGCGCCTGTCGCCTCTTACTTATCCGCAGGATAAACAAGCCCGATCTGGCTTCTGGCCTCGTCCATGATTTCCATGACGATTCGGGACAGCTCATGCGAATTCATTTCCGACTCCGTTTTGCCCTCCTCGATCAGTCGAATAAACTCCTCCACCTCGTAAAACATGTTGAACTCCACCGTCGGTCTCGTTAAATCTTCGCTACGGCCGTCGCGGAACTTCAGTTGAACGATTTCTGGCTCGCTTATTTTGTCGATGACGAGATTGCCGTCTTCGCCTTGAATTTCGTTAGGGATCGCGGAGCTTGTTATTTTGGAATAAATCATGACCGCGTCCATGTCGTCGTATTGCATCAGGATGCTGCCTTCCCCGTCGACGCCCGACTCCAGCATGAAACCGGAAGCCTTCACCGCGTTCGGCCTGCCGAACAACGCGACCGCCGGATAGAGACAATAGATGCCGATATCCATCAAGGAGCCGTTCGAAAATTCGGGACGGAATGCGTTCAAGACGGTGCCTGCCCTATAAGCGTCATAACGCGAGGAATATTGGCAGTAGCTAGCAAAATACCGCCGGACCGGACCGATCCGCCCGATTCCTTCGCGAACAGCCCCGAAGCCAGGCATGAGCGTGGACTTCAGCGCCTCCATAAGCAACACGCCGTTCCGCTTCGCGGCGTCGATCATCGCTTCCAGCTCGCGGCTGTTCGATGCGATCGGCTTCTCGCACAAGACGTGTATGCCGCGGTTCATGGCCGCGATCGCGTACTCGGCATGCAAACTATTGGGGCTTGCGATGTACACCGCGTCGATCTCCCCGCCTGTGAACATTGCATCCATGTCCGTATAGGTGTGCGGAACGCTATATTTCTCCGCAAACTCTTTCGCGCGATCCTCCGTGCGAGAGTAGACGGCAGCTAGCTTGAAGCGCGGATGCAGCGCCGCTCCCGCCAGAAATCTTTCCGTAATCCAGTTGGTGCCGATAAGTCCGAATCGTATCATGGTGATGGTCTCCTTTTTTGACAAAAACAAATCGTCTATATTATAGTGGGTCGGAGCAACTGACGAGCATTCATAGGAGGTCTTCATATGGAAAAATACATATTGCTTGCGCCTGTTCTAATCGTGCTTGCCACGGTTGTCGCCATCTATTTCGGACATGCCAGACCGAAAGGAGGGCTCTTGTTCGGCGTCACGCTGCCGGACGAAGCTCTAAAGGACGATAAGGTTCTCTCCCTGCAAAAAGAATACCGGAAAAGCTACACGCTGTTTGCGTTGTTCGCCGCTGCCGCGGCGTTGCCGATCCTATGGTTCGGCGACACGTTTTCGCTGGGCTTCATCTACGTTTTTCTATGGCTGGCAGGCGTGATGTACACTTCCACAGTACCATTTAAGAGAATTCACTACAAGGCGGCCAAGCTGAAACGGGATAACGACTGGTTCGCAGCCGGCGCCAAAAAGAACGTTCGCATCGACGTCGACATCGCGCTCATGAGAGGCAAACAGCCTCTGTCTCCCTATTGGTTCATCGTGCCGGCGCTTATGTCGGCGCCGCTCATCGTCATCTCCTTGCGGGACGGCGTCGGCGTGCTGAGGCTGTCCGGTTTCGCTTCGCTTGTCATGACGGCCGTCATGTTCTTGCTTTATCTGGCGTTCAGCCGGGGCAAAATGCGGGCGCACAGCCGGAACGCGGTGCCGAACGCTGCGCTTAACCAGGCGGCCAACCGGCTCTGGTCGATGCTTTGGTTATCGCTGGCCGTGTTCGAGGCGGCGAACGCTTTTGTCGCTTACAACGTGCTCTCGAAGGGCAACTCGGGAGATCCGGGCCTATGGTTCGGCGGAATCTTTATGGTATCGCTCGTCCCGCTGATCGGCATCTTCGTCGTGCACCAGCATATCAAGGAGCTGGAGTACCGTTACGGCGATACGGACGGCAGCAGCTATCCGGCCGACGCCGACGCCAACTGGCGGCATGGCTTGTCCTATTACAATCCGAAAGATCCTGCCGTTTTCGTTCCGAAGCGGGTGGGCATCGGCTCAACGCTCAACATGGCGACGCGGACAGGCAAGGCGGTGTATTACGGCGCTCTTGCGGCAGTCGCGGCCATCGTGATCCCGATCGCGATTCTGATCGTGCGGGCGGACACGAGCCCGCCCCAGTTGGTCATCGGCGAAGGCGAGACGATCATCATCGAGGATGCGATGTACCCGCTCGAGTTCGCGCTGGACGAGGTGCTGGAGCTGACGCTGGAAGACGAGATGCCGAGCGGCTTCCGCCAGAACGGGATCGCCACATCGGAGTACGCGCGCGGCGATTTCAAGCTGACGGAGCTGGGCGAGGCCAAGCTTTATGTATTTAAGAAAAACGCTCCGTATATCCTCATCAAACTGCAGGACCGATACGTCGTCTACAACGAGAGAGACGCCGCCGCGACGGAAGCGTTGTACTCGGAGCTCCGGGAGCTGCTGAAAGGGTAGCGCGCCCTCATCAATCCTCATCTGCCAGTAACTCGCGGAGCATCCTGTCGCGGTTGTTCAGAAACTGCGAGGTGATCGCGTAATGCTCCGTCTCCTCCCAAGTCGTTCTCCTGATGCCGTCGCTCGATAACTGGTAGATCCACGCTTCGGGATAGGCCATCAGGATCGGCGAATGCGTCGCGATCACGAACTGGGAGTTGTCCCGGATGAGATCATGCATGCGCGCGAGCATCGCGAGCTGCCTCGAGGGCGACAACGCCGCCTCGGGCTCGTCCATGATATAAAGTCCGCGCCCGCCGAACCGATGCAGAAACGTCGCGAAAAACGATTCGCCATGCGACTGGGCGTGCAGCGAATCGCCTCCGTACGAGTCGATCAGCTTCGGGGCGTTCGCCGTTTCCCGGTCCAGCTCGTCGATGTAAGTCGCCACGTTGAAGTAGCTCTCCGCCCGGAAGAAAAAACCGTCCTTCGGACGCTGAGCGCCGCGCACAGGACGCAGATACCGATGCAGCTCCGAATGCGTATGCGCCGTCTCGAACGAAAAATTGATCGTCCCGCCTTCCGGATTAAACCCGAGCGCGACCGCGATCGCCTCCACGAGCGTCGACTTGCCCGCCCCATTCTCGCCGACGAGATAAGTCACCTTCGGATGAAACTCCAGTTCGTCCAGCTCCCTTACCGCATCCAGACTGAATGGATAACGGTCGAAGGAAGGGACGTCATCCCTTTGAAGGTACATTTTGCGCAAGAAGTGGCCGTTCCGGTGTATCGACATCACTCGCTCCACTTATCGCCTTGCAGCTGCTTCCATACGGTTTTGTTGCTATATTGCTTCTGCGAGCTGATGTCCTCGCCGAACCAAGCCGGCGCCTCGAAGGCATTCGCTTCCTCTAACGACTCGAATTCGACTTCCAGTACGGAAAGCCGGATTTGATCGTAGATATCGATCTCGATCGTCACGCCTTCCCACTCGGCTGTGATCCGGTTTTTGGTCAGCGGCCTGAAGCCGAATGCCATCACGACTTGTTCGTAAATGCCGCCCGTAATCTCGTATTCCACTTCTTCGCGCACCAAGCCGTTGCCGTTCTTGAACGTATGCGTATAGGATATTTCGCCGCTCCCGAGCTCCTCGATCCGCCTGACGCGCAGCTCCTGCGTCTCGTCGATCGCGAGATACGTTTGTTCGATTCGCTGCTCCTGCCGCACATGCAGCTCGCTTGTTTCGATAATTGTCCGCGGGTCGCCATTCAGCAGAAACTTCCTTTCGATTTCCATCGCCATAAATCCTCATCCTCTCGCGTTAGCGAATCTATACGGTTTTACTTGAAGCGCGCCAGCAGCCGGTTCACCCTGGCCGCGATCTCTTCCAGATTCAAGTTGGCCTGATCAAGCTTCAGGTAGCTCTTCTTGACGGCGTCCAGCAGCCATTCCGGTATGCGGCGCCCTTCGAAACCCGCGTAAAACTTCTCGTATGCCCAAGCCAGGTGCTCCCAACGTTTATCGTTGCCTTCCTTGACGTATTCGGAGACGTCCAGCACTTTGCCGCGTCCGTTCTGGAGAATGACATTCTTCAGATGGATGTCCCGGGGATTCAGTCCCCGCTCCCGCGCCAGCCGCCGCGCTTCATCGACGTCTTCCATCGCCCGCGCCGGAACCGGGATCCCTTCCATCAGACATTCCAGCAGCGTAGGTCCGGGCTCGTAGCTTATCACCAAATAGTTAGGGCCTTCTCCATGCAAGGTCGGGAAATACGGAATCCCTTCGAGCCGTTTATAGACGTCGCGCTCGGCCGTTTTCTTATGCAAGGCATGGTCCGAATATATTTTGAACGCGTAATCCGGCGTAGGCGCGTAACGAAATACAGCCGCGTCCGTCCCGATCCCGATACAGCTCAGCCCCTCTGCCCCGCCGGAAATTTCGACTTCCTGATTGCGTTCGTCGCCAACGACGCTAATTTTGCCCAACGCTTGCTCCGCTTCCCGCCAGTCCGTGCGCATCGCCGCTCCCCCTCGATCTGTTGCTTCATCTACTTGATTAAACCAGCTATCTAAAAGTATACCACCTCTGCAGCCGAAGTTCACAGAGCGGCATCCTCCCATTTCCAGAGCAAGGATGGCACTGAATCCCAACCCTGCAGATTTGAGCGCCGTTACCAAGTTCCGACTCTCTTTAACTCGTTGACACGTTTCCTCCAAAAAAAATAACCGGTCCATGGCATCCCGCCGCGGACCGGTTCACGCTTCCTCAATTTTTGGCTCCATTCGCTCCGCCCGCCCCGTTCGCGCTCAGCAGGGAATTGAGTCCTTCGAGCAGGCTGCCGCCGCCGGTGAGGGAGATCGTGCCGATCTTCTCGCAGATCTTCTCCAGGAACTCCAGCTCCTTCAGACGGTACAACGTTCCATTCTCGTCCATCAGCTTGGCCGTGTTCAGCAGGCTTCGCGTGGAAGCCGTCTCCTCGCGGCGCGTGATCAAGTTGGCTTGCGCCTTTTTCTCCGCCAGCAGCACCGTGTTCAGTATGTCCCGCACGTCGCCGGGCAGAATGATGTCCTTGAGTCCGGCGGAAACGAACTTCACGCCATACGCTTCGCTGCGTTCGTTCAGGCGGCCCAGCACGTACGCACCGATCTCCTGCTTCATGCGCAGCAGATCGTCGAGCTTCATCGTGCCGACGTACTCCCGCAGAATGAGCTGCAAGAGGATGTACACCTGATCCTCGAAACCTTTGATCTCCAGCGCCCGAAGCGGATTCGCGATCCGGTATTGGCAGACGAAGTTCAGCCGTAGCGACACTTTGTCCTCCGTCATGATTTCCTGCCCCGTCATGTCAAGCTGCTGCTGGCGCAAATCGGCCGTACGGACCGCGACGCTTACGGCGCCTCTCCAAAAGAAATAACGACCGGGACGCAGCTCCCGCTGGAGCACGTTGTCGTAGAATAACAGGCCGGTCTCGTGGCTCGCGACCTCGACTACCTGGATGTAGCCGGTCAGTCTGTTCAAAATCGGCCGAACAAGCTCGGCGGAAGCTTCGGGGCTGCGCGTATCTGCAGCGGTGAACGAATGTTTCTTCAGCACGTTCCAAAAGGCGTACACGCCGGGCGTCAGCAGCTTGGCGAACCTTCCGTCCTCGTAATGAAGCGCGTATTCGCCATCCGCCACTTCGACGACGTGCAGCTCGGAGAGCAGCTCCGAGTCCCGCAGGAACAGGTTAAGCTCCCTGCCCGCGGGATCGAACGGCTCCGTCAGCTCCTGCTTCTCGACCGTATATCCGGACCAAGCCGCGAACCGGTAGGTGCCCGGGCGGAGCAAACGCTCGTAGCTTCCCTTCTTGAACAACAGTCCTCTTTCGTTATCGGTTACGATAATCGTTTGTATCATGGTTTTGGTCTGGGAGGTTGGCTCCATTAACAGTGGAGTGCTATACCATTAGCATATCGCCCTTATGCGACCGGGAATCGAACCCGAATAGTCGGTTAACGGCCGCGGCTCCTACAGCATACGAACGCAGAGACTGCGCCCGCACTGCGGGACGAACGGGACGTCCTCGCCCGGGTAGGCCGCCGGCGTTTCATTAACCTCCTTCATCATGCCGCATTCATGGCCCGACGAACATGGCGGAAGTATGACGACGGCAGGAAAAAAATTAATCTTTTGGCACCCGCCCCATCGCTGTTACAATATATTGAAGATTAATTGACCGGGACGACAAGGGAGGAGCATCGAACGATGGCCAGGGAAAGCTTCGATAAGGAAATCCAGTTTCTGCGCATGCTCGCGCTCGCCAGCGGTGCGTACAGCCGTCAGCAATACGCGGAGCGGCTCGGCATCTCCGTCCACACCTTCGACAAAATGATGAAGCGGCTCAAGGAAATCGCCGCAAGCGTGCTGCCCGCTCGAACGGAGGCGCAGGAAGCCAAGGAAATGGCCGAGCTGCTGCGCTTCAGTTATTTGGACGCGCCGGACCCGCTGCTGCTGTTCCTGTTCAGGGCGAAGTCGCTGAAGGAAAGCGAAACGGAGCGGCTGTCCTGCCTGCTCGCTTCCCTGAAGGACGGCCACAAGACGGCGATGGAGCTGCTCGACGATTGCTGCGCGGCGATGTCCCAAGAGCTGGCCCCGCCCGACGAGAAGACGATCCGCGGTGACCTCAAATATTTGGAAGGCGTCGGCGTCATCCGGCGCGAGCCGGGTCCAAGGCCGTACCGATACGGGCTTTGGCAAGGCTTCGCTGAATCGCTGACGGCGGAGGAGCTGCTGGATTTGCACGATTACGCCAGCATGATGGCGAATACGCGGCTTCCGTCGGTTCAAGGGTATTTGCTGAAGGATACGCTCAAGAAGCGGCTTATGGGCGGCCACGGGTACGACGCGGAGGCGCTGGACGCCTTTTTGTATAAATATCATTACCATTCGCGCGTGCTGGACGAGGCGCATCTGTTCTCCCTGTTCGAAGCGATTGGGTCGTGGAGCCGGGTGTCGTTCCATTACTTTTCGCCCAAAAAAGAAACCAGCTACGCCTCGCGCAACACGAACCCGCTGTATCAGCGGGAGAGCGACGGCAGCCGGGAAAGCTGCTTGCCGCTCAAGATCGTGTACGACCACCAATACGGCCGGTGGTATCTGCTCGGCTGGGGGGCCCGGCATGGCGTTAAGAAGTATCGGCTGGAGGGGGTGACGGAGCTGAAGCTCGGAGAGGCTGCCGAGGAAGCGGAGTTCGCGGAGAAGCTGAAGCAGCTAGAATCGCGCATCCGCCACAGCTGGCTGATCGACACGGGGCGCAAGACACTCGTGCGTTTGCGATTCTACAAGCCCGGCCCGTCCATCCCGGATTTCGTGCGCGAGCGCGTCATCCAGCAAGGCCAGTGGGGCGAAATTACGGATGAGCGAGAAGACTCGTTTATCTATGAAATCGAGGTGAACGGCACGATCGAGATCAAGCCTTGGATCCGAAGCTTCGGGTCGAGCTGCGAGGTGCTGGAGCCCGCACGGCTGCGGGAGGAACTGATCGACGAATGGAAGGAGCTGGCCCGCTATTATGAATCCCTTTGAGAAAATTTTCAATTACCGCCTCCTCTCCCGTCTCGACGATCATGGCGCCTCAGCCGTCACCTCGCATGAGCGTACCTGGCTGAAAACGATGCTGGCGCATCCCGCCGCGGAGGAAGCGTTCCTCCCCTCCACGCTGGAGAAGCTTCGCGAGCTGCTGCGGGACGACCCGGCTGCCGACTGGACGCCGCATCTCGTCCATAAAGGCGACGGCAAGGAAAAAATGGTCTACCATCCGCTCATCCGCGACATTCGGAGAGCGATCCGGGACGGCAGTGCGCTTAGCTTCCGCTACGCGACCAAAAGCGGTCCTCCGCTCGAGCAGCGGACCGCGTACCCGTACAAGCTGGAATATTCGATGGTCAAGCGGGAGTGGTATCTGCTCTGGTACCATTCGCGCAAGGAAATGGTCATGAGCACGCGGATAGCCAAGCTGTCCGAGGTGACTGCCCGGCCGAGCGAAGCCGGTGCCGCCGAGCGGTACGCCGCCAAAGCGGCCGCCTATTTGGCCGCCCGCAGATCCGAAGCCGTCATCGCCATCGTGCCGGAGTACAACGAGGAGCTGTCGCGCATTCTGTACGCCTTCTCCTGTTTCGAGCGGGAAGTGCTGTACGACGAGGCGCTGGACGAATATCGGGTGAAGTTGTTCTTTTCGTTGAACGAGCAAGAGTACGTGTTGTCGAAGGTTCGTTTCCTTGGCAAACGAATCCGCGTCGTCGAGAACGACCGGCTGATCTCCCGCATGAAGCAGACCGTCTCTTGGGCGCTCAGTCGGTACGGGGAGGCTAGGGAGTAGGAAGATAAAAAGCCGGCACGTGGTATCACGGGCCGACTCTAGCGATGAAGCAAGAACAGCGAAAGGGCAATCGCCACTTTCGCTGTTCCCTCATCTGCATTACCTACGATCGAAGCTAACGGTATAGTGGGAAAGAGGGGCAATGGTCACGACCGTACAATCGATCATGGCATGTTCCCCCATCACCGTCCGCATATCTCCTGACCGTTCGGCAAACACTCTCACCTTCGCAGGAAATTTCGTCGGATTGTTCAGCATGACCCGAAGCTCTGTTTCATTCCGCTCCAAAACCTCGGCATCAATATGATCGATCGCGCATACAAATCCGGTGTCTGGCTGAATGTATACGCCCGGCACTTCAAGATAAGTAAGCATGGCGGAAACCTCGCACCAGCAAGAGCCTCCGGCTATAGCTCCAATATTTTCCTTGCCTTCCCAATCGCTTGTATTGACACGTTCGCCCATCCAGCCCGGCGGAGAGAAGCGACCGGTCGGCAGACCTCCCCAAGATATCTCTAGAGGCCGATCTTCCCTGGATAGATACTGCGGCAAATGATGTGCAATTTCCTGAATCAGCTCCAGATATGACGGATTTCCGGTTGCCCGGTACAGCTTAAACAGCGAGACGCCCGACAGGGTGCAGATGCCCGGCGCCGCATGCTTATTCTGTACGCTCGCCCATACCGCGCCAGCCGAGCGCAAATCAAGCTTGCGAAATTCGGAGTCCAAAGGATATTCATAATCGTAGGAGACACACCAGGTTGCGCACAGCTTGGCCGTATCTTCCGCCATCTTCAGCCATTTGCGCTCTCCTGTCGTTTCGTGCAGCGCCACATAGGACTCCAGCAGCGCAAACGCCGATTCGCTGTCCGGGCACTGGCTGATTTCGCCCGGCGCCCCGGTGGTCACGCCTTGCGAGACGAAGCGCTCATAATAATCGTCAGCCGACTGCTCCGCAATGGCCAAGTAGTCTGGGCGGCCCAAATATTGTCCGGCAAGCGCCAATCCGGCAGGCGCAATTCCGGCGCAGGCGCTTCCGCCGATGATTATCGTTTCTTTGTCCGCATCGACAAACTGCCCGAATTGCTTATGATTCTTCCACAGACGGACAAGCGCGTCGCAAGCTTTGATCAGGCCATCCTTCCAGACATCGGAAATCTCTTCATTCCTTTTATCCAGGAGCATAAACTGTTTGACCAAAAAATAGACCGCGTCCGCATGTTTTCTTATCAGCAGCTTGCCCGTATCCTCGTGCGCCCTGAATGCGTCGCCCAGCAGTTGTCCATGGCTGAAGATCCCGTAGAAAAAACCGGAAGCCGCTTGTACCGTATTAAACATGAAGTCCAGCGTTTGCCGCGCCCTCTCTTGGGAAAGCTCGCTGCCGATTGCCAGCTTCGGCAGCGTGTTGATACCGCCGCCGACCCATCCGGTCTGCCATTGGCCGAAAGTGGGATCGGGCGATGTCGATGACCGGTAAAAACCGTGCTGCTGCTGCCAATTATCCCGATTATACTTCTCCTCGAGGATTTCCCATGCCGCCGAGAAAGGGATCTCATGCCGCAGCCGCACCTTGCCTGTCAAATCCTTTCGAATACCGGCAAAATAACCGTATAACGAAGGAATGTCGGGGCAATCGAAAACATGCAGCCTGAACGAAAGCGTCACTTCATCTCCATTTCGAAAATCAGCTCCCCGGTCATCTGAGCTCTCCTTCGAATTGCACATCCTGTAATGGAATCGTCTGACAGCCGGAGCGGAAAGCGAGATGACAGCCTTCGTCCGGTCCTCGTTTTCTTCCAATGAGATGCCCGATTCTCCCAGCCTCGTTCCTTGCGCAGCCAACATGAACAATCCTTTATGATCCGCGCGGCTGCAGAAGCCAACCGCAGGAGTGGCCATATCTCCGGTCCTCACCTCAAGCTTCGACGGTCCGTTCTCCAGACTTAATCTCGGCACATCCGTAATGATCGTTGGAATATCCGGACCGGTCTCCTCTTCCAGAGTCAGCATTGGCGGGTACTTCTCCTTGGTTGCTTTGAAGCGATTGCCATTATAAGCGGCTGCCGGCATCATGACATAATGATCCTTCGACCACTGGTCAAGCATAATGTCAACCGAGACATTGGCCTCGCTTAGCGAACCTTCGATCAATTGGAACGTCACTTCACAATCGAGTACATCCCTCTTGTTCTCCACAGGCGACCACTTGCAGGCGATGCTCCAGCGCGATTGTTCCAAGAAAAGCTGTTCATTGCCTTCATTCATCAATTCCACCTCTGCCGACCCCGTCGGCACAACGCCGTCAAACTTCGTTAATTTGGCGACAATTCGGCAATTGGCGGATTCCATCACCTGCATCAATCCGCCGTTCATTACGCATCGCCTGCTTTATTTATTTCTAATGTGACGATTTCATGCGGCTGCAGCGTCAGCGACACAGCGCCATGGCCGCGACCATCCAGCGCGATAGACCCGTACCGCTCAACGCTTGCCTTGTCTCCGCCGGCAAATCCGGCGTATTTCAAAGGCAGCTCCAGCGTCACGCTCTTGGTCTCGGGCACTGGATTGAATACGACCAGAATGGCAGGCACATCGGCCTCAGTCGACACATGCATAACCGCATCCGGCTCATATCCGTTAGGCCGCGCCAAATGCACCATTTCGCCTGCCAGCGTCCTGCGGTACCGTTTGTAAAAGGAGATCCATTTGTCATAAATACGTTTCGTATTCTCCCCTATATAAGAGTACTTCCCATACAGCACACCGCTGTGCCCATATCCGAACAGACCTCCAAGGGCATGATCGTAGGTTGCCGTATTCTCCTCCGAAGCTTCGATGCTGTGGCCGTGATAAATTTCCAGATTACACGAGCCCCATGTTGCGCAAGCGGGATCCTTGTACCTCGAATCATACATAAACGCTCTTGTCTGGATCACCAATCTCATGCCGCCCATCTCATTCTGGTCTTCTTCCCGATAACCACCGGGACGCTGGTGCAATCCCAGAAACATCGCTTGCATCTCTTGCGGAGCCGTAATCGTTTTATTCCGTTTGGTCAGTTCGTGGAAAAACCGTTTCTCCCAATTCCAGTTCATAAATTCAACGCTTTGCGGAGTCGGATGCTTGTGGTCGCTCGCCAAACACGGCAAGCCGTGATAAGGCCCGTCAATAGCCAGACCGTCGAAGCCTATTTCATCAATCAAATGAAGCAGCTTTCCTTCGATATATTCGCCCCAAGGCGATTGGTAGCACATATTGCCAAGTCCTTCCGGGTTGTAATGAATGCCATCCGGACCCCTATACTGCCATTCGGGATGATCCTGACATATGCGGCTCCTATGATTAGCGATCGTTGTCGAGCAGTAAGGAAGCACTTTCAATCCCTTGTCGTGGTAATAGTCTACCAACCGCTTCAAGTCCTCCTCGCCTCTTGGAAACAGATTCGGACGTGGAATGTAGTCGCCCACATTCGTAAACAGCTGGCCAACGAACAGCTCAACCGCTTCTACGCCATCTGCCGCAGACTGGTCTGCCACCTTCAGCAGCTCTTCGTAGGATTGGCATGTGGAGACAATCCTTTTAATATCCGGCGCCGTAATCCACGGTGCGATTTTTTTGTACAGACGGTGCAATATAATGGAAGCTTCGTCCCGGTCGCCGGAGGTGACGGCTTCATAGCACTTGAAAGTCTCGAAGCTCTCGCCGGGCTGCAGCTTCATGCCGATCGGCTTCGGGAACTCCATGCGCGTAAAGGTAAAGTAATATTCATCTTCTTTCATAATGTTCCAGTAATAATCGCTGAACACCGAGAGCTCGACTTTTCCTTCGAACAGTCTGACGATATCGACGGTCACATTGTCAATGGTCACCGGCGTCCCGGATTCGTTTATTACTTTTACGCTTTTGGTCAATAGCGGGAGTTCATCCGCAATTTCATATTCGATAACCAATTCGATCGGGGGGATCTCTTGGCTTCGGCCCTTACAATGCAATCGCAAAATATCGCCGAAGCTCCCCCTGTCCCGTTCTGTTCCGGTTACCGTGAAAGCGCCCTCCCTGTCCCAGTTCGACCGGTGTTTCCACGGGCCCGCTTCATAAGCGCGCCCGTTAATGGTCACTGCAGCTTCGTAAGGGAGCGACGATTCGAACGAGAAGACGGGGTACCAGAAGTCGCCCCGCTCCTCTCCGTTCGGCCGTATATGGAATACGGTTGTCGCCAACCCTTCCGAAATATCGATTTCACGCAACAAATACGCGTTAGACATCGTGATTTTGTTATTTTGAATGTGAATACCCATATTCGGCCTCCGGTCTATCGATTATTGCGCCATTAATTCCTCGTATGCTTGCTGCGCTTCCGCCATCACCTTGTCGCCGCCCATTTCTCTCCACTCGGCCACATAGTTATCGAAATCGCTGACAGGCTTCTTGCCTGTGATCATATCAAGGAAAGTCTGCATCGTCAGCTTATCCAATCTTTCTTTGTGATCATTAAATACCGGCTTTACAATCGGGCCCAGGATGTCGTATTTGCCCTTGCCCATATGAATCAGCTCATTCCGCATCGGCAGCAAAGATTTGTCTTTGGTATTGAAAGCAGCCAGCTCTTCGTTGAAATCGTCATTCCATCCGCCCGGCACAGAGTAAGCACCGTCAAATCCATACTTCCACCGTTCCTTCTGATCGTCGTACGGAGGGATGAATTCATAATTTCCGTCTGCCGTCTTTTTGAAGGTTTTCCCTTCTTCCCCGTAGGTTCTTGCAATGATCGCTTCCAAATCAAATGAAGTATATTCGAATACCTGCAAGTACTTGATCATTTTGTCGTGATCCTTTTCGAGCTGCTTGCCAAACATGATATCGACTCCAAACAATGCGTTGCCCTGAACCATGCCGAATTTCCCCTCCGGTCCTTTCGGCCCCGGAATCATGGCAAAGCCGGCATTCGGATTATTTTTATGGAGATTTGTATAAATGTCATTGCAGCAGAACACGCCGTCCGGAGCAAGCCCGAACCAATAGCTGGAGACGGCTCCCGCTTTCTCCTGAATCATTTTATCCTGAACATTGCTATCCTTGTTGACGATAAATTCGGGATCGATCAGCTCGTTCTTATACCAGCGGTTCAACACCGTCAACGCTTCCTTCGCTCCCGGCATAATCTCTCCGCGAACCACCGTTCCGTTCTCTTCCGTGAACGCTCCCGGATATACGCCGTATGCTCCGAATACGAAATCAAACAAGCCATTGATGTCAGCTGCCGTACCAGTAACTCCATAGGTGTCCTTATTACCGTTGCCGTCCGGATCATCATGCCGGAATTTCGTCAAAGCGTCTTCCATTTCTTCGATCGTTTCCGGTGTTTTGGCAATTCCTACTTTGCTAAGCCAATCTTGACGAAAACCTACGACCTTGCCGGTTGGCGCCAAGTCCCATACGCCAGGCAGTCCGTAAATTTTCCCGTCTCTGCGCAAATATTGAAAAGGATCGTCGCCAAGCACCTTCTGAAGAAATGCCAAATATTTCGGGGCATACTGCTGCAAGTCCTCCAGTTTGATCTCAGCCACTACATCCTGTTCGATCAGTTTATCGTACTCCTGATAATTCAAGCCTTTCCACCAGTCCGGAGTATCGCCGGAAGCAATGGAAAGATTCAGCTTTTCTTTGGACGTATCCGGTGAAGCTACGTAAAACTCGGCATCGAAATTGAACTTCTCTTTCAAGGCATTCATGTAATATCCATCGATTTTTGTTTGTTCCGGATAAAATGTCCAGAAATGCAGCTTCATCTTCTCGTCAGCCGTCTCCGGTTTCGCAGCATTGTTCGTCTCCGACTCGCCGTTTTTCTCTTCCGTAGACGGCGCTTTCCCGCATCCGGCGGCCAACAGGATAATCAAAGTCATGATAAGGACCAAACTCAATACCATTTTTCTGCTTCTCAATGCAATCATCTCCTCATCACATGTTATTGAACACCATCATCATGCAAGCTGCGCTCAAGCATTTAGCCCTTCACAGCGCCCACCATAATGCCTTTCACAAAATATTTCTGGATGAACGGATATACAATCAGCATTGGAAGAATGGATAACATGATGACCGTTGCCTGCAGCTGCCGTCCCGAGAACGGACTTTTCTCCTGCAGCTTGGTAAGTACATCGTTGAACTGGGTCGGATTATTCAGAATAATAATCCTTCTGAGCACCAGCTGCAGCATTTCCTTATTCGGGTTGTTCGTGTAAATGAGCGCGTCGAACCAAGCGTTCCAATGATAGACGGCTACCCAAAGCGAGAGCGTAGCGATAATCGGCATCGACAAAGGCAGCACAACTTTGGCCAATATCGTCATATATCCCGCACCGTCCACCATCGCCGATTCTTCCAGGCTTAACGGCAGCGACCTGAAAAAATTTCGCATAATCAGCACGTTGAATGTGCTGAGCATGGCTGGAATGACAAGCGCCCATATCGTGTTGTACATGCCCAAATATTTGATCAGCAAATAATTCGGAATCAAACCCCCTCCGATAATAAACTGGATCAACATAAATCTAGTAAACCATTTGTTAAGCGGCAAATCCGGTTTGGACAACGGATAGGCGGTTATCGAAGTAGCCAATATGCTGATAACGACTCCCAAGCATGTGCGGATAATCGTATTTTTGTAGCCCACCCATAAGGCGTCAAACTCCAACGCAAGCTTGTAGCTGTCAAACGTCGGCATGGACGGTATGAGCTGAAACGAGCGATACGCCGCGTCACCGCCGTCCAGCGATATAACGACTTGCGTCCAGAATGGATATAACGTGATGAACAGCACAACCGTCATTATTGCGTACAATAGAACATCTGCCATCTTATTTCCGTAAGATCTCGTGACCAAGACGATTCTCCTTCCCAGAGACAACAGCGCGACGATCTACCACAACGTATGTTCACCGCCGCCCATTTTTTTGGCCAGCCCATTTACTGTGAGCATGAGAACCAAACCGACCAGCGACTTGAACAGCCCCACCGCCGTTGCATAGCCGTAGTCCATATCCACCAAACCTTTGCGGTACACGTACGTATCGATAATGTCCGAAACATCGTATACATTCGTGTTATACATATTGAATATTTGATCAAACCCGGCATCGAGGATTCCCGACATGGACAATACGAGCATAATGCTGATCACAGGCATAAGAAGAGGGATCGTAATATAAAGCATCCGCTTCAGCCTTCCCGCCCCGTCTACGACAGCCGCCTCATGCAGATGCGGATCAATGCCGGCGATCGCCGCGAAATAGATGATCGAGCTCCAACCGAAGCTTGCAAGCACTGAGGTTGCGACAAGAACAGCCCGGAAATATTGCTGATCCGCCATAAAGAGGATCGGATCGCCGCCAAACAGCCTGATGACGGCATTGACGGGCCCATCCAGCGAAAAGATGCTCATAAAGATGCCGCCCAAAATGATCCATGAGATAAAGTGTGGCAAATACGAGACGGTTTGCACCGTTTTCTTGAACTTCGCATTCCTTACCTCGCTCAACAGCACCGCGAACAAAATCGGAATCGGAAATCCCCACAGCATCTTGTACAAGCTGATCAGAATCGTATTTTTCAGCACAACGAAGAAATATGGATCTTGAAAAGCATTCCTGAAATGTTCCAATCCGACCCATGGGCTGTTGAAAAAACCTTTCGTAATGTGAAAATTTTCAAAAGCGATAAGCAATCCGTAAATCGGAATATAATTGAATATGGTTACGTAAACAACGGAAGGAATCATCAGCAGAAGCAGAACGCGGTATTTTTTATATGCGCGTCGCTTCTCCTTCCGGTTGTCGGTCCCGAGGCGCCTTGCCTTGCCAGGTGGATCGACCACGGCCGTTACATCCCCCATCAGGCATCTCCTTCCTATATTTTGAAATGAATGCGCATTCACTTTTGTCTTTATTGTAGCACCGGGCCTATTAGGCATCATTATCACTTATTTGATTTCACTATTGATTATTTGCTGTCTTGCAGATCCGATAATGCGTCCTCTACCGGCTTGTTAAATCGGGGAAGCGTTATGATCATTGTTGTTCCATGGTTCTCTTCGGAATGAACAGAAAGTCCGTATTCGCTTCCGAAATGCAGCCGAATTCGTTCATTCACATTACTGAGCCCGTATCCGGAAGACTGCATCAGCCTTACTTTGTAGAGAAGCTCCACGTTCATTCCAGGGCCGTTATCTTTGATTGCGATCCGTATCTTCTCTTTGTCGAGACTGGCAGTTACAATTAGTTCTCCCTTTCGATCCGGCATCTGTTCAAGCCCATGTTTGATCGCATTTTCCGCAAGCGGCTGCAAAATCATGTTGATAGTGTCATATTGGTAAATGGTTTCATCAATCTCGTAGATTACATCAAAGCTATTGTCGCTCGTGATCAGCATAATGTCCAAATAGGACTTGACGTTATCCAGTTCATGGCGCAATGAAATCAGATTTTCTCCCTTATTCAAGGCAGTTCGATAATATTTCGACATAGCGGTGACGATGCGGCTAATTTCGTAAGATTTCGTTTGCAGCGCTTTCCAATTGATTGACGAGAGCGTATTATACAGAAAGTGAGGATTCATCTGCGCCTGCAGAGCAATAAGCTCCTTACGCCGCACTTCGTGAAGCAGCTCGTTAATATGAACAAGCATATTTCCAAACCTTATGGTTAAATCACCGATCTCATCCTGGGATGTGCTGTGAACCTCAATGTCCAGCTCACCTTGCTCCACACGTTTCATCCACCTGTGAAGCTGGTAAATACGGCGGAGCATTCCCTTCGCGAAGACGGATATGATTCCGAACAAGATCACGATGCAAATACCGGTCACGATAAAAGTCGCATGAAGAATGGGAACCGCGTTGCCCGTTACCTCCTGTACGGGTACATAACAAAAGAGTATCCAGTCTGAATTGGGGATATCTTCCTTGAACATAAATGTACTGGTGCTGTTAATGGACGGCATATCGTCAACATGGCTTGCATTCGAATAGATAATGTCCCCTTCCGGACTCTCGATGACCATGGTATACTCCTTAAGCAATTTCTCCGCTTCCTCGAACAGCTTGGCGGTCTCCACTCTTAAAAATAATACGTGCCGGCCCGTTGTGAACGTCTCCGGAAATTTGTTGACGGCGACGAGCCCCTTTCGGAAATCAATCCCGGTATCGGCATGCCAACGAACGCCAAACTTATCGATCGCTTCCCGGTACCAGCCTTGATCCTGCACTCCCGCTGAAGATCGAATAAAATCACCATATTCCGGCATCGCTCTCTCCGTATAGATGGTCAGCTTCGTCATCCCTTGATTTAAGGCGAAAAGATTTTTGAAATAAGGGTCTAAAAAATCATTTAATTGATTGGCAAGCTTGGAAAGATTCGCTTGATCTTCGGACTTATTAGACAAAATCTCTTCAATTGTCCGATTCCCAATCACCAGATTAATGACTGAATGGTAATGTTCGATATTGTCGCCGATACTATCGGCTGCCGTTCCGATATTTTTCTCAATGGCTTGCATCGCCTGATCGCGCAGAAGCTTTTTGGATTGCACATAGGAATAGATGCCCAGCACCAGGACGGGAATGAATACGATGATCGCGTAAGACAAGATTAGCTTCTGCTTGATTCTCAGCTTGTCCAATATTCGGCCTATTCTCCTTTTCATGACCGTTCGTCATCCTCCCTGTATTCGGACGGCGTTTTGCCATAATGGTTTTTGAACAACGCGGAGAAGTACGCGAAATTTTGATAGCCGGCCTCTTGATAAATATCCGTAATTTTTTTGTTCGTTTCCATTAGAAGCTGTGCCGCTTTTTCCAGTCTGATGGAAGTAATGTATTTGGTAATACTCTGTCCGGTATATTTCTTGAACAAACGGCTTAAATACGCAGGGCTTAAATAAACTTTTTTGGCGAGGTGCTCCAGTGAAATGTCTCTGCTGTAATCTTTTTCAATCAAGCTCACTACATCCTCGATCACTTTGCGAAGCGATTCCGTCGAGCTGTCGCTTTCCGATGTATGCGACTTAATAATCGAAAGCATTAATTGCCGCAGCTCATGGAGGGATGCGGTATTGTAGATTTTCTCTATATTCATCATAAAATAATTTGCATTTTGCGGAGTTGGACTCCCAATCAATAATTTGAGCAGTTCAGTACACACGAATTTCACATAAGTTTCTGAATCGGACGCAAGGGTTCTTACGCCTTCGATTAATATAAGCCCTTTGTCATGGCTGCTCTTTCCATGAATGGCCGATTGCATATGCGACCAAATTTCTTGCAATACCTCACTGCAGCAATCCGACTTTTTTCGAACCCCGCCTTGAGAATTGCCAGTAAAGATAACCGTACCGCCATCCAAAAAAAATCTGTTGGCCGCTATCGTTTCCATTTCGGCGAATTCCTCCGAGATATGCTTTAGCCTGATGAGCAGACCGCTAATAATAACGCATACGTTTTTGCCGTCCATTCCTTTGAAGCATTCGATCAGCTTATTTCCTATCTGCTGCAATTCCGCTTCTGTATCCTGCTCGCTGCCGGCATAGAATAGCAAGCTTTGCCGTTCATTTAAGTGAATGATATCGACCTCTCCGGTAAAAACCTCTTGCGCAATCGCTTCCATATCAAAATCCGCTCGATCAAAAAAACGACAGCCTGCGTCAAGCATAACCATTCGCAAATCATGACCGTCAGAGCCGAATACGGAATGATGAATTTGCTGCTCTGCTTCCAATAAACGGTCTTTTCCATAAACAAGATCGTACAGTGTCTTCTGTTTCTCGAAACGAAGCCCCTTCCCATAGGCTTCTTTCATCTTCTCCGCTTGTTCTCTCTCTTGGCGTTCTTCCTCGCACAACTGAATGACCTTTGATACAACACGCATAAACTCGCCAATTTCAACCGGCTTCAATATATAATTAATCGCATCCAAATCTATCGCTTTCCGGGCATATTCAAATTCGCCGTATGCGCTCATGAAGATAACCTTCACATTCGGAGTCTCATTTCTCACTTTCTCTGCCAATTGCAGCCCGTCGAGTCCTTTCATTTTAATATCCGTAATCAAAATATCAATCTGATGATTCTCAAGATACGCGAGCGCCGCTTCTCCGCTGTCCGATTCCGTAATGTCCAGCTCCCATTCGAACTGTTCAACCAGAAATTTCACTCCTTCTCTCTCAGTACGGTTATCATCTACAATCAATAAATTGAACACTTTAATCCCCCATTTCCTCGAGCATGGCGCAAAAACAGTTGAAGATACGATTCGTATATCGAATCCTTCCCGGCTTTGCGGATTTCATTGCCTTTGATATCTGACGGCACGGTTGACTTAAGCTCATCATAAGATCTAGGTCGCTCGAAACAAACAATAAAAAACAACAAAACTCCATTTTTTTAACGAAGCTTTCATTAAAAAACGTAGAATGGACTATACACAAAAGAAAAAACCTTCACTACCGCCTATCGAAGCGTGGAATTGAAGGCTCGTTATGATTTCCGGCAATTACAATCCCAATCCTTCATCACGAAAAAAAAATAGCTTCTGTGGCTCCTGGATCAATCCTGATACAATGAAATGAATAAGGAATGCGACGTTACGGGGAGAGTGAGACGAATGAACGATTCATTAATCGAGGACCGAGCGAAAATCTGCAAAGCATTAACGATAGCAGGCTCCGACAGCGGCGGCGGCGCGGGCATTCAAGCCGACCTGAAAACGTTCCAGGAGCTCGGCGTTTACGGGATGTCCGCCGTCACGGCGGTAACCGCGCAGAACACGCTTGGCGTCCACGCCATCTATCCCATGACGGCCGAAGCCGTGGCGTCGCAGCTTGACGCGGTCGGGACGGATCTTACGCCGGACGCGGTCAAGACGGGCATGCTGGCGAACGCCGCGATCATTGAAGCCGTGGCGGACAGAGCTGCGGCGTTCGGCTGGCGCAATCTCGTCATCGATCCCGTCATGATCGCCAAAGGCGGGTCCGAGCTGCTTCGGCGGGAAGCGCTCCGCATGCTGCAAGATCGGCTGATTCCGCTCGCGCGGGTCATCACGCCAAACATTCCGGAGGCGGAGACGCTGACCGGCATGGCCATCCGCACGCTGGCCGACCGGGAGGAGGCCGCTAAGCGGCTTGTTCAGATGGGCGCGGATTGCGTCGTCGTGAAAGGCGGCCATGACGAAGCAACGCGCGACGTCACCATCGACCTGCTGTACGATGCCGGCGGCGAGTTCCGCTGCTGGGAGAGCCCGCGCGTCGACACACGGCACACGCACGGCACCGGCTGCACCTACTCCGCGGCGCTGGCGGCGGGACTGGCCCGCGGCTTGGACGTACGCGACGCGACCGATCTTGCCAAGGCGTTCATTCGCGCGGCGATCGAGGACGGGCTGGACATCGGCAAGGGACATGGCCCGACGAATCATTTCGCGTACGGCCGGCGGCTGCGGGACTCGGAGAGGCGCGGTTGATGGTCGGCGGGAGCGTCAAAGTGACTGCTTTTGGCGTGGGCTCGAGGCCAGTTTGTCAGCTGGAGCGACTAACCAGCTGCTTTTGGCGCGGTTACAAAGCCAGGTTATCGGCGAGAGCGACTAACCAGCTGCATATGGCGTAGGCGTAACGCCGAGCTTTCCCATACATGGTAGTCGCTAGCGGCGAATCAGGCAAGTTTGCGGCTCGATTTCGCCGAGCTAGCCCCCCAATCCTGCAAAAGTGCAGCAATTTTTCCGATTCGAGCTCGTCCGAGTTACAATACTGCTTTTATACAGCAATTTTCTCCAAGTTCACCTCTAAACCCGCTTTGTAGGGGGAAATTGCTGCACATTCGCAGCAATTGTCCATGAATCGATGAAATGGAGTCTAAAAACATGTACTTTTGCAGTATTCATGTCTTATCATCGATTCGTCGGATCATCATTTCAAACGACACATTCTCTCCATAAAACTCGTTCATCATCTCGTTTTTCCCGCGAGCCGTGCAACCTTCGGACAAGCCTCCTCGTCTAGTTGTTCGACATCATGATCGAGGAGAGAATACATAATGACGAACAGCAAACCATGGCTCAAGACAGCAGCCTCTTTGACGATCGCCCTGTCGCTCGTCGCATCCGGCTGCAGCAACGGCGGCAATAACGGCAATGCGAGTGCCGGCAATAATGCCGCCTCATCAGAAACCGCCGAGCCGAGCGCTTCGCCGACGGACGCCGCTTCCGACGATAGCGCGTCGCCATCGCCGACTGCTTCCGCCGACGCGACCGCAACCGCCGACGCGACCGCATCGCCATCGCCGACGGATAAGCCGACCGCAACCACCGAAGCTGCGACGGACCCGACGAAAAAGCCCTCAGCGAAACCATCGGTTAAGCCGACCGCGAAACCAACTGCCAAACCAACTGCTAAACCAACGGCCAAACCAACGGCAAAACCGACGGCAAAGCCGACCGCCAAACCAAGCCCGACGGCGAAGCCGGAAGCGCCCGGCGATAACGTATCGGTCGCCGACATCATGGACAAAATCAATGGCGACGTCGAGCTGCCGCCATTGATCGCCGTTTCCGGGGAGCAAATCAAGGACTATTATTACTTCGACGGGGACGAGCTGCTGGAGAGCGGCATCTTCAAGCAGGCGCTCATGAACACGAAGGCGACGGAGCTCGTCGTCGTCAAGCTGAAGTCCGCCGACAATTATGATGCGGTGAAGGAAGGCCTGACGAAACGCGCCGAGGATATCATTGAGATATTCTCGACCTACCTGCCCAACCAATACGAGGATGCCCAAAACTATCAAATTCTCCGTCACGGCAATTACGTCCTCCTTTCCATCTCCCATGACCAGGCTTCGATCAAGAAGCTGTTCGAAGCATTCTTCAAATAAGATTGCGCAGTAAAAACTGAGAGACGCCCCCCGATCCGGGAGGCGTCTCTTCGTTCATGTCCGCGTTTCCGCAGCCGGATGTTTCTCTCGCTTGATACCGGTAATCGTTGCGCGTTTGCCAGACGCCATTCCTTCGGAGGACGCCGTAACCGCGGATCGTTTCCGATGAATAAAGACCGACAGTGCGGCGCACTGCGCGATCGTGAGCGCGGTCTGCAGAACCTGCTGCCACAGGTCGAGCTCGGAGCTGCCCCAGCCCAAGATCAGCCCGTTCAGCCGCATGAACGGGATATGGCCTACGAACGCGACGATACTGAACAAATGAATGAACCGATGATGGGCCGTCATTGTACTGCTGCGTACGCGCAGCACGCCGTAGAACAGCAAGGCCGTGTTCGGAATCATGCCGAACGTAAGCTTGTACGCATCCGTCCAATCAGCGAAGGATACTAGCAGAACGGTCTCCGTTATCGTAAAAGCGATAGAGAGGACGATCGCTCTTCGGATGCGCAGCCGCAAAAACCGTTCTTCGTATTTGGCGATCAAAGCGCCCATTACGACGAACGTCAGTCCGAAGCCGAGATAACGGGTCAGCCCAAGCTCCATGTAATGAAGCGGCGCAGTGTCAGGGAGAGCCGCCGTCATCCCTAGGAAGCTTCCAGACAGCAGTTGAATCACCACGTAAGCCGAAGCGGTCAAGATCAGGACCTTCCGAACGGGAAGCTTATTCAGCATCCAGTATGCCGCCGCAGCGCCGAAAAGCAGCGGCGGGATGAACCACAGCTGAATCATTGGCCCGTTCACGAATACGGCCATGAACATGATTTTGGCCTGGAGGAACAGATTGGAGATGCCGATTCCGCCTCGCGCCAGCGCAGGAACGATGAATTCGAACGCGAATAGGAGGCAGAACACGGCGTAGAACGCGGCAATCCGTACGATATACCGCTTGACGTAGGCGACAGGATTCGCGGAATGAGACCACCCCTTGTACAGGAGGAAGCCCGACACCACGTAGAAACACGGAACGACGATCCGCCCCGCCAACATAAGGAACGAAGCAAGCGGCGATAGCTCCATCCCTGCCATGGACGGAATGAGGAGCGCATGGGCGACCAATACGAAGAGCGCGCCGGCCAGCTTAAACAGCGTAATGCCCGGATAGAACTGTCGCATCAACATCACGCATGCCTCCGAAGCAGGCCGAGCTCGCTCATCGCGAGCAGCTTCATCTCCGCCACGGACACCTTTCCCGTGCCGGACATCGGCAGCGACGGGAGGAAAATCGTCTCCTTCGGCAGCTTAAACGCGGACAGGTACGGAGCCAGATCCGCGCGCAGCCGATCGGCCGACAGCTTCGCTCCAGGCTTCGGAACGACGCAAGCGCATATTTGCTCCCCGTATAACTCGTCCGGAATGCCGAGCACCATCACGTCTTCTACATCCCTCAGCCGCAGGATCGCATTTTCGATCTCGACCGGCGATATTTTTTCCCCGCCCCGCGAAATAATGCGATGCATCCGTCCCGCGATCGTAAGCTGATTATGCTCGTCCAGCCAGCCAAGGTCGCCGGAGCGGTACCAGCCGTCCTTCTGGTGGCATGTACGCTCCGCATCCTCGCGGATGTACCGCATCACCCGGTGGCCCCGAATGAGAATTTCGCCCTGCTCGCCAAGCGGCAGAGCGCGGCCCGTGACGGGATCTTCGATGCGGATCTCGATGCCGCTATCCACCTTGCCTGCCAGACTGCAGCTTTCCTGAAGGAATCGTTTGTACGGGATCAAACCGCCGATCAGGTTCGTTTGCTTCAACATCCGGTACAGCAGCTGCAGGACGATCCCACCTCCAATCATGCACGTTCCGCTCGCCACAACGCCCGCTTCTGACGATCCGTAGGTAACCAGGAAGAAACGAAGCTTCAGCTCCCCGGTTACCTTCTCAATCACCGTCGGATTCACGGCAGCGGATGTGAAAGCAACGCCTAACAGCGAGGATAGATCATATTGCTTCCGCTCCGGAGCGGCGATCATGCCCTGCAGCATATACGGGGTGCCGACCAGCACCCTGCACCGTTCCTTGGCGGTGATCTCCAGCGCCTGCACGGGATTGAACCGGCTTAACATGACCGTACATACGGCTGCGCTCCCCAGCGTGGTCAGGATAGCTGCGAACCCGCCCATATGGTAAAGAGGAAGCAAATTCATGATTTTGAAAAATTGCGTAACCTTTGTATTCAGCTTTGCCATCCCGGCCGAAATCCATCCGCCTTGGTTACTTCCCGCGGAGCGGGCAAGGAACGAAGCCGTCGTGCGCAGCACGCCCTTCGGCGCGCCCAGCGTACCTGAGGTAAACAACAGCACAAGCGGATCGCGGGAATCGACCTGGCTGCACGCCGAGCGAAACGCCTTTTGTTCTTCGTCCGTTCGCATCGCGCCGCCGGCAAGCTCCCGGTAAGAACGGAATCCGTTTGACGCCGCTGCTTCTTCGTCCCCGACGACGAATATTCGCTCGGGCCCGGGCAGCCAAACAGGAAGGTTATGCTTCCGGGCTCCGTATTCATCCAAAATCTCTTTTGCCATCGCCGGATAATGCTGCTTATGGCCTTCCGAGCCGAGAAGCAGCACCGACGGAGCCGCTTCGGCCAGGTAACCGGTCAATTCTTCCTTGCGGGAATACGCATTAAGCGGCACGACGATCGCTCCCAAGCAAGCCGCGGCATACATGGCAACGATCATCTCCATGCGACCCGTCATCAGGAGGGCGACCTTGTCACTCTTCCGTACGCCGAGCCGCTGCAAGCCGATCGCTAGCGACTGCACATCCTCCCAGATGGCGCCCCACGTGTAGCGCTGGCCCCATTCCGGGAAACAATAGGCGATCGCCCGGGGGCATTCTCTGGACCTTTTTTCCAACATTGCCGGGACTGTATTCGGATTTAATTCGCTGCGCCATGCCATCTCTGAACATTACCTCCGCTGCCTCGCGATCGGATGATTAGGCCACGCTGGCACGATAGAATACATGCAGCGTTGTGTACAGCATGGCGCTTTTCCTTGGCGGGTGATCTTTTTATGGAACATACTTCTTACTATATCACCAGTTTTGTTCTTTATAAAGAACAATTTGAATAAAAAAAGAGCGCCTCGGCAGGAAGGATCGCTCCTTGCCCCGCCGCGTCGCCCCGTCTTCCGGCTTGCCTAAGCTTATTCGTACGTAATCCCCGCATGGCGTTCGACGGCGTCCCGCACCAGCATGTACGTCTCGCCATTGGTGAGGCCGCCGGGATGGCTGATATTTGCCCATGTCTCCGGCGATATCCAGCCGCGCGACTTCAACTCTGCGACTGCGTTTGCCGGCTTGACCTGAATGCCGGCAGTCAGGAGCAGCGCATAGGCGGCATCCTCCAGCCTGACCGGGGCTTGGGACCGATGGTAGCTCCCTAGCGCATGATCGGGCTGGCCGTGGAAACGCGTGCCGTGCATCTTCGCCAGCCGCTGCATCATCGTCAAGTATCGGTCACGGGTCGATAGGCCGTCCAAATCCCAGCGCTTGTTGTCGTAGCCGCCGAGCGTCATGCCCATGCTGACCGCCGCGAGCAAACCCCGGTATGCCTTGTGTTTCCTGTAGGCAGGCAGCTCCAGGTCCCGCATGCGCAAGTCCATGCCTTGTTTCCCCAACCGTTCTTGAAGCTTCGCGATCCCGGATTTGGAAGCAGCAAGCTCCCGGAACGTCATCCCCTCTTCCATGACCAGCTTCGCCGCCGCTCCGGCCGCTTCGCCCGTCGCCATCCCAAGCGGGATGACGCGCGCGCTGCCGTGCGGCAGCGAATCGAAGCTCGCGGTGCGGCCTACGACGAGCAAATTGTCCGCCTTCTTCGGAACAAGCGTCCGGAACGGTACGGCGTATTGCATGGGCGACATCATGATCGCCCCCGTATCGTCGCGTCCCAACCGCTGAATGTCGACGTCGTAAGAGCCGTAAGCGATCGCGTCCCAGCTGTCGCGGTTCTCCATCAAATCCGCCATCGCGAGCCGGTATTCCCCTTGGATATGGCGGCTCTCGCGGATGTACAGCTCCGGCGCCGTGCCCGCATAGGTTAGTTCTTTCATCTCTTTAAACGTGTACTTCAAATAATCCACGATTCGCGGCGCTTCCTCCCGGCCGATTCTCAGCCCTTCTTGCACCGAAGCCGGATCGAGCGGATCCACGCCGAAGATATGCATGGCGTTAACCAATATCGTACCGTCGTTCTGCCTGCCGATATTAAGGCCGCGCAGCGCGACCTTATCGGGATCCGAGGACGGATAGTCGCTTGCCGCCAGAAATCCCCATGCGCTTTTCTGATCCGCGCCGGTATCCTTCCGCTTGCCGAAGGAATCCCACATCTCCTGCGTCAATCCGCTAAGCTTGAAGACGAGCGTCACCGCCATCCGCGCCTCCGGATTGCCAAGGTCCTCGCGGCCGATCGTGTACGGGACGCCGGCCATCGCGGCGATGTCGGCGTCCTGGGTCGCGTCGATGACCGCGCGCGCATGCAGGACGCGCCTATCCCCGCGCTCGTCGGTTACGATTAAACCCGCGACCGCAGCGCCATGCATCATAGGTTCCATTGTCTTCACGCCGAGCAGCAGCGATACGTTTTTCTCCGCCTTCACCATCTTAAGAAATACGTCTGCCGCGGCATCCACGTCGATCGAAGTACCATCTAGCTGATCGTACCATTCCTGGAAGATGCCTTTGTTCAGGAAATCGTGTTCGTCTTTCGCCTTCGCTCCCTCCGGCTGGCCTGGCGCTAAATTCAAGTCCAGCGAGTTCAGCCAGCCCATCGTAAGCAAACCGCCGAGCCGGTCCCTTCCTTTGCCGTCCACGAGCAGCACGCGAAGCCCGTTTCTGGCCGCGGATATGGCCGCCGCCACTCCTTCCGGATCCGTGCCGGCTACGATGACGTCATAACGATCTTTGGCCGACTTAAACGATAATCCCGAAGCTTCCGTATGGCCGTTTACTTCTTCGCGCGCGGTTCTCCATATCGATGCCGAACCCGCGATCACGACGAGAAGCAGAATCGCCGCGGCGGCTAACCGTCTCTTTCTCTGTGCCAATAATCCAGTCAGCTCCTGTCTGATTTCGATGTTGTTATTATTTTACGAAATGGAGAATTTATAGTCGGGGTTCCATGGAAAAAACTTGAAACCTATTAGGTTGATTCAAGTTCAATCCGAACGGTTAAGTACATTGAATCATAGATTCGCTGCGATATAATAGAGGTAGCGCGCATTGAACGAAATCTGAACGTTACCGAAGGAGAGGACCCATGGACATCATTCAACTGCCTTTGTCTGCCATCGAGGAGGACAAGGACCAGCCCCGCTACCAATTCGACGAGGAAGCGCTGCAGGAGCTGATAAAGAGCATCGAGGAGCTCGGACTGCTGTCGCCGATCAAAGTACGGACCATCGAAGGCGGACGGTACCGCATCATCTACGGCAACCGCAGGTACAAAGCCACGCAAATGCTGGGACGCGAGACGATCCCGTGCATCGTCTCGACCTCGACGGACGAGATGGAGATTTACTTGGAGCAGATCGCGGAGAACTTGACGAGGGAAGGATTCTCGCCGATCGAAGAAGCCGAAGCCTTCGACAAGCTGATGAACGACGGCCGGTTCCGCAGCTCGCTTAAGTTCCTATCCGCCAAGCTCGGCAAGCCGGAGAACTACATCAAAAACAAGTGCGAGCTGCTGAAATTCAGCAATGCCGTCAAGAAGCTGATCGTCGGCGGGACGGAGATCCGCAAGGACAAGCTGACCGAAGATCAGCTCATACCGCTGAAGGACTTGCCGATGGAGCATCGGGACCCGCTCTCGCTGATCGCAGCGAGGGACGAGCTTCCGGTCAGCGACGTGAAGAAAATCGCCAAGCTGTTCAAGGATAAGACGATCTCCGACAATACGAAGGAGAAGTTGCTGCTCAAAACCGGCAGCGGCTTGCTGGAGACTTGGTCGGTCTACGAGCAGAACCGGAAAGGCGCGAAGGCGGCAGAAGAGTCGGACGCTCAAGCAAAGCAAAAGAAAAAAGCGGCTGAGGGAGCGGCTGCTGCCGGTCCTTCGGGGCAAGCGACGACGGCCGCCGCGAACATAAGCGGGCAGTCCGCGTCAACCGCCGTGCAAGACGCAGGAGTGACAGTCGGAGATGGCCAACCAGACGGGAATCAGGCCCCTTCGCCTGCTTCCGCCGCTTCGCATTTCGGAGGCAAAAATGTGTCCGAGTTGCTGCGCAAGCTGCAGCAAGAGCTCCCGCGCCAGACAGAGCTGTCCGTCACGATCGCGAAGCTTGTCGGCGAGTCTGACGGCGAAGGTCAAGTTCTGTTCACGTACGAGGTCGACGCGGTCATCGAGCAGCTGGAACAACAGCTGATCTTATGGAAGTCCTTGCGCGAGAAATCCCCGCTTTAAAGCATATTTTCCCGAAACCGAAAAAAGGCCGAGCGCAAGACATCCTTGCAGCTCGGCCTTTATGCGTTGCTATAGATAAATATTTTCAATGAATACTATTATACCTGCAACAAAAATAGTCTAAGACTATACAATCTTTCGTCCATGAAAGGCAGGCGATTTTTTTGCAGATCCATGTTGTTCAAAGTGGTCAGAGTTTGTACGGTATTTCTCAAGCTTACGGCACTTCTGTACAATCGATCGCGCAAGCAAACGAATTATCTGATCCTTCGCGCCTTGTCGTAGGGCAAGCATTAGTCATTCCCATAGTAGGACGCTATCACTGGGTTCAACGGGGACAATCGCTATACGTCATTTCAAAAATGTATGGCTTGACCGTCAACGAGCTTGCTCAAGCCAACCGCATATCCGCTACCGCGGTTCTCCACGTGGGGCAGCGCCTCTATATTCCTCCCAGGCCGAAATCAACGATCGACGTGCTGCTTTATGTTGAACCACGAACGCCGGTTAGCCAAACGATGATTAATGAAGTGCGTAATAGAGTCAGCTCCCTTACTTATCTCGCGATGTTCAGCTACCGCGCGAATCGCGATGGAACGCTGGATGCGCCCTCGATTGACGACATCCCCAAAATCGCCAGCTCTGCTAAAGTGGTCAATGCCCTTGTTGTCAGCAATCTGGAGGAGTTTCAGTTCAGCGCCGACCTGGCCCATGCCCTATTTACCGATGAATCGGCCGCAACCCGGTTATTTGGCAATATCGTTCAAATTGCAAATCAAGTCGGCTACAAGGACATTCACTTTGACTTTGAACTGCTGAGAGCTGAGGATCGGGAGTTATATAACAACTTTCTTCGAAGAGCAAGAGACATTTTCCATGCTGCCGGGCTGACGCTATCGACCGCAGTCGGGCCAAAAACAAGCGATGCAACTACAGGAATTTACGGAGCCCATGACTTTGCAGCCCAAGGCAAAATCGTTGATTTCACCTCCCTTATGACGTATGAATGGGGGTATATGCAAAGTGCTCCTCAAGCGGTCAGCCCCATCGGTCCTGTTCGCAGCGTACTGCAGTACGCGGTTAGTGTAATTCCCAGAAACAAAATCCTGTTAGGGCAAAATTTATACGGCTACGACTGGACGGCGCCATATCCACCCGCGGGGGGAGCCCCGGCAAAGGCTTTAAGTCCCCAACAGGCAATCGCCATCGCATTAAGGGAAAACGCTCAAATCCAGTATGATTATCGAGCTCAAGCGCCTTTTTTCCGTTACACGGACGATGCAGGGGTTCAACATGAAGTATGGTTTGAGGATGCACGCAGCATTCAAGCGAAATTTGATTTGATCAAGGAATTTAAAATACGAGGAATTATGTATTGGAAGCTGGGCCTGGCATTCCCGCAAAATTGGTTGCTGCTGACGGATAATTTTAATGTCAGGAAAAGAACGTAATCTTATTTAGCTCAATAAAAAGCGGCAGTCCAGGACATTATCTTCTCGTCCAGGGCTGCCGCTATATCTGCTGAATAACGTTGCCGTTGCCGCTACGCGATGAAAAGCATCTTCGACTCCGCCGGCTCCAGCCGGATGGCGAGCTCGGTCGCGTCTGCCGCCAGCAGGGACTGCTCGCCCGTCCATAGATCGCGAACGGTCAGCTCATCCGAGCCGTCGATGCCGAGGCGCGGCAATGCGATCGCCCGCTCCGTCGCGGCTTCCGCGTCGAAGTTGAAGACGGCGACATAGAGTCCCCCATCGCCGGCCAGCACGAACGCGTCCTCGCCCCGCGTGCCGCTGCCTCCCTCGACGGGACGGAACGTCTCGCCGCGCTTCGCGAGCGCCATGACCGTCTCGTTCGTCATCCACGCCTTGGCGCGGCGGGCGGCTTCCTCCATGCGGTAATCGTCGCCGAGCAGCAGCGACGTGCCCGCGATGACGCCGGCGTTCAAACGGCTGCGTCCTTCATGCTCCGACGTCGCGCGCTGATTATCGCTTTTGAAGAGCACGATATGGTCCGGGTCGTTGAACCGGTACAGCCGGTCGCTGATCCACCAGCCGTACGTGACGGCGTTCAGCATGTACTCCGTGTCCTCGATCGTGCCGAACGCGTCGCAGGAGACGCGCCTGCTATGCGCGTAACCGTGCGGGAACAGCGGCGCGATCGACAGGTTGATCAAGAAGGGGCGGCCTAGCCGCTCGGGGCTCAGCGCCTCCGCGATCGCTGCCATTCCGTAATTGTACGCCTGGATGCCCGTGCGGATCGTTGGGTCCGCATGTTCTCCCTCCATGGCGCCATGCGCCAGGAAGTCCATTTTCAAATATTCGAAACCCGCTTCCGCCACCTCGTCCAGCTTACGCAGGATACGCGCGATCGCCTCCGGATGGGATGGATCGATCGGGAACGCGCCGTCCAGCTTCGGCAGCGGCCGCCCCGCTGCGTCCTTCAGCAGAATGTCCCTGTACAATACCTTCCCGTCCGTGCCTTCGACCGGCGTGTCCGGATTGCTGCCCCAGAACGCGAAAGGCGTATAATACGTGCCCGGCTTCTGGCCGTTCGCCTTGACGCGTGCCACCGCGTCCTTCAGCTGCTCCGCCGTCAAATTGTCCGAGAACGCGTCGAAGTTAACGTAAAGGCTTCCCTCCGAATCGGCGAAGCCGTTCTGCTGCAGTTCACCCGCGAAGAAATCCGACGTATGCGTATATACGTCGTAGTCGAGCTTCGCCATGACGGCCGACCAGCTGTTCCAGCCCATCGGCACGCCGCCGGACCATGGAAGCGCCGGCTTCAGCAACGCGTTGGCCTCGCCGAAAGCTTCCAGTCCGTCGCGATAGTCCTCGTACGCCCCGACGAAGATCGTCGGGGAAACAATCGACTTCCCGCGCACAGAGCCATGCGGCACCGTGTCGCGCGTCCGCAGATCGGACGCGCCTGCGGCGACCCGCAGGCGTCCGATCGCTTCCCGGAACGTGCCTTCGACCTCGATCGCCGTCTTCCACGTATCGTGCGTGACCGACCCGATGACGAAGCCGCGCCGCGATTCCGTGCGGTATACCGCCGTCGCTTCATAGCTCCGAACGCTGCCCGGATTGGCCTGGGACGCGAAGCGCACCCACTTATCGTTGTCGTAAGGGATGAACAGCGAACGAATCTCTTCCTTGGAGCCGTCGCCGAAGTCGAGCACGCCTCCGTCGTTCAGGTAAGCCGCGAGCGGCGTCAGTTCATTCGTCTCCCACTCTGCGTCCCGGCAAGCTTCCAGCTCCACCAGCGCGTACGGCAGCCCCTCGTAAAGCCGAATATGCTGCCGCAGCGCCGGCTTGCCGGAATCCGAATGCTCGAAGACGAACGAGATGCCCGCGCCGAACGCGTCATCGATTGCTTCCACCGACGTTTCGGCCACGCCATGCGACTGGTAGAACGCCGACCGTACGGTCTCCCCTCCGAAGCGCGCCTCCGCGTACAGCCCGCTCATCGCCTGACCGTCCTTCCATGCGACGTCCAGCGTTCCCGCCTCCAAGTTTGCCGTCACCCGCAGCAGCCCGTTGTCGGCCGCGAACGCGCCGTCCCTCTTCTCCAGCTTGATCGATCCCATTATCGTCGTCATCGTCCATCCTCTCCCTTTCTCCTATTCGCTATATGGCAACAATCAAAGGAAAAGGCCAGCAACGCTGGCCTCCCTCTTTTCCCTAACTCGTGATCAATTACTGCCACAGCTCCTTGCGGGCGTTGTAATTTGTCGTGTAGACGGCTTCCACTTTCTCGTCGCCGGCGGCTTTCATATCGGCCAACATTTTATCGAAAATCGAGCCCGCTTCCTCCGCCGTCGGAGCCATGATCGCTTTCGTGATCGCCTGTTTCGTGATGTCGCTGATTTTTTGCTCGCTCAGCGCCTCCGGCGTTCCGCCGGCAGGTCCCAGCCCGTCGAAGATCGCGGTGTCGAATACGGTATCCGACAGGTTCTTGATCGCCATCTGGTCAATCGGGGAACGCTCGTAACGGCCGGGAAGATCGTACGGCGTGCCGTCCGCGCCGGGGCCGTTCTTGATGAACCAGGTCCACTTGCGGATGCCCGTTTCCTTCGTGTACGCGGCCCAATCATCCTTGAAGCTTTGCAGCACTTCCGGACGCGGCGTATGTTTGCCGTCCTTCATATCCCAGTGCGTGCCTTCGATGCCCCACATGAGCAGGTATTGCCCTTCTTCGCTAGCCAGGAAGTTGATGAACTGCATGGTGCGTTCCGGATTTTTGTTTTTCTTCGTAATCGCGATCGCGTCCCAGCCGAGCGAGCTGCGGCCGCCGTACGTCGTCTTCGACGGGTCCACGCCGTCCGCGACGACTTTGTAAGCGAACAGCTGCGATTCCTCGCCGCGGTCCTTTTTGATGATCGTGTTGGAGTTGCCAAGGTCCCAGTAGGCGCCGGTCGAAGAGAAGATCGTGCCGGTTGCGATTTTCTGTTCCCAAATCTGGCGTTTGTTGATGGCCCATTCCTTATCCATAAGGCCGGAGCGGTACAGGTCGTTCATGTACAGGATCATGTCCTTGTACGACGGATTCTTCACGTCGTATTGCAGGACGCCGTCATGCTCGTAGTAGTTCGTCAAACCGAACATGCCTTTAAAAGTGCCCATCGTGCCGCCGAAATTCTCGCCGTCCATCGTCAGCGCGATCGTGTCTTTGCCGTCGATTTGCGGATATTTGGCTTTGAAATCGGACAGCAGCTGCTTGAATTCGGAAGCCGTGAACGGAACGCCGCCGTCGGCTTTGTCCGGCGCCAGCTCCTTGACGATATCCTTGCGCATGTTGAAGCCGAACACAGGTTCATGCTCCAGGCCGTACCAATTCGACAAGTAGTAGTTTTTGCCGTCTTTGTAACGCGTTTTGTTCAGCACGTCGCCGTACATCTTCGCCACGTCCGGGCCGTATTCCGCGATCAGGTCGTCCAGCGGAACGATCGAACCCGCGTCGATGTATTTGGCGACCAGGTCGCTCGATCGATCAAACATGATCATGTCCGGCAAGTCGTCGCTCGCCAGCATCAGATTCAGCTTCTCCGTCGGATTGCCCGTCGGCTGTTGGATTTCGATCGTCACGCCCGTTCGTTTCGTTATCTCTTGAGCCACGGCGTTATCGAACTTGTCGCCCGTGTTTTTATCGAAGAACGTAATCGTGATCGGATCTGTTCCCGGATCCTTGGTTTCGCCTTCCGCTCCGCCGTTCTCGGCGGGTTGATTCGTCGACTGGCTGTTCCCCTCTTTGTTCGAAGAAGCGCAAGCGGACAATAGCGTCATGAGCATGATAGCCGTAAGCAGCAGCGTTAACCCTTTTTTGGTGTGCATACAAAAGCCCCCTTATTCGTTATAATAATCGATTTTTGAAGCGGCGAGTCGGCAAACCGTGTTCGACCGAAAACGAAACACCTCCCCCTGCTAATATGGACAGCTGCCCCCGGATCAGCTTTTGACAGCCCCGAGCGTCATCCCTTTCACAAAATATTTCTGAAGGAACGGGTATACCATGATGATCGGCAGCGTCGCCACCATCGTCGCAGCCATGCGGATCGTATCCGGTGAGACCGCCAGTCTCTTCGACGAGTTCGCCATCTGCTGCGCGTCACTGACCATCGAGCCCGTCTGGTATTGGTTCAAAATTTTGACGAGCACCGCCTGCAGCGTCTTCAGGTCCGGCTTGTACGTGAACACGTAGGAATCGAACCACGCATTCCAGTGACCGATTGCCGTGAACAACCCGATCGTGGCGAGCACCGGCGTCGTCAGCGGCAGAATGATGCGGAAGAAAATTTGCAGGTAGTTCGCGCCGTCCATTTTCGCCGATTCGTCAAGCTCTCCCGGCAGCCCTTGGATGAACGTTCTTACGATGATCATATAGAACACGTTCATAAGGCCCGGAACGATGAACACCATGAAGCTGTCGATCAAATGGTAACTTTTGAGCACCATATAGTACGGAATCAGCCCGCCGCCGAAATACATCGTGAAGACGAAGTACAGCGTCCAGAACCGGCCCGCGACCAGCTCCCGCTTGCTTAGCGAGAAAGCCAGCATGGCGATCGTCAGCACCGCAAGCGGCGTTCCGATGACCGTTCGAAGCACCGTCACCTTAATCGCGGTCCATATTTCGCTGTCGTTCATGATCTGCACGTAGCTGGCCAGGCTGAACTCCCTCGGCCACAGGTACAGATTGCCCCGGAGCGTGTCCTCCGCGCTGTTCAGCGAGATGATGAACACGTTCCAGAACGGATAGAACGTAATGATGAAGACCGCGACGATAAACGCGTACACGAGGGTCATAAAGAGAAAATCTTTTTTGTCCTTTACCATGCAGCTTTCCCCTCTTCCATTTTGCTAGAACAACGACTGCTGTTCCATTCGTTTGGCCATCTGATTCACGGAGATGACCAGAATGAACGCCACGACCGATTTGAAAAGTCCGACGGCCGCGCCGTACGAGAACATGCCGTTCTGCAAGCCGTATTTGTACGTGTACGTATCGATGACCTCCGAATACTGCATGACCGTGTTGTTCTGGAGCAAATATTGCTGGTCGAAGCCCGCGTTCAGAATGCCGCCGACGGCGAGGATCGCCAGAATGATGATCGTCGGCCGGATCGAAGGCAGCGTGATGTGCAGCATCTGCTTCAGCCGGCTCGCGCCGTCCACCTTCGCGACCTCGTACAGCTCGGGGTTGATCGCGGCTATCGCGGCGAGATACATGATGGCGTTAAAGCCCATGTCCTTCCAGGCGTTGGAGAGCGCGATGATCCACCAGAACAACGGACCCTTCTGCATGAACTGAATCGGCTCGTCGACGAAACCGAGACCCATTAGAATGTTGTTGATAACGCCGCCCGACGATAGCATCGTGATGATAATGTTCGCCGCGATGACCCAAGAGATGAAGTGCGGCATGTAGGACACCGTTTGGAACGTTCGCTTGAACCAGCCGTTCCGCAGCTCGTTGATCATTAGCGCGAGGATGATCGGCAGCGGGAAGCCGAACAGCAGCGACAGGAAGCTCTGTGCCAGCGTGTTGCGCATAATGCGGATGAAATCGCCGTTCGTAAAAAAGTATTCGAACCATTGCAGGCCGACAAAGTCCGTCGTAAAAAATTGTTTGAAAAACGAGCCGCCCCCCGGCGAGTAGTTGATGAAGGCCATGTACAGCCCGAACATCGGCACGTAGGAGAACAGCAGGGTGACGACGATGGCCGGCAGCATGAGCACGTACAGCAGCCGCTGTTCCTTGAGCCTGCCCGCCAATCCCGTTCTGGACGCGCGGATGGCACGAGTCCCTTGCCCCTCGGGCCGCGCTTTCGGTTGGATGATCATCGTGTTGCCCCCTATGGATGGATTGCGCTTTCATTGCGTCGTGTTCTCATTATAAGCTCGTCGCATCGGTCGAACGATATCCGAATTTACCGATTCATGACCGAAACGAACACACTTCGTGCCCTTCCATTGTTGAATAGCGGCATAGCCGTTAAACTAAGAAGAAAACGCTTCATCCTATTGCCAATCATTCAAATTAACGAAAAAAGGCGGGTGCCTATAGATGTACAGCGTTCTGTTGGTAGACGACGAATCGATCGAGCTGGAAACGATGGAGCAATACGTCCCTTGGGAGCAGGTCGGCATCCGGATCGCCGGAACGGCCCGTAACGGCAAGGAAGCGCTGGGCAAGCTGAAGGAGCTGAAGCCCGATATCATCGTGACGGACGTGCGCATGCCGATCATGGACGGGCTGGAATTCGGGCGCCGGGCGAAGCAGATCGACAAAAGCGTCAAAATCATTTATTTGAGCGGCCATAACGAATTTCAATATATTAAGTCGGCGCTGCAGATCGAGGCGGCCGGCTACGTGCTCAAGCCGATCGATATGGAGGAGCTGATGGCGCTCCTCGAGAAAGTGAAGCGCAAATGCGAAGAGGAGCAGCTTGCGAGCGCCGGCGGCGGCTGGCTGCTGGAGAAGCTGCTGCTGCGCATCGTACGCGAGCCGAGCGCGGAGCGCCGCTTCGACTGGATCAAGCAATGGGAGAGCCGCGCGGACGGCTTCTCCGCCGGTCAGCCGTTTGGCGCGGCTTATTGGACGTTCGAGCCGCCGGCGTTCGCGAGCGGCGGCTCGCCTGCGGCGAGTGCCGATGCCGATGCGGCATCGGCATCCGGCGGCGCCGCTCTCAGCGATGCGGCGTCCGGAGCCGCTCCTTCCGAGGGCATCGGCGATATGGCCGTCGGCGCCGCGGAGACGCTGCGCGTCTTGCTGAGACGAAGGCTGGACGCCGCGATCGTCCTCGAAACCGGCCCCCAAACGTTGTTCGTCCTGTTCCAAGGAAACGCGCAGCATGCGGATCCGACGTATTGGGAGCTGCTTCGCGAGGAGCTTCTGCGGGAAACGGGGCTGACGGCGGAGGCGACGGTCGGCTTGTCCGGTCCTTACAAAGGCTTTCATCTGCTGAAGGAAGCGTTCGAGGAGTCCCAGCGCTGCAATGAGGAGAAATTGTATCGGCAATCGGGTGCGGTCATCGTGCCTGCCATGCTGGGGGGCGCCTCCGCGACCGACCACGGCGCCGATCAGATCGCGGCTGGTCTTATCGCGGCCATCCAGTCCTACGATGCGGAACAAGCGGAGCAACTGCTATCCGCTTGGTTCGCCGGCATCCGGCAGCGGCGGGTCGAACGCAGCTCCGCCGTCCGGGGCGTCATCCAGCTGCTCACGGGTCTCGAGCAGCATTTTACCTCGCTGCTCGCTGGGCCCGCCCGCAGCCATCTGCTTGCCGATCATTGGAGGGAGATGTCCAATCTCCCAACGATCGCCCATTATCACGAGTACGCGCTTCGTTTCTGCAGAGAGCTTCTCAAAGCGGCGGGCGAGCGCGACCAAGACCGCAATCAATCGATTGCCAGCCAGATCGCGAGAATGCTGGAGGAGCGGTACCATCTCCCGGTCACGGTCGAGGATATCGCCAAGGAAGTGTACCTGTCCCCGAACTACGTTCGGACGATTTTCAAAGAAAAGACGGGCGAGACGATATTGGATTATTTGACCCGCATCCGGATGAACCATGCTTCCGAGCTGCTGAAGGACAGGGCGCTGAAGGTCCGCGAGATCGCCCATCGGGTCGGCTACGAGAACGTATCGTATTTCTGCTCCGTCTTCCAGAAGCACAAGGGCAGCACCCCGAACGAATATCGCAAAATGCAGCTTTGAACTACATCGATGAGCGGAGTGATCGAAGATGGGAAATATGCCGGGTTGGCTAATCAAACCTCTCTATAATTGGCGGCTTCGGGAGAAGCTGTTCGTCATGTTCCTGCTCGGCGGCATCCTCCCCCTGCTCTTCTTCGTGCTGTATTCCTACTCGACGATCAGAGGCGAGCTGTCTTCCCAAATGGTGGCCAACACGCGGTCGACCGTGGCCCAGATTAACGCGAACCTGGAGAGTAAACTAGAGACGTACACGAAGTTGTCCGCCACCCTGTACCTGGATAGCACGCTGCGTGCATACCTCACTAACGATTATTCCAAGGATCCGTCCTTGTTCGTCGATGCTTACAAATACATCAACAACGCGTTCGTCAACATGCTGACGACGAATCCGGACATCGATTCCATGACGATCTATAGGAGCAACGAGACGCTGCCCGTCGACGATATGTTTATCAAAAGAATGGATGAAAACTTCCGCGAAACGCTCGCCTATCAATCGCTGAGCGGCAGCTTCGGCAACGTCCGCTTCGTAACATCGCCGTCGGAGCCGGACATGCCCGCGGTATTCACCTTGTCGCGGATGCTGAACATCAATAGCATGAGCAATCCGTACGGCGTGCTCACGATCAACATTCTCGAATCGGATATTTTCCGACTCATGGAGAAGGAATCGATGGACAAGACGGTGCTCATCGTGAACGAGCAAGGAACGGTCATGTCGGCCAGGGACAAGACGCTGCTCAATCAGCCGATTCCCTTGCCGGATGAACTCCCGGGCGACCCCGCCGGACAATTCGACAGCATCTATGACGGCAAGCAAGTACTGGTCGTCTACAACACGACGAAGTTCGGCTGGAAGAGCGTTGCGCTCATCCCGTATGGCAGCTTCTTGTCCAAAGCGAACGCGGCCGCGAAGCGGATACTGGCTTACGCGCTCGCGAGCGTGACCGTCATGGCGCTGCTCATCTATATCGCGGCGCGGCTGTTCACGAAGCGCGTGGAATCGCTTGTCGGGATGATGAGGCAAATCGAGAAGGAGGAATTCGAGCTCGGCGATATTCGTCCACTCGGCCGGGACGAGATCGGACAAGTCGGCAACGCGCTGCGGAGGCTGTCGCAGCGGCTGAGCACGCTCATCTCGGACGTGTACAAGAAGGAAATCGACAAGCGGGAAGCGGAGCTGAACGTTCTGCAGGCGCAGATCAACCCCCATTTCCTGTACAACTCGCTTGCATCGATCTCGTCGTTGGCCATTCGAAACGCGGACCCGCGCATGAACAAAATGGTGACCGACCTGGCCAAGTTTTATCGGATCTCGCTTAACAAAGGGAAAAACACGCTGTCGATCCACGAGGAAATCCAGCTGACGCAATACTACGTGTCCATTCAGCAAGTTCGGTTCGCCAATCTGCTGCGGGTTCATTACGACATCGACGAATCCGTGCTGCCTTGCCCGATCGTCAAGCTGACGCTGCAGCCGTTCGTGGAGAATTGTATCAACCATGCGATCTGGGACCAAGAGCTTGGCATCAACATCATCATCCGCGCTTATCGCGATCGCCAGGATATCGTCCTCAGCGTCGTCGACGACGGCATGGGCATGCGGATGGCCAGCGGGCGGGAGCTGCCGCAAAGCGGGGACACGCTGTCCGGCTACGGCATCCGCAACGTCGACAACCGAATCAAGCTGCTGTTCGGCGACTCGTACGGCGTCTCCATCTTCAGCCGGCTCGGCATCGGCACGACGGTATCGATCCGGATTCCGGGACGGTGACCGACTGGTAAGACGCTAATCGCCCCGGAATCCGGATTCCATGGACCAATCCGGCAAAATAAGAGTGCTGGGGGTCACAATCCCAAACGTTGATTATTCGGGCATATAACGGCTCTACGGAGACCATCGATTAATGGCGGGCTTTGAGATTCAACGGAAGCAGCGGACGTTATTCGGCTCATTTTAGTCGATTAGAAAATGTAACGGAAGTAGCGGCCCTTATTTATGTTTTTCAGCCTGAAAAACGCCATTTTCAATGGAATAGGTGCTCATAGTTCCGTTAGATTTCCATTTCGGCTCATAATCGCATAATAAGAGCGCGGAGTTCCGTTGCTATGAACGTTTTAGTCAAGCCCTTGCATTTTGCACCACCAAAACACTAGGCGCGGGAGCAAATAAGCGAGCGACGGTCGGCACGCTGCTATCCGTGGGTTGGTTACCAC
>NZ_JAVFVT010000011.1 GCF_030929555.1 Paenibacillus sp. LHD-117 | reverse complement strand
ATTAACCGCCTGCGCGCGCTTTACGCCCAATAATTCCGGACAACGCTTGCCCCCTACGTATTACCGCGGCTGCTGGCACGTAGTTAGCCGGGGCTTTCTTCTCAGGTACCGTCACCTTGGGAGCAGTTACTCTCCCAAGCGTTCTTCCCTGGCAACAGAGCTTTACGATCCGAAAACCTTCATCACTCACGCGGCGTTGCTCCGTCAGGCTTTCGCCCATTGCGGAAGATTCCCTACTGCTGCCTCCCGTAGGAGTCTGGGCCGTGTCTCAGTCCCAGTGTGGCCGATCACCCTCTCAGGTCGGCTACGCATCGTCGCCTTGGTGAGCCGTTACCTCACCAACTAGCTAATGCGCCGCAGGTCCATCTATAAGCGACAGATTGCTCCGTCTTTCCCGAATCGGCCATGCGACCAATTCGCGTATCCGGTATTAGCATTCGTTTCCGAATGTTATCCCAGTCTTACAGGCAGGTTACCTACGTGTTACTCACCCGTCCGCCGCTAACCATCAGGAGTGCAAGCACTCCATCAGATCCGCTCGACTTGCATGTATTAGGCACGCCGCCAGCGTTCGTCCTGAGCCAGGATCAAACTCTCCATAAAAGTGTTTGATAGCTCTAAAACGTTGTTGCTATTTCGATCATTATGTTTACGAAGTGTTTTGCTTCGCAAAACTTAAGATCGGGCAGTTTCGCTCGTTGTTCAGTTTTCAAAGAACAATCTTTTCTTTCGTCCGAACCGTGTATGTCTCGGCCGGAATTAGAATATACCATGACCCGTCCAAATTGGTCAAGCCTTTTCGGAAACTTTTTTTAAAATGATCGGAAATCGCATCATAAAAGGGACGGTGGGATGATTTATTGAATTCCGTTATAATCGGATTATCGTTATATTTTCAAATGAAAGAGGTACAAGCATGAAACTAAACGTGATGACATTTAATTTGAGGGTTAACGTACCTTCCGACGGCGAAAATGCTTGGCCGTATCGCAAGGAGCAAGCTGCCGCGGTGATCCGGGAGATGCGTCCGCTGCTCGTCGGAACGCAGGAAGGACGCTACGCGATGCTGAATGAGCTGGATGCCCTCCTTCCGGCTTACAGCCGCATTGGCGAAGGACGCGCGGGTTATGAGAGTGGAGACGAAGGCCTTGACGAATGCTGCGCGATCTATTACGACCATGGACAGCTAAAGCTCGTCGAGCATGGGCAATTTTGGCTTTCGGAAACGCCTGATTCGCCTTCCGGCCGCGCTTGGGATGCGGACTACCCGAGATTTTGCTCATGGGCGCGTTTCGAATGGGCGGATGCGCCGGAAGAGCAGTTCTATTTGTTCAACACGCATTTCGACCATGTCGGCCAGCAAGCCCGCGAGGAAAGCGCGAAGCTGATCCTGCGGAAGATCGCATCAATTAGCGAGCGGGAAGAGTATCCCTTTATCGTAACGGGAGATCTCAACTGTTATCCGGACGATCCCGCCATTCGAACATTAAAGGCTGAGTTAACGGATGTTTACGAGTCGTACGAAGGACCCGTCGGGCGTACGTTCCATGATTTCCAGGGCGGCCTCGAGGGCGAGCCGATCGACTATATTTTCGCAAGCGGCGATGTTTCCGTTGTAGAAACAACCGTGTATAGAGGTTCAAACGATGGAGTCTATCCGTCTGATCATTATCCAGTCATGGCTCAGCTCGCATTCGAGTCCAAACGTCAACCCTAGTTCAAGTCCTGAGGAGGCCGCGCCAACATGAGGATTAGCAACGATACGAACCCATCCAACGAACTAAACATACTGCGCGGGCGACTGCCCGAATGGGTGGCTGCCAGCAAGCTGCAGTGCAAAGGCGGTAAAGTCGCATCCTATATTCCCGAGTTGTCCAAAGCGCCGGGCGGCGCGCTTGGCATCCATATCGTCGATGCGCACGGGAATACGGCTACCGCGGGCGATTGCGGACTTTCTTTTACGATGCAGAGCATCTCGAAGGTGTTCACGCTGCTGCTTGCCCTCATAGATAACGGTGAAGACGTCGTCTTCGATAAAGTCGGGATGGAGCCGACCGGAGACAACTTCAACTCCATGCTGAAGCTTGAGCTTGTGCAGCCCGGCATTCCTTTTAATCCGCTTATCAATGCCGGAGCCATCGCGATCTCGTCGCTTATTGCAGGAGACACCGCTGAAGAGAAATCCGATCGGACGCTCGCGTTTTTCCGCAAATTATCCCGCAACGATTCGCTTAATTACGATCTCGCCGTATACGAATCGGAAGCGGAATTCGCCGATCTGAATCGCTCTATGGCCTACTTCCTGAAGGATAACGGTGTTCTGAAGGGAAAGGTGGACGATGTCCTCGACGTCTATTTCCGCCATTGTTCCATTAACGCGACCTGCTCCGATCTTGCGCGGATGGCGCTTGTGCTCGCTTTCGACGGGACGGATCCGATTTCGGGAACGGAGCTTGTCCCGAGGCGATATGTCCAGATCGCCAAGACGTTCATGGTGACCTGCGGCATGTACAACGCGTCGGGGGAGTTCGCGATCGAGGTTGGTCTTCCCGCGAAAAGCGGAGTGGCCGGAGGCATCCTGACGATGGTGCCGGGCCGTTACGGCATCGGTCTCGTCGGCCCTGCCTTGAATCCGAAAGGCAACAGCATCGCGGGCGTTCATCTGCTCGAGACGATGTCGAAGGAGCTGGATTGGAGTTTGTTTTGACAAGGTGAAACGACTGTCTGTCGCCTTCTTTGGCGGCATGGCGCATTTCATTCCGAGAATCAACCAAAGAAGGAGAGCATGCCTATTCGCATCTTCTCCTTCTTCGTTATCACACGTGTATTTTATTCTTCGTAGATCGCGTAAATTTTCCAAGTGCCGTCGTCTGTTTTCTTCATGTAGTAATGACCGTCGCTGGACACTGTCTCCGTTTGCTGTTCTCCGTCATAAGCGTACGTGAATTGCCATGTGCCGCCGGTCGATTTAATAACCGCGAAGCGGTCGGAAACAGCCGTCACTTCCAGGTTCCTGGCTCCTGTCTCTCCAACGCTGATCGCAATGCCGTCCTTAACGAGATCCTGCATACCTTCAATATATTGTTCGAGCGACACAAGCTGGAATGCGGTGTATTGTTTCGAAAGCAAATCGCCGAGCCCTTGAATTTCGCCTTTGTTAATGGACTCGAGCTCCGCTTTGTCTGCATCTAGAATAACGGATTTCAGCATTTCTTCGTCAGGCAAATTGCTTTCCTGCAAATCTAGCGCGCGCTGGAGCATGACGACGGCTTGAGCGCGTTTCGCGTTCGCGAACGGCTTGAATAGCCGCTCTTCCACGCCGTTGACGATGCCCGCTTCGTTCGCTTGCGCGATCGACTCCGTCGCAAAGTAATCCGACGCCGGAACGTCGTCGAACTGGACGTCCCCCGCTTCCTCGTTAAAGACAACCGTATCTTTGAACGCGCGGACGATCATCGTCGCGATTTCTCCGCGCTCGATCGGCTGATTCGGGCTGAACTCCGTTTCGGTTACGCCATTCACGACGCCAAGCGAGCTAGCGATCCGGACCGGCTCCGTAAACCATTCGCCGGCGGGAACGTCCGTGAAAGTTTGTCCCGCCTCCTCGCTCTTCAGACCAAGCGCGCGTACGAGAATCGCAACAAATTCGGCGCGAGTAATGCTTTTCTCCGGTTTCACCAATACATTGCCGCTAGCATCCTTATATCCCTTCAGCAAATCGGCGACGACAAAGTTGTCAATCTCCGAGTATGCCCAATGATCCTCAATATCGGTAGGAAAGTACATATCGAATGTCGTGCCTTCAGCCGCCTTCGCGATCGACGGTTGCAATGGAGCCACAAGCAGCATACCTGCCAGCAATGCGACCGTACCTTGCATAAATCCCTTTTTCACAATGATGTTCCTCTCTATGATGGATTCTTAACTCCTTTAGAAGAATAACAGAATCCACTAGGCAGAACCACAGGGAATTACAGGCGACAAACCTCGTTAGCCGGCTACTTCCCACTGGAGCTGTCTGGCACCAGCTTACCGTATAATCCGCCTAGACCTCGTAATACACTTTGAAGACGATATCCTGATTGTAGTTGCCGAAGCCGCTGCCGTATAGCGTAATGCCTCCCGCATGTTTCGCTTCTTTTTTTACGCCGATCCGGAGCATCCATAAGTTGCGATCGAGCGCGATGTCCCGAAGTCCGACATCCGACATCCGCTGTCCGTCGATATACGTGCCATCCTCCTGAACGCGGATGAGCTTCAGCAGACCGTATTGGTTAACCCAATCCGGCCACCAGCTCGGCGAAAACTTGCCCCTCTTCTCGCCGTAATCGCCCGGACTCGTCCATGTGCCGATCTCGCTTCCATTCAACTGGAAGCTGATGTCCGACGGCCAATTCTCATTGACGCCGGGCGCCTCGGAGCCGATCTCGAGCATGATCTCCAGCGCATTCGGCTGCTGGGACGACAACAAATAATTCGGCACTTTGTATTCGACGAACCCGTAACCGAACCATAACACGCCAGCGTTCATCCGATCCGGCTCCAAGAAGTACCTCGGATCGTCGAACTGTCCGATAATGGACTCCCGCGTCGCGATCCCGCATGTCGGATGAACGTCGAATTCGGTGTAATGCCCGATCGGGATTATCGTTTCATGCGACTGCATCGCCTGATCGCGCTTATGTGGCAGCTCGATTTTGATCGATTGTTCGGCAAGCTCGCACATTTTGTGGGTGCCTCCATCCTTGCGAACCATCCGCGTATGCAGCAATCCCGCCGCCTCCAGCTTGCGGATATGCATCGTCACGATGGCGCTGCTCAGTCCCAGAGCCGCCGCGATATCCTTCACGTTTAATGCGCCGCCCGCGAGCAGCTCCAGTATCGCAAGCCGAACCTCCGAGGCCAGCGCCTCGTAAAGCGGCAGCCACCTCGCATCCGTATTCGCCTGTATCATTCCATCCCATCCTTCCACATGTTTCTATCATACAACAAGAGGGCACGGATAAGCAGCCAAAGCCGCAATCCGTCCCCTCGTTTTTCGATTCATTGGTTATGGCTGAAGCTTCACGCGAATCACATTCCAAGATGCCTTGCTCAGAACGGCTTCAATGCTCCCGCTCCCCGTCATCGCAGACCTGCCGCTCGCATGCGGCTTCACGTTATCCGGCTGCCATTCCGTATTCCTCGCCTTCAGATCGTCATGCTCGAGCACGATGTGCTCCAGAATCGTCACCGGACCGAAGCTCCTCAGGTCAATCTCGAAGGAAATCGCTTCATCGAGCGAGCGGTTGACGGCGAACACGGTCACCTCGCCAATCTCTACGTTATGAACGGCTACCGATTCCACGTAAGGCACATCCGTATATTCGGAGCTGTCGTACTTCGGCGACTGAAGGAGCGGAACAAGCGCTTGACCTCGGCCGAATAAGCTCGCGTGCATGTATGGATAATAGATCGTTTGTTTCCATGCACCTCCGCCGTTCCGCGTCATGATCGGAGCAATAACGTTCACCAGCTGCGCCATACACGCCATCTTCACGCGATCCGCCCGCTTCAGCAAACTGATGAGCATGCAGCCGACGACCAGGGCGTCTTCATGCGTATAGACATCCTCAAGCTGCGGCGGAGCGATCGACCATGGCTCCAGCTTGCTGTCGTGGTCATGGGAGTGGAACCATACGTTCCACTCGTCGAACGACAGATTGATTTTCTTCTTGCTCCGTTTCTTCGCTTGCACATAGTCGGCCGTCGAAATGACCGTATGGATGAACGCGTCCATGCCAACCGATTGCGCGAGGAAATTCGGCGTGTCGCTTTTCGGATTGCCGTAATATTGATGGATCGAAATATAATCCACGGTATCGTAGGTCAAATCGAGCACCGTCGCTTCCCATTCCGGGAACGTGGCCATCGAGCGGCTCGAGCTGCCGCATGCGACGAGCTCGATGGACGGGTCGACCAGCCGCATCGTTTTGCCGGCTTCGTTCGCAAGCCTTCCATATTCCACCGCCGTCTTGCTCCCGATCTGCCAAGGGCCGTCCATCTCGTTGCCCAAGCACCATGTCTTCACGCGATGCGGATCGTTGTAGCCATGGGAACGTCTCAGGTCGCTCCAATAGGTGCCCGAAGGATGATTCGAATACTCGATGAGGTTGCGCGCGTCGTCAATGCCGCGCGTTCCCAGATTGACGGCCATCATCGCTTCCGTGCCGGCTTTGCCGCACCAGTCCATAAATTCATTGAAGCCGAACCAATTCGGCTCGATCGTGCGCCAGGCAAGCTCCAGCCGCTTTGGCCGCTCCGACAGCGGGCCTACGCCGTCTTCCCAGTTGTAGCCCGAAACGAAGTTTCCGCCCGGATAACGAACGATCGGCACCTGAAGGCCTCTGACGAGCTCCAGCACGTCGGAGCGAAAGCCCTGCTCATCCGCTTCCGGATGCTCCTTCTCGTAAATCCCCCCATATACGGCTCTTCCCAAATGTTCGATAAAAGATCCATAAATGCGTTCGTCCACCTTGCCGACCACAAAATCCTTATCCACGATCATCTTCGCTTGCTGCCCCATTACCATGCACCTCGCTATCATTATTATCGATAGGTTTATTAAACTATAAACATTGGATTAATTCAATACTTAATTTTTATGCATTAGAATTAATATATTTATTATTTTAAAGGTCGAGGGATACGATTTAATATGAAAAGGGATAAATTTCTACTATGTCCTAAAAACGGTTGAGTCCCGGCATGGAATCGTCTACTATGGAACTAGAACCTGTCTATTTGGTAAAAAAGTCCTATTCCGCTTATTATTCAGCAGGAGATGAGAACATGAGCCGTCAGATTCGTTCATTTGAGGACGCCGCCCGGCTATCCTTGCATTCGTTGAAGCATCTGCTCGATATCGATACCGTCTGCTTCGCCATTCAAGAAGGCATGTTGCTGCGCGTTATCCAATCCTATAACCGGAACGAGAACGGAATCGATGCCGGCGATACCCTTCCCATCCTCTATGATCCCATGCCTGATTCCGATCGTTACTCTCCTTTCGCGCCTCCAACCTACATCTCGGTACTTCATCTTGCGGAAGATATACGGTTCAACGGCTGTAGGTCGGCTCAGAAATTCCCGCATGGCTCGTTAGCCAGCTTTCCGATCATGAATGCGGACCACACGGCTCCGATCGGCTCCATTGTTTTGCTTCACTCGGCTCCGATTGCCTTGTCGGCAGGACAAGTCGAACTTCTGCTTGCCATGTCGTCGCAAGCCGGGTATATGATCGGGCTGGAGAACGCATGCGTAACCGACAGCCTCACCGGCTTATTTAATCGGCGATATCTTGCTCATCTGTGCGGCTGCGGTTCGGACAAACGGTATAGCGTGTTGTTCATCGACATAGACGACTTTAAAGCGATCAACGACCGTTACGGCCATGATACCGGAGACGCGCTGCTGCAAGAAGTGGCTGGCCGGCTTAGGAACAGCGTTCGAAAGTCCGATGTTATTATCCGTTACGGAGGCGACGAGTTTATCGTCTGCCTTCAGCATCTTGCCGGCAAGCACGACCTGCAGATCGTCGCGGACAAAATCAAGCTCGCGTTGAAGCAGCCCTACCGGCTGAAAGGCGATTTCGTGTCCGTATACGCCAGTGTGGGAATGAGCTCCAGAAGCGGCAGCGACTCAAGTCTGCGGGAGCTCATTAACGAGGCGGACCAATCCATGTACGGATTGAAGCAATACGACAAGAACCATTGACCGGAGTCAATGGTTCTTGATTATTTTTATATAGTCGACCGGTATCGGTTTAAGTGAATTTCGCAGATCGTGCCTTGATTCGGCTTGCTGCGAAACATGATTTTGCCGTTCATCGCCTTGACCAGACTCATGACGACCATAAGTCCAAGCCCCGTTCCACTCTCCTTGGTGGAGAAATACGGCATCCCGATTTGCTTCAGCTGATCTTGGTCCATCCCGACGCCCGTATCGCGAATCAAAATTTGCGCGTGCTCGCCAACCGATCGGCTATGCACGGTAAGCAATCCGCCGCTCTCGGTCATCGACTCGATCGCGTTCTTCATAATATTTAACATGCATTGCTGAAATTGCTTCGGCTCCGCGCTTATGTAGAGAGGATCTTCGGACATATGATGCGTCACGATCGAGACGTTCGACTGCACGGCATAGGGCTGAAGCCATTTGACGACGCCTTCGATCTCGGCCGCGACGTTCAACTGCTTCGGAATTTCGTTGTTCGGCTTGGAGAAATTCAAGTAATCCGTGATGATGCTGTTCGCATGATCCAATCCTTCGAAGGCGAACTTACGGTATCGCTCGAAATTTTCTTTGGTCAGCTTATCGTAATTCATGAGCTGCAAGAACCCTCGCGTCGTCGTAAGCGGGTTGCGGATCTCATGCGAGATCGAAGCAGCCAGCTGGCCGATCGTCTGGTATTTCTCGGAAAGATTAAGCTCTTTCTGCAAATGGATCTGATTTTTCACGAAAAAGGATAGGAAGGCGACCATCCATGCGGAGACGAGCGCCGCCGGAATGAATAATAGCAGCTCCTCCGGACTCGCCGAGAGGGTATCGCTGATTCTCCAATCGACTCCCAGATAAGTGCCCAAATAAAGCGACGTTCCGATGAGCGTAAACGACGACATGCGGAACAACGAGTTGATCGGCAATTTGGTCACGGCGACAATGCCCAAGCCTACAAGTACGGTTGTACTGGCAACGACGGGCTCCCACGCGTTCCCGAGCAGAAAAATACTTGCCCCGGTCATGATGACGATGCACACACTGCTAGCTGTCCAACGATAATAAAGGATCGCAAGCGCCAGGCAGATCGGCGTCATATATAAAGCGAAGACGGCAGGATCGGGACGCTCGACGGCCAAATAAGCCACGACGATCAGACTGCTTACGCAAATGTAAGTAATCAGTTGCTTCTTCGGATGGAACTTATGTTTCGGCGAAACGAGCAAATAAGCCATACACGCCATGACAACAAATAGAAAGCTATGCACGACATGCGCCCACAAGTCATGGCTCAAGTCCGTCAATCCCTTCTAGGAATTAGTAAGCTTCTAACCTCTCCATTCGTTTGCTTAAACGATTAATTCGACACAAATCGATGTAACCCTTCTTCGCGTAGGGCTCACAACCTATTTTTATTCGATTTTCATAAAACAGAAAACCGCCCTGTCGAAGGACGGTTCGGCCGGCTCATAGGCCAAGAATATGATATCCGGAATCCACGTGAAGCACTTCGCCCGTCACTCCCCGAGACAGATCGCTGAGCAAAAACAGCGTGGCGTCCCCTACCTCGTCTTGGTCGACGTTCCGCCTCAGCGGAGCCTTCTCTTCAATCGTCGCCATAATATCGTTGAAGCCGGACACCCCTTTGGCGGCCAATGTCCGTATGGGGCCGGCGGATACCGCATTGACCCGGATGCCGTATTTGCCGAGGTCTTCCGCCAAATATCTGACGCTTGCCTCCAATGAAGCTTTGGCTACTCCCATGACGTTGTAATTTCGGACGACGCGCTCTGCTCCGATATAGGTTTGCGTAACGATTCCGCCGCCTTCGCTCATCCACTTTTTGGCTTCTCGTGCTACGGCAACGAAGGAATACGCGCTTGCGTTCTGGGCGAGCAGGAACCCTTCCCTCGAGGTGTCCACGTATTCGCCTTTGAGCTCATCCTTATCCGCGAACGCGATGGAATGCGCCACCCCGTGAATGATTCCCGCCCGCTCGCCAATCTGATGAAACGCGGTGGCGATGCTCGCATCGTCGGAAACGTCGCAGGAAACCGTCAAAAGCGGCTGAATGCCTGCGTCCTCCAACAGCTTGGAAAGCTTGAGGAAGGAACGTTCCTTCCGATAAGTAAAAATAAGATTGGCACCAGCCCGATGCAGCGATTTGGCGATTCCCCATCCAATGCTTCTTTCGTTCGCGACGCCCATCACGACCACGTTTTTGCCAGCCATCCAATTGTACATCCCGCACCTCCGTTGACTTTGTATATCCAGTATTCAGGATTAGCACCTGAGTTTAGTATCTGATACTAATTTTTTAATATCTTATCAATCTTTAACGTTTGGTGTCAATCCGCGCTTAGCCAACATGCGGGCGTTCTTAAATGGTAGAATAGGTTAACGTGTTGTTCATAAAACGGAGGAGATCATCAGGTGAGGATTCATCCAATCGCTATATTACGCCTCGCGGGCCTGCTTGACGGGTTATCGCTGCTGCTGTTGCTGGCTGTCGCCATGCCTTTGAAATACGTATGGGGAATGGACCAAGCCGTCACGGTGATGGGAAGCATTCACGGCGGGGTTTTCATTCTTTATATGGCAGCCATTCTTTATTCCGCGCTTCGGGTGAAGTGGAATATCCTCTGGCCCGCGGCTGCGCTCGCCGCTGCGTTCGTCCCGTTTGGCAACTTCATACTGGACTGGCAGCTTAAGAAAGCGCAAGCCAAATATGCCGTCACGACTTTTAATGTCGCGCTGCTCGTATACAGCATCGTGTTTTTTTCATTTTTCGATTTATTCGCGCAGCTTCCCGTCATGAGCACGTTCGCGGCTTCCGTCGGCGCCAGCTCTTTTGTTGTCGGCTTCGTCATCGGGCTGTATTCGTTGTCCAATACGCTTGGCAACATCATGTCGGGCATCTTGACAGACAAGGTCGGTCCTTTCAAAATGCTGATGGCCGGCTTGCTCTTGTCGAGCGGAGCTTTGCTTCTGTACCACTTCGTCGATCGGCCCGGCTTGCTTATCGCCGTCCGAATCCTGCACGGTTTCGTCGCGGGGCTCATCGTCCCGGCCGCATTCACGTACTCCGCGAATACGACGGCGGGAGATCAGCAAGGGCGTAAGGTCGCCTTCACCGGCACGTTCGTCGGACTCGCGGCCATTATCGGACCCGCGTTCAGCGGAATCACGGCCAGCAAAACATCCGTGCCTTTCGTTTTCACGTGCGTCTCGGCGCTTGGATTATTGCTTGCGCTTTTGTCCGCCGTTTTTCTAGGCAAACAAAAGCTTGAGAAAAAATCGAATGGCGATGCAGCCGACGGCCGTTCGGGATTGAAGATAAACGCGGGTGTCGCAAAGGCATACGCAGGAGCTTTCTTCCTTATGTTCTCGCAGGGCGCCATCGCGTATTTGCTGCCCTTGTACGTCCAGTCGCTCGGTTACGATTCCAGATTAAGCGGCACCTTGATGAGCACCTTCGGGATCGTTGCCGTCCTTCTTTTTGTTCTTCCTACTAACCGTCTATTCGATCGGGCAGCGCCTTCGGTTACGATGGCCATCGGAGTCGGATTGATGGGAATCAGCCAGCTCGTAATCAGCCAAGCCGCATCCACGCTTGCTCTATATAGCGTGCTGGGACTGTACGGAGTTGGTTTCGCCTTCCTATTCCCATCCATCAATACATTGCTCATCAAAGCGACGCCGGCTGAGCTGCGCGGCAAAGCATACGGCTACTTCTACGCCTTCTTCTCGCTTGGCGTCGTCGCCGGCTCATCCGTGCTTGGCTGGCTAACCTTCGGCATCGTCGAAGGATTTCGTTTCACGGGCATCCTCTTGCTGCTGGTTGCCGGTTTCTCGGCTTTCGGCGGACAGAGGAAACGGGCGTTTATTCGGCAATGAGAAAACCTCTGTCGAGGCTTTTCGAAGATGGGCGACCGCGCTTAAAGGTAGGTTTTATCGCCAATAAGAATTAATAAGCTTCCGACAAGCTCGGAAACTTATTAATTCTTATGTGGTGTACAAATCGGATCGACGCGACCGTCCTTTCATCCTCATATCTTCTCCCCCGTCCACATACATATGGTATGAACCGTATTTAGGAATTCGGAGGGATGATCGATGAAACAGGATGAGATTCGGGCGCTGGAGCGGGCGATCGATGAAATAACGGAAATCGCGCAAGGCTTCGGGCTCGACTTCTACCAGATGAGGTACGAGATTTGCCCGGCAGACATCATCTATACGTTCGGGGCGTACGGCATGCCGACCCGCTTCAGCCATTGGAGCTTCGGCAAAACGTTTAACAAAATGAAGATGCAATACGATTTTGGCCTGAGCAAAATATACGAGCTTGTTATTAACTCCAATCCGTGTTACGCGTTCCTGCTGGAGGGCAACTCGCTGATCCAGAACAAGCTAATCGTCGCGCACGTGCTTGCCCACTGCGATTTCTTCAAGAACAACGCGAGATTCGGCGTCTCCAACCGCAATATGGTCGAGAGCATGTCCGCGACGGCGGACCGGATTCACCAATACGAGATGCAATATGGCTCCGAAGCGGTCGAGAAGTTCATCGATGCCATCCTGGCGATCCAGGAGCATGTCGACCCGACGCTCATCAAGCCTTACCAGCTGGATAAGAAGCGGTACATCGAGATGAGCAATAAGGAAATGGACCGTTCCGCCAAACAGTCACCTCCGCTCGGCTCCTCGTACGACGATCTGTGGGATCTCGACGAGGAGACGGTGGCGGCCGCCGCCGCGCAGGCCGAAGCGAAGGCCGCGGACGCGAAGCGGTTCCCGCCTAGGCCGGAGAAGGATATCGTCTGGTTCATCGAAGAATATTCGACCATCCTCGAGGATTGGCAGCGCGACATCCTGTCCATGCTGCGCGACGAAATGCTTTATTTCTGGCCGCAGCTCGAGACTAAAATCATGAACGAAGGCTGGGCTTCGTATTGGCATCAGCGCATCATCCGCGAGCTTGATCTAACGAGCGACGAAACGATCGAATTCGCCAAACTTAATTCGTCCGTCGTCGTCCCGTCGAGGCATAGCCTCAACCCCTATTATCTCGGGCTGAAAATTTTCGAGGACATCGAGAAGCGCTGGGACAATCCTACGAAAGAAGAGCAAATACGGTTCGGCCGGGTGCCGGGCAAAGGAAGGGAGAAAATGTTCGAGGTGCGCGAGTTCGATTCCGACATCTCCTTCCTCCGCAACTATTTGACCAAGGAGCTCGTCGACGACCTCGACCTGTATATTTTCGAGAAGAAGGGGCCGGAATGGAAAATCACGGACAAATCGTGGGAGAACATCCGTGACCAGCTCGTCTATTCCAAAGTGAACGGCGGTTTCCCGACGCTGATGGTAAAGGACGGCGACTTCAACCGCGTAGGCGAGCTATACCTCATCCACCAGTACGAGGGAACCGAGCTCGACTTGAAATACGTGGAGCGGACGCTGCCCTACGTCGTGCAGGTATGGGGAAAAAACGTCCATTTGGAAACCATCGTCGAGGACAAAAAAATCGTGTTCAGCTGCGACGGCAAAAAAACGAGCAGGAAGTTTCTGTAACGATCAAGCTATTGCTGGAACGGGACCCGCTATCCGCGGGTCTTTTTTATGTCCAATTTGTGAGACAGACCAACCGTTCCGATCGATTATCTGCAGCGCTAGCCCTTTCGAGTCATCCCGCCGCCTAACGATGCCGCTATAATAAGTCCGTATCGGATCATGAAAGAAACGGGGTCATACTATGTGCGCAATGCCACTCGAGCAATTAAAACCAACAACGGAGATCGATCGGAAGAACCAGCCTAGCGGAAAGCTGCGTCAAGCGGTGTACCAATCGGTTTGGCGGTGGCATTTTTATGCCGGACTTATTTTCACGCCGTTCCTGATCATACTGGCGTTCAGCGGAGGCGTTTATTTGTTCAAGCCGCAAATCGAAGGGGTTCTGTACAAGGATATGTTGACGGTACGCGAGGTCGGGGAGACGCCGATGCCGCCTGATGCGATCATCGCGAAAACGATAAACGCTTATCCGGGTACCACCGTGTCCTCCATTACGCTAGCGGACGATCCAAAGGCCAGTTATAAACTGTCCGCCGTACGGAACGGAGCCGCAACGACGATGTATGCGGATCCCTATACGGGCCATGTGCTCGGCATGCTGGACAGCGACAAGACGTTCGCGGCTTTCTTCAAAAAAATGCATAGCGAGCTTGTCGTCGGAGGCACGTTCGCCAACCGTGTGGTCGAGCTTGCCGCCTGCTGGGCGATCATCTTGCTATTGACGGGACTTTACCTATGGTGGCCGCGAGGCCGAACGGCCCTATGGGGAACCGTGCTGCCGAGGCTGAGCAAACCCGGCAGCCGAACTTTCTGGCGCGATCTACACGCTGTGCCGGCGTTCTGGATATCGCTTCTCCTGCTGCTCGTGATCTTAGGCGGACTACCGTGGTCCGGCATTCTCGGAGGCCAGATCGAAAAGTTCGCGAACGTGACGAATACGAATACGCCGCCATACGCGTATAGCTTTATGCCCGGACCCGAATCCGTCACCGTGGCCAAGGATATCGCGGAGGATTTGCCTTGGGCGGCAGAGAGCTTGCCGGTGCCGGTATCCGCCTCGGGCGGGTACATCACGCTTAGCGTGAACGACGTGGAGGTCATTGCGGATGGCCAAGGCGTAAAGAAACCCTATACGATTACGATGCCGAGAGGGGAAACCGGCGTATTCACCGTTTCCACCGCACATGACAAACCGGGCCGCAACGCCACGCTCCACTTGGATCAATACAGCGGCGCCGTCCTGACGGATGTTCGTTTCGCGGATTACGGTATGACAGCCAAGCTGATTAGTTGGGGCATCGCCTTCCACGAAGGCAAATTATTCGGGCTTGCCAACCAGCTGCTCGGGCTGATTGCTTGCTTAGGCCTCATTCTGATCGCGTTCAGCTCCTACGTCATGTGGCGCAAACGCAAGCCGGAAGGCAAGCTTGGCGCACCCGCCAATCCGAAAAACAACAAAGCGACGATCGGCGTAGTGGCCATTTTGCTGATCTGCGGCGCGCTTATGCCGCTTGTCGGTTTATCTATTCTGGTCGTCCTTGCGATCGACCTGTTGATCATCCGCAGAATCAAGCCGCTTCGGCGATGGTTCTCGGTTTAAAGGAAGGAGCACACGATGATGAAACAAAGTTGGATTCAAACGGCCGCAATTACCGTCTACGCGTCGATCTCGCTTCTCGTTAGCGGCTGCACGGCGAATGTCCCGGAGGTAGACGAGACAGGGCTTCCGCCGCATATCGCCGTAAGACTGAACCTGCCGCCGCAGGTGGAACGCGGGAAAGAATCCTTATATTCCGTGGAGATCCTTCACGGAGGTACGCCAGTGGAAGGCGCGGAATCGGCCGAGTTCGTCGTTTGGCCGGAGGGAGCTCCGCAGGACGCATTCTCCGTGGCCGCGTCGGAAACGTCTCCCGGCGTATACAGCGCCGCGATAACGATGCAGGAAGACGGTTTATACGTCGTGCAGTCGCGTTTGAAGGCAGACGGCGATCAAGTCATGCCAGCCAAGAGGGTGGTGATCGGCGCCGATGCAGTGGAACGATTGGCCCTTTTGCAGGCCGCGCAAGCACAAGGCGGTACTGCCCAAGAAGCGGAAGGCGGCCATCCCCACTGAGGAGAGACACGAGAATACCCCTGGAAAGAACCGGCTAACGAGCCATTCTTCCAGGGGTATTTTGTTTCCGGCCTATCGTCTAAGGCATGCCGAACCATTCGGCGAAGGATTTGCTTACTCGATCCAGGGTTCAATCCGATGCCTCGTCGACCAACGCCTGCACGCATGAGCTGGATGCTCTTCACAATTATTGAATTTCGACCGGCTTTTTCTTCGTCACGTGAAGATCGCCCGTGTACAGATGGACGAACACTTCGTTAATGCCTGATTGCGTAAACGTATAGTCAGCCTCGAAAATGTTGTCGCCTTCATACACGGCATCGATGAATTCGGATTTGTCGCCTTTTCGGATCTCGAAAGAAACGGTAGCCGACTTGTTCAGCTCGATGCCCGTGAATTGCCCGGACAAACGAACCTTTGAATTAGGCTGCGCCGGAGACGGATTCGTCGTGACGGAAACATCGACATTCGCTGGATCGACGGAGGTTTCCGGCGTTGATGAACAGGCCGTCATTAAAACGAACGAAAGAACGGCCAAAACAGTCAAAGCGCTTTTTTTTGAGAATACGAACAAAGCTGCACCTGCTTTCCAACCATGGTTTCTATTATTTTAACATTAGCGCAAGCGGAATCGTATGACTCAAAAGGGCTATAGCCTTGAACATCGCGTGAACATGCGGTCAAAAACTTACCATGGCAGATCCAAGCAAGGCTTCGCATAGTGGAATCGAATTATGCCAAACATAAACCGGAACCAACAATCCACCTCAGAAAGGGATGTTCATGTACATGAAGAGAACAGGTTTATTGGCTATTATCATCGCGTGCTTTATGCTTGTGCTCGCCGTTCCGGCCGCTAACGCCAACCGATGGGAAGGCATCGAACCGCGCGGCACCGTCGACGTCACGACTCCGCGAATGAATAATAACGGCACCGTGCAAGACGACTTGAATCGCGCCGTAGACCGTACGCAATACGGAGTCAACCGCGCCGCGGACAACGTCCAGAGGGGTTTGAACCGCACCGCGGACCGCATGGAGAACGGCGTCGACCGCATGTTTGACAACGACAATGATAATAACCGCATTGGTACGAATAATGGCAGAATGAATAACGGTCGCGTCAATACGCTCAACACAACGAACAACAACCGCAATGGTTACCGCGCAACGGCTACTACGGCAACCGGCGGAGGTTTTAGCTGGGGCTGGCTCGGTCTGCTTGGCCTGCTCGGTTTAGCAGGGATGAGAAGCCGCGACCGCAACCGCGCGTAAAACCGAATTAACGAATCATTCGCGCATGAATGCGAAGAAACCTTCAAAACCGGTGACGGAGTTGAAGGTTTCTTCTTTCTTCGGATTGCGGACACGATTAAGGCTTGACCATTGCGCGGGTAATCTCGTCGGCAAGCGTCTTGATTTCGTTATCCGACGTCACGGATTTCGTATGGTATTGCCCGACGGTCTGGTTCTTGTTAGCGGTTCTGACCCGATCGAACAGCGCTTCGTCCGAAGTGACAAAATATTCGTATTCCGGATATTGCCACAATAGCTGGGAATATACCTGCTTCTCGACGATGCGCCGCTTGCCCGCGTTATCCACTTTTATGCCGATAACAACATCCTTGTCGTTCATGGCGAGAACGGCTTGCTCGACGCCTGGCACCTGCTCGGCTATTCTCGTCAATTGATCGCGGTTCACCCTAGCCACGCCGCCGTTCGGCGATCTCATGCTGAGCTGTCCTAGGCGATTCGTTTCCGTCCGCATGCCGTTCTCATCGTTTCGATCCGGCATGACATCCCCGCAGCCGCTCTGCAGCGCCAAGACGCCGGTTAGTAGGAGCGTATAGGTTACGTTTCTCAAAGGCATCATTGTATTATCCACCTCCGTCGTCATGCTCTTAACATTTACAGAGACGGATGAATTATGCATGCCCTAAGCGACGACCCGAATGCCCGCCGCGGAACTCGACACGTCATTCCTCCAAATTGCGAACGTCCACAGTGACCAGAAGCTTCTGCTCGCCCGTGCCCCGATAGACGCCTTTGACCGGCACGATATCCTTGTAATCCCGGCCATGGCCAAGCTTCACGTATCGTTCGCCGACGGAATCGGCGTTCGTCGGATCGAAGCTGCACCAGCCCAGCTTCGGCACGTAAGCCTCCACCCAGGCATGCGACGCCTGCTCGAAGTCGGCGCTTCCGCCCTGCAGATCGCCGACAAAATGATAGCCGCTCACATATCGCGCCGGAATGCCGGCAGAACGTGAGCTTGCGATCATGAGATGGGCAAAATCCTGACAGACTCCGCGCTTCAGCTCGAACATCTCCGACGCGGTCGTCTTTACGTTCGTTGCATCCGGATCGTATACGAATTCCGATTTGATCTTCGCGCATAGCAGGCTCAGCCAATCGATGACGGACAAGGGGTACTCACCCGCGCCGGCATGGGAACCGGCATCCGAAGACTTCCCTATGTTTTGGGCGAAGGAAACGACCGACGGCGTCACGGCCGTATACTCCGTATCAACAAGAAACTCCGCAAACCGATTCGCCGCCTCGGCGCTTCGAAGCCATTGCCAAGCGAGCTCGATAGGGTGATTGCCCAAGACCCGAGCGCGCTCGGCCGCGTTTGGCGCCTCCTTCGTCACGACGGTCATATTCGTCTTGATGATCAGCTTCTTGTGCGGACCGTTCACGGAGAACGCGTGCACCCGGTTGCCGAAATAGTCTTCGTAGCTGAACAACGATGCATTCGGTTCGATCGTAATCGATTGCTGATAACAGGATTGGCGATCGTTCGTGCTAGGCGTCAGCCGAATTTCATTGACACTGTCCGATACCTGCGTCTCGTATTCGTAATGCGTCACATGGGAGATTTGCAGCTTCATGCGCTTGCCTCCCCCATTCGAAAAAAAGTTTTCGCGAAAACGGTGCCGAGCTGCTGCGTCGCCTTAAGCAGATGCGTGATGATCATGCCTTCGGAATCGATGGCCAGATCCTCCCGCTCCAGACACGCGATATCCGCCTTCACTTTGCCGATTTGGCGAATCATCCGCTCATGTTCGATACGCAAGCTTTTGTCCTGCAGATCGATCCGGCACAGGCTCTCGTCGAGCATATGCAGCGCGAACTGCAGCGAACGCGGAAATACGTTGTTGAGTACGACGAACTCCATAATCGCTTGCAGCGTAATGCCGTCCGCGTAATACCGCCTGAACGGCTGATATCCGCTGACGGAACGCAGAACGGCTTGCAAGTAAGGGTAGCTGCCTGCCGCGTCCCATTTCTCCTGATTGACGGTTTGCCCAGCCGACCGGATGATGCGGAGCGTATTCTCGGCGCGCTCCAAGTACCTCCCGCATTCGATGAAATGCCATTCGTTCTCTCTCGGCATCACGGACATGCTAACCCCGAGGAATAAGGAAGTCCACTCCTTGATGCGGGCATAAAATTGATGCGGCGATTCGCCCAGCACCTCGTCGGGCCGCTTCTCGCGAAGCCATAAGTAACAGCCGTTCACCACATCCCATAATTCGCTGGGCAGCTTCTCCCGCAGCGTGCGGACGTTGCCTCTCGCATAGCTTACGCATGAAATGAGCGAGTTGGGATTGTCCCGATCCAGCGTCGTATAATAGAGCACGTCCTTTTCCGTATAGGCGCCATACTGGCCTTCATAAGCATCTCTGCTTCCGAGCGCGTCAACGATCCGCGCCCACTTGGCGAATGCCTCGGCATCCGATGCTTCATCGGTCTCCTCGCCGAACGCGGCTTCTTTGTCGATCTGCAGATGATAATGGACATCAACCAGTCTTGCATGGTTTTCAGCCCGCTCCATATACCTCCCTATCCAGAACAAAGCCTCAGCATTCCGATTCAGCATGGCTAACCCTCCCTATTTATCGATTAAGTACCCAAGTATCCTTCACGCCGCCGCCTTGCGACGAGTTGACGACGAGCGAATCTTCCTTCATCGCCACGCGGGTCAGCCCCCCGGGGATGACATGCGTCTCCTCTTCTCCCATAAGCGCGAACGCCCTGAGATCGATATGGCGAGGCGTCATTTGTCCGTCCACCATGACCGGTGCCTGGGACAACTTCATCGTCGTCTGCGCAATGTAACGCGACGGTTCCTTCCTGATCGCGTCGGCGAACGCAGCGATTTCTTTGGAAGTCGCCTTCGGACCGATCAGCATGCCGTAGCCGCCGGAAAGGGAAGTCTCCTTCACGACCAGCTGGTCCAGATTCGCGAGCACGTATTCGAGCTCTTCCTTCCTTGACAGCACATACGTCGTGACGTTATGGAGAACCGGTTCTTCATTCAAATAATAACGAATCATATCCGGCACATACGCATAAACTGCCTTATCGTCCGCCACTCCGGTACCCGGAGCATTGGCGATCGCGACATTGCCCGCCCTATAGGCGTTCATCAATCCCGGCACGCCAAGCAGCGAATCAGGATGGAAGGCAAGCGGGTCAAGGAAGTGGTCGTCGATTCGGCGATAGATAACGTCGACTTGGCGTAGCCCCCTGAGATCGCGCAAATAAATTTTGTGGTCCTTGTAAACCAGATCTCTGCCTTCTACCAGATGGATACCCAGTTGCTGGGCCAGGAAAGTATGCTCGTAGTATGCCGAATTGTAGACGCCGGGCGTAAGAAGCACAATGAGAGGATTGCGGTTGCCGTTCGGAGACAGCGATCGAAGCGAGCTTAAGAAGCAGTTCAAGCTGCGATCGATGTTTTGCACGGAGCTGGACAGGTATAACTCGTGGAACAACTCACTCATCAGCGTTCGGCCTTTAAATAAATACGAGAAACCCGAAGGGGAGCGCAAGTTGTCTTCCAGCACGAAATAACGGCCCTTCTCGTCGCGGATGAGATCGATACCCGATGCTGTAATATATACGCCTCCGGGAACTTGTAGACCAGCCATTTCCGGACGGAAATACGTATTGGACACGATCATGCTTCTCGGCACGATGCCGTCCCTAAAAATGCGACCCTCATGATATACGTCATGCAGGAATGCGTTCAGCGCCTTCGTCCGCTGCTTGACGCCGCGGTCGATCAGCTCCCACTCGTGTTTCGGGATGACTCGCGGAATATAATCGAACGGGATCGTCCGCTCGAGCGGCTCATGCTGCGATTCGTTGTACAGCGTGAACGTAATGCCTTCCTCCAGCATGCGTTGGTTGATGGCTTGTTGTCTCATCGCAAGCTCTGCCGGCTTGATGCGGTCGAACAGCCGATGGATGTTCGCGTAATGCGAACGAATCGAGGAGTCTCGGTCAAACATCTCGTCGTAAAAGGAATGGGAATCGTAAAAAGGGGTTTGCGACTGTTTGGCCGTCGACATGACAACCGCCTCCTTCATGGTGGGTGCAAGCGTTTTCTGCTGCGCAGCCTCATTTCGAGGCCAACTTCGTTCATTTGGAGTAATAAAACTTAACATTATCATAGGAAATGATGTGTAATGTTAGGATAATCATACAAAATTAAAAAATTGATGTCAACTTACTTAACACAAAACAAAAACAGAGGCATCCCCAATGAGATCCTCTGTTTCCTTTAAGCTGCGTCCGGTATTGGATTTACTATTTTAGTCTGAAGGCTTCAGGCTTTTCAAATCCTGCGTGACCTTATCCACCATATGAACGAAGGAAGCCAGCTCCTGCGAACGGGCAGCCTGATTGCGCGCTTGATCCGACGTCTGCTCGGATTCTAAGCGAACCTCTTTCAGCTTCTTATCGATATCGCTCAGCTTCTCCTGTATGCCTTCCATCGCGTTGCGGGACGAAGCGGCCAGCTTGCGCACTTCGTTAGCGACGACCTCGAACCCCCGACCGTGCTCGCCTGCCCGCGCCGCTTCGATCGCCGCGTTCAAGCCGAGCAGATGCGTCTGATCCGACAGCCCGCGAATGAGGTCGCCCATCTCGCCGATTCCGTCAAGCTCGCCGCGAAGCTCTATGAGCAGCATATGCGCCTTATCCTGGGATTGCGATGTCGAGATGGCCGTCGCCGCGATTTGATTCGCGCCTTCGTCCAGCTCCGCCATCAGGGAAGCCAGCTCCTGGACGGCCGTCGTGACCGTGGACAGCATGGACGCCCTGGCATCGGCCAGCTCTTGGATTTGCCGCTGCTCGTGCTGGTTGTATGCCTCAAGCACAAACTGCGCGTCCAGATTAAACATTTTGGTCAGCGCAAAAACGACGGATTGCCACCGGTCCGGAAGCGCCTGCTTAAGCACGTCCGTTGCGATATCGAGGTACGTCATGTACGTGCCGAGGTACCAGTCCGTCGTGAGGCCAATTCGCGAGTGCACCGCCCCGATCCGGATCCGGTTCTCGATAAATGTCTGGTCGATCAGCCCGTCCGTAAGCGACAGCCAATACCCTCGCTGCGTTTCTTTTAATCTATCTACGTTGCTAACTTTATCAATTAACTTTACTAACTCCGGCTGCGTGCCGATCTGCGCGTAGAAACGGTCCACGACCTCATCTACGACTTTCTGAAAGATCGGGCGGCAATCCTTAAGCAATTGCAGCTCCTGCTCCTTAATTCCGGTATAATCCAGTTGCTTGCGACGATCTGCGGTCACGTTAATCATTGCGCACACGGCTCCTCTGGTAAAATAGCGACTCTATTCTATTATATCGGCATTGCCGTATCTTCCCGAAGAGGGGCAGAGAAACAATTGTTAATCTTTCATGAAGAAATCGAAGCCCTTACCCCCTCGCGAAGGTAAAGGCCTCGAATTCTCGTATGCATTACTTACAAGCAGGACGAACGTCCGCCCGATTGGTTACCGGTTAAGCAAGCTGCCAACGTACCTTAGAAGCTCGTTGGCGCATACGGGGCAATACAAATGCTCGTCGATCAGCCGCTTCGTCACCTCGTTGATCCGCTTCAGCTGGCTTTCGTCCGGCGTCTTCGTCGACGTCGTAATTTTGACGATATCCTTTAGGTCGGTGAACAGCTTTTTCTCCACCGCTTCGCGAAGCCGCTCGTGGCTCGTGAAGTCGAACTTTTTCCCTTTGCGCGAGTATGACGATATCCGAATCAGAATTTCTTCGCGGAACGCCTTCTTCGCGTTTTCAGAAACGCCGATCTGCTCCTCGATAGAGCGCATGAGGCGCTCATCCGGATCCAGTTCCTCGCCGGTCAGCGGATCCTTGATTTTCGCCCAGTTGCAATACGCCTCGATATTGTCCAGGTAATTCTCGAATAACGTCCGAGCAGACTCCTCGAAGGAATAGACGAATGCCTTCTGGATTTCCTTCTTGGCAAGGCCGTCATACTCCTTGCGCGCGATGGAAATAAAGTTTAAGTACCGTTCTCGCTCTTCCTTCGTGATGGACGGATGCTGGTCGAGTCCGTCTTTCAAGGCGCGAAGCACGTCGAGCGCGTTAATGCACTGCATATCCTGCTTGATGAGAGCGCTCGATATCCGGTTGATGACATAACGGGGATCAATGCCCGACATGCCTTCTTCGACATATTCGCTCTGCATTTCCTTCAGATCCGCTTCCTTGAACCCTTCGACCTCCTGGCCGTCGTACATTCTCATCTTCTTGACCAAATCCATGCCTTGTTTCTTCGTTTCCTTCAGCCTGGTCAGAATCGAGAAGATCGCTGCCGACTTCAGGGCATGCGGCGCGATATGAATATGCCTCATATCGCTCTGGGAGATCAGCTTGTCGTAAATTTTTTCTTCTTCCGATACCTTCAGGTTGTAAGGAATTGGCATGACGATCATCCTGGATTGCAGCGCTTCGTTTTTCTTGTTGCTGATGAACGCCTTATACTCCGATTCGTTCGTATGGGCGATAATAAGCTCATCCGCGCTGATGAGCGCGAACCGCCCCGCTTTGAAGTTGCCTTCCTGCGTCAGCGAGAGCAAGTTCCAAAGAAACTTCTCGTCGCACTTGAGCATCTCCTGGAACTCCATGAGTCCGCGGTTCGCCTTGTTCAGCTCCCCGTCGAACCGATACGCGCGCGGGTCCGATTCCGATCCGTACTCCGTAATCGTGGAGAAGTCGATGCTTCCCGTCAGATCGGCGATATCCTGCGACTTCGGATCCGAAGGGCTGAACGTACCGATGCCGACGCGATTGTCTTCCGATATAAACACGCGTTCCACAAGTACGCTTTCGATCTGGCCGCCGTATTCCGTCTGGAGCCTCATCTGGCAGGACGGGCAGAGATTGCCCTCGATCCGGACCCCCAGCTCCTTCTCGATCTCCCGCCTCAGCTCGTGAGGGATGAGATGGAGCGGATCTTCATGCATCGGACAGCCTTTAATCGAATAGACGGCGCCACGCTGCGTTCGCGAGTATCTTTCGAGTCCTTTCTTCAACATCGTAACGATCGTCGATTTGCCGCCGCTGACCGGTCCCATTAGCAGCAGAATCCGTTTCCGAACGTCCAATCTGCGAGCAGCAGAGTGGAAGTATTCCTCTACCAGCTTCTCGACCGCGCGATCCAAGCCGAATATCTCCTGCTCGAAAAATTTGTACGACTTGCGCCCGCCGACATCCTCGACCCCATACGATTCGATCATCTCGTACACCCGCGCATGCGCGGTCATAGCCGGGGAGGGGTCCTGCCTCAGTCGCTCTACGTATTCTTTGAAGCTCCCTGTCCATGCCAGCCTTTCGCCTTCCGCTTGGTATTCGGATATTCGTTTGAAAATGTCCATGCCGTGTCTCCTCCCATCGCTTCCAATCTCCGCTATTCCTTCTCCGCTCGGGATTCATTCCAACCTGTGGCCTTGAGGTCCAACTTTTTGTGAAGTATTAAATACCTATGCTTATTCCACCCATAAATTGACCACTAATTTTATTCGGAGGCTCGCAAAAAATCGACAAGCCGTCCTTGGCCGCTGTTATAATGGAGAGACATGGAATGCCCGTTCATCGTCAGAAGGAGTTGGGTAATATTGGCAGTATTAAAGGAAGAAGAGCTTTACTCTCCCATCAAACGTTATTACGAGGCTAGAGGGTTTACCGTAAAAAGCGAGGTCATGCATTGCGACATGGTCGCCGTACACCCGGAGCGAAACGAGACGGTCATTGTCGAAATGAAAAAGACGTTCAATCTCGCCTTGCTGCTGCAAGGGATTGAACGTCTTCGCTTGAATGCGGACGTCGTGCTGGCCGTGGAGCGGAACCGCAAAAAAAGCGGCGCCCATAACCAGCGTTTCGGTGACTTAACGGAGCTATGCCGCATGCTCGGCCTTGGTCTCATGACCGTAACCTTCTACAAAACGAAGGCACCCGTCATCGAGATGTTATGCGAGCCCGGCGAACCGCCGATCCGAGGCGCCAGGCATCGGAAGCGAGAACGGCTGCTTACGGAATTCAAGGAGCGAAGCGGCGATTATAACGTCGGCGGCTCCGCCGGCCGTAAGCTTGTCACCGCCTATCGGGAGAAGGCGCTCCGCTGCGCCTACGTGCTTCAAGCAAGTGGCCCTTCCGCGCCGAAGGACGTAGCAGCGAAAACCGGCTTTAGCCGAAGCGGCCAGATGATGCGTGAAAACCATTACGGCTGGTTTCGCCGGATCGAACGCGGCAAGTACGCGTTGCAGCCCCAAGGCGAAAACGCGCTAGCGCAGTACGGAGACGTCTTGTCGCGTTGGATCTCCGAGACTAACTTCGAACCGTGAATTCGCCGATCGCTTCGACGAACCTCTCCACCCCTTGAATCGTCCGGGCTCCCTTGTTATGCGTGAAGTTCAGGCGCGCCGTGTTGCGCTTCGGTTCATTCGCGTAGAAGGAGACGCCCGGCACGAACGCCACGCCTTTCCCTACCGCGCACCGAAGCAGCGCTTCGGCGTCCAGCCCTTCCGGCAGCTCGACCCATAAGAACATGCCGCCCTTCGGTTTCAGCCAGGACATATCGGGCAGCCCCTTCTGCATAAGCAGCCCGTGCATTTCGCGCATGCGATCCCCGTACTCTTTGGATATGACCGAGATATGAGCATCAAGATCGAAGCCGCTTAGCAGTTGGCTCAGAATTTGCTGATCCATCGTGCTGGAGTGAAGATCCGCCGCTTGCTTCGCCTTGGCCATCATGCGGATGACCCGACTGTCGCCGATCGCCCAGCCGGTACGCAGGGCAGGCGCCACCGTTTTGGAGAACGTGCTTGTGTAGATGACAGGGTTGTCCTGCGCTCCCCCCGCCAGCGAGAACAACGTCGAATAATGTTCCCCTTGCTCGAATTTGATGTCCCCGTAAGGATCGTCTTCGATGACGAGCATGCCGTTCTGCTTGCAAAGCTCGAGCATCCGCTTCCGGCGCTCTTCGCTCCATACGCGGCCCGTCGGGTTGCCGAACGTAGGGACGGCGTACATCAGCTTTGGCCCATGCTGCTTGATCAGCTCTTCCGCCGCTTCCGGAATCATGCCGAATTCGTCGGAATCCGCCGCGACCACTTTAAGGCCATGCAACGCGAATACTTGCAGGCTTGCCAAGTAAGTCGGCTTCTCCACCAGCACCGTATCGCCCGGCTCCGTTAGCACGCCGATCAACAAGTCGATCGCTTGCTGGGAGCCCGTCGTCAAAATCATTTCTTCGGGCGCGACCTTCATTCCTTTGGCCGCCATTCTTCCGCACAGCTGCTCGCGCAAAGGATGGAACCCTTCCGTGAGCCCGTATTGAAGCGCGCCCGTTCCCGCCGAGAACACGCGATCTGCTGCTTCTCTGACGGCTTGAACCGGGAACAGCTCTTCAGCAGGCAATCCGCCTGCGAACGAGATCATATCCTGTCCTTGCGTAAGCTTAAGGATGTCGCGAACGGCGGATGATTTTAAATTCGCTACATTTGTCGAAAAACGGTATTCCATGGTCTTGCTCCTCTCCGGCATCATGCGATGGATTTCTACAATACTCATATCCTCTATGTTAACAATGTGTTCACAACTTTTAAAGTTTTCTTTTTCGCAACTGTTGGTTATAATATCTATAGCTAATTGGAGGTGTCGATGGAATGCTTGGATTGAACTTTTGGATCGTAATGACGGTGTTTGTGTTGTTTATAGTCGCAATCTTGACGAGCTCGTACAACGACGACAAAACAAGCGGGCTATAATACAGTAGCCTCCATACTTACGAAGTACGAATGAAGCTTCTGAACCAAGTTGGACTTGGCGCAGAAGCTTCATGTCGTTTGTTCGCTTCCGATCCCCTTGACCGGTCGCCTCACCGCTTGCGGCTATCGTTTAAGAAAGCCCATTTCTCCCATACATTCACCGCAAACGTATCTTTCCTTAAATTCATGAACCTCGTTCATCGATCCGCAGAACACGCACTTAGGGCGGTAACGTTCTAGAATGATGTGATCGCCTTGGACGAAAATTTCGACAGGATCTCCCTCGTTCATCAAGTAACGTTTGCGCAATGATTTCGGAAGCACGATGCGGCCAAGTTGGTCCACCTTTCTTACCACTCCAGCTGGTTTCATCAAGTTTCACCTCTTTTGTGCCTGAATTTGCAGTAATGAGAAACCTTTGTTTGCCTCGATAGAATTAATACGTTGTCCAAGGATATCGGAAACATAAATTCGATTGGGCGATAAAAACAACCTTAAATGCGGTCACTCTTCCTCGAAAGACTTCTGTAAGAAGTTTTTCTTATGCAATTCTACACATTCGACGATAAATGACAATTTCCTCCCGCATAAATTAAGTTGGAATTTTCGAATAATTAAACCAAACCATCGAAATTGTTTTGACGCAACGCTTCATATATTACAATTGCGGCTGAATTTGACAAATTTAGGGATCTGACATGATCCGTTCTCATCGGCATGCGCATGCAAGTTTCGAGATTGTCATCGATCAATTGCTGCGGAAGTCCTTTGGTTTCCTTCCCGAATACGAAGAAGTCTCCATCCTCGAACCGGAAATCCGTGTACAGCTTCGTCGCCCGCGTGCTGGCGAAGAAAAACCGTCCTTCCGGGTACAGCTCTTGTACTTCCCGGAACGAATCGTGGTACATGATTTGCACGGAATGCCAATAATCGAGCCCGGCACGCTTCAGCGTCTTGTCGTCCGTATCGAAGCCGAGCGGCCTGACCAAATGCAGAATCGTTCCCGTTGCCGCGCACGTTCTGGAGATGTTGCCCGTGTTCGCCGGAATTTCCGGCTCAACCAATACAATGTGAAACGCCATAAAGGCAAAACTCCTATCTTTTGTCCATGATCTTGTTATGATTTAACATTCGCTTAACGTACCGTTAATCTTAAGCGAAATGTCTCCCTTCATAATGGTACTATAATTGGAGGCAAAGGAGACAAATTGATGCGAAAAAAAATACTGGTCGTAGATGACGAACCATCTATCTCCATGTTAATCGAGTTCAATTTAAAGCTTGCCGGGTACGATGTCCGATGCGTCAGCGATGGCGAAGCGGTATTCGATCTGCTCAAGCCTTTCCGTCCCGATCTCATCGTTCTCGATCTTATGTTGCCCAAAATGGATGGCATTCAGGTTTGCAGGGAACTTCGCAAACAAAACAATGCCGTACCGATCATTATGTTAACGGCGCTGCAGGACGTCACCGACAAAATCGCGGGTCTGGACAACGGCGCCGACGATTATATGACGAAACCGTTTAGCCCGCAGGAGCTCATATCCCGCATCGGCGCGTTATTCCGCCGCTTGCAGACGCTGCCTGGCACATCGGACGAGACGATCTATACGATCGGCAGGCTGAACGTGCTTGCGGATCAACGCGAAGTGCTGCTCGACGGCAAGCTTATCGAGCTCACGCCAAAGGAATTTGAACTGCTGCTCTTCCTCTGCAAGCATAGAGGCAAGGTGCTCAGCCGCCAACAGTTGCTTCATGGCGTATGGGACTATCATTTCCTCGGCGATACGCGGATCGTGGACGTTCATATCAGCCATCTGCGCGACAAGATCGAGAAGAACGCAAGAACGCCGGAATATATTACGACCGTGCGCAACGTCGGGTACAAATTGAACGGCCCATCCTTAAGCGAAACGTCATCGCTCGCGTAAGCAATTCCATTCACTCGCTACAGAAGCGCCCTCTCCTCCGGAATCCCAGGGAGAGGGCGCTTTTGATGTAATAGAGGTTGTCCGGTGCTGAAAACCGGACTTTTTGAACACGCATTTACATAATCACCCGTTGCGTTTCTGGAAGTCGGCCATAAACTGGGCGAGCGCCTCGCAGCTTTCCAGCGGCACGGCATTATAAGTCGATGCACGCAAGCCGCCGACGTCGCGATGTCCTTTGAGCCCTACGAAACCTTCCGCTTCGGATTGCTTCACGAACAGCTTCTCCAGCTCCTCGCTTCCGAGTCGGAACGTGATGTTCATGAGGGAACGGCTCTGCGGCTGCGCGCAGCCTCTGTAGAAACCGCCGCTCAGGTCGATCGCGTCATAAATCAGCTTCGTCTTGTCGCGGTTGTATTGCTCCATCTGAGCGACTCCGCCTTTGGCTTGAATCCACTTCAGAACCAGGCTAACCATATAAACCGAGAAGGATGGCGGCGTATTATAAAGCGAGCTGCTCTTCGCATGCGTATCGTAACGGAACATGGCCGGAATCGTCTTCGGGCTTTCCTGGACCAGATCGTCACGAATAATGACAACCGTTACGCCGGAAGGACCAAGGTTCTTCTGAGCGCCGGCATAGATGACGCCGAATTTGCTGACGTCGATAGGCCTGCTAAGAATATCGCTCGACATGTCGGCCACGAGCGGAATATCGCCGGTGTCCGGGAACTCATGGAACTGCGTGCCGCCGATCGTTTCGTTCGAAGTCAAGTGGAGATAGGAAGCGTTCGAAGGAACAATTATTTCCGCCACTTCCGGCATTCTCATATAGCTGTCTGCTTCCGTCGAAGCCGCAACCACCGTGTCTCCGATCAGCTTCGCTTCCTTGATCGCCTTATCCGCCCATGCGCCCGTCTTCACGTAAGCGGCAGGACGTCCCGGCTTAAGCAAATTCATGGGCAGCATCGCGAATTGCGTGCTGGCACCGCCTTGGAGGAATAAAACCTGGTAATTGTCCGGTACGCCGAACAATTCTCTTAGCAACGACTGTGCTTCGTTATTGACGCCTTCGTACAACGCGCTTCGGTGGGACATCTCCATGATCGACATTCCCGCACCTTGGTAATCGACGAATTGCTCCGCCGCTTGCTGCAGCACTTCCAGCGGAATGGCCGCAGGACCCGCGTTAAAGTTAAATGCTCTTGCCATCTTTCTCTCCACCCCTCAGCTTTGTACATGATATGGTTATGATAGCAAGTTTGGCCCGCTGCATCAAGTGAAATCGTACTCCAACGACGTTAAAGTCGAACAAAATGAATGAAACTTCATAGATTATTCGGTTTTTGGCATAATCGAATGACATGTAGAATGCCTAAAAGTGCTTATCGGCAACGCAAAAAAACGAGCCCCGAAGGGCTCGTTTCATTTAAGCGATTTGGATTAGCAGCCGAAGTATAGGCTGTATTCATGCGGATGAACGCGGATGGATACGGCTTTTGCTTCTTGGCGTTTCAGAGCAACGTAGTTGTCGATGAAATCTTGCGTGAATACGCCGGATTCCGTCAAGAAGCCGGAATCAGCTTCAAGAGCGTCAAGCGCTTCGTCCAGGGTGCCTGGAACGCTGCGGATTTCTTTTTTCTCTTCTTCAGGAAGCTCGTAGATGTTTTTGTCGAATGGTCCGTAGCCCAGAGCAACCGGGTCAAGACCTTTCTTGATGCCGTCAAGACCTGCAAGCAGCATAGCCGCAAATGCGAGGTAAGGGTTAGCTGTGGAGTCCGGAGTACGGAACTCGATGCGGCAGCCTTTTGGCGTAACGGCAGCGATTGGAATACGAACAGCCGCGGAACGGTTACCTTTGGAGAATACGAGGTTAACCGGTGCTTCGTAACCAGGAACCAGACGCTTGAACGAGTTCGTGCTTGGGTTCGTGATCGCGATCAGAGCCGGAGCGTGGTACAGTACGCCAGCAATGTAGCTCATAGCCATCTTGCTCAGGTTCGCGTACTCTTTGTTGTCATAGAACAATGGCTCGTCGCCGTTAAAGATCGACGTGTGAACGTGCATGCCGCTTCCATTGTCACCGAACAGCGGTTTCGGCATGAATGTTGCCACTTTGCCCCACTGGCGAGCTACGTTGTGAACAATATATTTGTATTTCATAAGGTTGTCGGCTGTTTTAGTCAGCGTGTCGAAGCGGAAGTTGATCTCGGCTTGGCCGGCAGTTGCAACTTCATGGTGATGACGCTCAACGCGAAGACCGGATTCTTGCATCAGGCGAACCATCTCACTGCGGATGTCTTGCTGGGAATCCACTGGAGCTACTGGCACGTAACCGCCTTTAACCGGAATTTTGAAGCCCAGGTTGCCGCCTTCTTCTTTGCGAGCCGTGTTCCAAGCCGCCTCTTCGGAATCAACCGAGAAGAAGGAAGTGTTCATCGAGCTTTCGTAACGAACATCATCGAAGATAAAGAATTCGGATTCAGGAGCAAAGAATGCTGCCGTACCGATACCTGTCGTTTGCAGGTATTCTTCGGCTTTCTGTGCGATGCTGCGCGGATCGCGCTCGTAGCGATTGCCGTCTGGAGTGTAAATATTACACATCACATTCAAAGTTGGATGGCTTGTAAAAGGATCTACGAATACGGATTCCGTATCTGGCATCATAACCATATCGGATTCTTCGATACCGCGGAAACCTGGGATCGAGGAACCGTCGAAAGCAACGCCGTTCACGAACGTATCAGCGTCCACCTCTGTAGCAGGCAACGTGATATGGTGAGCGCCACCGCCAAGGCTGATAAAACGGAAATCTACAAACTGGATGTTGTTTTCTTTAATTTGATCCAAAACCTTTTGAACTGACATCTAAACTTCCTCCATTTCCGAACATTTACTTGTGTTTGAATGACGAACGTTCAATAATTGCTCTAAACCTTGTCGTTATTATAAAACTACCGTTTCCTCTCCGTCAATAGTTATGTAAGGTATTTTTTATCGCTATGTGAGGAATACTTACAAGTTTGAACTTCTGTTCACAAATTCGGATTTGCGGGCAAAAAAAGAATGCCCGGCCCTTGTCGGCCGAGCATCCATATTAAGTTATTTGACCCATTCCAGGAATGCCTCCGCCGGCTCCTTCTCCGTGTGGAACTCTTTCCCAACAAGGGGTGCCAGCTGTTCAAGCTCTTTGAGCAGCTTCGCGAATTGATCCGGGAACAGCGACTGAACGCCGTCGCCCGTCATCGAGTTGTCGGGGTCCGTATGCATCTCGATAATGAGCCCGTTCGCACCCGCGGCCACCGATGCCTTCGACATCGGCTCTACCAATTCGCGTCTGCCCGTGCCGTGGCTCGGGTCGGAGATGACAGGGAGATGGCTCAGAGATTGGAGTACCGGGATCGCGGACAGGTCCAGCGTGTTCCGCGTGTAAGTTTCGAACGTTCGGATTCCTCGCTCGCATAACATAACGTTCGGGTTGCCTCCCGCGAGGATATATTCCGCGGCGTTGAGGAACTCGTCGTAGGTTGAGCTGAAGCCCCGTTTCAACAAGACTGGCGTCTGAATCGTTCCGAGCTTGCGCAGCAGATCGAAGTTCTGCATGTTGCGCGTGCCCACTTGGAGAATGTCGGCGTATTCCGCGCAAATATCCACGTATTCCGGCGTCATGACTTCCGTGATCGTGAGGAGGCCGTGCTTCTTGCCGGCTTCCGCCATCATGATCAGCCCTTCCACGCCTACGCCTTGGAAGCTGTACGGTCCCGTTCTAGGCTTAAAAGCGCCGCCGCGAAGCACTTGACCGCCGGCCGCCTTAACCAGTCTTGCGATTTCGTCGATCTGTTCCGGCGATTCAACGGCGCACGGGCCGCCCATGATGACGAGGTTACTCCCGCCGATCTTGACGCCTTTAATATCGATCACCGTATCGTCGGGATGGAAGTCGCGGCTCGCAAGCTTGTAGGATTTCGAAATCTTAATGACGTTCTCGACACCTTTCATGGAGCGCAGGTGCTCGGCAAGCGTCGGCTCCGCTTTGCCGATGATGCCGATGACCGTACGGTCCGTTCCTTTGGAAACGTGAGCCTGCACGCCCGCGTTCTCGATGTATCGGACGATCTCCCCAATCCGCTCGTCCGTCACGCTGTTCTTCGTAATAACTATCATCGCCATCTCTCCTTTTTTAAGGTTGTTCAAAAAAGTTCGATTTTGATCACGAAGTTTCTCGAGAAGCATATTCGACATCGAATATTGAATCCAACCGAAACAAGCATATGCTTTCGAAGTATGTTTCCTCCGGAAACATTGCAGGTGCTCACGTAGCGCTGCTACGCTCCGCTCCTCAATTTCTAGTTGTATCCAATCTTCTCGGTGCTGAAAATCGAACTTTTTGAACTTACATTTTAATTGATTGATTATAACATTGCTGCTTGCCACATTTTAGCGCTTTTATGCTTTTAGGCTTTTTAGCTTTTATGCTTTTAACCACTAAAGTAAATATACATGAAAAGACTTGTCCTAGTCAACCCTTTGCCATGTGTTTTTTTTAACAATCACGAACAAGCCTCCGAAGCCGGGCTCTTCCTTCATTCCCCGCTCGGTGCAAGTGCGCGAACAACGCGAATAGGCAGCAAGAGATCTGGTCGTCCCCTGCCGCCTTATTGCGGTCCATATATAGCATTACTTCGCTGCCGATTCCGCGCTTTCGTTGTCCGTCGCCGACTTGACGCGAACGTTCGGAAGAAGTTTGTTCATGTTGACCGTCCGCTTGATTTCCCATGTGGATGGATCGCGATAATCGTATTGCTCGAGGTACGCGATCACTTCCTTCGTGATCGGCGTAGGGGTGGAAGCGCCGGAAGTAACGGCCACCCGATCAAGTCCTTCAAGCCACTCTCGCTTAATCTCGCTTACGTCCGCCACTCTGTACGCTTTGACGCCGGCAATTTCTTCCGACACTTGCGCCAGCCGATTGGAATTGTTGCTGCGCGGGTCACCGACGACGATACATAGCTGCGCTTCTCCGGCCTGGCCCGCTACCGCTTCCTGACGGACCTGCGTCGCGAGGCAAATCTCGTTGTGGATTTCCGCATGCGGGTATTTCTCTCGAAGCTTCTGCATGATCAGGCGGATATCCCATTGCGACATCGTCGTTTGATTCGTAATGATGACACGTCCCTCTGGTACCTGCAGCGCTTCGATCTCCTCTTCCCTCTCGATCAGGTGAACGAGATCGGGCGCGACGCCGATGGCGCCTTCCGGCTCGGGATGGCCCTTCTTCCCGATATAAATAATATGATAGCCTTCCGCGCTTTTCTCTCGAATGAGATCATGCGTCTTGGTGACATCCGGACAAGTCGCGTCGACGACCGCCAGCCCCTTCGCCCGCGCGCGTTCGCGCACTTCGGGCGATACGCCGTGCGCCGTGAAGATCACCGTGCCCTGCTCGATTTGCTCCAAGATCTCAAGGCGATTCGCGCCGTCGAGCGTAATGACGCCTTCCTTCTCGAACGCCTCCGTCACATGCGCGTTATGAACGATCATGCCGAGAATATAGATCGGCCGCGGCAGCTCCAAGTTTTTGGCCGTCTGCAAGGCGATAACCATCGCGTCGACGACGCCGTAACAATAGCCGCGCGGCGAAATTTTTACGATTTCCATGCTGCTGCACCTGCTTTCTGCGGACCGCTCCCGTTTCCTGCTCGCACCCGAGTCTAGTCGTCGTCTCGGTCCGTTTCTACTATTATAGACGAATCCGCTCGCAGGTTAAAGTCTATCGGCAGCCAGATGACGAACGTAGTGCCTTCATTCTCGAGCGTCGTCACTTCGACGGAACCACGATGTTCGTCGAGAATCCACTTGGCGATGGACAATCCGAGGCCGGTTCCGACCGTTACGCCCCGCGATTCGTCGGCCCGGTAGAATCGATCGAATATGTGGGGAATCTCATCCGGGTTCATCCCGATGCCGGTATCCCGGATCATCCAGCCGACATGCCCCTCTCTTCGCATCGAACTGAGTTCAACGTAACCCGAAGGCGTATACTTAAACGCGTTCTCAATGAAGATGAACAGGAGCTGCTGCAAATAATCGTGATTGCCGTACACGGGCGCCTCCCGCAGCTTCGACAGGTCGCCGACTTTCCAATCGGCATTACGAGGCAGAAGGGCGGCGCGTCTCACAACCTCCTCGGTCAGTTGCCGCAAGTCGAGTTTTTCCTTCTCCATCACGTAACCGGCATCGGCACGGGCAAGCGCAAGCAGATCGTTCACGAGCGTGCTCATTCTTTTGGCTTCTGCCGAAATGTCGGACATTGCTTCGCTGGACATGTCGAAGTGATCCGCCGTTAGCCTTAAGCCGGCCGCAGCCGCTTCCCCGTCTTGATCCTTCGCGCGGCTCCACATCTTCTCGAGCAGATCGATGTTGCCCCGAATGGTCGTAAGCGGCGTCCTCAGCTCGTGGGACGCGTCCGACACGAACCGGCGCTGCACCTTGTAGGCATCGTCGAGCTCGTTGTACGCCAGCTCCAGACGGGACAACATTTTGTTAAGCGTGTCGACAAGCGTGCCGATCTCGTCCTTCGGCCCGCCCTCCGGGATGCGCATGCTAAGGTCCGAGCCCTTCTCGATCTGCCTCGTCGCCACGATGACCCGCTCGATTGGCCTGAGCGCTTGGCGCGCGATGAGCAAGCCGACGGTGAATGCGATTAGCACGACGGCCACCGACAAAAAGATCAGGATCGTGCGCAGTCCGCTCATCTGCTTATCTTCATTAATGGTGAACGCGCCGACTTGAAGCAATCCGATAAGCTTGCCCTCGTAGGGAAGAGGCACTTGGTACGTCATCATTTTATATTTGGCTTTACCGATCGTGACATAGGTGCTGACGAAACCCTCCTTCGGATTGGAGGTTGCATCTGGATACGGAATCGATATATTGCCAAGATCTCTAAGATTGCCGGAAGGTGTAATAAGGCCTTCTTGATAGTTGATGAGCTGCAAATACATGTCCTTCTCGAAAACGCTACCCAATTGCGACCTTGATTGATAATCCAGATCGAGCGTTAACCTGCCGTTCAGAACTTTGCCATAAACGCCTGGCCTGAGACTATCGCTCGTCGCTTTTAATTGAGTCTTAACGTCGCTATACGTATTCCAATTCATGAACACATACAAACTAACTCCGAACACAAGCAGCGTCGCCGCCAGCAGTCCCGAATACCATAAAGTAAGGCGAAGCCGTATGGACATGCCGTTATCCCGCCTCTCCCCTTAACACGTACCCCGTGCCGCGCACGGTCTGGATGACGCGCCTCGCGCCGCCCTCCTCCACCTTCTGGCGCAGCATCGCGATGTACACCTCGAGCACGTTGGATTCGCCGCTGAAGTCGAAGCCCCAAATCTTCTCCATGATCGCATCCCTCGTCAGAACGCGGCGCGGGTTTTGCATGAACAGCAACAGCAGATCGTATTCCTTGGACGTCAGCTCGATCCTCCGTCCTCCGCGAATCGCCTCCCGCGCATCCATATCGAGCACAAGATCCTCGAACGTCAGCTGGCTGCTCGTTTCCTCCAGTTTATCCGACTTCCTGCGCAGCAGCGCCCTGGCCCGCGCCAACAGCTCCTCCAGCGCGAACGGCTTCACCAAATAATCGTCCGCACCGAGATCGAGTCCCTTGACCCGATCGGAGATATCGTCCTTCGCCGTCAGCATGAGAATGGGCACCGCGCTACCGCCTTCCCTGACGCGGCGGCATACTTCCCATCCGTCGATCTGCGGCATCATAACGTCCAGAATGAGCAAATCCGGATCAGTGCCTAGCAGAGTCTTCAGTCCTTCCGCTCCATTCGATGCCGTCGTCACCTCGTAACCTTCGAAAGCCAAGCTTCTCCGAAGCATCGAAATAATCCGTTCGTCGTCGTCTACTACCATAATATGAGGCCTCAAAATCCTATCCCCTTCCTGTTACAACAAAAAACGCAGAGGATTGAAGCTCTGCGCTTTTTGAGGTCAACCATTCCATTGTGCGCCTATTCGTTATCCGTAACTCCGAACTTGTTTTTGTCTCCGATCTCGATTTGGAGATCCATCGTTTTGCCTTGGCGGATAATATTGAACTGCACCTTGTCGCCGACCTTGCGTGCCTGAATCTCTTCGATCAAAGCGGCGGTCGTATTCAGCTTCTTGCCGTCGATGCCGAGAATGACGTCAAATTGCTTCAGGTCGCCGAGGTAAGCCGGCGAGTTGTAGTATACGCTCTTCACGAGCGATCCTTCCGCCTTCTCGATGCCGAGCTGCTTCGCGAAGTCCTCGGTCATGTCATATAGCTCCGCGCCGATGAACGGTGCAGGCTCTTTCGGAATCTCTGTATTGTTTTTCAGGCTGTCCAGCACTTCCTGAATCGTGCTCGTCGGGATGGCGAAGCCGATGCCTTGCGCTTGCGAGCTAACCGCGGTATTAATGCCGACGACTTCGCCCTTTACGTTCAGCAACGGGCCGCCGGAGTTGCCCGGGTTAATCGATGCATCCGTCTGGAGCAAATGCTTGTAATTCCGCTCGCCTTGCTGGTCTTGAATGTCGATCGGTCTTTCTTTGGCGCTTAGCACGCCAACCGTAACCGTATGGTCAAAGCCGTAAGGGTTGCCGATCGCGACGACCCAATCGCCGATGTTAATGTCGTCGGAGCTGCCGAGCGGAAGCGTTGGGAACGCCTTGTCGCCTTCCACCTTCACTACCGCAAGGTCGAGATCGTAGCTGGAGCCCAGAAGTTTGGCGGTGAACGGCTTGTCGTAGCCTTGCACCGTCACCCGAATTTCGTCCGCCTCGCCAATCACATGCTGATTCGTCAAAATGTAACCCGTGTCTTCAAAGAAGAACCCCGTTCCGATGCCTGTCTGCTGCATCTGGTTGTCTTGCCCTTCCTGTCCTTGCTCCGGCGTCGTACCCGGATAATCATCGCCAAAGAACTGGCGGAAGAACGGATCGTCCAGCAGGCTGCCTCCGCTGCCGCTCCGGCTTTGCGCCTTCGCGTACGTTTCGATCTTCACGACGGCAGGGCTAGCCGTTTCGAACAGCTGCGCGATATTGTCGGGACGAGCCGCCACCGTAGAGAGGCCCGATCCAGAGCCGCTTGACTCCGCTGATTTGCCTGCGCCGCTTGTTTCGGATTGCGACGATACCGTCTCGCTCGGCGTGAACCAATTGCGGACATCGGCCGTATACATCAGTCCGCCGACCACAATAACCCCCGCCAAGAAGGAAACGAATACGGACTTAAAGGAGGCGCCGCCTCTCTTCTCTTTCACTTGCCAGCCGTTTTTGCCCGTGCTCTGCGAAGGAGCAAACGGTCTCAGCTGCGGAGGCTGCGCATGCGTTTGCGGGTCGTCCGAGCTTGCTTGATATCGCTCCGTTGCCGGCTCCGGCTCGTTTGTTCCGTCACCATATAAGGATGCTCCAGAAGATCCGTGCGTAGTTGGTTGCTGGGGCTCGTTCGACATCGGGCCGTAAGAATAATAATAAGCCGGTTTGGCTTCTTGATTGTTCGTGCCCGTTACTTTATCGGAATCTGTCGATTCGTCTGAACGCTCCCTATTGTCGGAAGAAAAAAATTCGTCGTACCCCTTTTTGTTGTTTTGATCATCCATGTGCGTTCTCCTCCATCCCAATGCTCATACTCGAATGCAAGTAAATGATTCATTTGTTACTTCTATCATGCACATTCTACCTTAAAACAAACTTAAAAGTACATGAAATTTAGATAATTTTAGGGGTGGTAAAATGCAGATAAATCAATGGTTTTGATAAGTGAAGATCATTTAGAACAACCTACAAAAAGGTTTCGATTGTGGTCATCCTGTGGGCAGTTTCAATTATGTTACCCGATTTCTCTTCCTATATAAATGTAGTCGATGAGCGGGATAAAAAATACAGAAGAGCCGCAAGGATACTTTCCCATACGGCTCTTTCTCAATTCAATATTGCCGGCTTGATATCCTCGATCTGATTCTCCGGGATCAGAACCGTCTCGTTCCCGTCTGAAATTCTCACGTATCCAACGATCTCCGGTTCTATAACATCCTCCAAAATCCCTTGATGTGTCTCACCATTGTCCAGCTTGACCACTACGTTTTCTCCAAAATATCTATTTACGATCGACATCGAACCACTCTCCTTGCGAATGTATTCGACATACTCCATTAGTTACCTTCATAACAGACATCTCGAAACCCTAATTATTATCCACCTTCATAATGTCCATAAACGGTACTTTCTCAGTTTCACCATTATTTTGCTGGACATGAATCGTTTTTGTTCTTGAGTCCATCTTCACAATTTTACCGACAACGAATTTCTGATACCAGATTTCCAATTGCACCGTTGATTCTTCTTGCTGCGCCTCTACTAGTCGCTCACCTAATTCCTCTAGCACATACTCATCCCTGGTCGGTCTTTTGGGCCCTTTATCTTTTGCCACGTGAAAACCGCCTCCTCGTTTTATGAAATCTGCGATGTATTCTTTCAGGGCATCATCGGATTCTTCAATTCGCTTAACGATTTCTGGGTCGAATCGCTTTGCCCATTCAATCATCCAGATTCGTATTTCAGGTTCAAGAAACTTCACCTTCCGATTATGGTCAGTCAACGTCGACAACACCCTCAATATCACCAAGCGCGTACCAATCCCCGTTAACCATAAAGCGACCACGCTGCCGATCGATCCGATCCACCATGCCGACGATCTGCAGTTCCTCCGTTGGATGATACATCTTGACCGTTACGAGCACTCGCAGCTGGTGTGACTCCGTCAGCCGGCGGCCAATGGCCTCGAGCTCTTGGTCGTCCAGCTCGATACGTGAGCGTTCCTTAGACTTAGCCGACCAGGCATTGAGAGCTTGCCTATGCTCTGGAAGCTCATCCTAGACGATTCCCACATCCCGTTACCTTCGAGCTTCTTACGCTGTTCCACGGCGCCGCACCTCCTCCACATCCACGATATTGTCAACATCAAATATGCGAACGGCGCCGGCGGAGAAGCAACGTGCTTTCATGCGGCCATCCTTGATGGCCAACACGCGGACGTCTCGAATCGTCACCTTTCGCCGCCTATCGTTATATATGAGCTGCACGACTTTACCGATAAATTCCTCCACCATGATCACCTCGAATACGAATGTATGTTCTCATTATATGCAAACAGATGTTCGGAGTGCAAGGTAAAAAAAAGCTGACCAAGTGGTCAGCTTTTTAATGATCTTATACGTCATACAGCATATCGATAAAGTCCAAACACTCATACTCCTCTAATGCTGTATAAAATAAGAGAGTGCCGTCGACAGAAACTCTCAATGTTATAGTTCTATCAAAGTGATCATATGTAACAATTACGCCTGTTAAACTACCAGCTTGAAGCATGTTCGTATAATATTGCGTACCATCGATGTTTGAACCTTTCAAAGAAACCCCTGTTACTGTTTCAATCTGTACGTTAAAGCGCGCACCTCTGACATCTGCAGACTCAGCAATGATCCCTAAAATATTGAATCTATGCTTCTCTAGTTGCATCGGGAAACGAACTTCAAATATCCCAGTCGCTTTAAATGCGTCTTCTTTTTTGCAAATTGCAACCAATCTGCGCTTGGTCGGGTGGTAATAGATTTCATACATACCTTGCTTTATAACTTGATCAATCAAGTCACCTTTAACTCTTGCCCGAAAATCAAGCACTTCATCCGTTACGATTCGATAGTTCTGGTACCCAGTAGGTGAAGTCTCATTTGCAAAAATAAACGTATCGAGTGTTTCATCAAAATCATTCACCCTTTTAGTTTCTTGAAAATGCTGGGCCTCCCGAACTATCTCGGTTAATTGTGCTTCTTCGGATGGTGTAACGTCAAATACACTTACACTGAACATTTAGTCACCCCGTCATTTGAATAGTAACGCCCTTTTGGCAGTCTCCTCCAGTATATCAAATGACGACTCATTAATACATAATTTTTCCTTGAAAATCCTCAAATAATGTGGATTTCTGTCGTTGCCGTTGTTCTTTGGAACTATAGCACTGATAGGAAAAACGCATTCAAAGTGTAGTACATTATCCCTACCTAACCGTTGGACCATTAATCCATAAAAGGGGTTTTTCCCATTTTCAAATTGGACATCGAGGTGGTAGCTCTGAGACACAGGAACTAGAGCGTGTGAAAGCTTATTGAAAAATTCTCTAAGTTCTCTTAATTTTTCTTCTGCAGTATTGGTGGTTACATTAATTTGAGCAATTCTAATGTTTAATTTATTCTCAGATAAAACACCTGAATCAAAATCATCTTGAACGATAATATTAAATAGTCCACACTCATATACTTTTTTGTTTTTCATATTTACTACTCGTTTATATCTGTTATTTATGTACAATTCCTTAAAAACATCTTCAACTTTTATATATGCACCGTCGACAGTGCTGAGTTTAAAATCAACATTTACTGCCCATGTTGTATCTCTCCATTTTGAAAACAACCTTACCACAAAAAAATAGTACTTTGGATTTTTTCCGTACAACCAAACATGCGTTCCAAATAAAGCTGGCAAAATGAACAGCACGTTCTTGATGATTTTAATTGTAAGATCCACGGAAAACACCTCCTTAGTACCTGTATAACCATATATTATCATGGTCAACGGTTTTTAGGTTATCCAATATTAAAAAATGTGTGACAACTGATACCGTTGTACTTAGTATCAATAATACAAGAACATAAGTTCGTATTCAAGGTTTTAAAAAAGCCTGCCAGCCACCACGGCCAGCAGGCTTTCTACATTCTCATCCTGTAATTTTGGTGATATGTCTGCATTTCGGAAAATTTGAGCAGCCGTAGAACTCGCCGCGACTACTCTTTCTTTTAACCAGCATATAACCACAACGCGGGCATTCGTCGTTATCGATTTCCGATCGAGACGGCTTCTCAGCAGTTTCTTCAACTAGTTGTGTGATAATCTCCTTTGCCGACGGCATCTTAGAAGACCCCGGATTTAAAACCAAAATCATCTCTATAAGCTGTTGTCGGTTTATCAACCGAACTCAATTTGACTTGGCCAATGAGTACGCCTGTTCCGTATAATCTGCGTTAGTCACGACCCACGCCTCTGCAGCTCCATAATGATTCATTGCGGTATGTACTTCTTGCACAGCCTTCAGGCCTACGTTTTTACTGTATCGTTTCGCTTGTACCACGATCTTTCTACCGGTTTTTGTAATGACCAAATCCGCGCCGTAATCACTGGCTGATTTGGTCACTTCGGTCGAATAGCCATGCGCTTTGAACAGATGACCCAAGTAAAGTTCAAATCTCCTACCTTCCATCTTATCGATTTCAGATATGCCCGACCGCTTAAGACGTTCAGCTCGCTTCTGGTTAATGATGATCATGATTGCAACATATGCCCCAAGCACACAACCAGCAGCAATACACCCAACTAAAAGCGACTCAGTTAATTGATACGACCCATACAGTGATAACGCCATTAGCATTATCAACAAGCCTTGTATCGGATCTTGTTGTTTCCTTCTTCTTCGCGCCACAATCCATGATCTCCCTTAGTAGTAAGTTCCTATAATCATACCTCATTCCCAATAGTTTGGTAGTCCTAAAGTACTGAAAGATAATAATTGAAAAAGCCCGCTAGCCCTCACGGCCAGCGAGCTTTCGTCTATTCTACCTCGATTAACACAGTTCGCACATTCCCGTCCCACCGTACCGAAGCCCCTAGAGCCTCCGCTTCAGCCCGAACCGGCACCATCGTCACTCCGTTCTTCAGCGTGCCTTTCTGCTCCAGCAGCTTGCCGATGACGCAGATATCTACCTGGTCGCTGACCGGCGCCGGTGGAGTCTTTCGCACAAAGGCCACACCGTACAGCTCGCAAAGCACTCGGCGCGGTAGGCCGCCGTCATCAGCAGTGCCACTTCGGCCGAATTGGTCATAAAGCCGCACTCGAGCAACACGACCGGCATCGTCGTGTTATGAAGCACTGCGAAGTCCGCCGCCTTGACGCCACAGTTTGGCAGTGCCGTCCCCGGTCAGCAGACGATGGTGAAGCATCTTCGCTGCTTTCTTACCGGCGACACTGCCGGGATAATGGAACTTCTCAATGCCGCGCGCCTTGCTTCAGTGTCTTGATACTACATCCCTTTAAAAACAAGCCCACCATCATTAAAGTTAGTGGGCTTTGGAATTAATTTAGTTTAAATTTACTTTGCTAACATCTACTTTATTTACAATATTGGAATTCTTAATAACCCCATTCGCATCTATTTGGACAATTCCGATATCATGTACTCGGTCGCCAAGAATAAAAAAGTTAATTTGCAAACCATACTGGGGATTTTGCTTCTGAATCTCTTGTGCATAAAATTCAAATAACAATTGTGCATCATCACCTAATTGATTAATTAATTCAGCTACATCATCAAGTACAGACTGATTATTACTAGAGAATGCAGAAGTTACGCTCACAGTAGTATTGCCCGGCAAGAGAGTTTTATTGTCCACTTTAAAGTAATTTTTGAGTTTTTGATACTCTTCTTTCTCGGCCAACTTTTCACTTTCCATTTTAATCAAATCTAAAATTTCATTAATAACGCTTTCTTTAACGTATGTAGTACCGTAATGAATAAAACCCTGAGAACCAGTTATAGCTCCATCATTTATGACAATAGATTTCCCAACGTGCTTAGCAATCAACTCCTTTTTGTCTGCATCATAGGTAAAGTACTGCCTTCCACCAGTATATTCATCTAAATATCGGCTGAATGAAACAAATATCTCACCTTGAAAATCAATGGCATTTATATTTTGTCTCTTATAGTTCTGAATGATTTCTAGCTTGTCGTTTTGAACGGGCGTTCCAATCTCTACTCTCCTGTGCTCCTCATTCCAATTAACCCGTGTCCCTAAGATTTCACCAGTAATTTTCAACGGTACATAAGTGTTACCCTTATAGTTCATAAAAGGTAAATCATTATTTACATATTCAGATCCATTTAAAAAAACTGGGAACTTTAGGTTTGTTAATATAAATTCCTTTGCTGATTCTGCTGAAACCGTGACTGTGAGACACATACCAAATCCAAGAATAAATCCAAGAACTATTTTTTTCAACTTTGCACCCCAATCCACCATTTTCCATAAAGATAACTCAACCGAATGCAGTTTGTCTAGTACATTAATACTAGAAAAAAACTAAGCAATTATGAAGTGCTGGAAGTATGTAGTAGACTAATAAGTGAAAATTAACCAACCTCAAGGAGGAATTAAATTGAGCAAACTAGTCTATGTTTGCCCTGCATGTAAATCACATAATAGTCCATCGAACAAGAATTGCATTCGATGCGGCAACTGGTTGCTAAGCACAGCTTACCCACCACAAGTTCTAAAGGTCCGGTCTACAGCAGCAAAGGTAATTACAATTATCGCAGCATCCATCGGCGGAGTTATTTTGCTCTTCGTGATACTAATTGTTGCTATATTCACGTTTGTAGATACTGAGAGCAATGAGGTAGCTTCCAACCAAGCTGTAACCCAACAAGATAAAACGCCAGACGGAACAAGGAGAGATCCTATAAATCTTGGCCAAAGCCACATTTTTTCTGTCGAACAATACTTTGCTTTAACAGGAGCAGGGAAGCAGCGATTTGATTTATCTATAACAGTTAATAAATCCATCCGCGGTGATGAAGCACAAAAGTTGGTTACGAAATGGAATGAATATAACCCTGCACCGGCAGCGGGACATGAATATATGCTTGCTGAAATAACGGTTCGTGCAGACAAATCAAAGTCGGGCGATCCATTGTCAGTTAATAGTAATACATTTTCATTGGTATCTGAAAATGGAGTTAAATACGATCCAGTCTTCTTAGTAACGGAAGGGGAAGTTTACAAAGAATTGTATGAGGGGGCACAGCATACTGGATGGGCTGTCTTTGCTGTTCGAACAGATGACACAAAACCATTAATTGAAGTAGCTGGCAATTGGTTTTCAACGAATTAAAGGACAAAAAATCAATAGGAAAGTTTGGTAGTTTGTAGTAGACTGGTAGGAGAATTTACCCAATTGAGGAGGAACTAGACTTGAAGAAGAAACTGCTCATCACATTGGCCGCGGGGGCCCTCATGCTTACTTCTGCCGCAGCTGGCGCATACGGCGCAACGAATTTGCAAGCGATCAAAGCAAATCTAAACCTGGGTCTTAAGTTCAAGGTAGATGGGAAGGACTGGACTCCGAAGGACGCGAGTGGCAAGAATGTCTATGCAATCACATACAACGGTACTACATACCTTCCTATCCGGACTGCTGGCGATGCCCTCGGAGTCGAAGTAGGCTGGGACGGAAAAAACAATACCGTCTGGCTAGGAGAAGGTGCCTCTGCAGTGGAAGCTGGGCAGAAGCCAACAGAAGCGGTTGGATTCTCACGTAAAAATCCCGCACCTTTGAATACGAAAGTAAAATTCGATTATGACGAATTCTCAGGTAAATATACTGCCGAAGCGACAATCACAGAATCTATCAGAGGTGAAGAAGCTTGGGAGATGGTGTACGATGCTAACATGTTCAACGAGGCACCTCCGGAGGGGTACGAGTACCTTCTTGTAAAAATCAACTTCAAGGTATTGAAGAATATCATCGAAGATAAAGCGGTACAAGTAAGTTATTATGACTTCGACTTGGTTTCCTCGAGTGGAAAGGATTATGCAAAGGAGAGCATCGTAACTCCTGAACCTGAATTTAATGTTTCGTTATATGAAGGTGCTTCCGATGAAGGATGGGCCGCTTACTTAGTCGAGAAAGGTGATACGCCAGTACTAGCATTTGGACGTGATTATGATGGCACAGGCGGCATTTGGTTCAAAGTGCAATAATTAATTCCCAATACTTACAATAAAAGCCCGCTAACCATTACGGTCGGCGGGCTTGATCGTTATTTATCATTGTTAACTGTTTGGTCAACCTTGTCCCACGTCACCACAGCATTGAAGCATTCCTTGATCGCCCAACGGCAACAATAATATTAAATACCAACGATATATTTTCTTGAACTAACTAGCTTATCAGGGTATAACATCAAAAATTTATTCAGCGAAAGCTCTTCCGTTAATGTATCATTTATAATTACATCGTCTAATTCAACATCAGGAAAATTACTTTTATCAAGTAAGATAATTTCAAATGGTTTGCTCAAGATATTGAATAATGCAGATATTTCATTGTAACTATTATCACTCGTACGTATAAAATCACAAGAACATTGTCGGTGTATAAGATAATATTGATTCGAAACATTTATTTTTAGATACTCATTAACCTTGTCAAAATAGATATTATGGTCTTGTTGATACAGTTCGACTAAGCCTTCAGAAATCTCGTCTTTTGTAGCGACATATAAAAAATAACACATAAATCACACCTCCAATAAATTCCCCAGCGCACGTTGTACGCTGGGGTTGGTATATTTTAAATTTTTTTTTACCAGAAGGAATGTCCGCCTACTCTTACACCAAGCACTCTTGCATGCCAATGTGGACGGTTCATAAACCAACCGTTAGTATTATGAACTTCATCATACGGTCCAGTTCCGTATGAAATATTGGCAGCTAATGTTTTAGCTGTATTTTTGCCGATAGACCATACATCGAGATTTTTTTTAAGATGTTCTGCTGCATCTACAAAAGTCATATTTCTACCTAATGTTATCCCCCCTGGTTTCACAGGAAATAAATATGCCACAAAATGGTTCCATCCTTGCTTAACTTGAGCAGTGATGGTGGCAGAGCCAATCATTACTCCTATAGCTTTCGTTTTTGCTTGTGATCCGTAATATGTTCCAATCTGATTAGATACTGCTGTACTGTTACTGCTAAGTTTAGTTGCCGTATGGTGCCATAGTAAAGATATCCCAACAACAAGACAAATTAAGTCTGCTACTGGTAAGGGGCCATCTAGAGTCGAGAGTGCACCTAAAGTAACAAGCCTAGTAGCCAATCTTGCCTCTGTTTCAACAACTCCTACAGTTGAAAGAGCTATAACAGCATCACCTGTGGACACACTGTAAACATCATCATTTCCATACTCTCTATCCTCGGCAACAGCAAGTACTTCTTGATTAATAGTAGTCTCCGGTAAAATTCCAGTCAATTCATACTGTTTGTAAAATTCCTGGGCGAGGTCATCAATTCTTTTTAATTGTTCCTGACTTTCCGGTGAATTCATAGCAGAAAGCGTAAGTGTTTCAGTATCACCTAGTTCCATAGCTAACTTTTTCATCGACTCAGTTTGGAGAAGTTGTTTTTCAATAATTCTTACATCTGTTTCTTCAGTTTGCAATAGTTTTTTGAGTTCATTCAGAGCAGCAGCAAATTCAGGGTTTTCATTTAAATATTCCTTGTTAAATGATTTTGTAAAATCTTTCAAGTAATCTTTTGTAATGCCCTCTGCTGGAATCGTTGGTGGAATGTTAGTTGGAATACTAGCATCTGCACCAACTGATGCTGTTGCAGTTACAAATAAAATTGCGATGGTTAACATTAGACTTATAATCTTCTTCAAAACTCTCACTACTCCCTTATTTGTATCAATTTAAGCTGGCCAGCTCTAATTCAATAACACCTTAAATATGGAAGTAGTTACATTACAAATGCGTCTTTTTTGTGAACAAACTATTTTGAAGAATTCAAAATTAAAAATGAAATTTCAAACGCAACCCCACGATGTCATCTTCGGGCTTTACCGCTACCACATATTGCCAAATTACTTATTCGTGTCTATTGCTTATTAATGGTTTGCTTCGCGAGCTGATGCGTCAGTACCGTAACGCCGGTAACGAGGACGCCCTGCACCGATCCCTGTAGCCACCGACGACGCCGACGACGAGCAGCACCCAAGGGATGGTCCAGTCAGCGACTTTCGGCGTGTTTTTTAGCAACAGGCCAAAAATAAAAAGCACCGGCATGAGCACCAGCGCTTCAGATACTATATATTGGATGATTTCGTTTTCCATCTTCTATTTCACCCCCTTGTCTAGTAATCCGAGCCGATCAAGCATGACGGCCAGCTGCGCACGCGTGACCGGCTCATCAGGCGCAAAACGATCGTCGGCGACGCCGTTCATCACTCCAGCCTTCTTGGCCTTTACGATCAAGTCCACCGCCCAATGCCCGGCGATATCCTTGAAGCCCTCCACCGTTTCCGCCGGTGGCGTCACGGGATCCGGATCAACCGGATCCGTATACTTGCGGCCGGTGAATTCACAGTAAGCTTTTACGACCACCTCCGCGTATTTCTTCCAGTTCGCGAGCAGTCGGGCAGCATCTGCAGCATTCGAGCAGAAGCCGTATTCGATGATATTCGTTCCGACGGTGCCGGTGTTCCGGTGCATAAAGTAGTAATCGCTGCCTCCGTCGTTCTTCCGACTATAAGTAGCCGTCGGTCGGAGTGTTTGTCCCGCTGCCGTGAGAGATTTCGCAAAAACTTTGGCAAGCTTCCCGTCGTTGTAGACGCTGTGAATGACCTCGGCGCCCGCCGCCGTCGCCGCTGGGGCCGCGTTAATGTGGTTCGAGATGCAGTACTTCGCCCCGCTGTTCTTGACCAGCGTCGTGCGCAGATTTGGCTCGAGTGTGACGTCGCTGTTACGAGTCAGCGCCACCGGCACACCTAGCTGCTTAAACCGCTCGAACTGGTAGAGCGACATGTTCAGCACCATGTTCTTCTCGACGATGCTGTCAAGCGCGGTCAGATAGGCTCAAACCCTGCTGCTGGAGCCATCCTTCCGAAGGAAGAAGAAACGGACGAGGATATTGATGAAGTTCCTAAATTTCTCGAAAAGGACCAGCTGCTTGCAGTAATCCGTGCCGCAAAGGACAAAGCGGCAGAAGCTGAACGGCCAAGAGATGCTTTCGGCTGGCGGCAATTTAGCCGGACGGTGTTTATCTTGGCACACACCGGCATGCGTATCGGAGAGCTTGGAGCGCTTGAGCCGGTGCGAATTGATACGAAAAAGCTAACAGTAAAGATCGCCGCCACTCTGTATGAAAAACGAGGTCTGCGGCATTATGAGATTGGTCCACCAAAGACAAAAGAATCCCGACGCACAATCGACATCAGCAGGCGTGTCGCCGATGTATTTGATGCTCAGCTCCGTGACCTCAAAGCATTCCGGCTGCTGTCCGGATCCAAGTACCATACTGAACGCGAATTTGCTTTTGTTATGCCAACTTCACACTTACCTGGTTACCCACTAAGACAATCAAAAATCAACGATATGCTTGAAGAAGCGTTAGAGGCCGCAGGCATCCCCCGCAAGCTTATAACGGCTCACGGATTGCGACACACGTTTACAAGCCTCAGCGCGGAAGCAGAGGTCACCCTGGAGGATATCCAGAAACAGCTCGGACATGCATCTGATGAAATGACCAAGCGCGTCTATTATCACGTTACAGAGACAAGACGTCGGGCAAACGTCGATAAGCTCGATGCGCTGCTCGGCGAGTTTTAAACAGTTTGTGGGCAACTTGTGGGCAATACCCCTTATAAATGCTGACTACACATCGAATTTCTTTTAAAACAAACTTAAAAGGAATTTAATCTAACATAAAAAACTCTCCATATCGGCTATGGAGAGTTCGTTATCGGTTCATTGCGTATGTTCGCTGGTGGTTAGAAAGGAATCGCGTTCTCGACTTCCCGCATGACCGCTTCGCCTCGTTCCACCCAGCGCCGCTCGACCTTGGCATCAGGATCGACGGGCGATTGAAACTGATCGAACATGGCGCCGACGAACCGTACGGAAGCTTCCGGATCGTTCCCCTCATTATACAAATGTTTGAGAACGAACGGCTGGCCGAATTGGATCTGGGCGTTATTCTCCGAAAGCTCGCTGTCGATGTTGCCATCGGTCACCCGGAACGGAATCCGAAGCCAAACCTTGTTCTCTCCATCGAGCGCCCGATCGAACGTACCTCCGTCATAGTCCCAATTGCCGCCGAGCGAGAATTGCCGTTCTTGCAGCAGCACTTGCACTTCCGTAAACTTTTTCTCTTGGCCTTCCACGCTTGATGAGATCGGTATCATGCCTAACCCTCCATCATTTGGTTTATGCTAGAGAGTAGTATATCCCGTCGACTGTGCGCTTATGTGCGATTCGCCCAACCTTTGCGGTGCGCAAGCACGGCCAGCTGCGTACGATCTTCGAGCTCGCACTTCATAAGCAGGTTGCTCACATGGGTTTTGACCGTCTTGATGCTGATATGAAGCTCCTCGGCGATTTCCTTGTTGGATTGTCCGTCCGCGATCAGCAGCAGCACTTCCTTCTCCCGCTCCGTCAGTTCCTCGTCGCCGGATTGCGCAGTCCTCTGGCGAAGACCTCTCGTAAGCGCCTGCGACACGTCGGCCGTCATAACCGGCATGCCCTTGAACGCTCCGTTGATCGCGTAGATCAGCTCTTCGGCGGATACGGTTTTTAATACGTAACTGACCGCACCCGCTTCGATCGCCCCGTACACCTTGTCATCTTCAAGGAAACTCGTCAGCATGACGATCTTCATCGAAGGATGATTCGACATGATCGTACGTGTCGCTTCGATGCCGTCCATCTCGGGCATCATCAAATCCATCAAAATAATATGCGGCCGCTCTTCTTCACTGAACGCTTCCAACTGCCTGATCGCGTCGGCGCCGCTCTTCGCTTCCGCGATGACTTCAAACTTCGGCTCCAGCATCAAATACGTGCGGAGGCCGATCCGAACCATATCGTGATCGTCTACGATCATCACTCTTATGTTTCCCGCTGCGCTCATCGATTTTGCTCTCCCCGGTAAATTTTCGGTATGGTGACTCTGACCCTCGTCCCGCTTCCCAGCTTGCTGATGATCTCTGCCGTGCCGCCCAGCTTCTGCGCCCGCTCCTGCATCGTCGACAAGCCGTATGAACCTCGGCGTACTTCGTCCGCCTTGAAGCCGGCGCCGTCATCGGACAACATCATGACGACCTGTCGCTCCGTATCCGTTAACGTTAACGTGCAGCCGTCCGCCTTGGCATGCTTCACGACGTTCGCCATCGCTTCCTGCACGATTAGGAACAGCTGTTGCTCCTTCGCCTCGCTCAGCTGTTCGTTCAAGCGCCATTCCAGCACGCCTTGCAGCTTGTTCTGCCGGCAAAAGTCGGGAAACCACTTGTCCAGCGCCTCCTGCAGCGTCTTGCCTTCAAGCTCCATCGGACGAAGCTGCGCGATGAAGTTGCGCATTTGCTTCTGCGCCAGATTCGACATTTGGATCAACTGGTCCAGCACGGATGCCGCCCTCGCCTCGTCCACTTCCTGAAGCTTCGGCAGGGAGGATGCGCACATATGAATGGCGAACAGCTGTTGGCTGACCGTGTCGTGAAGATCACGCGCCATTCGCTTCCTCTCCTCTAATACGGCCGCTTCGTTCGATGCCGAATCCGTCAGCACTTTCTCTTCGCCGAGCTGCTGGAGCAGCTTCATCTTCTCTTCCATGTTTTTGGCGAGCTCGTTGAATTCCCGATAAAGCGGTCCAAACGAATTCGTGCCGTTCTCCGTGATCCGCACCTCATAATTGCCGTTTACCGCTTGCTTGATGGCAAGAAACAACGAATCGAGCCGCTGGCCGAACCGCTGCGCGGCCCAATAGCCGAATCCGGCGCTCACCAGCAGCACGATGACTCCCGATCCTATTTTTAGTTCCGCGTAACCGAAATGCTCCTGCATCATGTTCCAGAATAGAAACGCCAGCAGTACCGAAACGACGGAAGCGAGGACGAACATGCCGACCAGCTCCCACTTGCCGCTTCGCAAGAACCGAACCATCATAACGGTATCGTCACCCCACTTTTATGACGCGAGTATCGCCGATAAAGGTGCTGACGATAAGCTTGATTTTTTTGTCCGAATCCGAATATCTCGGCGACGTCGTATTCACGTTCGTGAACAGGCCGCCTTCCTTCTGACCGAGCACCTTCACGTCGCCGATAAAAGCGCTGGAAACGACTTGGATGCCCAGATCGTAATCGTTCGGCACATAGATCTTCACATCGCCGATGAAAGAGGAAATGTTGACCTTCGTCTCACCGTACGGAATCTCGGCTTTCGTCAAATCGAGCACCGTATCGCCGATGAAATGCGAGATGTTAAGCGGCTTCAGCTCCCAATAATCCTGACCCATGTGAATGTCGCCGATAAACCCGGAGCGGTTCATCACTTTCGGATCATTATGATTCCACCACTCCACATGCCCGCCGCGGCCATGATCCGAGCCGCCTTTCTTCCGACGTTGTTTGTTCGCATGCATTCGGCCGTCATGATCGTCATCCTCATCCTCTTCATTGCCGATATGGCCGCTTTCGTAATTCGGATCAGTTCCGTCTACTCGCTTATATGCGTCTTCCCCGCCACCCGGCGCCGTCGGATCCGGATGAAGAGGTGGCGCTGGCGGAACATCCGCCGATTCCTTGTCGTATGGGCGATAAGACTTCCACTCATCCGCGGGAGGCGCCTTGTGCTGCGGCTTGCTCGGTTTCCAGATCATTCTTAAACCTACGATAATGATGACGATGGGTATGAGGAACGGCACGATATCGCCAATCGACCAAGTGAACCATTCCAGGTTGTTGCCGAGAAACACGAAGCCGATGAGCAGCATAACCGCTCCCCACCAGCCAGAGCCGCCATGAAAGCGGCCGCTAAGCAGCTGGGCGACGCCGAAATACATTAATATGCACGGCCAGTATGTCGAGAACAGCTCGCCGATGCTAATGCTTTCGAATGGGCTAACGCCTAATTGACGCAGCAGGAAAAACAAACCTACCGTAATGACGATCAAGCCGGTAAACAACCGGCCGGCGAAATTTCCGTTCATTCCGCACAACTCCTTACACAATCAGCATGGTTTAATTCTTTGTAAATCCAGTATAGCGCATTCCGCCCTCGAACAAGTAGGGACGGCCGGTTGAACTTTGCCTCCGTCTAGAGACCGAGATGCTGCCACCGGCTGGAAGGAGCATGCTTCCTAACAAAAAAGAGCCGCCGAGCCTATGGCTGCGACGGCTAAATGCGCCATTTATGATTGCATGGTTTATCGAATGGATATATCCGCTCCGATGACGCCGACGACTTGTCCCTCGGCATCGCGAATCGGCACGGAGATCGTCAAACAAAGCTGCTTCGTAATCGCGGACACGTACGCCTCGGATTGGAACGGTTGGCCCGCCATCGCCCGTTTCCACCATTCCCTGCTCTTCGCGTTCAACAGCCCGGCCTCGGGAAGCGAAATCAAAAACGAACCGTCCGCGCGATTCGACCAGATCGCCTCGATATCAGGCTTCGAGCTTAACATAGCGGCAAGCTTGCGGCCGTGCGCGACTTCATCGAGCGTCGTGAGCTCCGGATCGGCCGCCGCGGCCATGAGCCACTCACGCAGCGCGGCAACATTGCCTTTGGCTTCGTTCGCGTTCCGTTTCACGCCGACTTGATCGACCGCCTTCGACAGCTCCGAAGAAGAGCGTCCGAGATTAACTCTAACCCGGCTGAGCTTGTTAATCTGCTCGCGCTGCTTGTTCGCCATCAAGAGCGTCTCGTCGACGCTATGTATCGTTTCGTTGACGGAATCCACGACATCCTTCAGCATGGCGGTCGTGCCGTTCATATGATCCGTTTGTTCGCTGCTGGCTGCCGCCGTCTGGCTAACAAGCTCGTCGACCTCGGTAATCTTGGTGAAGATGGCATCCATCCTCTCCTTGTTGACGGCCATCTCCGAGACGCTCCGCTCTACCGAAAGCTTCTCCTTGCCGACCGCATCCACGACGAGCCTTACCCCGCCTTCGATCTGCTCGACCATGCCGGTCGAACGTTTGACGGCATTCGCGCTTTGCTCCGCCAGCTTCTTGATCTGCGATGCGACGACCGAGAAGCCGCGTCCGTATTCGCCTGCATGCGCCGCCTCGATGGAAGCGTTGAGTGCGAGAAGCGACGTCTGCGATACGATCTCATGAATGAGGGCATTGATTTCGTTTATTTGAGATGTATGCTGTATGAGTTCCAAAATATGGCGTTCCATCGTTTCGTTTTGCCGCTTGAGCTCGTTCATCGCCTCATCGGTATCGATCAGCGAACGGCAAACGTCGAGCACGACTTCTTTTGTCTCCTTGCTTTTCTCGTTCAAGTGCGCCGATGCGCCGCTGATCTGCTCGGCCGCCGCCGCCACTTCCTGCAGGGAGGAGAACGTTTCTTCGATTCGGCTCATCGCAAGCGAGCTGGAGTGCCTTAGCTTCTGCTCTTGGGAGTGGGATGCGTCAGCGATCGCCGATAAATGTCCGATCGTACCGTCCACCTCGTCAACCGCAGCTTTCAGTTGATCGGATATGACAACGGACTCGTTCAACAACTGATTCATTCGTTCCTGCTTCGTTTCGTCTGGCGTTACGTCGTTCGCGTTTCGGTTGAACCATCTGGCCGTTCGCATGTTCCGTCACCGTGCTTTCGTCGAATAATGGGGATGTAAAATTTCCCTACATTATATCCCAGATTTCGACAAATGAAAAGAGGAGCCGCTATGGCTCCTCTCTCTTCGATCATCATGCTATCGGTGACCGTATTATTGTTGATTTTGTTGGTTTTGTTGATTCGCTTTTTGGTTCGCAGCTTGGTTGCTCGCAGCGTTGTTCTGGTTGAACTCTTCCGCGAATTCGGCATTGAACTTGTTGTTTTGAGCGGCTTTATTGTTTTTGTTTTTAGCCATTGTTAATCACCTCCCCGTCCAAGTTTAGTATGGCTAGGCCGCCTCAAACTATGCAGACCGTTACGATTCCAGATACGATTGCGGAATCGGCTTACCTACTTGTACGGCTTGGTTAATGTTGCGCAGCCAGGACTCCGTCAGCTTTCCTTTGCCTTTCCTGAGCACTTGGACGCTGACCTTGCGCTTGCCCCACTGCTCGTACACTTCCTTTATCGTTTCGAAGTACAGGTCGATCCGGTTTCCTTTGATCGCGGATCCCGTATCCGCTACGACTCCATAGCCGTAACCCGGTATATAAAGAAGCGTGCCGATCGGGAACAGCTTGGGATCGGCCGCGATCGTGGACACTTGATCCCTTCGCACCTTCACGCCAGAATAAGTGATGCCGTATCCGGGATGGCCAGGACGTTTGCCGGTCGATTCCACTCCAGCCGTGTAGCCGGTAGCGACGACCTCGATTTGCTCCGGCGCCCGATTAGCCGAGACGCTTGCTCCAGTCGTCATGGCAATTGACAGATAAGCCAAACACGCGGCTAACCATATGAACAAGGATCTCATCGCAAATAGAAAAAAGCTTGTAACCATCAGGGCACTTTCCTCCTCAGAAAGAAGATTGCCCCGATGGCACAAGCTTTATGCGCGGTACGTCAGTCGCTCATCCTGAAATGGCCTCGATAAAGGATTTCTCACTCTTTGGACGCGATCTGGCCTTTCAGCAATCCGATCAGCTCGGAAGTCGGCATCGTTCCGATATCGCCTTCCCCGCGTTTGCGGACCGATACCGCACCCGCCTGCATCTCGTTATCGCCTACGACTAGCATATAAGGAATTTTCTCCAATTGCGCTTCGCGGATCTTATAGCCGAGTTTCTCGTTGCGCAGGTCGCTCTCGACCCGAACGCCGCCGAGCTGAAGCTGTTCCGCCACCTCGCGCGCGTATGCCTCGTAGGCCGTCGATACCGGAATGACCTTCGCTTGAACCGGCGAGAGCCAAAGCGGAAGCGCGCCCGCGAAGTTCTCAAGCAGGAACGCCGTCATCCGCTCCATCGTGCTAATAATTCCGCGGTGGATAACAACCGGACGGTGTTTCTTGCCGTCGTCGCCGACATACTCGAGCTCGAACCGCTCGGGTAGCAGGAAGTCCAGCTGCGCCGTCGACAATGTCTCTTCCTTGCCCAGCGCCGTCTTAATCTGCACGTCCAGCTTCGGTCCGTAGAATGCCGCTTCGCCTTCCGCCTCGAAGAACGGAAGTTCCAGCTCTTCTACAACCTCGCGCAGCATGCGCTGCGACATTTCCCACATTTCATCGTTTTGGAAATATTTCTCCGTGTCCTTCGGATCGCGGTACGACAGGCGGAAGCGGTATTCCTTGATGCCAAAATCCTCGTAGACTTTGCGAATCAGGTTCACGACGCGCGCGAATTCTTCCTTGATCTGATCCGGACGGCAGAAAATATGAGCATCATTCAGCGTCATCGCGCGAACGCGGTGCAAGCCGGTGAGTGCGCCCGACATTTCGTAACGGTGCATCGTCCCCATCTCGGCGATTCGGATCGGCAAGTCGCGGTAGCTGCGCATGTCGCTCTTGAACACCATCATATGATGCGGGCAGTTCATCGGACGCAGCACCAGCTCCTCGTTATCTAGCGCCATGAGCGGGAACATATCTTCGCTGTAATGCTCCCAGTGGCCGGAAATCTTGTATAGCTCTACGTTGGCGAGCACCGGCGTATAGACATGCTGGTAGCCGAGGCTTTCTTCCAAATCCACGATGTAACGTTCCATCGTTCTGCGAACCTTGGAGCCGTTCGGCAGCCAGAGCGGCAAGCCTTGACCGACCTCGCGCGAGAACGTGAACATCTTCAACTCGCGGCCGAGCTTGCGGTGATCGCGTTTCTTTGCTTCTTCCAGGAAATGAAGATGCTCGTCGAGTTGCGCTTTCTTAGGGAAAGCCGTTCCGTAAATACGCTGCAGCATCTTGTTCTTTGAATCGCCGCGCCAATAGGCGCCCGCCACGCTAAGCAGCTTAAACGCCTTGATTCGGCCCGTGGACGGAAGATGCGGTCCGCGGCACAGGTCGAAAAACTCGCCCTGATCGTAGAGCGTAATCTCGGCCTCCTCCGGCAAGTCGCGGATCAGCTCGAGCTTCAGGTTGTCCTCCAGTTCCGTGAAGATGGCAAGCGCTTCTTCGCGGCTGACGACGCGGCGGCGAATATCCAAGTTCTCGTTCGCTATTTTGTTCATTTCTTTCTCGATACCCGCCAGGTCTTCTGACGAAAGGGGCTGTTCCATATCGATGTCGTAATAGAAGCCGTCCTCGATGACCGGTCCGATTCCGAGCTTCACCGTTTGGTTGCCGTAGATGCGCTTCAGCGCCTGCGCGAGCAGATGCGCCGTGCTGTGGCGGTACACCTCAAGGCCATCCGCGCCGTCCAGCGTAACGATCTCGATTGCCGAATCCTTCTCGACTTTCGCGTAGATGTCGACCACTTTCCCGTCGATCTTGCCTGCAATCGCGTTCTTCTTAAGTCCGGAGCTGATGGATCCGGCGATATCTTCGATTGTTGTGCCTGCCTCATATTCACGTACCGCGCCGTCCGGCAATGTTACTTTGATGCTCATTTCCAACTTCCTTTCGCTTCGAGTATATGATCAAGCAGAGTCTTCGGAACGCGCAAAAAAAGCACTGCGTCCCGCATAAGGGACGAGTGCTTGTTCTCGTGGTTCCACCCTACTTCGACTGTCCGGCCTCAAGCGTTCTATCTTAAGTCCGCTTGCGACAAAGTCCTCGTATGATCTGGTAACGGAGATATCCGGTACGGCTTACTGGCTTCCACATCGCGTCATATTGCAAGGCCATGGGAGGTTCAACCGTACAGCTATAGATGGGGTATATCCGACCGCGTCAGGAAGGAAATTTCAGCCGAGGTTTCCTCTCTCTGGTTCAAGCGCCTTGACGGATACATGTCATCTGTCGTTGCTGTTGCGTTAGTGTATGTCGTCATTATAGAACGGCGCGTCCTTCGGGTCAAGCCCAAGACGCTAAGTTTTAAGGCTGAATCCATTCATCCAGCGTGCTCGCGCAGGACGAACATTGCACGCATACGTTAACCCGGCCGTCGAAGATCGTCTCGATCGTACGAATGACTTGCAGCTCCGGCTGTCTGGTATGGATCGTGATTTGCTTCGGCGAAACCGAGATAAGCGAGCTAATCACCATATCCTCGATATTCATTTCCGTCTCCAGCATTTCCGCTACGATCCGGTCGGCCGGCGGCTTATGCTCAAGCGTCTGGAAGCTTTCATTATACATCGCAAAATCAGGTCCGCCTTTATGCAGCAGATGGACGAGCGGAACTTTGGATTCCTGCATTTGGACAAAATATTTGAGCAGCGAAATAAATTCCTGATACTGCTTGTCGAGCACGTATTCGTCCAGCGCGTACTCCACGATCTCCGCCAGCTCGCTTCGGTAGGCATGCAAGCGAAAGGTCGTGAAGCCCTCTAGATTTAGCTCCGTTTGCTCTTGCAAGTAATGTTCCAAATCCTCGGCTATTTTGCCCCTACGGCGAATGCGGTCCGCTTCGTGAAACTTGCCGCCAAGTCCCTCCCAATCCTTGCCGTGCAGCAACTCATGACAATATTGCTCAATAACGGCCGTATCCATCGACGGATTGTTTTTGTATTTACGGTTAACGATCGCGGACAGCAGCTTGGATTCAAGTCTTTGCATAACGAATTCGGCTATCGCTCGCGATGCGGATTTATAGACAAGTCCTCCGTGAAACTTCAACTGAAACCCTGGAAGTATCGCCTGGCACTGAATCGCTCCATCGCGAAGATCGTATCTCGCGATCCCGCCGGAAGCCGCATCCGCATGGGCGTAATTATGTAAATCCTCGTTTGTATGCTCCGTGAGCAGCGATTGCAGCTGCTCGATGGAATCATGAAGACTTGCAGGCAATGACACTGTGAACAAGTCCATGCGCTCACCCCTTTCCTTCCGTTACAGTATATGGTCCACGGCCGCGGGATATACAAAGAAGACATTGGCATGAGCAGGAGACGAAATCGTGGGGGCTGGGAGCGCGGTTACGGATGGGGGGTGGCCTGCGGCCGCTATATAATGGAGACGTTGGGATGTGGAGGGCGGGGGCGCGGTTACGGATGGGGGATGGCCTGCGGCCGCTAAATATACAATGGAGACGTTGGCATTTGGGGGCGGAGACGCGGTTACGGATGGGGGATGGCCTGCGGCCGCTGTTAAACATTGCATTCCTCAGAATTAATATAGTGGTTGGAATACAACGTTTAAAGGCGGACGTAAACTCCTCCGACCATTCCCCCCATCCTCCACCGCTCACCGCTCCCCTTGGCCCCTTCTTCGCATTATGTAACGAAAAGAGTAGAAAACCTAATCACAGCACCCATAAAGTTCGAAAGAGCGTTGTTTATCCCCGACGCTAACGGAAACCACAGCCGCTATTCGCCTGTTTTTTCGACTTTTTCAAGTCTAACGGAAACCTCAGCCGCTATCGCACCGAAATCTACCCAAAAACCTAATTTCCTAGGCCAATAACAGCCACCAATTCCGTTAGAAATTGCATAAGCCTGTTTTCATCCATATAAGCGCTCCTGTTTCCGTTAGAAATTGCATAATCCGTTTTCATCCGAAAAGCGGCGCCCGTGTCCGTTAGTTACCTTCTCGGAATACAGGCCAGCAAGGTGAACGGCTGACATGTCCCCTTTTTGAGGCGCTACATACGTTTCGCCGCCATCTTGCGCAACGATACCCATGCAAAAAACCGGCAAACCTATGGAAGGCTAGCCGGTTTTGATGATTAAATAGGATAAGGTCGTTACGTCTCACAACTAATAGATTCGTTCAAGTTAATTCTGCATGACAAAATCTTTGTCCGCTTTGTCCGTTTCGTTGAACATGCGCAAAATATTGTATTTCGTATCCCGCTGAGCCGGCACCTTGCCTGCTTCGCGGATCAGCTGCAGAATCAGCTCGATATTCACTTTATGCGTGGTGCCCGCCGCCGATACGACATTTTCTTCGATCATCGTGCTTCCGAAGTCGTTGCAGCCGTAAGACAAGGACAGCTTGCCCATCTCCGGCCCCATCGTCACCCAGGAAGATTGGAAGTTCGGAATATTGTCGAGCATGATGCGGCTCGCCGCCACGATGCGCAGATACTCCTCAGGCTTCGCTTTCTCCAGCTTCAAATTCGTGTTGTCAGGCTGGAACGGCCAAGAGATGAACGCAAGGAAACCCGGGGAAGGATACCCTAATACTTTTACTTTATCTTGTTCGTCGCGAATGCGCAGCATATGAAGCGCGCGCTCCTCGATTGTTTCGCCCAGTCCGTAAACCATCGTTGCCGTCGTGTTCATTCCGTGCCGATGGGCGGAATTCATGACATCCATCCAGTCCGTCCACGAACCCTTCATGCGGCTAATCTTGCGGCGGGTACGGTCGTCCAGAATCTCCGCGCCACCGCCCGGCAATGAATCGAGCCCGGCTTCGTGAAGCTGTGCAACAACCTCGTCGAGCGACAGTCCCTCTGAAACGACCTTCATCTTCTGAATCTCCGCCGGAGAGAAGGAATGCATCGTAATGTTCGGGAACCGCGCCTTGATTTTGCGAAGCAAATCGGTATAATACGTAAACGGCAAATTCGGGTTCGTGCCGCCTTGCATCAATATTTCTGTGCCGCCGACATCGACTGTCTCTTGAATCTTGTTCAAGATAACTTCGTCATCAAGAACATACCCTTCCTTGGAACCGGGCGCCCGGTAGAAAGCGCAGAACCGGCAGTATACGTCGCAGACGTTCGTATAATTGACATTCCGTCCCACCACGAACGTGGTGACTGGCTCGGGATGGCGTTTCAGCATAACTTGATTTGCAGCATGGCCCATCTTCTCGATTTGATCGGAAGCGAGCAGCTCCATGCCTTCCTCCAGCTCGATACGCTCGCCGCGCAAAGCTTTGTCCAATATTCGGTCTATTGTACTCATCCGAGACCTCCTTACTGTTGCTCCATTTGTACTAATCCTACCATAGAATCATTCAGCTAGTCATCCGTCACCGATTGCCCAATTTGTCAAAATAACGAAAGTTCACGCAATTCCCAGCCATTCCGCCGCCAACAAAAAACCTCCGCGACGGCCAATCGGAATCGAGCGGCCGCGTGCGGAGGTAAAATTGTCGTTTCAACCTTCATTCCTGTTCCTGCTCCAAGAATCTGCCTTTAAGCTTCCAGCTCTTCCTTCGCAGCCGCAAGCGCTTGTTCCAGATCGGCAATCAGATCGTCAACATGTTCGATGCCGACGGAGAACCGAAGCAGGCGCTCGTCCACGCCGACGGCTCTGCGGATTTCTTCCGGAATGTCCGCATGCGTCTGCATGGCCGGATAAGTCATCAGCGACTCGACGCCGCCCAAGCTCTCCGCGAACGCGATCAGCTTAATATGGCGGAGAATCGGCTCGACGTATCGCGCATCCTTCAAGCGGAACGAGAAGATGCCGGTGTTGCCGGACGATTGGCGGTTCTGAATCTCGTGGCCCGGATGATGTGACAGAGCTGGGTAATACACTTCTTCGATTGCCGGATGTTCGAGCAAATATTCTGCGATCTTCGTTGCGTTGTATTGATGGCGCTCCATGCGCAGCGCGAGCGTCTTCATTCCTCTCATCAGGAGCCAGGAATCCTGCGGACCCAGGACGGCGCCGATCGAGTTATGGAGGATAGCCATTTCCTTCGACAGCTCTTCGCCTTTCGTAACGATCAGGCCGGCAAGCACATCGTTGTGTCCGCCCAAATATTTGGTCGCACTATGGATGACGATATCCGCGCCCAGTTCGATCGGACGCTGCAAGTATGGCGTCAAAAGCGTGTTATCCACGATCGTCAGGAGACCTTTGGACTTCGCCCAGCCGCAAACGCGTTCCAAATCTGTGATCATCATGAGCGGATTGGTCGGCGTTTCGATGAGCACCGCTTTGGTGTTCGCTTGCAGAAGCGACGACATGCCGTCAATGTCATTCGTATCGACATAGGAAGCCGTAACGCCGAATCTCGACATGATTCTTTCCAGCAGGCGGTATGTTCCGCCATATAGATCGAGCGACACGATCAAGTGGTCGCCTTGGCTGAAATAAGCGAAGATCGTCTGCAAAGCTGCCATGCCAGAGCTGCACGCGAATGCCGCATCGCCGGATTCCAGCTGCGCTGCCGCTTCTTCCAGCACTGAACGGGTAGGGCTCTTCGTGCGAGCGTAATCGAATCCCGTGCTCTGTCCAAGCTTCGGGTGACGGAACGCAGTCGCCTGATAGACTGGGAAGCTGACCGCACCCGTTACGGGCTCTTTAACTGAGCCGATTTGTGCCAATTGACTTTCGATTTTCATCTGTTCGTCGCAACTCCTTAAACTGTCGGATAGAATAACCTTCTATAAATGAAGCAAACGAAGCCGGACGCTCCCGAGAGCGCCACGGTTTCGACCGTTAAATACCCGCGCCCAGCTCGTATGGCGTTTGCTGGTACACGTAATAATTGAGCCAATTGGAGAAAAGCAGATTCGCGTGCGCTCTCCATGTGGACAGCGGAATCCGATCCGGATTATCGCCCGGGAAATAATTTCGAGGCAGCTCGATCTCCATCCCTTTAGATACATCGCGGTCGTATTCGTACTTTAATGAAGTCGGATCGTATTCGGAATGTCCCGTCACGAAAATCTGTCTGCCGTCGCGCGAAGCGACGATATAAATGCCGGAATCATCGGATTCGGACAAAATGTCCAGCTTCTCGTTTCCTATGATATCCTCCCGGCGCACTTCCGTGTGGCGCGATTGCGGTACGAAAAACATTTCATCGAAGCCGCGAAGGAGAGGCACGTTCCTTTTCTCGACCGTATGGGGGAACACGCCGAACATTTTGGCATCGAGATTATATTTCGGCACGCCGAAGTGATGGTATAAACCCGCTTGGGAGGCCCAACATATATGGAAGGTCGAAGTGACGTGGCGTTTCGTCCAGTCCATGATTTCCTTCAATTCATCCCAGTAGTTCACTTCTTCGAACGGCAAATGCTCGACCGGTGCGCCCGTAATGATCATCCCGTCGAAATACAGATGCGCGATCTCGTCGAACGTCTTGTAGAAAGACTCGAGATGTTCCGCCGACGTGTTCTTCGACGTATGCGTGCGCGGGTGCAGCAGCACGACCTCCACCTGCAGCGGCGTATTGCCGATGAGGCGAAGAAGCTGCGTCTCCGTCGTTTCTTTGGTCGGCATCAAATTCAATATCGCGATCCGCAGCGGACGAATATCCTGGTGGTAAGCGACGCTTTCGTCCATGACGAAGATGTTCTCGTTGTTCAGTATTTCTTTGGCTGGCAGGTTGTCTGGCACTTTGATCGGCATATCGATTCCTCCTTGGTGTTAAGCAATAAAAAAGACCCCTTCTGCATGAGAAAAGGTCGTCTGCTCGGAAAAGAAGCCGTCCGCCTCTCTCATCTCTCAGAAACATCGCTGTTTCCGCAAGAATTAGCACCGTGCTTATTACGCCGGTTGCCGGGCTTCATCGGGCTAGTCCCTCCGCCTGCTCTTGATAAGAAAGTAGTCTATTCAATTGTTGCTTGCTTAATTAATTTACACTTTAATGCATTCCGTTATTCCCGTCAAGAACCTCTTTTGCATAAGATAATATCCAGCAGCCAATCAGGCAAGAACGTCGACATATTTGTCCTTGAATGTTCGTCGGCGGCAGGAGTATACTAGACAAGGATTGGACTTATATTCGACAAAATAAAGGAGTGTATGCGGATCATGGAAGGCGATAGACCTGAGCCCGACCCGATATCCAGCATGGACGCTGGCAGGATGTCCCAAGCGAAGCAATGCCCCTTCGAATACCCGTACGCTCCGTCATCCACATAAAGCTTAGCGGAATGTAAGGCACAGCGAAGAGCCGCTGCCCCGTCCTGGGCGCCAGCCCGTCTCCTGCAACACGAGAGGAGAAACTGCCTATGAAAATCAGACATGTAAAAAACGGCATCTTTACAGCGGTGGAAAATATCGAGGAAACGTTGGTCCAGCCTGCCGAAGGCTTCTACTGGATCGATGCCGATGTGGAAGACCTTGCCGTATTGCAGCCGCTGTTCGGCATGCATGACCTCGCCGTCGAGGATTGCATGCAGGAAGAAGAACAACGGCCCAAAATCGAAATTTACGAACCGCATTATTTTATCGTCATCAATAGCATCCGGTTCGACGACGAGGAAATTTTCCTTCGCGCGCTGAACATCTTCCTCGGCCGCCATTACATCATCACCGTCACGAAGCAAAAAATCAACGAGCTGCGCACGCTGAAGCCGATTCTATGGGAGCAAGAAGTGTGCCGTCCCGATCAGTTTCTGTATTATCTTGTCGACCTCGTCGTCGACAGCTATTTCTCCGTCGGCGACCGGATCGACAATCGGATCGAGACGCTTGAAGAAGATATTCTGATGCATACCAAGAAGTCGCATCTAAACGAAATCATCGGTCTTCGCGGCGAAATTCTTTGGGTGAAGAAGGTGCTCGGGCCTCAGCGCGAGGTAATCTTCACGCTCAACAAGAAGGAGCTTAAGCTGATCGACGACCAGCTGCAGAAATATTTCAGCGACGTCTACGAGAACGCGCTGAAGATCGCGGAATCGTTCGAGACTTACCGCGACCTGATGGGCAACTTGCGAGAAGCCTACCAGTCCAGCCTGTCCAGCCGCGCGAACGAAATCATGCGCGTGTTCACCGCGATTACGACGATCTTCATGCCGCTCACATTCCTGACCGGCATCTACGGAATGAACTTCGACGATATTCCCGGCCTTCACTACAGGTTGGGCGCCTATATCCTGCTCGCGTTCATGCTGATGCTCGGCTTCGGAATGTTCTACATTTTTCGCAAAAAAGAATGGCTCTAGCAGCTTCGCTGCAGAGCTTTTTTTGTTTACGGCGAAATGATTTCCTATTTTGCCCTCATTGGCGTTATTAGCTATAATGATGGTATGGCTAGTGTTCGTTCGGCACTGTCGAGAGGGGGAATAACTGGACATGAACATGAGTCAGCTGGAAACGTTGCTTACCATTTCCAAGACGATGAGCTTTCGCAAGGCAGGGGAGCTGCTTAACCTGACGCAACCGGCGGTCTCCGCTCAGATCAAGAGTCTGGAGGACGAATTCAAAACCGTATTGATCGACCGCAACCAGCCAGTGACGCTTACCGACCATGGCCAGGTTTTCCTCGAGCATGCGGAGCGGATCCTGTCAATCGTGGAAGAGCTTAAGCAGAAGCTGGATGATTTGCAGCAGACGCCGCAAGGCCATATATTGCTCGGGACGACGTCTTCGATCGCGATTCAAATTTTGCCTCGCGTATTATCTTATTTCCAGAACCAATACCCGCAGATCAAAACAACGATTCATACGATGCCTTCCTCGCAAGTCATGACCAGCGTGGAGAACGGGTCCGTCGACGTCGGCATCACCTATCTGACGGAGAAAAACCCGAATATTGCCTCATCGGTTCTTTATTACGACACGTTCGAGCTCGTCGTATCGCCCGACCACCCCATGGGCGGATTGACGCATACGACTGTAGACAAACTAAAGGATATTCCCATGATCATGCTTGCGCCGGATACCCTCGGACGAAGGTTCGTCGATGCCATCTTCCGCAAGTACAACATACAACCCAATATTGTCATGGAGCTGTCCAGCAGCGAGGAGATCAAAAGGATGGTTGAGATCGATCTAGGCGCGGCCATCGTATCCAAGAAGTCCATTCTGACGGAGCTGAAGCTTGGAACGCTCAAGATGATCAAAGTCCATGAGCTTGAATTGACTCACCCGGTAGGCGTCGTCTACAAGTCCGGCAAATATCTCAATACCGCCATGCAGCAATTCCTAAGCGACCTGAAAGGGATGCCGGAACATCAATTCATCAGCAGCGAGTAGGAGTGATTGCATTGAAATTCGATTTACATACCCATCATCTCAGATGCGGGCATGCGGACGGCAACATCGAAGATTACATCATCGCCGGCATAGACGCCGGACTGCAAGCGATCGGCATCTCGGATCATTCTCCATACTTCTACCATGAAAAGGATCAACCTTCGCCGGGCATCGCGATGGCGAGAAGCGATTTCGCGAATTACGTCGATGAGGTGCTCCGCCTGAAGCATAAGTACGAGGGACGGATCGAAGTGCTTCTCGGCATGGAGTCGGACTTCTTTCCCGAGTACGCGGAGGATTACCGCAAAGCGTACGAAGGCGTACCTTTCGATTATTTGATCGGATCGGTCCATCAGGTCGGAGGCGTCAGCATCTTCAATCGCAACCGGTGGAAGAACCTTCACGAGTCGAAACATGTGGAGGAGAAACGGAGCTACTACGATCTGATCAAACAATCGGCGCGGAGCGGCATGTTCGACATTCTCGGCCATATTGACGCGATGAAGGGCTATTACCCCGCTTTCTCCGATATCCCCGCCCACGCGGAGATTGACGATTGTTTGCGCACCATCGCGGAATGCGGCGTTTCGATCGAGATTAATACGTCAGGAAGCACCAAGGACGTCGGCGGCTGGTACCCATCGGACGATATTCTGGAGAGAGCGCTCCACTTCGGGGTAAGGGTCACGTTCGGCTCCGACGCCCATGTGCCGAGCAGGGTCGGAGACGAATGGGAGCTTGTAGCGAAGCGGCTGAAAGAGATCGGATTCTCGCAATGGGTGTTTTACCGGAACCGCCAGCCAATCAATGTGCCTTTATAAGCGGATTGATCGTTAGCCGGATGCATGGGGCGTTATTGTCCTCGCGCATCCGGCTTCTTACTGCGAACAAAAAAAAGTGGACCCGCCAGCGGCAGGTCCCAATCGATATATGAAAAGGGGGTCTTGGATCTATCTTAACCCCGGCATGTAATCGGAGTGTCACAGCAACATTTCAATTGTGTAACAAATTTCGGGAGCGTGGATTATGTTGTGGTTATGGACAGCCATCGGCAGTTCGGCGTTGTTCGGCTTAGCCGGTTGGTGGATGAAAGTGTCCCAGATGAACGGAGGCGCGACACGCTTTCTTCTGCTTGGCTTATATGCGGCGGGTGCGGCGGGCTTCGGCATCCATGCTTGGTTCGAAGGAACGCTGACCTTCCATTGGCTTGGCGATCTGAGAATATGGGCCGCGGGTCTATTGATCGGAGCCGGCTCCGCTTGGGGCAACGCTTTGTTCATGGAAGCTTTGCGTTATGGACCTGCCAGTCTGACATCGCCGCTGACTAATATGAATATCGTGCTTGTTGTGGCCGTGTCCACCTGGTATTACGACGAGCCGCTTTCCTTGGCGCAAGCCTTCGGAATCGCTTTGTTACTGTTGGCTGTCGTATGTATTGCTTATAGGCGGAAAGAACCTATGACGATCAAGGAACGAAAGTGGTTCCTGCTCGTCGGGCTGGCCATCCTGTTATTCGCATTCCGGAACGGCGGATTGAAGGTAACCGACGAGCTCGGCCTGCCGAACGCGACGATCCTGTTCATCGCATATGGCTTATCGCTGCTCTGGTTCTTGATCCCAACTGGCGAATCCGGGACGGAATCGAAAGCCGCGCGGCTTACGGGCTTGCGGCTCGGTCTGCTGGCAGGGGTATTCAGCTACGGCGGTCTTCAATTGTATGCCATCGCCATCGCGACCGGACAAGCCAATCTGGCGGCGCCGATCTTCGCGACGAACGGTCTCGTCATTGCCGCGGGCTCCATCCTGCTTTATAAGGAACGGCTCACGATAATTCAATGGGCGGCTTTCTTATGTTTGATCGGCGGACTGATCGTTATCCGGTTGTAAGCGCTGGCACATGCTGGCACTTACTTTTTGTTCGTACATATGCTACAATGTAAATACAAAAAGCGGGGTGATTTCGGTGGATTATTCGACAATGTGCCCAAGATACGAAGCAGCGGCGGATTTGTTAGGGAAGAAGTGGACGGGCAGAATTATACGGGTGCTGCTTGGCGGTCCGAAGAGATTCAAGGACATGAAAGAGCAAATTCCCGAGATGAGCGATAAAATGTTAACCGACCGAATGAAAGAGCTGGAGACGCTTGGCATTGTGAACCGTCAAGTCTATCCGGAGATGCCGGTGCGGATCGAATACGAGCTGACGCCCAAAGGGCGCGATCTGCAGCCCGTCATCGAATCGATCCAAGCATGGGGCGAGCAGTGGATGTAAGCGCAGCAACTGCCTAGCATGCCAGCGGCAATTGCCGCAGAACGGCAATAACCGCCAAGGACCTGGTCCTTGGCGGTTTGTTTGTTATGGCGTTATTCACTCGCCAGCAGGGGCTATAAAGGCTTAGGCTCGAATAGCCTTCCGTTCCTCGCTTCCGCGATGATTTCGTCCAGCCACTCCTTCTCTGCCAAGCTGAACTTCAGAATGCCGCGCAGTAAGTGGATCGAACCTCGCGGCAGCGCCCCTTCCTTCAACTTCTGGACGGATTCCATTAACGCGATTCGCTCCTTGCATGCCGTCAGCTGACTCTCCAAATGACGGAGCGTGCGGTCCCGATCGCCATGCCGAATGAACGGCAGAGCCGGCAAGACTGGATGCTGCGGGAAAGCCGTCTCTCCCAGCTGCTTGTTAAGCATCCGGTTCAGCGCCTCCCTGCCTTTGTCCGTTATGCGGTAAATCGTTTTGTCCGGCCTGTTCTGGCCGGAAATCTGCACGACCTCCGCCGCTTCGATCATGCCTTCTTCCCGAAGCTGATCGACCGCGTAATACAAGGAGCCGTCGCGCACATTGAAAGTAACATGCCAATTCCGGGCTTTTATCGTCTGGCGAATGTCATAGGGATGACGATCCTGCTCCATCATCAACCCCAGAACGAGCAGCTTTACGGACATCGTGTTATCCTCTGCGCAGCGACGGCTCTGCCGGATGTCCGCCGCCTTCCTGGCCGGAAGCGGATGGGGACGCAGCGGATTTCATTCTGGCGCTGCCCATTAGAATCGCGAACACAAGCGCCGCAATCGGCAGAATAGCCGACCATTGGAACACTTCGATAATAGAGTCGGCCAGCTTGCCAAGCAAGGAGGTTACCAAATCCTCACTTAATCCCATCTGCGCTTGCACGGCGGGATCCAGCAGCGCTTGGCCGCCTTTGATCTGCTCCGCGAACGCCGGGCTCAGATCTGGTACCTCTTCGAGCCCCGACTGGAAGCTCGATTTCTGAATGACGCCGAATACGGTTATGCCGAGCGCGGAGCCGATCGTCCGGAAGAACGTAATCAAGGACGTGGCCGAACCTTTGGATTGCGGCGGTACGGCGCTAAGCGCGGAAATATTAAGCAATGAGAACGAAACGCCCATGCCGAGACCGATAACGATCATATAAAGCGTAATGATGCCTCTGCTCGTCGACGTGTCCAACCCGTAACCCAGCAGCAGCGTGCCGGCGAGCAGCGTCAAACCGGAAATGACCATGACGTTGCGGAATTTGAATTTGTCCGCGACGCGGCCGCCGATCTGGCTGCTCACGACGACGGCCAGCATCATCGGAATAAGCACGGTGCTTGTTTCCGTGGCCGTCTTGTGGAAGACGCCCTGGATGAAAATCGGGATGTACGTCGCGCCCGCCATCATAACGCCGCCGTAGAACAAACTGATCATCATGCTGCTCGTGAACACCTGCCTGCCGAACAAGCCGAGATTAACGATCGGATCCTTGGCTTTCGTCTCCGCGTACAAGAACAAGGCGAGCAATACGCCCGCGCCCGCGAACAAGCTGATCGTTTGCGCCGACCCCCAAGCCCAGCCATCCGTGCCGCCGAGCTCCAGTCCGAACATCAGCAGCAGAATGGACGTCGTCAGCAGAATCGCGCCCGCCCAGTCGATGTATTGTTTTTTAACTACTTTCGATTCATGGTAAGCTTTGAGAATAAACAAAAACGACAGGATGCCGATCGGTACGTTAATGTAGAAAATCCAGCGCCAGCTGAAGTTGTCCGTAATGGCTCCCCCCATGATCGGACCGAATACGCTCGAAATGCCGAATACGGCCCCGAACAAACCCATCATTTTGCCGCGTTTCTCCGCTGGGAACATATCGAAAATAATCGCGAACACGATCGGCATCAACGCCCCGCCGCCGATCCCTTGAATGGCGCGATAGATGATCAATTGCTCCATGTTCATGGCCGTTCCGCACAGAATGGAGCCGATCACGAACAAGCCGAGTCCGAGCAGGAAGAACCTGCGACGGCCGTACATGTCCGACAGCTTCCCGAAGATCGGCGTCGCCACGACCATCGCGATCATATAGGCCGAGTATACCCAAATAAAATATTCGAACCCGCCCAGCTGCTTGATGATCGTCGCCATCGCGGTCGATACGATCGTCTGATCCAGCGCAGCCATGAATAACCCCAACATTAGACCCGCTACGACTAGCTTCGTGTTGCTTTTATCCGCGTCCATCTTCTCACCTATCCTTCTTTCGTTCGTTATCCCTATTCACAGATTATACTCAAATTTGAGTAATATACAACCTCAAATTTGAGTATAATTCAGACCGCAGACTGGCACGGTACGGCGTATGGTATAGCATCGGTCTAATTCGACTTTATTGGCTGGCGCTCCTTCCATACTGTCGTAAGAAGCAGGCCAATGAAAATGACGACGGCGGCAAATAAATACGGGAAGTTGATATCGACGTCGAACAGCATGCCTCCGAGCGCCGGACCCGCGATGTTGCCCATGCTCGTATACGTGGAATTCATCCCCGCGACATAACCTTGTTCCTTCCCTGCCGCTTTGGATAAGTAAGAGGTTAATGCCGGACGAAGCAAATCGAACGCAAGGAAGATGAAGCAAGTCACCGCGAGCACCAACAAGAATCCGTCGACCATGGTGGATAGAACCGCCAAAACGGCGCCAGCGACCAAGCAGAGCTGGATCAAACGTTTCTCCCCGATTTTCTCTACCATCTTCCCGAACAGGAACAGCTGCACGATAACGCCGAAGACGGCGCTTATGGTAATGATGGCCGCAATGTCCTGCGGACTAAATCCGAATTTATGATCGGAGAACAAACTAAATATCGTCTCGTACGCGGACAAGCCGAACGCCAGGACGAAAACGATCAGAAAGGCGATAAAATAATCCGGCCGGAACGATTTCTTCAAATCCCCGAAGAAGCTGGATTCCTTTGTTTGCCCCGCAAGCTCCGCAAGCTGCTTCTTGGTCATCGGTTCCTTCAATAGGAACAACGATACGGCGCAAGCGGCGAAGGCGATTCCCGCCGCCAAATAAAACGGCAAACGGATGCCGTGCTCCGCGACGAAACCGCCAATGCCCGGTCCTATAATGAAGCCGGTGCTGATCGCGGCGGATAAATACCCCATCGCTTGAGGGCGTTCCTCGACAGTCGTAATATCGGCCAAATAGGCTGTTACCGCCGGCATGACGAAAGCGGCGCTGACGCCTCCCAGCAATCTGGATGCGTACAACACGGAGACATGTTGCCCTAGCCCGAAGAGCAGCTCCGAGACCGCGAATAGAAACAAACCGGCCAGAATCATTTTTTTCCTGCCGTACCGGTCGACCCATCGTCCGGAAATCGGCGACATGAGAAGCTGAGCCACCGCGAATACCGCAACGAGATACCCCATTGTTTTGCCCGATAAGTTCATTTCTGTCATAATCGACGGCATCACCGGAACGACTAGCCCGATGCCAACGAATGCAATGAAGATGTTGCTGAGAAGAATAACGATAACTGCTTTTTGTTGTTTGATCGGTTTCATGAATGTAATCCCTCTGCTGTTTGAATTTCTCGAAAGATGGCCTGCGAGATTGCTTAACGAACGTTCGTTAACTATCTTATCAGGCGCAACTTTTTTTGGCAACCCGCTTGTCTCCCTCCGAATAGTATCCCCCGTTAGTCTTCCCGCGATTGACAAGGATGCGCAAATTGCTTATGATAAAATCGACTGCTATGATAATAATTATCAATATCAAATAGGCGCAAAAAAAGCCCCGCTGCGGTTGTCCGCTTGCGAGGCCTTGATATGCCGGCTGCCCATGAAATAGGCAAAACCTGCGATGACGAGACGCTGGATTACATGCCAAGCCATTTTTTGAAAAGATGTGTGGTGGTGTCCTTGTTCATCGCCGCGATGGATGTCGTCAGCGGAATGCCCTTCGGACACGAACGCACGCAGTTCTGCGAGTTGCCGCAGCCTTCGATGCCGCCGTCCGTCATCAGTTCGTCGAGACGTTCTTCCTTGTTCATCTCGCCCGTAGGGTGAGCGTTGAATAGTCGAACCTGCGAGATCGCCGCAGGACCGATGAAGCTGTTGCGGTCGTTCACGTTCGGGCAGGACTCCAGGCAGACGCCGCATGTCATACACTTGGACAGCTCGTACGCCCATTGGCGCTTCGATTCCGCCATCCGCGGTCCGGGACCGAGGTCGTATGTGCCGTCGATCGGAATCCATGCTTTGACCTTCTTCAAGGCATTGAACATGCGCTCGCGGTTGATGACGAGGTCGCGGACGACCGGGAACGTGCGCATCGGCTCCAGACGAACAGGTTGCTCCAGCTGATCGATCAGCGCGCTGCATGCTTGGCGAGGTTTGCCGTTGATGACCATCGAGCAAGCGCCGCATACTTCTTCCAGACAATTGGATTCCCAGCAGACCGGAGACGTCTTCGCGCCGTCCGCCGTCGTCGGGTTTCGCTGGATTTCCATCAAACCGCTGATGACGTTCATGTTCGGACGGTAAGGCAGCTCGAACTCTTCCGTGTACGGCTTAGATTCCGGCGTATCCTGACGGGAAATGATAAACTTAACGGTTTTGGATGCTACAGTCGTTTCGGCCATCGTTATTCTCCTTTCTTCTTTTCGGTCGAGTAGTCGCGTTTGCGCGGAGCGATCAGGCTAACGTCAATGTCCTCGTAGGAGATTTTCGGCCCGTCCGGCGTCCAGTCGGCGATCGTCGACTTCATGAACTGATCGTCGTCGCGTTCCGGGAAGTCCGGTTTGTAGTGGGCGCCGCGGCTTTCGTTCCGCATCAAGGCGCCGAGCGTCATCGCTTCGGAAAGCTCAAGCATGTTCCACAGCTGGCGCGTGAACGCCACGCCGGCGTTGTTCCATTGCGCCGTATCGTTAATGTTGATGTTCTGGTAACGCTGCTTGAGTTCCTTGATCTTGCCGATCGTCGCTTCCAGCTTGTCGTTGAACCGAACGACGGTCATGTTGTTCGTCATCCACTCGCCAAGCTCTTTATGAATGACATAAGCGTTCTCCGTGCCGTTCATGCCGAGAATGCGGTTGTACTTCTCGGTATGGCGTTTCGTATCGCGCTCGAATACGGACGAGGCTACGTCTTCCGCCGACTTCTTGAGACCCTTGATGTACTCGACCGCTTTCGGACCGGCTACCATGCCGCCGTAGATTGCGGACAGCAGGGAGTTCGCGCCGAGACGGTTCGCGCCGTGATATTGGTATTCGCATTCGCCTGCCGCGAACAAACCTGGGATATTCGTCATTTGGTTGTAGTCGACCCACATGCCGCCCATGGAGTAATGAACCGCAGGGAAAATTTTCATCGGGATTTTGCGAGGGTCGTCGCCCATGAATTTCTCGTAAATTTCGATGATGCCGCCGAGCTTCACGTCGAGTTCCTTCGGATCCTTATGGGACAGGTCGAGGTACACCATGTTCTCGCCGTTGATGCCAAGCTTCTGGTCTACGCAGACGGAGAAGATTTCGCGAGTCGCGATGTCGCGCGGAACCAGGTTGCCGTAGGCCGGATACTTCTCTTCGAGGAAGTACCAAGGCTTGCCGTCCTTGTACGTCCAGATCCGTCCGCCTTCGCCGCGCGCGGATTCCGACATGAGGCGCAGTTTGTCGTCGCCTGGGATCGCCGTCGGATGGATTTGGATGAACTCGCCGTTAGCGTACTTGACGCCTTGCTGGTACACCGCGCTTGCGGCAGTTCCCGTATTGATAACCGAGTTTGTCGTTTTGCCGAAAATAATACCGGGGCCGCCGGACGCCAGAATGACCGCGTCAGCGCGAACGGTATGTACTTCCATGGAGCGCAGATCCTGTGCGGATACGCCGCGGCAAACGCCGTCGTCGTCAAGCACCGCGCCCAGGAATTCCCAATGCTCAAATTTGTTAACCAGACCCGCTGCTTCCCAGCGGCGAACTTGCTCGTCCAGCGCGTACAGCAGCTGCTGGCCTGTCGTAGCGCCGGCGAAAGCCGTACGGTGATGTTTGGTGCCGCCGAACCGGCGGAAGTCGAGCAATCCTTCGGAAGTACGGCTGAACATGACGCCCATCCGGTCCATCAAGTGGATAATGCCAGGCGCGGCTTCGCACATCGCCTTGACCGGCGGTTGGTTCGCCAGGAAGTCGCCTCCGTAGACGGTATCGTCGAAGTGCTCCCACGGGGAGTCGCCTTCGCCCTTGGTGTTCACCGCGCCGTTGATGCCGCCTTGCGCGCACACGGAGTGGGAACGCTTGACCGGCACGAGGGAGAACAGGTCAACGTGGATACCGGCTTCCGCTGCCTTGATCGTTGCCATTAGGCCGGCAAGGCCGCCGCCGACAACGATAATTTTATTTTTTGCCATTACGCTTCGCTCCTTGTCTTCGAAACTAACCGATATTCGTCCATGTCAAAGCGGCATTCGCAGCTTCTTTGAACTCGTCGCCCATGAACGCTACCAGCGAAAGAATGAACAGGGCGGACACGATGACGAACACGCCCATGCAAATGTAGGAAGAGATACGCTGAGCCTTCGGTCCGATCGTGATGCCCCAGCTGATCAGGAACGCCCACAGGCCGTTGCTGAAGTGGAACACGGCAGCCAGCACGCCGATGACGTACAGCACGAAGTAAGTCGGGCTGGTGGCGATGTGGTTCATCGTGGAGCCGAGCTCCTCGTGCGTAATATTGCCGAGGTAGACCTGCATGCGCGTCTGGAACACATGCCAGAAAACGAATACAAAAGTAATGACGCCCGTTACGCGCTGCGCCGTGAACGCCCAGTTGCGCCCATACTTGAAGCGTCCCGTGTTGGAGTTCGACTGGTATGCGACATACAAGCCGTAAATACCGTGGAACAACAACGGAAGATAGATCGCGAATATTTCAAGCAATGGCAGCAGCGGCAAGCTGTTGATGAAGTGAACGCCCTTATCAAAGCCCTCCGGCCCCCGCTCAAACGCTTGATAATTCGTGAGTCCGTGCACAACAATGAACCCGCCCAGCGGAATGATCCCCAGGAGCGAGTGCAGCTTGCGCGAGAAATACGAATTTCCTTTCATGTTTCCTTCTCCTTTCAAGACTTTAAGAGGTTGTTCAAAAAGTCCGCTTCCCATTACGATGTAATCCTAGAAGCTTACTCGACATCGAATATTGAATTCAGCCGAACTTAAGCATATGCTTTCGAAGTATGTTTCCTCCGGAAACATTGCGGTTGCTCACGTAGCTCTGCTACGCTCCGCTACTCAGTTTCTAGCTTCATTCAATCTTCTCGGTACTGATAACCGAACTTTTTGAACTCTTACTTAAACAACTTAAACAAACCATTCTACATTTTAACGCCCGCTCGTACCCCCGTCAACAAAAGTCGACACACATTTGCCATACTTCCATCCTACTCCTTTTCAGCTTATAATGGAATTGCATATTTTTTATAATTTCTTATAACATAATGATATAAGAGATTTTATTACCGGCTAAAAAGGAGTCTTATGGCATGTACGACGAGATCGACGTTTTCCGCGTCATCGTGGAGCAATCCAGCATGAACAAAGCATCCGCGCTGTTAAACCTGTCTCAGCCCGCGCTATCCCGCAAAATCGCCAAGCTGGAGGACGAGATCGGCACCCAGCTGTTCCGGCGCGTCGGCAAGCGTCTCGAATTGACCCGAATCGGACAGCTGACTTACGAATACGCGCTGGAGCTAAAGCAGCTTCATCGCGCGTTTCTCCACAACGTCTCCGAATTTACGGCGACTGGCCGAACTTCGTTGACGATCGGCGCCAGCCTGACGACCTTGCAGACGACGCTGCCCGACCTGATCCAGCGGCTGACGTCCACCCATCCCGAATTCGACATCAAGGCGGTAACCGGCAAAACGCATGAAATCGTCTCGTATGTCCGGGAGCATAAAGTCGACCTCGGCGTTGTCGCCTCCCGCATCGACGATCCGTCGATCCGCTGCGTCTCGCTATTCGACGACCATCTGCTGCTCGTCCTGCCGCGCAACCATGTCATCACGGATAAGGGCGACCTGCGAATCGACGATTTGAACGGCCTGCCGATGATCCTGTTCTCGAAGGGCACCTGGTATCGGATCTTAACGGACGAGCTGTTCGATACGCATCGGATTTCGCCGGACGTTCGGATGGAGATTGACTCGTTCGAAGCGATTCTCAGGCTTCTCCATACCTGCCGCGCGGCTACCTTGCTGCCGAAATCGTATATGAGACAGCAGCTGCTCGAGGATAACGATCTGATCGTCATGCCGATTCGCGAGCTGGAGGAAGCGAAACGAACGACTTCGCTCATTCATGTCGATCCCGCTTCCCTTAGTCCATCGGTCAGGCTGTGCATCAACGAAATTTCGGCCGTCTTCGCGCAGCCGCCGTCTAAATAGTTATTTCCATAATAAATGCTATTGAATCCGATCGCGGCGAGTCCGATTCGCGGGAAACAAGTCGTTGGATAATTTCCCCAACAATGTGATAAGGTAATGGGAGAACTGATTACAATACATATCCGAGGTGAAGCATGACTGAAATCATAACGCGCAAAGAATGGAAACGTTACGTAATCGCGGCGGCGGTATTAGGCATCCTGTTCGTTCTGCTCGAGATCGTTCCCATGATTCTCTCCGTCTCCGATCATAAATACGGGGGCAAAGTGATCGATAAGGGGGAAATTGAAGAGATGGCGGTTCGATTCGCCGAATCGGAAACGGGTTATGCCGTGCGCGAGGCCAGGACGGTCCATCAATCCGACAAGCTCCTAAGCGGGTATTTATCCAAAGAGAAGCTGACTCAGAAATTCGAGGATGACTACGGCAACCGGTTCGCGACGGACACGTTCCAAGTGAATCTGAAATTCGCCGATCGCAAAGGATCGGGCTTCGTTTACTTGAATATGTATACCGGTGACGTGCTGGCGTGGAACCTGAATGCCGCTGCCTCCGACTCGCTGAGCGAGGAAGAGAAGCGCGAGCAGCTGCAAAGTTTTTTGCTCGGCAAACAATATAAGGACGCCGACCTCGAATCGTTAACGGAATACGAGAACGGGGAGTGGGGAATGACGCCGGAAGGGATCAAAGCCGGGGAAGCCGACCTGAACGTGACACTTCAAGTTCAATCCGTGAACGGCAAATCCGTCATCACGATGTACAAACCCGTCTTCGACGTTCCGGAGGACTATAAATCGTACGTCAAGGGTCAGGACCGGCTGGCAGGTTGGCTTACCGGCATCGGCTACCTATTGATGAGCGTCATTCTTGGCATTCTGGCTATCGTTTATTCGATACTGTATCGCAAGTTTACATCGTTCAAATACGGATGGCTATTAACCGTCGTCTTCACGATCGCCTATTTGATCATGAACCTTAGTGTTTTCGACGGAATGATCGCCGCCCAGGGCGAGTCGCCTCTCGACGATGGCGTCCTCGTCTTCACGGCCGTCATCACCGTCTTGCTCACGGTTCCGATGGCGGCATCCGTTTACTTGTCCATCGTCGCGGGAGACGGGTTATGGAAGGAGCAAGGCCGGCAAGTTTGGCCGCGTCTCGGACAGCCCGGTTATGGGGACTACGTGTGGCGAAGCATGGGTCTATCCTATTTGTTAGCGGTCATTCTGCTCGGCATCCAGCCGCTCATCTTCCGGGCGCTTGAGCTAATCATCGGTACTTGGGGAACAAGCGACGTCACGATGTCACCCTATAACTTTAGCGTGTTATGGCTTATGCCGGTATTGGCCTGGGCGGCCGCCATCTCGGAGGAAGCCGTATTCCGGTTCTTCGGCATCGGGTTATTCCGCAAGTGGTTCCGCCATACGTTCGCCGCCGCTATCCTTCCGACGCTGTTCTGGTCGCTTGGTCATGTCATGTACCCGTTCTACCCTTCGACGACGCGACTGTTCGAGCTGATGGTCATCGGGCTGCTGTTCAGCTTCATCTTCGTCCGGTACGGCTTCATTACCGCGATGTTCACCCATGCCATCTTCAATAGCATCGCCGTCGGCAGCTCGCTGATCATGGTCGGGGGAGCGCCGAATATCGTCTCCGCCATTTTCTTCGTGCTGCTGCCTGTTCTCATTGCCTATGTGCTCAGGGCTTGGGATCGGAAGAAAAAAAGGACGAATCCGCCGATCACGTCGACGGTTTATCCCTTAGAGCCGCAATAATATCCCCGGCGAGCTTATCGCCGATCGAGAGAGGCCTGAAGTCTTCGACGGAGGCCTCTTTTATTTTTTTGAGCGAGCCGAAGTGTTTAAGAAGCTGCTTCCTGCGTTTCTCTCCGATACCCGGAATGGCGTCAAGCCTCGATTCCACCATGGACTTCGCCCTCTGCTCGCGGTGGAACGTAATCGCGAACCGGTGAACCTCGTCCTGAATGCGCTGCAGCAAATAAAATTCCTGGCTGTCCCGCGGCAGCGGAACGATCTCCGCGGGATCGCCGGTCATGAGCTGCGCCGTCTTATGTTTCGCGTCCTTGACCAGACCGCAGACGGGAATAAACAAACCGAGCTCGTTCTCGAGGACGTCCAGCGCGGCCGAAATTTGGCCCTTGCCGCCGTCCACCACGATCAAATCGGGCTGCGTCAGCCCTTCCTTCAATACGCGCTCGTACCTGCGCCTTATCACTTCACGCATCGTCTCGTAATCGTCCGCTCCGACGACGGTCTTCACTTTATACTTGCGGTATTCTTTCCGATCCGGCTTGCCGTCCGTGAACACGACCATCGCGGATACCGGGTTCGTGCCTTGAATATTGGAGTTATCGAATGCTTCGATGCGATTGATATGCTCCATCCCCAGCCAGCCGGCAAGCGACCGGGAAGCTTTAACGCTGCGTTCCTCGTCGCGTTCGATCAACCGGAACTTCTCGTCGAGACTCATCCGCGCATTGTCGTGCGCCATGGTCACGACTTCGCTTTTTTTGCCGCGCTGCGGCATTAACACCTTTACCTTGAGCCAGCTGCCAAGCGAAGAAGTCACGAGCTCTTCCTGCTCTTTGTCCCCTTCGGGCGGCAACGGCAGCAGGATCTGCTTCGGCAACGCGGGATTGTCGCTGTAATATTGCGTCACGAACGTCATAAAATCATCGTATTCCTCGCCGTAATACGGGAACGTCGTGCCATGCCGCTCGATGAGCTTGCCTTGCCGCATGTAGAGGATTTGCACACCCATCCAGCCTTTGTCGACCGCGTAACCGAAGATGTCGCGATCCATGGCGTCGGACATCGTAATTTTCTGTTTCTCCATAACCGCGTCGATGGCGATGAGCTGATCCCGGTATTCCTTCGCGCGCTCGAACTCGAGCGACTCGGCCGCTTCCTCCATTTTCCGCTGGAGCTCCACCTTCACGGCATCATGTCCGCCGTTCAGGAACTTCGCGATTTCTCCGATCATCGCATCGTAAGTGTTTTTCTCGATCTCGAATTCGCATGGAGCGATGCATTGGCCAAGATGGTAATAGAGGCAAACTTTATCCGGCAGCGTCTTGCATTTGCGAAGCGGATACAGGCGGTCGAGCAGCTTCTTCGTTTGCTGGGCGGCGAACGCGTTCGGATAAGGGCCGAAGTATTTGCCTTTATCCTTGACGATCCGCCTCGTCACTTCCAGTTTTGGATGTTTTTCGTTCGTGATTTTGATATACGGGAATGACTTGTCGTCCTTCAGAAGAACGTTGTAGCGCGGGTGATGCTGCTTGATCAGGTTGCACTCCAGAATGAGCGCTTCCATGTTGCTGCCGGTTATGATGAATTCGAAATCGTAAATCTCGGATACGAGCCGCTGCGTCTTGCCGTTGTGGCTCCCGATGAAATATGAGCGAACCCTGTTCTTGAGTACCTTCGCTTTGCCGACGTAAATAATGAGGCCGTCCCTGTTCTTCATAAGATAACAGCCCGGCTTGTCGGGCAGCAGCGCCAGCTTGTTTCGAATGGCATCCATGACCGCCGCTGGGCGGGCCGTGTTCGCGCCTTCGGTATGCTCCATCTTTTGTTTCCCCTCCCGGAAGCCGATCTTCTGTTCCCATTTTAGCATAATTCGCATCGTTATTGCCTTACAATTGTCACCGTGGCTTCTTTACAATCATTCGAAACTTTGGGTATACTATTATCAGCTATGACGATAAGTTTGCCGGGCAAGCTTTGAAGGAGGACGTCACCGATGGAGAATGTCAGAGATCCGCGCGAGCATGTGAACGAAGAGCCTCGCGACGATTTGATGGATGTTGTGTTCGGATTCGGCGGCATGCTTGGTTTTATGACCATTGCGTTCGCCGTTGCGGTTATCGTGAAGTTCATCATCTCTTAATACGGGATGCCAACAGCGATAAGAGCCGTACCAGTCGGAGGACTGGTGCGGCTCTTATCGTTTACCGTCAAACGAATAAACACGTCTCCGAGTCGGCATCAGCCGTTCGGAGACGTGTTTTTTATTATCCGCTACTGGACGGCTCTTAGCGTTTCCCCGCCCTTAGAGCCTTTCGCTTTCGTTCTATGGCCTGCGCCCGACTGGTCCGAGTCCGCTTGTTCCGCAGAAGTTTGCCTTGGAGCCGGAGCGTCGTACCGTTTCCTCTCCGTGCGGTCAATCTGGACGATTCTACCGTCGTGGACCGTAATGACGACCTGGCCGTATTGCAATCCACTCACCTGCTCCAAAATTCTTTCTTGCCACACTTCATCCACTTCCAACGGCTTTGCCATTACAATCCCCTCCATCAATGGTTTTCTGCTGCGGAGCTACGTCCGAGCCTCATGCGACGAACCCGATTTCCACTCGACGATCCCTTTCACGATCAAGGTAATGACGGCTAACATCACGAGCAACGAAGCAACGGCGAACGATGCGGAAAACTGATATTCGTTGTACAAAATTTCCACGTGCAGCGGCAGCGTATTGGTCTGCCCCCGAATATGCCCCGATACGACGGACACGGCTCCGAACTCTCCCATTGCCCTGGCGTTGCAAAGGATGATGCCGTAAAGCAGTCCCCACTTGATGTTCGGCAGCGTCACCCGCCAGAAGATGGATCCTCCCTTGGCGCCTAAGCTAGCCGCGGCTTCTTCCTGCTGCACCCCTTGCGCCTGCATAAGCGGGATGAGCTCCCTCGCGACGAACGGCACGGTAACGAAAATCGTGGCGAGCACGATGCCCGGTACGGCGAAAATGATTTGAATGCCTTGTTCGTCGAGCCAAGATCCGAAATAACCTTGCGCGCCGAACAGGAGCACGTATATCATACCGGCGATAACGGGAGATACTGCGAACGGCAAATCGATTAGCGTAATGAGAAGATTTTTCCCTTTGAATTGAAACTTGCTGATCGCCCAGGCCGCCGCAACGCCGAACACGGTATTGAGCGGCACCGCGATGGCGGCGACGATCAGAGTCAGCTTCAAGGCGGCTACCATGTCCGGATCGCTTAAGCCTTGAACGTATAAACCTACGCCTTTCCTGAATGCCTCCACGAATACGGACACTAGAGGAAGCAGGACGACGAAACCGAGGAACAGTAGGGCAATTCCGATTAGAAGCCATTGCACGAACTTAGGCTCCGTAATATGTTTCGGCCGCGGGGCCGTTTCTTTGCTTGCGAATACGGTTATGGCACCGGCCATCCGAATCAGCTCCTTTCATCCCCTCTTTGTAGTATGGGTGATTCCTGCTAGCTGACGGTACGGCCTCAATCCGGAATCGCGCGTCTGCTCATTCGCCATTGCAACAGGTTAATGATTAGCAGCAGGATAAAGGATACGGTTAGCATAACGGCTGCGATCGCCGTCGCTCCCGCATAATCGTATTGCTCGAGCTTTGTCATGATGAGAAGCGGCGCAATCTCCGTACGCATCGGCATGTTGCCGGAGATGAAGACGACCGATCCGTATTCGCCGATCCCTCTCGCGAAAGCCAAAGCGAATCCTGTCAACAAGGCGGGCATTAGCTCCGGCAGCACGACTCGCAGAAACGTCCTCAGCCGATAAGCGCCAAGCATGACAGCCGCTTCCTCCGTCTCCTTCTCCAAGTCCTGAAGCACCGGCTGCACCGTTCGGACGACGAACGGCAGCCCGATGAATACAAGCGCGATAATGATGCCGAGCTGCGTATAGGTCACTTTGATACCTAGCGGCTCGATCAGCGAGCCGACCCACCCCGTCTTCGCGTAGATGGTCGTTAGCGCGATGCCGGCTACGGCCGTAGGGAGCGCGAACGGGATATCGACGAGACTATCGATGATCCGTTTGCCCGGGAACCGGTACCGCACCAGCACCCAGGCAACAAGCAGACCGAAGACCGCATTGATGAGTCCGGCCCATAACGCCGTCGTGAAGCTGATCCGATACGAAGCCAGAACCCTTGGGTTCGTAATCGTGCTCCATAGATCCGCCATGGAAAGCTCGAACGTTTTGAAGAACACCGCGGCAAGCGGGATTAGGACGATGAGGCTAATGTAAAAGATCGTGAACCCTAGAGACAGTCCGAATCCCGGAAGCGCCCTGCGATTTTTGGAACCTTTCATGAGAAATCAGCTCCGTTCTTGTTCTGGAAAACAAACGCCATGCCTTATTTGCCCGGCGTATAAATTTGATCGAAAATACCGCCGTCGGCAAAATGTTTGGTCTGGGCTTCCTTCCAGCCGCCGAAATCGGCGATCTTGAGCAGCTCCAACTGCGGGAACTGATCCGCGAATTCATTGGCGATCACCTCATCCGTCGGACGGTAATAATGTTTGCCTGCGAGTTTCTGGCCTTCTTCCGAGTATAAGTATTGCAAGTAGGCTTCCGCGACTTCTCTTGTGCCGTGATCATCCACCACTTTGTCGACAACTGCTACCGGAGGTTCCGCGAGAATGCTCAGCGACGGATAAACGATATCGAATTTGTCCGGGCCCAGCTCGTTGATCGACAGGTAGGCTTCGTTCTCCCAAGCCAGCAGAACGTCGCCGATGCCGCGTTCGACAAACGTCGTCGTGGAGCCCCTCGCTCCGGTATCCAGCACCGGCACGTGCTTGAACAAGTCCGCCACGAATTGCTGAGCGGCCGCTTCGTCATTGTTGTTCTGCTTCAGCGCGTAACCCCATGCGGCAAGATAATTCCAGCGCGCGCCGCCGGATGTCTTCGGATTCGGCGTAATGACTTCAACGCCTTCCTTGAGCAGGTCGCCCCAATCCTTAATGCCTTTCGGATTGCCTTTGCGGACGAGGAATACGATTGTGGACGTATACGGTGAACTGTTGAGCTCGAATTGCGACTGCCAATCCGCATCCAGCTGGCCGGCTTCGACGATCGCGTCGATATCGAATCCAAGCGCCAGCGTAACGACGTCGGCTTTTAGTCCGTCGATGACAGCCCTGGCTTGTTTGCCGGATCCGCCATGCGATTGATCGATTTCGACCTTTTGATTTTTTTCCGCTTGCCAGTAGGCCGCAAATGCTTTGTTATATTCCACGTAAAATTCTCTTGTCGGATCATAGGATACGTTCAATAGTTTGACGGGAGGCAGCGGTTCTTTGGTTCCTTCAGGCGATGCGGTTGGTTCGGCTGTCGCCGCGTTGGACGATGCCGAGGGGCTTGCCGTATTGCCGCCGTTATTGTTCTGCGCGCCGCAAGCGGCGAGTAAAGTGGATATCACTAAAATTAAGACGATTGACCTGACGCGTACCAAGCTGTTTCTCATACACGAACACCCCTATAAATTTTTGTGATAGGGAAGCGTAAACTCCGGTATGTCCGGTCATTTAACCATTATTCCTACCCGTTTAGTTGGTTATGAATGAATATTACCAGCCGCTGCCTTCCACTGTCAACCATTTATTTGCAATCCCTATAGGGGTCATAAAGAACGCTTATATAACCGTTAAACCCACGCCGTTACTGGGTTTTTGACCTCTTCCAAGATGGTTTCAAACTTTTTTCCGATATGAGAAAATGTAGCTGTCCGTCCACCTTCTTGGAGAATAAACGACGATTGGACCATCGACATTTAAGCTTTTAGGGGCAGTGCTGCAAAAAAAAACGCGGGCTACTTGCGCCCGCGTTTGTTCTCTCCCGTAACCATGACGACTTCGACATAAGGACGAACGCGGTCCATAAGCCGCTGTCCCTTGTGAAGCTCGTCCCCGTCCTTGCTCGTGAAGCTAAAGTGCCGCTCCAGCGCGTCCAAGTCGTAATTGGACGTGTAGAACGTTGGCTTCCGCTCCATGCGGTAATTCAGGATCGCGCCTAACACATGATCGCGCACCCAAGGATTCAAGTTTTCCGCCCCGATGTCGTCGAAGATGAGCAAGTCCGTTTCCTTCATCATCTCCACCGTTTCCTTCAGCTTGGCCGGCTCGTGCATCAGCGACTTCAAATCCTCGACGAAGTCCGGCATGTAGACGATGACGCCCGAATAACCGGCCTTTGCAAGCTCCTGCAGCAAATAACACATTAGAAACGTCTTGCCCGTCCCGAAACGGCCAGCAAGATACATGCCTTCCTCCTGCAAGCCGCCTTCCCTCGTTCTGTCGATGTATCGCAACACCTGGCCGACGGCTTTCGCCCTCTCCAGGTCGCTAGTCAAAATTTCGTCCGAGGAATATCCTCTTCTAAGCGCCGCGTCGTCCACGTAGAAGCTGCGGATTCGGCTTCGAATCGCCTCTTCCGTCTGTCGCGCGATAAACTTCTTGCACGATACTTTCCGGTCATGGAGCTGCGTCAATCCGTTCGCCGTCTCCGAGCTCAGCAGCGTATAATGACCCTCATAGTCGTTGGGACAACGGTCGAGTCCCGGGCAATTCGAGCAATTGCGGTATTCCGTGACGTACTGGTAGACGCGGTTCAAGTTCAGCCGAAGGACATCCTCGTCCAGATCGGGGTACTTGTCCAGCAGCTTTCCAATGAGCGGATCCCGCATCAGCTCGGTCAGCTTCCGCTCCGCCTTCTCCGTAAAGGATTGGCCTGAAGGCCATGACTTTAACAATTCGCCTAACGATTCCATCCCGAATCACACCTCGTTTCCCCCATGATGGTCAACCTATAACCTTCAGCCTAACCTTTGCCGTCCAGCTTGCGAGCCAGCTTGCGCAGCTCCTCGAGCTCGGAAGCGGATACCGAAGCGGAGGAGCTGCTCTCGCCGACGATCGGAATGGACGGCTTGCGCGAAAATCCGCCGCGATTCGCGCTGCCCCTGCCGCCGGAATACACCGATCCCGCAGGACCGGCTCCCGCTTCCTTCCGCTTCTCTTTGTCCTGCTCAAGCTGTGCCTGAAGACGCACATATTGCACGGCCTTCTCGAACGTATCGACGCCCGCCCCTAACATATTCATAGCAACGGTATCAATAAATTTATTGCTTAGCCTGCTTTTCTCAGGCTCTTTCATCACATAATGAATGAGGACATTGATAACCGGTTCAACCATGCGATAGCTATTGTCGATCTTAAACAATAAATCTTCCAACGTTCTCGGCACGGCTCCAGGGAAAAATCGGCGAATAAACCGCGTATGCGGCTCGTTGCGCATAAGCATGTTGTATTGCTGTATATCGCAGCGGCCGGTAAGCGCCTTAGGCACGGGCAAATAATCCTGCTCCTGCACCGCGACTTCCTCCTGATCCTCTTCTTCCGTCTCGGTCTCCGCGATTACTTTCGTCTTCGCCAGCGTACGCTGGCGGTCGTCATCCCGCTTCCTGTCTTGGCGGTACATGCTGCTCGCCTTGAGCTGCAGCTCGTCCACGTTCAGCTTGCCGGAGGCATCAAAAACACCGACCTCGTCTAGGAGCCGGCATACATTCACGACGGATAAATTAAATTTGTAAGCGACGTAATTGACTTGCGCCATGCCGTCCGCATCGCCGCGCAGCCGCTCCACGCTTGTGCGGTTCGCGGATGAGCGAGGGAAGTGCAGGATAAGCTCCCCGTAAGGAATGCCCGCAGTGGCTGACGGATCAGGCCGGCCTACCGTTTGTCGCGATGGAGCAACCTCCGTGAGCGCCTGCTCGAGCTCCGTATCAAACGATTGCATATTCAGCTTAAACAGCTCGTAGAATGGCACCGAAATGTTTTCTTTGGTCAATTCCGCGCCCGCCAGCTCGTCGGGTTCGTTCGCGCCGAACGATTCCCTGAGATCGATGACCGCGTATTTGCCAATCTTATCCCGAAGCAGCATCGTTAAATGCATGTTGCGGAAAAATTCGACCGGCGAGAGCGGCTGCTCCAATTCGTATTCGTAGACGACATCCGCCAGATCGGGTCCTCCAAGTCTCGATGTCTGCATCAGCCCAACCGCTTCCAGCTTGGATGCTTGTTCGATCACGAACCTTCGGCTCTTCTCGTTCATCTCCAGACCAAGTCCGAGGAACAAGCGGCGCTGCGGCTCCAGCTTGGAATATCCGTTACGATCTTCCGCAATGCTATGGTACAGCTGCTGATACAAGGCAATCGCGAACGCGCCAACCATCGGTTGGTAGATTAGCGACAACATCTTATGATCGATACTGCTGAGCGAGAAGCTGCGGAATATGTAATATCGGTGATGTTCCGTGTATTGCAATATATTTTGGATGCGCATTGCATCGACTCCATCCCTTGCTTTCTACCTATCATTCTAGCATAAATATCGAGGCAGATGACGGCTTTGAAAAATAGAAAAATCCCCCGAAAGAGGGATTTCCGCTTAAATGCTAGTTCGAAAATGAAATGCGAGTTCAAAAAGTTCGGTTTTCAGCACATGAGCATATGCTTCCGATGCTGCGTTTTTTCCAAAACGCTTTAGAAGGTTGGATGAAGCTGGGAATGAGGAGCAGAGCGTAGTGGAAGCTACGTGAGCACCGGAAGTTCCAGCTGAATTCAAGATTCGATGTCGAGCTCGCTCCCTGAATTTACTTCGTGATCAAAAGCGGACTTTTTGAACTACCTTAAAACATTTTATAGCCGCCTTTGCGTAGCGCCCGGATAGCCCAGCCGCTCACATACGCGCCGATCAAGGCTCCCGTAATTGGAATATAATAGACCAGCGTATAGGTGCCGAAGTTGGCAAGCGTCGGATTGTCCGCATCCGGCCACGGGGCCCAGATCGCGAGTCCGATCAGCACGATGACGAATAGACCGATCGGGAACCATGTCGTCTTCAGCAGCATATTCAAGATAAATCCGATACCGAACATCATGACGAAAAACAGCACCGTCGCGATGATAATTTGTATTGCCTCGACCATTCGCCGTACGACTCCTTTCACACACTATACATAAGTTTAATGAATGCGAAATATGAAGTCAATCGGCTCCGGCCAAATGTCACAAGTCCGTCATTTGCTTGCGCGTCGCGGGGTACGATACAATGGGTACAACCATATTTAAGCAACCCGAGAGGAGCATTTGACCGAATGAGCGAAGCCGCACAAACATTAGAGGGCTGGTACGCCCTTCACGATTTCCGCAGCGTCGACTGGACAGCGTGGCGTCTCGCCACGGATGGCGAGCGTGCCCGCGCGCTGGACGAGCTGAACGCATTCCTAGCGGAGTGGGCGCAGATCGAAGATCAGAAGCTGGGCAGCACGGCCGTTTATTCCATTGTCGGACAAAAAGCCGATTTCGTCTTCATGCATCTGCGCGAGACGTTGGAGGATTTGAACGAGATCGAAACCGCTTTTAATAAAACGACATTCGCAAGCTTCACCTATCCCGTCCATTCCTACGTCAGCATCGTTGAGCTTAGCAACTACATGGGGCAGCCGGGCTCCGATCCGATGGAGAATCCGGAAGTCGTTGCAAGGCTGAAGCCAATTCTTCCGAAGTGGAAACATATTTGCTTCTACCCGATGAACAAACGCCGCTCCGGAAGCGACAACTGGTACATGCTGAGCATGGAGGACCGCAAAACGATGATGCGCAGCCACGGCATGATCGGCCGCAAATACGCGGGCAAAGTCAAACAAATCATTACCGGCTCCGTCGGCTTCGACGACTGGGAATGGGGCGTTACGCTGTTCGCGGACGACGCGCTGCAATTCAAGAAGCTGGTCTACGAAATGCGTTTCGACGAAGTAAGCGCGAGATTCGGAGATTTCGGCGACTTCTACGTCGGCAACTTCTTGGATGCCGATAAGATTGCGGTATTGCTGAAGATTTAATGCCGATCTAATCTCTAAAATAGGTCGAACGACAGCAGCAAGCTGCCCTTTATCCGCTAATGCGGAGGGCAGCTTGTTTTTTTGGTTCGTTTACTTCATGAGTCCATCGCGTAAAGCATCCGCAGGATCATCGAGACGGCCTCGGCCCGCGTTGTCGTTGCCAGCGGGTTCAGCAGACGGTTAGCTTGCCCTTGCATGATTCCGCGCTCGACCGCCAGAGCGGTTGGCCCGATTGCCCAAGAAGCTAATAGTTGACGATCCGCGAACCCGGCCAAAGCCGCCTCGTCTCCGATTGCGGAAAAATCCAGAGCGCGCGCGATGACCGTGGCGAGTTCTTGTCTCGCAATCGGCTCTCCGCCGCGGAACGTTCCGTCCCCATAACCGTTGATCCACCGCTCCCGAACCGATGCCCTTACGTAATCCAGCGCCCATGGCGGAATGTCCCCCGAATCCCGGAAGGTTATCCCTTGACTCTCATTCGCTTCGATCAACATGGCTTTCGCAAGCAGCACCGTCACCTCTTGCCGCGTGACGGGCTCCTCGGGACGGAATGTGCCGTCACCGAAGCCGGTCGCGAAACCAAGCTCCAGTGCTTCGAGGACCACGTCTTCGGACCAATGGCCGGCGAGATCGCCAGGCCTCCGCTCCGCTTGGCCGGACTCCAACGTAATGCCGGCTTCCGGCGCGAATGCTTTCATCGCAAGCTTGGCATCCACCAGCTTGGCTTGTTTCAGCTCCACGGAAGCGTCGCCGCCCCTTAGCCTCCCGAAAGCGATACGCGCCAGCTCGATCTTCCCGCTGCGGCCGGCAGTCTCTCCGACGCTGGTATGCGCCAGCCGAATTTGGCCGCGGGCGAGCACCGGCTTCACCGTCAAGCCCGGAAACGAAATCGACGCATTCAGGAATGAGAGACGCAAAGGATCGTAAGCCAGTACGAGGTCGTATGCGTACAGATTCTTTGCCCCGTTTAAGGTAACGGTTACCTTGATCTCGTCTCCCGTTTGGGCAACGGACAGCTCGAAGCCGTCCGCCCCCTTAGCGAAAGTCGACTGCCCCGGCCCGATAAACTGACAGATGAACAAGAAGGCCATGCTTATGATCAACAAGCGCTTCCGCACCATCCCCGCTTCATTCCTTCCTTATCGTTCATGGAACCAATCGGTCAAGATCATGCGGGCTACGGCGGCAAGCGATTGAATCGTAATTTCACCCTGATCCAGCATATCCGCCGCTTCAACTTCGCTCCAATCCGCGTCGGAGGATGTTCGTCCGAAGTAACCGGCGACGATCGACAATGTTTTGAGCGTGACTTGCGATTCGCCATCCACAAGCGTAATCCGGCTTGCGCGGAATATTGCCGTTTCGCTAACCAGTTGCTCGGCCGCAGCGTCCACTGCCGGCTGGGAGTGGCTTTCGTTGTAGATCGCTCCTGCCGCCGCGATCGCCGCATCGAACGCGGTAACGGCGGATTGCGGATAGTTCCCTACCTTCGTTCCGGTCGAAGCCCGCTCCAGCAGCACTCGAGCCTGCTCAAGCGCCGCACCTAATTCTTCCCTGATCACGACCGGAGGCTGAATGACGGATGCGGCAAACGACTGCACGGCAGCGGATAATCCCGCAAGAGCTTCGTTCACGGTTAGCTGCGAAGCATTCGGCTGTTGGTAGACCGCTTCGGCGGCCTCAATCGCCAGCCTTAACGATTCCTTGGAGCCGGCCGGATATTGCCCCTCCGCCGTACCTTCCGTTGCTGCATCGTGCATGGCTCTGGCATCGGCTATCGCGTTGCCGAGCGCGGTGCGATCCGCGGCGGTTACGGATATGGACGCTCCCGCCGCATCAACCGCAATCGCATGAAGCTCCTGATCATGGCCGACGATTTCGAATTTGGCGAGCGATACTTGCGTCGGCAGGGCGGGAGTGTCGTCCTTGACCTTGCCGTGAAGCCGGAACAACTCGCCTGCTTCGGCGAGAGAACCGCCTGGCGCGCTTAACAAGACGTTAATCAAGCCTTGCGAAGGTTTGACGGCGGTGCCAAGCACGGACAGTCCCTCGCGGATCGAGGTTATCGCCGTTCCGGCAAGCTCAAGCAGACCGTCCCCGGACTCGGCCGTTTCGAAGTCAATCACCTCGGGATCGTAAGCAACGATCGCGTTGATCGCGGAGTATGCATACGTGCTTTCCGTCGCGGAGACGGAAAGGCTAAGCGGCTGGCCTGCATAAACCTCTGCCGGGCCGCTCATCTGAACAGCGGGGAGCGTTTTCGGTTCGGCGGTGGCAGGCTCCCCGTAGACTTCGATTTCGAACAGTCTTGCACGATCGTCGAATACCGGATTTCCTTTCGTAATGGAGAGCCTTAAGCGGTCCGTCACGATGGGAGCGAAGATGAGGTCGGTGAATTGGCCGTAATAGTTATCGTCTTCGTTGCCCGTTACCGTTCGAACGGTCTGCCAAGCGGAGCCGTCCCACATCTGAAGCTCGAAATCGACGAGCTGCATCCCTTTGGCGTCGATCTGACCGCTCCAGAGCCGAACTTGATTCACTTCGTGAACCGTGCTCCATTGCAGCTCCAGTCCGTGCGGGCCATTCGCACCAGTTACCCAGCGGTCCGAGCCGACGTGCCGAATCCCGTTCACCACAAGGGATGGCGGGAAATTGCCGTTCTCATGGCTCGTGCTGGCGGTCACGGAAGCGTACGGAGCAATATTCGGATGGGCTGGCGGCGCCGTTATTTCGATGACCGACTCGCCTTGAATCCCCGTGCCGTCATTAACTTCGGCAACCACCTTGACCTTGCCAGGAGACAGTGCCGTCAGCACGCCGTTCTGGCCGATAGAGGCAAGCGTTGTCACCTCCCCGTCCAACCCTTCGACTCGCCATGACACCGTGCGGTCGTCCGCGTTCGCGGGCTTCACCTCCGCTGCCATGGCGAGAGTACCGCCTGCATCGAGTTTCGTAATCCGGTTCGCGGAGCCCACCTGAACGCCAATGACGTATACCGGCGTCACTTCCGGCTCTACCGGATTCGGATCATGTTCCCACACCTGGATCTCGAACACGCGCGCCCCGTTGTCGTTCGACTGGGCGCTTGTCGTCCCTTTCGTCACCCATAGTCTAATCTTATCGGTATGGACAACCGGGAACACCAAATCATTAAATGCGCTGATGCGGCCGTCCATGGTATTGTTCGTGACCGATGCGGCAACCTTCCATTCGCCGTTCTCCCAATACTGGATCTGGAAATCACGAATTTGCCAGCCGGCTGTTCCGGCTCCGGCCCCGCTCCAAAGTCGGACGCGGTCGATATCGTAACTCTCCTCCCAGCTCAGCTCCAGCCAGTGCGGAGCCTGGCTGCCGCCAAGCGTGATCCATCGGCTGGTCGCATCCAAGGATCCGTCCACGGCCAGCGACGGAAGGTAAGCAGGATTGCTGGAGCTCGCCGTCAATGTCGCTTGCGGAGATAAATTTTGTTTGCCTGGGAGCGGCTCCGGAGGAAGCTCCGGCGGGATGCCTGGAGGCGATACTTCCCCGTATTCGAACAGCAGCATGTCGTCGAAGGCGACGGTGCCCGTACCGCCTTGTTTATACATGAAGATTACGGCAGTCGTATTGGCGCTGCCGGTCGTGAAGACGACCTCCCTTCCCGTATATGTCGCACCGCTTACGAAGACGTCTTTGGACGGATTGCCATAATTTTTGACACCGATAACCGCGGAGCCCCCGCCCTCACTTCTCGTGTAACCGGACAGCTTATAGATCGTATTCGGCTTAACGGTAACGGTCTGCTCGATGCCCGATACGGCGTTCGCCAGAACGGCGGCGTAATTGCCGCTGCGCGCTCCTTGGTCCACGATGGCAGCGCCGTTATACGAAGTGCCCCAGCCGCCGAACACCCCGTCCTCGAAGCCAGGATTGGCGAGCAGATTCACGATTTCCGCGCCGGGAGGAATTTGTCCTTCGGGGATGCCAGGTCCCTCGTAAGCGCCGATATTCGGGTTCGCGCCTTCCGGAACCGGATTGCCGAAGAAGTCGAACCCGCCGTTGTCGGCGACAAGCTTCCCTGCGCCGATCGCCGGCGAAGTTTCGAGCAATTGATAGCCGGCCAGCGTGTCCCTGCCGATACGGCCCGTGCCCGGCGCCGCAAGCATCGGATCGGCTACGATTTTGTTCGCGTCCATGTTCAGGACGTTGACCGGATGATTGCCGTAGAACAGGTTATTGTCAAAAACATTGTTGGTGCTGGATCCGAAATTGTAGCCCCCGGAGCCCAGATTGACGATCAGGTTGTTGGTATAGTTCGTATTTTTCGCCCAGCCGCCCCAGTTCAGCGTGTCAACGACCTTGGTCGTCGAGTTCGGCGGAATATAGACCGTATTGTTGTAGATATGGGTGTTCTCGGGGGTCCCGCTAAAATTGAACACGGCTCCGAGATCATTCTGGCTAATATTGTAGCGAATGACCGTATCCCGGTTGTAGGAGCCGGATTGCGTGCCGTCGTTCACCGCCAACGACAGTCCGCCGGCATTGTTGTGGCTATAATTATACTGAATGACAGTGCCTTCGCTCTTGTAATCCGAATCGTACGCCATCGCGTCGCCGCCCGGATACGTATTGAATACTTCGTTGTATTGAATGACGGAATCCTTGGATTCGAAAACCCAAAGCGGCACATGGTAGCTGGTAGAACGTTTATGGGTATCGTACACCACGTTGCGTTCGATGACGCCGTTCGTCGTATTGAGCACGAACGCCCCGTCGCCGCCGATGTCGTAGATGACGTTGTCGGCCACCGTGTTGTTGAAGGAGTACGGTCTGCTTCCGCCGTTCAAGTAGATGCCCACGCTGTCCATCGAATAGATTTTATTGTTCCGGATCGTAACGTCCGTGACAACGTAATTCCAACTGGGATCCCAGACGATAATGCCGCCGTTGTGGGCGTAATCCATGCTCAGGCTGCCTTTGACGTTATGGATATCCAAATATTCGAATACGAAGTGGCGATAAACCTTCGGATTGTTCCATCCGCCGCTATGACCCGCTACATGAACGCCCCGGCGCTCGCCTTGCGTAGCGGCGTGATTCGTAATTTCCAGATTGCGGACTTCCCAGTACTCCTGGCTGTAGAAGTACACCGCCGCGTCCGCGCCGTCCCCAGCGATAAGAGGTTTCGGCCCTTCGCCGTACTTGTCGATCCGGATGGGGCTGCCCGCGGCGCCCGAGCCCTTCGGATACAGCGTCCCTTTCCAAGCACCGCCGGCCTTGAACAGAATCGTATCGCCCGGCTGGAACACTGTGGCGTTCACCTTGTTCAAAGACTTCCAGGCGGAACCTTCGCTTGTACCCGCTTGCCCGTCGTCGCCGCCTGCGGCATCCACGTAATACACGACGCCGCTCTCCTCCGCCTGAACCGGCTCGGCCTTCCAGGCGGGAACGCCGATCGCCGCGATCATGACCGCAACGAGCAGCATGTTTAACCATTTGAGCTTGTTTGTTCGCAACATCATCTTTCCTCCTTTGATTGTATACGCTTTCAATAATCCGAATTGTTCATTAGTCAATGCTAAACATCGTTTCGTCGAAAGCCGGAAGAAGCTGAACGGAGGCCAATTCGGCGCGAGACTGCACGTAGGCCGCATATTCTCCTTCGATATACAGCTTCCTGACTTGATCCCGCACTTCCTCGAAAGCGGGGTCTTTTGTTTCTTCTCGGCCGGTAACGCGCACGACGACATAACGGCCCGCCGCACGATCGTCGATGACGGCCGGTACCGGATGTTCTGCCGAACTGTCGCGAAGCGCTAGGTACAGGGCATTCTCCGACTTATACAAACGCGACGCGCTGTCTTCGTTCAATGCCATCTCTCCATCATAGACGGCGGTTATTCCGCTTGGGAGCGAAGCCGGCTCCGCTGCTGCTTCCGCAGCCGAGTCTCCCGCCAATAGATGCTCCCGGACTGCCGTCGCAACCTTGAACGCATCCTTGATCCGCCATTCGGAGTCCTCTCCTTCGTGCCGATAGGATATCGTTATTCGTTCATACGTCATGCGGTCTTCCATCGGGGCGATCGACGACTTCATCGACTCGTAATACGACCTCAGCTCTTCCTCGTCTGGCCGCAAGACGCTCTCGGCCCATCGTTCTTTCACCAAAGCCGCCAGCTTGCTGCGGTAAAAATCGATAAAGGTGCTCTCCTCGAATTTGGCCGGCCCATAAAGCGGCTCCGCATTCGCGATTGCCGCAGCGCGGCGCGCGTTTTCCTCCTTCATCGCTTCAAGCAGAGAGTCATAGGAGACCTCGCTCACGAATCCGAATTCGCGCGCCAGCTGCAGCTCTATCTTCATTCGGACCGCTTCGTCCAGCGCTTTGCCGCGCAGCGTCTCGATCGGCGTCATCCCTCGGAATTCCTTTTTCCAGAAGTTTTCATCCATCTCCGCTCCATCCTCCGTCAAGTAAGCTTCAATGACGGAAGCCCGGTTGAACTGCGCGAAATGGGCGAGCTCCGCCAGCGTGACGATATCTCCGTTCACCTCCGCAACCGCCGTCTGCTCCGAGGTGTCTTCGGGAAGCGCCGCAGCTGCGGCTATGACAGTTGCCGCAATGAGGACGGCTCCCGCGAGGATGGCGAAGATCGTCAACGTAGTTGACTTTCTGCGAATTCCCATGGCTTTCCCCTCCGGAATCATCTGCGTACGCAGTTATTGACTGAATCTTCAGACATCTTTATTCAGGAAAGGAAGACCCCTGACGGTCTGACCAACGGGCACAAGCGATGGGCTGACCTATCGTTCTGCCCCGCAGGTCGACCGAAAGCGATTAGCGAGGCCCGCCGCAACGCGCGGCGGACCTTGCTTTTATTTCGTTTTCTGATACCATTCGTTCGCTTCTTTCGTAATGTCGTCGCCGCCGATGCTCTTCCATTCTTTGACGAAGTTGTCGAAGTCGTCGATCGGCTTCTTGCCGTAGATCATGCTGATGAACGTGTCGCCTTCGAGCTTGACCAGAATGCCGCTCTTCGATTGCATGGCCGGCGTCGGAGCGCCGGTGAATTGCTGGGAGACAACGAAGCCGTTTTTCCAGCCGTCATCCACGATTTCGGCAGCTTTCAGCGTGCTTAGGTTCGTCAGCGCTGCGCGCTTCTCAGCCGATGTTTTCGGCTCCACGCCTCTGCTGACATTAGCAAGCATTTCCAGGTTGGTGAACGGATTTTTCAGATCGATCAGTACGTATTTGGACACGCCGACCTTGCCGCCAGGGATATCCTCCTCCGCTACCGATACGCTGCCGTCAGCCAGAATCGTATAATCGTAATCCTTCGCCCAGCCGTTCTCGAATTCGCTGCCCGGTTCGAGCGTGACGCGTCCGAAAATCCGGTTCAGGTATAGGAACAGCGCGTCCACGTGCTCAAAATCTTGTTTGACCAGCAGGCCGCCCCGCAGGAACGTCGTGTCGCGGGCCGCGGACTTGCCGTTCAGCGTCGGCAGCGGGTAAGGCAGCATATCCGCGCCTTCCACGTTTTTCTTCAGATCCGGAATCGGCCAGTTCGGCAGCCAATAAGGAGCAACGACCATGCCTACGCGTCCTTGACCGATCAACTCGGCAAGCTTGTTCTCGTCATGCAGTCCCGCTTCCTGCGAGATGTAGCCTTTGTTGTACCAGTCGTTCAACCGGGCGAGACCGTCCTTCATCTCCGGCAGCGTGGAGCCGTGGATGAGCTGCCCGTCCTTCTCCAGCCATTGGTACGGAATCGTTCCGTACGGTCCGAACACCCATGTGCTCTCGCCGAGCCAACCAGCGAACGGATTCGGGTTGTTCCCGCCCGCGCCCAGGCTGAGACCGAGCGGAATGATGTTGTTGGCGCCGCCCGGCTTCTTGTCGACGAATGCCTGCATAACCGATTCCAGCTCTTCGAACGTCGTCGGCGCTTTTAGCCCCAGCTCGTCGAGCCAGTCCTGCCGAATCCATAACACGCCGTTATCGTTGCCTGCATGAGCGAAATTCGGGAGGGCCATTTTTTTGCCTTCGTGCGTCACCTGGCTCCACATAAGCGGATGCGAGCTATATAGCTCCTTCATTTCGGGCGAAGCGTACGTTTCGAAGTCCGCCGTAATATCGCGGTAGTGGCCGGACTGGATCAGCTCGTTAATGAGCGTCATGTCTTCCGTCATCAGCACGTCCGGAAGCGTCTCCTTGGACGTCAGCATCAGCCTGACCTTCGTCGCGAATTGGTCGCCGGGCGACTCCCAAATATTTTTGAGCTGGATGCCCAGCTCCTCCAGCGCCCACTTCGTGTGAACGTTGTTGTCCAGGTTTTCCCCGTTCTTGAACTTGAACGTGCCGTCCGTTGCTTTAACCGTCGTAATCGTGACAGGCGGATCGAACTTGTACGTCCCCTTCTGTATCGCCTCCGCGTTCGGGTCCGCCGTTTCGGCGGGAGCTTGCGTAGCTTCCGCGCCATTCTCCGGGCTGCTTGAAGCGCCGCTTCTTTGTCCCCCGTTGTTCGAGTTCGACGAACAAGCTGCCAGCGTGATCAGCATGATCGCCGCAAGCGTCAGTAGAATCGATTTTTTTGCCATGTGCTGCTGGAACCTCCCTTAAATCTGCTGTAATGAGATGCAACCTAATCTTATTACAGCGCTTACAGCCGGGTAAGAGATAAAGTTTTAAGATCGTGTGGCAAATTGTTAAGGTAACGTTCCGTTGCGATCTCTGTAATCCTGGGGCGTTACGCCGTAATAATATTTGAACAGCTTGCTGAAGTACGGCGGATTCTGGAACCCCAGCTGGCCGGACAGCTCGTAGATGCGAATGTCCGTCGTCCGCAGCAGCACGCTGGCTTTCTCCATCCGAAACCGCATAATGAAGTCGCTGATGTTTTCTTTGCTCTCCTGCTTGTAGAGCGAGGACAGATAAGCCGGATGAAGGCCGACATGGTCGGCAATCGCTTGCAGCGAAACATCGTCCGCAATTCGGTTTTCGATGAAACGATGGATTTTGGAGATGAGCACGCCCTTGCTGTCCTTGAATTCCCGCACGTTCGAAGTTTCCAAGCTCCGCAGCGCCATGTCCGCCCACTCCATGACCCCGTCCAGACGAGTAAACATGCCTTGCTCCGACGCGATATCCGCTTCGAAGCCGGTGAGTTCCATCAACGTTTTCCCTTGCAGGTGAGCGATATACAGAAAAGCGTTCATCAGGGCGTATACGACTTCGATGACATGCTCCTCCGTATCCAGCCTCTTCTCGCGCATCTCCGTCTCCAAGCCGGCAAGCTTCGTTCGGGCATCCGGCCACCGCCCCGCTTCGAACAGCTGCTGGAAGCCCGGCGGCGCGTACAAAGAATCGAGCGAGCGGGATTGCGAACGCGTCTCCCCCTCGAGGATGACGATCCCCTGCTCGCTGCGGGGAACTTTCCGAAATTCGTTTAACGATTTGCGGTATTGATCGGCAATCTCGAGCGGGAATAGGCGGGGTTCGCCGACCAATACGGTGATCGGTCCCCGCAGGAAACTCCCGACCTTCGCGACCAATTCCCTGGCCGCGTTCTCGAGCCGCTTGCCGCCTGCTTCCGATTCGCCGCCCGTTTTATCCTGCAACAAGAAACACAAATAACCGAAGGAGTCCTTGCCGGGCCACACCTCGTACCACGATTCCAATAGCTCACAAGCGATGTTGCGAACGGCATATTCATGCAGCGCGGAATCGCCGATAGCCGGCTCGGATTCGTCGATCCGCACCAGCAGCATCGAAGCGCGTTCGCCCGCCCGGAAGGGAAGCCTATATTCGTTCATTCGTTCGGTCAGCAACGTATTCGGCAGGCGGATGCCCGACAACAGATCGTTCAGCAAATTCGCCCGTAAGAGCGGGAGATGGACGCGAATCGTATGCCTCGCCTGCTCGAAGGAGCCGATCCGTTCCCACTCTCGCTCTACAAGCTCTTTGACGCGCGCCACTTCGCCCATCAGTTCTTCATCCTTCACCGGCTTGAGCAAATAATTGACCGTGCCGTACGTGATCGCTTTCTTGGCATATTCGAATTCGCCGTACCCCGACAACAGGATGCATTTGGTTCGCGGGTAATGCTCCTGAATATGCTTGCATAGCTGAAGCCCGTCCATGCCGGGCATCCGAATGTCCGTCACGACGATATCGATAGGGGTCGATGCCAAAATCGTTAAGGCTTCGAGCCCGGATCCCGCTTTGTGCACGCCTTCGATGCCGATGCCCGCCCAGTCGTTCGCCACCATGCTGCTTACGATCATCGGCTCGTCATCCACCAACAACAGCTGACTCATAGTTCACACTCCTCTTCTCGGCAAGTAATTCCTCCGCCCTCCACTTCAAGGACACGCAAAGACCCGTAAGCGTGGACGAACGCTCCAACGTCACGCCGGCTCCCGGACCGAATCGGTGCTTGAGCCTCTGATGGACGTTCCAAAGCCCGCAACCCGAAGTTTCGTCCATCGGGAGCTCAAGCCTAAGAGCAAGCGCCTTTATGTCATCGTCGGACAAGCCGTCGCCGCTGTCTTCGACGCGCACGATTTTCCAACCATCCTCCATCCGACCCGTTATTCGCACAAGTCCCTCTCCCGGCTTCGGCTCGACGCCATGCATGATGGCGTTTTCAACAGCGGGCTGCACGATCAGCCGCATGACGTTCTCATGGAGCATTTCGTCCGGGATGCGGATCTCAAAGCGGATTCTCTCGAGCCTGTACGTATAAATCTGCAAATAATGCCGGACCAGATCCATCTCTTCTCTCAGCGTTGCCTTTTGATTCTCTACGCGGGTCGTATACCTGTAATAACCTCCCAGATGAAAAGCCATTTCCTTGATCGTCTCCGTGTGGCCAGCCTTGGCGCACGCCGCGATAAACGACAGGCAGTTGTATAGAAAATGTGGATTGATCTGCGATTGCAGCTGCTTGAGCGTCGCCAGGCGCGAACGGTTCTGCTCCTCGTACACGTTCTGGACCAAGTGCTGAATTTCCCGTCCCATATCATTGAACCGATGCATCATGTAATCGAATTCGTTATGGAATTTCTGTCCGATGCGGAAGCCGTAATCGCCGATCTCGAATTGCTTCAGGCCGCGGATCAACGCGGATAACGGCTTCTGCACATGCAGATAAAGCAGATAGGATGCGGCTACGCCGAGCGCGATCAGCACCAGCATGCTGACGTAGAACAAATTGCGGCTCTGGATGACAGGCGCGTGAAACTCTTGAAGGGGCACGTAATCGACCAGCCACGCATCAAGCTGGGGCAAATACGCGTAGCTCAAATAAGACCGCTGCCCGTCCACCTTCCGATCGGCATTGCCGATCGCGGGCAGCTTCCCTTCTTCGAGCAGATCCGCCCCGAGCGCCTTGTACCGCGCGTCTCCATCCTTCGCGTCCGAGAACACCTCTCCGGAAGCGGTCAACAGGAAGCTGTGTCCGGGGCTCTCCAGATTGTAATGCCCCAGCATCTCCCGCACGTTGTCGAGCGCGAAGCGCACCTCGAACACTGCGTTGACGGAATCGGGATCGCTCTTCGACAAGTAGGGATCCCAGATCAGCATCTGGTAGTACGGTGCGTCGGCGCCGTCGCCGCTGCGGAATCGCCACACGCCATTATCCGACCGCTCCAGCAGTTTCGGATCGTATGTACCATTCAGCCTCGTGGAGATCCGGCTCTGATTGCCCGGCAAATAAACGGACAGCTCGTTCGACCAGTGGCTGGAGAAGCTTTGGAGATACAACTTTTCTTTGACCAGCGACTGGTATTCGATCATGCGGTAATAATCCTTCGTCAACATGCTGATGTGCAAATCCAGAATCGAAGAATCGCGGGCAAGCACGTTAGAGGATAACGATAGCCGTTCGACGTTGGATTCGATCTGGCTCTTTAGGAACAGCAATTGGCTCTCCTTGTACGCTTTCATCTGCTTGTCGATGACCTGAAGGCTCGTCGTGCTGAAATAGGTGTACAGAATAACGGCCGGGATAAGCAGAATCAGTATGACGCCGGTCATCTTGATGAAGATCGGCCTGCTCCGTTTCACATGAGGTCCCCCTTAATATTTTGACAGCCACCTTTAAGATGTGTTCTATACTTCGTTTGGCGGATGCCCTACAATTTTCCCTACAAGAGGAAGTTCAAAAAGTCCATTTTTGATCACGAAGTATTTCAAGGAGTAAACTCGACATCGAATATTGAATTCAGCCGAAATTTCCGGTGCTCACGTAGCTCCACTACGCTCCGCTCCTCAATTTCTAGCTTCTTTCAATCTTCTCGGTGCTGAAAACCGGACTTTTTGAACCAGCACTAGGACCAGCCTGCATCCGCCGATGCCCGGACCGCTCGCCGGCATGTCCGTCATCCTTACCAACCCACTCAGGAGGAAGTCCCAATGAAGAATACCGACATTATAGCATCAACCGGAAGATCGTCAACCGCGCGGCTGCGAAATATTCCGTTCCGAAAAACATGGAGACTGCATATTCTGCTGCTTCCCGCCGTCTTGATCGCGCTTGTGTTCAAATACGCTCCCATGCCCGGCATCGTCATGGCTTTCCAGGATTTTAAGCCCTGGCTTGGCATAAACGGCTCACCCTGGATCGGATGGGATAACTTCGAGCTGATGTTCACTTTGAACGGAACCGTTCAAGTCATCTGGAATACGCTGATCATTTCCGTGCTGAAAATCGTTTTCGGCCTTGCCGTTCCGGTCTTGTTCGCCCTGCTACTGAACGAGGTTCGCAGCATGGGGCTCAAACGGTCGATTCAAACGATGGTTTATTTGCCCCATTTCATGTCCTGGGTCATCTTGGGCGGCATCCTGCTCGATCTGTTGTCGCTCGACGGTATCGTCAACCGCCTGCTGACGGCGCTGAACATCAAACCCGTCATGTTCCTGGGAGACGGTAACTGGTTCAGGGTCACGGTTATCGTCAGCGATTTGTGGAAAGAATTCGGCTTCTCGGCCATCGTCTTCCTCGCGGCGTTATCCGGCATTAATCCGGATCTGTACGAAGCCGCCGAGATCGACGGCGCGGGCAGGCTTCAGCAGACGATCAACATTACGCTGCCTTCGCTGCTCCCGATCATGGTCGTCGTGTTCACGCTGTCGCTTGGCAGCATGCTGAACGCCAACTTCGACCAGATTTACAACTTGATCAATCCGCTCGTGCTCGGCAAAGGCGATATCATCGACACCTTCGTGTTCCGTTCCTTCCAGGACGGTCAATACAGCCTCGCCACGACCGTCGGCTTGTTCAAATCGCTGGTCGGCTTCATTCTGATCAGCGGCGGTTATTACGTCGCTTACAAATGGGCGAATTACCGCATCTTTTAAGATTCCAACAACGGAGGTAGACCTGCTATGTATTACAAGGATCCATCGTATAAAGTGTTCTATTACATCAACCTGGCGCTGCTCATCGGCATCTCGATCCTGTGCATATTGCCGATGATCCATATATTCGCTGTATCATTGAGCGGGAAATCGGCGGCCGAAGCGAATCTGGTTACCTTCTTCCCGATCGACTTCAATCTTGATAGCTACGCGCGCACGTTCGAGAATGACAACTTCGCAGGTGCAATTCAGACATCGATTCTGCGCGCTTTGATCGGAACCGTACTCGGCATGGCCGTGACGATCATGGCCTCCTTCTCCTTGTCAAGAAGCTCGATCGAATTCAAGGTTCGCGCATTCTATGTTTGGTTTTTCCTGTTCATCATGATTTTCGACGCGGGACTTGTGCCCCATTATTTGCTCGTGCAGAAGGTCGGCCTCATCAATTCCTTTTGGGTGCTCATCTTGCCGGGTCTCGTCAACGTGTGGAACATGATTCTCATGATGAACTTCTTCCGCGCGCTGCCCAGGGAATTGGATGAAGCGGCCATCGTGGACGGCGCGACCTCGTTCCGCATCCTGTTTTCGGTATATTTGCCCATATCGATGCCGGCCATCGCGACAATCTCGCTGTTTACGATGGTCGGCCATTGGAACAGCTGGTTCGACGGCATGTTATACATGAGGACGCAGGAGCAATGGCCGCTCGCCACGCTGCTTCAAACAATCGTGGTTGTACAGGATTTCAGTAAGACGGGCATTACGCCCGAGGATCTGGAGATGATGTCCAACCGAAGCGTCAAGGCGGCGCAGATCTTTATCGCCATGCTGCCGATTCTGGCGGTCTATCCGCTGCTGCAAAAGTTTTTCGTCAAAGGAATCGTGCTCGGAGCCGTCAAGGAGTAGCAATGGAATAAGCGTGTGAGGCTAACGGAGCGAGATGACGTTATTCCACTCAAAACATCATTAATCCAATTCTAACGGACCGTAGAAGCGTTATTTGCACCTAAATCACGTTATCATTGCACATTATGGCGCAATAAGGTCGCTGGCGTCCGTTACAAAAATAAAAAGACGTTTTTCGGCCATTTAACGACTCTGAGGTCCTTTAGGCCGAAAACGTCTTTTTTAAACGGTGGCGTTGTTCAATAAGCGATTCCCTACTACCCGAAGGGGGAAGTATTTCGTTTACGTAATTGCCAATAAGCGAGGTATTGTCAAAGGAGTTGGGCCGTTTAGGGAGAGCCAAAGAAAGCGGGGTATGGGCGTAGGAGTCTACGTCCAATCCCCGCGTTTTCCTTTCTTCCAACTACCCGAAGGGGTAAATTTTTCGTTTACGGAATTGCCAATAAGCGGGGTGCGGGAGGAAGAGTTGCGCCGTTTAGGGAGAGCCGAAGTAAGCGGGGTATGGGCGTAGGAGTTTACGTCCGCCTTTAAACCTTGTGTTCCTACCTTTCGTCTAATGAAGGGAACACAAGGTTTAACAGCGGCCGGAGGCCATACCCCGCGTCTTCGAGCCGAACTTAAACGATCACCAACGCTGGAGCCCGCATCCCGCGTTTGGCACACCCCCGTAAAACGCCAAATCCTTACCCCTTCACCGCCCCAATCATGACACCCTTCACGAAATACTTCTGCAAGAACGGATACACGCACAGAATCGGAACGGTCGCCACGATAATCGTCGCGTATTTGATCGTCTCCCCAATCGGCATCTGGTCGCCCGAGCTGACGTCCGTCATCATGCTGTTTGTGTCGTTCACGATCAGTATTTCGCGCAGAATCAGCTGGAGCGGGAACAAGCCGCGGTCCTGCAAATAGATCATCGCCGAGAACCACGAATTCCAGTGCGATACACCGTAGAACAACAGCATGACCGCAATGACCGGCAGCGATAACGGGAACACGACGGCCCAGCAGATGCGGAAGTCGTTCGCGCCGTCCAGCTTCGCCGATTCCTCAAGCTCGGGCGGCACGGCCTGGAACGCCGTCCGCATGATGATCAAGTTAAACGCGCTGATCGCCGACGGAATGATGATCGCCCAGCGGGTATCCAGCATGCCCAGCTCATTGATCAACAGGAACGATGGAATAAGCCCGCCTTCGAAAAACATCGTGAACGTGATCATGAACATAATCGCATTTTTCCACAACACGTCCCGTCTCGAAAGCCCGTAAGCCGCCATCGACGAAAGAAAAATGTTGATGGACGTTCCCACGATGACATAAAACAACGTATTCAGATAAGCCGTGCCGATCGATGGATTCAAAAATACCATTTTGTAGGCGTCGAACGTAAATCCTTTCGGCGCAAGCAGAATTCCCCTCGTCTGAACAAGCTGCCCCGGATCGCTGAACGACGCGAACAGTACGAATACGAGTGGGTATAACGATGCTAAGGATAACGCGACGAGAAGAGCGATGTTAAACACTCCGAATACGCGTTCACCGGTCGTCTGCTTCATAGACCATTCTCCTTACCATAGTTTAGTTTCGCTTGTCTTCCGCGAGATGGCGTTCGCGACGATCAGCAGCGTGAAGCTGATGATCGCATTAAACATGCCGACAGCCGCCGCATAGCTGTAGTTGGTTTCCAATATGCCCTTCCGGTACGTATACGTGCCGATGACATCGGCGGTGGAATACGTGATCGGGTTGTACATGAGCAGAATTTTTTCGTTGCCGACCGATAACATGTGCCCGATGTTCAAGATCAACAAAATGATGATCGTCGGCGCGATGCCGGGGATCGTGACGTTCAGCGTTTGTTTCCAACGGCTCGCGCCGTCGATTTTGGCAGCTTCGTAGATGGACGGATCGATCGTCGAGATGGCCGCCAGGAATATGATGGAGCTCCAACCGATGTTTTGCCATATGCCGGAGCTGATATACAAGGTTCTAAACCAATCGGCTTCCCTCATGAAAGCGATCGGTTCGGTGCCGAACACCGAAGTCAACAAGTTATTGACGAGCCCGTCTCTTGCCAGGAAGTCGAACATGATGCCCACGACGACGACGAGCGACACGAAGTGCGGCATGTACGTAATCGTCTGCACCGAACGCTTGAACCAGCTCTTCCTTACCTCGTTCAGCAGCAGGGCGAGCACGATGCCCGCGGGGAACGCGAAGATCAAGCTGTACAGGCTGAGCAGCAACGTATTCACCAGAATACGTCCGAAATAAAAGCTGGAGAAAAACTCCGTGAAATTATCGAAGCCCGTCCAAGGGCTTCCGCCGATTCCGAGATTGATGGCAAAATCCTTAAATGCGATCTGCATGCCGTACATAGGCCCGTAATGGAAAACGATAAAATAAATGATTGCCGGACTTAACATCAAATAAATGAGTTTGTTTTTCGCAAAATCCTTTTTCGCTCGTTGTCCGAAGCTCATGCGGAGGCCGGACCCGCCGATTGGTGCCGATGTTTTCTCTGTTCCGATGACCGCCATAGCCATACTCCTTCCTGTCACCCGCTAGAATCGTCCGCGCCGTGCGAGCGCATGTCCTGCCCGGCGCGGACTTATTTCTACCTCTTCAAGAAACGCTCCAACGCAGCTTGCTCAAGCTTGATCACTTCTTCGATTCCCATTGCTTTGAGCGTCTCGACGTACTCGTCGAATTTCTCGAGCGGTTCCGTGCCCATGATGAATTTGAGCATCATTTCCTCATGGTACACGTTCAGGTCGGTCATGATGGAGGCAATCTTGCGGCCTTCTTCGGCGTTTGGCGTCGTAAGGGGCTTCATCATCGCCGTAGTCGCTTTCTCCCAGTTCACGAGCGCTTCCTTCTGCGCGGGCAGCTCCAGGTACTGCTCGATATAACCAGGATCCTGGATGAACGGGCCGTTGTAGCTGGCGCGAATATATTGCGCCATCGCTTGCGTGATCGGCAGGTCGTTCGGATTTTTCATAATAACGTCGGTATAGGTTGGTTTGTTGTCCACGACCGTAAAGCTTTCGCCTTCGACGCCGAAGTTGAATAGATTATGCCCTTCCGGTCCGTACGCATAGTCCAGCCATTTGACGATTTGCTCCGGATTTTTGGCCGCCGTCGTGATGGCCGCGCCAATTCCCGTGTAAGGGAAGTCGCGTTGTCCCCATACGGCGTTCTCGCCTTTGTTGAGGGTTGGATACGGCGTCGAGATCAGTTGGAAGCTCGGATCGTCTTTCATGAGACCCATGTATTTGCCGATGCCGCTTCCCGTATAGCTGACGAACGCGGCCGTCTTGCCTGTCGTGACCTTCGAATCCATCAGCTTCGAATCCATAGCGGCGAAGTCCGGATCCAGCAGTCCTTTTTCGTACCAGCGGTTCATGACCGTCAGGAACTCCTTGTATTCCGGCTGCATCGAACCGTATTTGATCGTCCCGTTATCGTTGTAGAATTCGAGCGGAATGCCGAATGCGCCAATAAACGCGTTGCCGACTTTAATGTTCGCTATCGTCTGAACGAAAGGAGGTTCGCCGTTATTCAGCTCCTTCATCGCTTCGAGGGTTTTCTCCCATTCGTCGATGGTTTCGGGAACCGGCAGACCGGTCTTGTCCAGCAAGTCCTTCCGTAGAATCGGACCGAAGAACACCATCAGTTTCTCGTGGCCGCGAATGAACGGGAATGTATAAATGTTGCCTTCGTCGGTCATGATCATCTTCTTGATTTCGGGATGTTCGTTCAAATAACTCGTAAGATTAGGCGCATGCTCCTCGATCAGCTCGTTGAGGCGAAGAATCGTGCCGGACTTGATTGCGTCGTCCGGACCGCGGGAGACGGTCAGCCAGTTGCGCTCGATGACGTCGGGCAGCTTCTTGGAGGCGAGCATCAGATTGAACTGTTCTTCGATCTGGGCGCCTTCGCCCGATGGATGCGTCCACGTCACCTTAGTGCCCGTAACCTTCTCCATTTGCTGATAAATTTTGCTCTCGCCCAGGTTCGCCATCGTCGCAGCCGCGTTCGGATTCAGCTGCACCCAATACGACATCGATTCCGGGAATTCGACCGGCCCCGCTTCCTCCGGTGCCTTGGACTCCTTCGGCGCGTTCGTTGCTTCCGAATTACCCGGCGTGTTGCTGCCGCCCGAGCAGCCGGCAAGCAGTACGGATACGGCGACGAAGGAAAGCAGAATCGATAACAGCCCTTTTCTTCTCTTCATAAGCGATGCAATCCCCTCTCAATGAAAATTGTTGGTTCAAATCTTGTTTTCAGCAGCCCATCGGCTTGCTGATTTCATCGTAGACGGAGAGTGATTTATTGGATACGGCGAACCTGTTAGAATGGCTATTCGAAAATCAGATTTCAAGCTATCGTTTATCTAGATTCACCTACTTTTCTATAGAACGGCCTCGTTATCATGCCCGTTGTTCTGCAAAATTTCCCTGTATTTGCCCGGCGTAACGCCTTCCGCTTTCTTGAACACGCGGATCAAACCGATGTCGCTTGCGAAGCCGACCTTCAACGCGATTTGGGTTACAGTCAGATCGCTGTCCGAGAGAAGAGCCTTCGCTTCTTTCATTCGCAGCGCCGTAATATATTCCGTGACGTTGTGACCGCTTTGTTTCTTGTAGAAGGTGGACAGATAGGATGGATTAAGTCCGATATGGTCGGCGATCGTTGTCAGGCTAAGCTCGTTGCTTGCAAAATGGTTTTCGATGTACTGCCGGATTTTGGCGGCAAGCACATCGCTGTGATCGCTTCGTTCGCCGGCTACCTTCTCGCAGATCGACCCGTACAGCCGCTTCAGCGCCTCGCTCATTTTCTCCGTCGAGCCGATCCGGGCCATATATTTGAACGGGTCGCTTTCCCCGTCGAAGAACGGCTTTTCGTCCATGCCTAACGCATTAAACAGCTTCAGCACCGTGCTGATCAGCTCGGAGAACAGGCATTTGCCCATCTCCGGCGAGATCGATCTCGTCTGGAAGTTGATTTCAAAGACATGGTCCAGTACTTTCGCGACGCTCCCGTAATCCCCGCTCTTGGCGTAATTCATCAGCTGCGCTTCGGTTTCAAGCGAATAATAGAAATAATGATGTTCGGCATTCTTGACCGAGTCGTAATACATAATGTCGCGCTGCTCCCGAAGCAGCTTGTATTCGAGAGCCGTAACCGCTTCACCATAGGCAACCGCTATTTGCTCCAAATCCGCCTTCATGCCGCTGACGGCCACCGTGATCGACGTACGGAATTTCGACTCCATCTGGCTTTTGATCGCTTTCAGCACGCGGTCCAGCTCGTTGCCTTCTTCCGCGCTTGGCTCAGCAACATTAAGCAGAATGCCTACGCGGTCCCGTTCCATCTCGATCGCGTAGCCGTTGCTCTGCAGTAGCTCGTTGCTCAGATTGATCAAGATGAACCGCATAAGCGTCCATTCCCGCTCCGAATCGTCTTGAATGAAATTGTGACAATCGTCGATTTGCAGGAGGACAACCCCGTAATGCGGATGCGGAAGCGACACGTCCATGAACAGGTAGTCTTTGTCCGTCAGTTTCGCGGTATCGACATACCCTTTCATCAGGCGTGAAATAAAGTCCGATTGAATAACCGGCTTTTGCTGCGAGATTTTGCCGCGCATCTGCTTCTCTTCGACGATCGACGATAGCAGCTCGTTTTTGATGAAGGCGAATTCATTTCGGATCTGGATGCCGGTCATGTTTTTGCCCTGCAGGATGGCATGGATCAACTCGCGGATCGGCCTATGGTTTTTGTATGCCAAATAGTAGGCAACGGCAAGTCCGCCTGCCATGCACAGCAGCACGAGCAGCATCGCAAGCGTTTTGGTCTCGTGAACTTTGGCCAGAACGATCGGTTTGGGAATGACGGAGACATAGGTCCAATTGTTCTGGCTCGACTTCGTGTAGGAAATCATCATTTCGTTATTCCCGATCGTCGCCGCGAAATTTCCTTGCCCGCCTCGGAATTTCGGCACAATGCCGCCGAGCGCATCCGCATGCTGCGCCGTCGTGCTTAATACTTGGCCGTCCGAGCCGAAAATATAAAAATCCGTCTCGCGGTGGTCGGACTTGCGAAGTTGTCCGAGCAGCTGCGCTTCGTCGATCATCACGACTAGAGAACCTCTGACTTCGCTGTCGTCTCCCATAGGCAAGGATGATATCGACGTAATCATATTCCGGCGCATCTGGTCGTATTGAATCGGCTCGGAAGGCAGGTAGGTTCTTAGATGGTAGCTCGATAACATCTCGCTAATCTCGTTGATGCTGCGGTTTTGGTATTCGTTGATATATCGGAAGAAGGTTTCCATATCGGTCCTTATCGTCGTCGTGACAATTCGATCGGATTCCTTCAAATAAACGAAATAATCGTCGATAAACGGACTGAGTGTCCGGTAGCGCTTCAAATTTTTGATGAGCTCGATATAAGTATAATTGTTGATGTTTGAACGGTTGTTCTCCTCGTAGAGAAACATCTGGAGCATCGGATCGAATGCGATTTGGGCGGTGAGCTGATCCACTTCGTTCATTCTGCTGTCGACGGTTAAGCGGGTTTGCTGCAACAGCGCTTGATTCGATTCGTACGCGTTGTCGATCAGCGCTTGCTCCATCCTCCCATACAGCAGCGCGCCGATGACGACGGGAATCATAAGAATGCACATGAACGAGAGCAGCAGCTTTACGAATACGGATCGACGGAAGGTTTCTCCTTCTTTCCTGGAACGCCATTTCTGTATCATCATCTTCATCCTTCCCCAAAAAAGAAATCGCTTTCAAAATGTAAGAAATGAGCAGCGTTTTATTTTCCTTCTCCTCACATTTTACATGTAATCGGCGAATAGTCATTTGTTTTTTCATGAATTCCTTAATATATTTTTCATCGTTAATGAATAAACGCTCGTGATTCCTATTGTAACAATGAATGAATTCGATTTGTCATGGTTCAATCGATACAAAATCGCAAAAACAAGTAAGACGATCGATTCAAATCTATGCCTAAACAAAAAAATCCCAAGAAAACGTAGGCGCCAGCCTATGGTTTCTTGGGATCTCATATAAGGTTCCCATCGTAAAATGCCTATTTAATCCTCGTCCTCGTCATCCTCGAACGAGTCTCCCCGCTCCTTCGCTTCCAAGTATTCCTGGGTCGCGCGGTCGCGGGCGCGGCTCTTGTCCTTCAACCGCTCGATGGCCGGAAGGATCAGAATGTCGATCTCCTTCTGCACCGTATAAGCCAAATCGTAGCGGGTCTGCGATTCCAAGTAGGATCCGACTTCGATCAAGGCGTTATAACGATCGAGCTCGTCTCTCGTCAATAAGCCCCGGACTTGTACGCTGCAGTGGCGCATTACAGGAATTTGCCTTTACGGAGTACAAGCGGAATTCCGCCGATAATGAACAGGTAACGAAGGTCGATAGCCTTCTTCAGCCAAGCGGCTACGCGGCCTTTGTATTTCTTGCCGAACGCGATGCCGATCGCTTCGCCTTTGCCTAGGGACGCTACCGTTCCTTTGTTTTGGAACGAGAACGACTTCAACGGCTGGTTGCGGATCGACGCCACCAGGTTATGCGCGCACACGACGCCTTGTTGCATGGCGATCTGAGCGGTCGGCGGGTAAGGACGGCCTTCCGGGTTGAACATCAGCGAGTTGTCGCCCACGATGTACACGTTCTCGGAGCCAGGGCTGCGCAGGAACTCGTCAACCTTCACGCGTCCGCGCATCGTCTCGAAGCCTGCTTCCTCGATCAAGCGGTTGCCGCGGATACCGCCGGTCCAGATGACAGTAGCGGATTTGATTTCTTCGCCTTCGCCTACGACTACGCCTTCCGGCGTGCATTCTTTGATCGCCGTGCCGATGCGGAAAGTAACGCCCTTCTTCGTGAGAACGTCCATCGCGTATTCGACCAGTTCAGGGTCGAAACCAGGCAATGCCGTCGGAGCCGCTTCGATGTTGTAAATCTTAACGAGCGTAGGATCTACGTCGAATTGTTTGCAAAGCTCGGGAATGCGGTCGGACAGTTCGCCGACGAACTCGATGCCCGTGAAGCCTGCGCCGCCGACTACGAATGTCAGGTAGTCCGTGCGATGCGGCTCGCGTTTGTAACGAGCGAATTGATATTCGATATGTTCGCGGATAAGGCGAACGGAGTTAATGCTGCGAATGTTCATGGCATGCTCGCCAAGGCCAGGGATACCGAATGTTTCCGGCTCGCCGCCAAGACCGATTACCAGGTAGTCATACGACAGAGTTCCGTCTTCCAGGATGACCTTCTTATCCTGAGGGCGGATTTGGACGACCGTCGATTTGACGAAGTCGATTTTGAACTCGTCGATCAGCTTGGAGATGCTAACGCGCGCGTTCTCGGGGTTGTCCGTGCCGGCAGCCGGCATATGCAGATGCGTCGTGATGTAGTGGTAATCATGTTTGTTGACCAGCGTAACGTCAGCCTCGTTATAATTCAGCTCTTTCTGCAAGCGAAGCGCCGTCAGCACGCCGCCGTATCCAGCGCCAAGAATTACAATCTTCGGTATGTTGCTCATTGTGGGATCCCATCCATTCCTTGTTTTCTTTTTTCGTTTAATTATACTTGTGAAAAATTACACAAACCCATACAAAAAAGAATGATGATCAGCTGTAGTCTGTGCGCTTATAACCAATATCATGCAAAGGAGCCAAGAACGTTCTTGGAATTTCGACGGCAATCGCCGTATTTCCCCTTAACCATATCATATATACATCAGACATATTACAGACTTTTGAACAAAAGTTCAAGGGTAAATTATACGAAAATGTTTAGAACACTGTACAATTGAGATGACCACTATCGAAGCAACTCGATGATGCGCGACTGCGCGTAAAGGATTATAATGGAACTCGTAAAGTCCATTAATGGAGGTGCACAGAGATGTCTGAGCAAATAAACGAAACGGCTACGGTCGATATTTTGATTATCGGAGGCGGGCCAGCGGGCATGTTCGCCGCGTTCTACGGCGGCATGCGCCAAGCGTCCGTGAAAATCATCGAGAGCATGCCGCAGCTCGGCGGCCAGCTTGCCGCGCTATACCCGGAGAAATACATATACGATGTCGCCGGCTTCCCCAAAGTGACCGCGCAAGAGCTGGTGGATCGGTTGAAGGAACAGATCGACTTATTCAAACCCGAGGTTTGCCTCGAAGAGAAAGTCGTGAACGTAAAGAAAAAGGATGAGCGATTGTTCGAGGTTACGACCGATCGAACCGTCCATTATGCCAAAGCCGTTATCATTACGGCCGGAGTAGGCGCATTCGAGCCGCGTCGCCTGGAGCTTCCGGAGGCGTCTAGATACGAGGGCAAAAACCTGCATTATTTCGTTGGCGACTTGCAGCGATTCAAAGACAAACGCGTACTCGTCAGCGGCGGCGGCGATTCCGCAGTCGATTGGTCGCTCATGTTGGAGCCGATCGCGAAAAGCGTAACGCTGATCCACCGCCGGGATAAATTCCGCGCGCATGAGCATAGCGTGGAGAATCTGATGAGCTCGAGCGTCAACGTAGTCACGCCTACGGAAATTACGGCGCTTCACGGCGACGAAACCATTACGAAGGTCACCTTAACCAATGTCAAATCGAATGAAACGACGGAGCTGGACGTCGATGCCGTCATCGTCAATTTCGGCTTCGTATCCTCGCTCGGACCGATTGCGGAATGGGGCATTACGATTCAGGGAGGTTCCATAGTCGTGGATACGCGGATGGAGACGAACATTCCGGGCATATTCGCCGCGGGTGACATAACGACCTATCCGGGCAAACTGAAGCTCATAGCCGTCGGATTCGGCGAAGCGCCTACCGCCATCAATAACGCGAAGGTATATGTAGATCCGGGCGCGAAGCTCTCGCCGGGACATAGCAGCAACATGAAGCTTTAACGATTGCCGCGTTCGCTGCGTGATACAAAATAGAGATAAGGGTATCCTATACTTGGCGATTCATGAAATCGGGGCGATTGCCGCACTTCAAGCCGAGGAGGGTACCCTTATGTTATGTCCGCTATGCAATGGGATTGGCGACTACCTTGAAAGCTGCAAGTCTTGCGGAGGAAAAGTGACGGAATGCGGCCGGTTATCGGATTGGACCGGACCATATGAGCCGTATGGGCCTATAGAGGGCAGCTTGCAGAATAACATGCCGATCTCGTCGGCCGGGGACGTGTGCTGCCATGTTATCTATTGCGAGAATTGCAGCCGCGTCAGCGAGATTCTAATATCGGAATGGCCTTCTTAATTCAGGCGGTATGTTGATGGGCGTGAGCGGTGAGGTCAACCCCTCTGCGCTTTACCTCCACGGCAAGCATGCGAATAAATTCAGGCTCAAGCTTAAATTCGATCGCTGCGAAATAGGTATCTATGAGAAGTTCGTCGGACAACAGATCCATCTTAATTCCTCCTTGTTATCAAAACGTTTCTTTACATTTTTTAGTGTAGCATGCGACGAAAATCGGGACAACACGCCTCATTATGCACATGGGGATGTGGATACGCTGTGTATGAACTGTGAATAGTTGTCAATTTCCGCGGCATGGCAGATGGTATATTGTGGATAGGGTTATCCACATCCCATTCTCTTCCAAAATCCATAAAAAAATTTAATTGAAATCTATAGTTCTATTAACGAAACTATTCGAATATACGTACCTTTCTCCATCTAAAAAAGAAGGGGCTGTCCCAGAAGCATACACTTTTAGGGCAGCTTTATTTTGATTACAGGGGTGCAACGAGACGAATGTGTACGAAAAATCGTACTCACGTCGCCCATCCGGGGTGCATCGAGCCGAATGTGTACGAAAATCCGTACTCACAACGCCCATTCGGAGCGCAACAGGCCGAATGTGTACGAAAATTCGTACTCACGACGCCCATTCGGGGCGCAACAGGCCGAATGTGTACGAAAAAACGTTCTCGCGACGCCCACTCTGGGTGCAACGGGCTGTATGTATATGAAATTTCAAACACGCAGGGGCTGTCCCCAAGTCAACTATGACTTCGTATTATTAGGTCAACCAGAGATTTCTGGTTGGCCTATTTTTATGGCTGTTCTATGATGGCGGTAGCCGGGAGAACTCACAATGACTTGGGTCAACGAACCCGTTCCCAAAACTGTTTTCCCACTATCTCCAATGACCATGTTTGAGCTGGTTGAGGCACCTGACCTCGTATCACAAGCGAAGCTATGGGTTTGGAACCATCGTGGGATTGCCAGCTAGTATCGATATCAGGAGGAGATGACATGGAACCGGTTATCGGACTGGATGTAGCAAAAGGTGCAAGCGTAATTCAAGCGTTCGTGAAGCGTAATGAGGCGTTTGGAAAACCGGAGACAATTCGGCATACCGAGAGCGGATTCGGACGACTTGACGACGTGATTCGGCTGCTAGAGGAACAAACGGGGAAAGAACCGGTTATTGTTTTTGAGGCAACAGGACATTACCATCGTATCGTTGCAGCTTATCTGGAGCGTATGAGAATCACGCATTTCATCGTTAATCCACTCTTATCCAAACGTACGAAGAGCGCACAGTTACGCAAAGTGAAAACAGATGCAGCGGATGCTTGGCATTTGGCGGAAATGTATTACCGTGGGGATGTGAAACCGCATCGTAAGTGGGAGAACAGCATCACGGAGATCCAGCATTTAACGCGGCAGCATGAGTTTATGACATCTCAATTTGTGCAGTCGAAGTTGAATGCAAGGGCTCTGCTGGATCAAGTATGTGTGGCTTATGAAGCTGTGTTCAGCGATCTGTTTTCCAAGACGGCGTTGCAAGTGCTGCGTCATATGCTAATAGGCACCGTTGTTACTGAAGAAGTGATTAGGAAAACCGTGGGCACCTCGCATGGGAAAGCATGGATTCAGGCGAAAGTAGATCGAATTCAAGCTCTACCGGAGCTAAACAGGTCAAGCATGGCTCAAAGGACGGCATTATTATGTATGGTGGAAATTTTGCTTGCTCAGCAAGAGCAACTGAGTCAATTGGAAATGAAAATCGAAGAAGAAGCAAGGCGGATCCCGGAAGTGGGTTTGTTAAAAACCATCCCAGGAATCGGAGATAAGCTGGCTGCCAAGCTAATTGCAGAAATTGGTGATGTCAATCAGTTCGGGGATCCGAAGCAGCTTGTGGCTTACGCCGGACTAGATCCAGGCGTGCATAGCTCCGGTCAGTTCGTGGCAACCAGCACCCGGATAACCAAACGCGGCTCTAAACGGTTGCGAAGAGCGTTGTATCTAGCAGTGTTGTGCGGAATTAGAGGAAGTATGAACGAAAAGTTGCGGACATATTACGATAAGAAAAGACAAGAGGGCAAGCCCTACAAGGTGACGGTGATCGCTTGCGCCAACAAGCTATTGCATCACATATACGCCATCTTGAAGAAGGGCACGCCCTACACCATTTAAACCATATTTAACCAACGCCCTCCGCGCTAACGGAGGTTATTTGGTATACAGTAAAATTAAATCAGGATCTGACTGATTGGCCAACATACTAAAGCTTGACAAACATTAGCTGGTTTTGGGACAGCCCCTTTCGTTCGCCTCTATGATATGCCGCATCGCTCTACGCCTTGGACCCTAAAGCCAAATCCCACGGCACGGTAAGCTCCGACTGGGAAATCGGCTTGCTAATATAATACCCCTGCATGCCCCAGCACTGCATGTTCGCCAGCCTATCGAATTGGGACACGTCCTCCACGCCCTCGACCACGACGTCCAACCTAAGCGCCTGGGCCATCTGCACGATGGCCGACACAAGCGCCTCGTTCATGTCGCTTATAAACGACTTGTCGATCTTCAGCTTATCGATCGGTAGCTGTGTCAGCATGCTGAGCGACGAATAGCCCGTGCCGAAATCGTCCAGCGCGATCGAGAACCCTTCAGCGCGAAGCTCGTTTAACGTCGCTTGGATCGCCTGCAGGTTATGGATGACGGTGCTCTCCGTAATTTCGAGTTCGATCGCTTGCGGCGGGACGCCCTCTTCCGCGAGAAGGCGTTTCAAGCGGCCGACGAAGCCGGGGGCGTTTAATTGCACGCTCGATATGTTGATCGAGAAGCTAAATGCCGTGCCGAAGGACGTGCGGCAGTGCGACCAGCACTTGCATACTTCCCGGATGACCCAGTAGCCGATCGGAATAATGAGTCCCGTCTTCTCCGCGATGGGGATAAAGTCTGCCGGCGACACGATGCCTAGCTCGGGATGTTTCCAGCGCAGCAGCGCCTCCGCGCCGATGATATTCTTTTTGGAGCAGCTATAGATCGGCTGGTAGACGAGCGCGAGCTCATCCCGTTCGATGGCGCGGGATAACTCCAGCTCATGGATGAAGTTCTCTACATGCTCGTACCTGAAATCGGGACGATAGATATGATGCCTGTTCCTTCCTTCGCCCTTCGCCCGGTACAAAGCAATGTCTGCCTGCTTGAGAAGCGTCTGGATATCTTCCTCGCCAGATCGCAGCGATATGCCAATGCTTGCCGTCAGGCGCATTTCTTTCTCCTGCACGAGGAAGGGTGAACGGAAGAGGTTCTGAGCGGACTGAATCATCGCCTCTGTATTCGTCATCGCGCCTTCCCTCGAAGGCTCGCAGGCGACGATAAATTCGTCACCGCCCAGCCGAACGAGCGTGCAGCTAGAGCCAAAGGTTTGTTTCAGACGGCTTGCGATTTCCGTCAACACGGCATCGCCGGCGTCATGGCCGAACGTATCATTAATGTTTTTGAAATAATCGAGATCGAACAATAAGATGGATCCCGGGCAACCCACGTGCTCGAAGAAGTAGCGTCGGTTGTACAGCCCGGTCAGATCGTCGTGGTATGCATGCTCCAGCAGTTTCTCCTCGTAGTCGCGCCTAATGGTCGTGTCCCGCGTGACGCTGAAAATATATTTGACGTTGCCCGCGTGGTCGAGAATCGGATTCAGGATGCTTTCGCCGCTGATGAGGCCGTTCGGAAGCTTGACGCCATCTTCGAATCGGATTGGCTTACGGCTTAGCAGTACTTTCGAGTACTTGATCCGCAGGTAGCTGGCCATCTCCGGCGAATTGACGTCTTCGAACGTAAGCCCGAACGCGTCCATCGTGATGCCGCTAAGCGTGGTCGCCGCTCGGTTGACATAAAAATATGTAAAGTTAATTCCATCCACTTCCATAATATAAATGGAATCTTCGATCTCATCCAACATCTGCAGCAGCAGATGGATCACCGCGGAAGAGTTCATAAGCCATTACCCACCTTTTGTATGCGCTGTCTCTCTCCCCTTCCTATTCCACAAGTTTGCCCAATCTCCTTTTTTTCATTGAATGTCGATGATATTCTACAAAAAAAGACGGGATTATCCCCCGTCCAATCCTCATATTTTGGTTAATGAGGTCTTGTATTTACCTCAAATATCCATATTTTCCCCTGTCTATCGATACCGTAATCGAAACCGAGCTGTCCGATGCCCGGAAACTTCCGTTCCAGCACCCGGGTCGAAAGCACCGTCAAAGCCCGCATTTGGGCTTTCTTTTCCTTCACGTAGGCGGATCCCAGCGAAGCGCGGATGCCTTGAGAGGCGGAAACCAAATCTCCCCCTTGGCTCAAATTCGTTACAAACAAACCTCGTTTCGCGATTCTCCCCACTAACGCCCGGTATTCCCAGCCTTTGTGCGTCTTCACGTATTTGACCCGATAGTCGATAGGCCTGCCGTTCACCGTAGCCAGATGGATACCCTTCTGAATCAGGTACCGGCGTTTCCTTGTGCGGCTCCTGAGCGCTTGCGCCAACGCCTGAAAGCTGCCAACGCGATAAGTCTTATTCCGATACGTATGCGAATATCCGCTGTTTTCCCGAACCACCTTGATTACTCCGCCACCGCCAGTACCGACAATAGGCTTCACGACGACCATGCCGTGCTGCTGAAGCATGCTGTACAGCTGCCCCGGCGAATATTTCCTCGTTGGAGGTATATGGGGCACGATGCTTCGTTCAGAGAGCAGCGCTTCCGTTTTGGCCCATTTGCTTGCCAACTGCCTGCCTTGATAAACTTGAATGAACATTCCTGGAGAGCTCCTTTCACGACGCCTTCTCTCTAGTGTATGGCAGGAATGTCCAAAGCTCGTGGATGATTGCCTTAGGCAGCCGCCGGAATTCGTTCCGGATGGCCGGCGGAAGGCTACGGCTTAACGACCATCAGAAACAATACGATAATCGGAATGATCGTATTGACCGTCCCCCACAGATTCCATCTCGCGCTGGCTTGATCGTAAGCCTTCGGGAGCTCTCCGCTCGGGATGCCGGACTCGCTGTGGCGAATCATCGCAAGCTGGCATAGCAGGAGAACGGCGCCCCACAGAATGCCGGACAGGGCGAACAATCCGATCGAGGCGGTCAACCAGTTCAGCTCGGCCATGGAGTATCCGTAGGCATGCGCCGTCAAGACGCCGAAAACGACGAGCAGAATCAAGCCGGGTATCGTTAACGCGTAGTCCGCTCGCATAACGGCCAGAGCGGCGCGATGCCGCTGCTCCGGATCGCGGCTCCGGTCGGCCTGCAGCTTCCAGAATGCCGTCGTAATGATGTTGCCGAGGAACAGCATAGCGCCTAATACATGCAAGAACACGAATATTTTTTCCATTCGTCACACCTCTATTTTTTCAAAATGGCTAACATGTAACGATAAAACTCTTCTTCGCCAAAAACGGCTCCACCTGCCTCCGATACGTTCGCGAGCAAATTGCGCATCCCCATGCCGTAGGCGACGGTTACGAATTGCTCGGCTGCCATCGAGGCGTTCAATTCCGAATGGATAACGCCTTCCTGCTGTCCCAGCTCTATCCAGCCCGTAGACATCGCGACCGTACGTTCATGGTATTCGGACAAGATCGCTTGTATGCCGCTCTTCCCCCGCTGGCTGAGAAGATAGGTTAGCACGCGGCTTCCGACGCTATCCTCTTGCTGCATGGCCGTGAGTCCGGCGGCAATCGCGCGCAGCGGGCCGGTGAGGTCGCCGCTTGAAGCCGCCGCCTGTCGGAAACGGTCGTCCACCTTCCCCAATTCGAATTGCAGCAGCAATCCGAACAGCTCTTCCTTACTCTTCACATAATGGTAGATGGCGCCTTTGGACAGCCCCGAACAGGCCATGATGTCTTGCAGTGTCGTCTTGACGCAGCCTTTCTCTTCGATCAGGCTCCTCGCGCAGTCGAGAAGTCGTTTAAAGTTCGGATTGCCGCTTGGAATGCCCGGCATCGTCATTGACATTGAGAACGCTCCTTCATTCGTTTCGGCCATCGGTTTATTCGCGCGGCCGATAATATGCCTTCGCACCCAGAAGAGACCGACGGTCGGTTTGTATATGCTTATCATAACAGACCGCCGGTCGGTTTGTAAAGAACTTCCATTTCCGGGACAAAAAAAGCTACGCCGGACGGACATGTTTTATGCCCGTTTGCGAAGCTTGTTTGATTGCCTATTTGCGTTATCTATTCTTTTTTCGCTTCAAGCGCCGCTTTGAGCTTATCCGCAAGGCTGTTCGAGAGCGGCGCGCCGTCGCTGTACTGTTGGACGAGCCTCTCTTGCTCCCTGCGGTTCATGCGGCCTCCGTCCTTATCGCCCAGCATCTCGATGACGTTGCACGGCTTGCACTGCGCGTACTTGCCGGCTTTGCCGTCGTGCAGCTCCATCTTCTTGCGGCATTGCGGGCAACGTTTGTTCAGCAATACCGGCTCCGCGTTCCTCCGGTAACCGCATTCCCGGTCCGAGCAAACGAGCGACTTGCCGCGTTTGCCTTTCACTTCGACCATTCCTTTGCCGCATTCCGGGCAGAACGAACCGGTCATATTATGCGGCTTGTATTCTCTCGTCTCCCGCTTCACTTCGGCAACCCAACTAGCGGCCTGCTCACGAATGCCGGCCATAAACTTGGCAGGATCGCCGTTGCCTTTGGCAATCCGTTCGAGCTCGCCCTCCCACTTTGCCGTAAGCTCCGGACTGCGCAGTTGCTCCACGACAAGCTCGATAAGCTGCTTGCCTTTGGCGGTTGGAACGAGCGAGCTGCGAATTCGCTCGATCGTATCGGTCGACAGCAGCTTCTCGATGATATCCGCGCGCGTCGCCGGCGTGCCGAGGCCGTGTTTCTCCATTCGTGTCAGCAACGACGCTTCCGTGTAACGCGCTGGCGGGAGCGTCCGCAGCTCCTTCGCCGCCGCGCTCTTGAGGGTAAGCGTGCCGCCGATCGACATCGGAGGTAGCACCTGCGCGGGCTGGCGATCGTTCCGCGAATGCGATTCGCCGTCATCGCCGTCTTCGTCGTCCTGCAGCGGATCCGAGTGGCCGGCGTATACGTCCTTCCAGCCGGATTCCTTCTCGATTTTGCCTTTCGCATAGAAACGCTCTCCGCCCGCGGCCAACGTAACGCTCGTCTCATCGTATCGATACGGCTGATAGAACAAGGAGATGAACCTGCGAACGATCAGATCGTATAACCGTCGCTCGTCGTTCGATAACGCGCCGAGCTGCACATATTGCTCCGTCGGAATAATGGCATGGTGGTCGCTAACTTTGCCGTCGTCCACGATCCGCTTCGTCACTTGAAGCGGTGCGCGAAGCAGCTTGCGGGCGAGAGGCGCATAGGGTCCTACCGCCACGCTCTCCAGCCGACCCTTGAGCGTAGGGACCATATCGCTTGAGAGGTACCGGGAATCCGTGCGAGGGTAAGTAACCAGCTTATGCGTCTCGTACAACTTCTGGAGCACGTTCGACGTTTGTTTCGCCGAGAATCCGAGCCGCTTGTTCGCGTCGCGTTGAAGCTCTGTCAAGTCGTAAGCTTGCGGATGGGGTTCGGAGCGTTCCGACGTCCGAAGGTTCTCCACCTTCGCCGAACCCGCCTTAGCCGCGCGTTCCGCAGCAGCTTCCGCCGCTTCGCGCGTCCATAGCCTGCCGTCGTGAGCATCGCTTTCGCGCCATTGCGCGGCGAAGCTTCCGAAGGTTGCCGAAACCGTCCAATACGGCTTGGACTGGAATTCGGCGATTTCGCGCTCCCGCTCCATCATCATGGCCAGCGTAGGCGTCTGAACGCGTCCGGCGGCAAGCTGCGCATTGTATTTGGTCGTCAGCGCCCTCGTCATGTTGAGACCGATCAGCCAGTCCGCTTCCGCGCGGCATACCGCCGACGCGTACAAATGATTGTAATCCTTGCCCGGCTTCAGAGAAGCAAAGCCGTCCTTGATCGCTTTGTCCGTCTGCGAGGAAATCCATAGCCGCTTGAACGGCTTGCGCCAATGGACCAGCTCCATGATCCAGCGCGCGACAAGCTCGCCTTCGCGTCCCGCGTCCGTCGCGATGATCAGTTCGCCGATATCGTTCCGTTTGCACAACTGGGCGACTGTCTTGAATTGCTGCGACGTTTCTTTCATTACCTTCAGGTTCATCTTGTCCGGCAGCAGCGGCAGGTCCTCCAGGTTCCACGTACGGAACTTAACGTCGTAATCTTCCGGCTCCGCCAAAGTTACCAGATGTCCGAGCGCCCATGTCACAACGTATTTCGAGCCTTCGAAGTAACCCTTTTGCTTCCCCCCGGAGCCCAGCACCCTAGCGATTTCCTTCGCCACGCTCGGCTTCTCGGCCAGCACCAATGCTTTCATTCCTTGCGCTCTCTCCCATCCTTTTCAGCTATGGAGACAAGATAACATAAGCCCGGCATGGGCGCAACGACCGATGGCGCTTATCCCCCGGCGGCCGACTTGTTTCCGCGTTTGCGATTCAGCACGGGCGGCCAGCGGAAATACGTCAGCGCCCTCCAGATCCACTCCAGCGGTCCCATCGCGAACCACTTGAGCCACAACATGCTGAAAGCCATCAGAACGATATGAATCGCTAGCAGATACCCGAGCAGCTCCGTCCAGCCGATGTTTCCGCGAAGCGACAGCCAGTCGCCGGCGGCGATGACCAGCGCGGTTTGTCCAATGTAATTGGTGAGCGCCATACGGCCGTAAAATTTGAGGGGCAGAAGAAGCATGCGCCCTGCTTTGCGCTGCAGGAGAAGCAGTATCGTCCCGGCATACAAACCGGAGACGATCGGACCGATCATGACACCGGCGCTCATGAACGCATTTGCTTGCTCGGTCTCCGACGATCCCGTGCCGCCAATAAGATAGGGCGAGAAAGGGCCCTCCGGCGCAAGGCCGTATTGGTAGAAAAGCGCTGCCGCGCTTAACGCGAGCATGATCAGCGTGAATAAGGCAAGCCGTCCGCGGTGTCGGGCGAGCTTCTCGAACACGCGGAATTGGCCGGCGGCGATGCCGAGCAGGATGAGGGACAGAGGAAGCAATATTTTCGCCGCCATAACGCTGAACGCTACGGTTAACGCAAGCCCCACGGCCAAATTGATCCATTTCCCAACCTTATACATCGGCAACAGGAGCAGACCGCAGACAGCGTACACGCTCAGCGCCTCACCGGGATGAACCTTCATATGCAGCCATCCGAACCCGAACAGAACAACCACTCTCTTCAAGAATAACAAGTATCCGTTGCGACCCTTTCCGCTCGCTCTCGTAATGAACAGGTAAAACCCAACGCCGAACAGGAAAGAAAACAAGCTGAAAAACCGCGCCTCTACGAACAGGTAAAGAAAACGCTGATAGGAAACGTCGATCGTTCCCGGAGCGGGATCCGAAAGATGTAGAAGCGGGATCGCATTCATCAGCAGGATGCCCAGCAGCGCGAAACCGCGCAAAACATCCAAATCGTCTATTCTTCTCGTAAGTTCAAGCCTTTCCATCGTAACCTCCGTATACTTGGAATCATGCTCTTAGTATACCTGCAATGAGCTTGTGAAGAAATCGATCAAGCTTACGCGAACATGACGAAGTTGAAAGATTCGTTTCGTTTGAATTGTTCGTAAACCGATCATACCGCCCCCCGACCGTCCCGTATAATGGCTATGAAAAAACCTCTACCGAGGCTTCCCGATGACGAGCGGCCGCGTTGCTTCCGTCTCCCGATTGGAAGCCGGTCTCGCGCTGTGCTATAGTATTCAACAGCTTAACTATCAATCTATTTATTTATTACTCTCGCAAAAGGAGCCTGATTGCTATGAAAGCCCGTACGTTGGTTATGATTGTCTCCTTCTTCGCGATCTATGCCGCCATTACGGCCTATATCGGCTGGAACGGTTGGATGCTGCTGTCGGAGCTGACCGGCTGGGAGGCGTGGCCCGCATATGCCGTCGTTGTCGCCTTCGTTGCGCTGGCCTATATCCTTGGACGATTCGGCCAATCCTCGGCCTTGCGAATCATCGCGGATCCCGTGAAGCTGATCGGTTCGTATTGGTTCGCTCTCGTGCAATACGGTCTGTTGCTTCTTCCGATCGCGGACCTGACCGCGCTCGCGCTGAAGCTGGCCGGAGCAGGCAGAGACGTATACTTGGTCGGCGTCGGCGGCGTAACCGCCTTGCTGCTGTTCTTCATCTTGGTGCATGGCACGCGGAACGCATGGAGCCCCGTCATCCGCCGCTACGACGTAACGATCGCGAAGCCCGCCCGGAATCGTAGCAAGCTCACGATCGCGGTCGCTTCCGACCTCCATCTGGGAACGGTGATCGGACACAATCACTTGAACCGTCTAATCGCCAAAGTGAACGAAATCAAACCCGACATTATCCTCATCCCGGGCGACGTGCTCGACGACGATCTGGAGCCGTTCCTGAGGAAGGGGCTGGCCGCCACATTCAGCAAGCTGAAAGCGCCGCTTGGCGTGTACGCCGTGACCGGCAATCACGAATACATCGGCAGAAAGGTGCCTGAGTACGTCAGCGAGATGGAAACGATCGGCGTCCACGTCTTGATGGACGAAACGGCCGTCGTCGATGACAGCTTCATCCTCATCGGACGCAAGGACAAGGCGGCTGACGGCGGCGGCCAGGGCAAACGGCAATCGATTGCTGAACTGGTCGAGCCGCTGGACGATTCCATGCCGCTTATCCTGCTGGACCACCAGCCGCTTGAGTTAAACGCCGCGGAGGAAAGCGGGATCGACCTCAGCCTCTCCGGTCACACGCATCGCGGCCAAATGATGCCAAACCACCTCATCACGAAGAAGGTATTCGAGCTCGATTGGGGATACAAACGGAAGGGCAAGCTCCATGCGATCGTCTCGTCCGGCTTCGGCTTCTGGGGGCCGCCCGTCCGGATTGGCAGCCGATCCGAGGTGCTGCATGTCGAGGTGAATTTCAGCTAACGCCCATCTTGGGCTTCCGCTTTCAAATCAATAAAAAAGCTTCCACGGCCGTATACTAGGGCCCGTGGAAGCTTTTTTTCGTTTAGGCTCTGCGGGAACGGTAGAGCAGATAGATGAAGAACGGCGCGCCGATCGCCGAAGTGAATACGCCCACCGGAATGTCCAGCGGGAGGAAGGCGGTACGTGCAACCAGATCTGCTGCCGTCACGATGATAGCGCCTGTCAAGGCGCTTACCGGAAGCAGCCTCGACATGATCGGCCCCGTCAGCTTGCGCGCCATATGGGGCGCGATCAGCCCGACGAATCCGATAACGCCGCCGATGGACACCGCGGAGCCCGCCAGCGCCACGCTCAGCATGACCAAGCCTAGACGCTGCCGCTCGACCGAGCTTCCGAGCCCGATGGCAAGCTCGTCTCCAAGCAGCTGGACGCCGATGATTCGCGTGTTGAAGTAAACGATCACGAACGCGGCGGCCGTCCATGGCAGCAGCGCCCATACGTGGAGCCAGGAGGAGCCGTAGATCGTGCCGGTCAGCCAGATGTAGGCCGACGTCGCCGTATATGTGCCTCCGAACGTCATCATGAAAGACGTGATGGCGGACAGCAGCGATGCAACGCCGATGCCGACAAGCACGAGCCTTAGCGAGCTGGCGCCGCGTTTCCAAGCGAGCAGATAGACGAACAGTGCCGCAAGGAATGCGCCCAGGATCGATGCGACGGGCAGCAAATGGACGGTGAACATCCCGGGCAGGCAAGTAATAAACGCCACGGCCCCAACGGATGCCCCTCCGGTAATGCCCACCACGTCCGGAGCGGCGAGCGGATTACGGATTACCGCCTGCAGGATCGCGCCCGACACCGCAAGGGAAGCCCCAACAAGACAGGCAACGATGAGCCGAGGCGCCCGAAGCTCCCGCACGATGAAGACCAGCTCTTCGGCCTCTCGGCCCAATATCGCATGCCAAAGTTCAAAAGGCCCGATCCCGAGGAAGGACTTGAATTCGGCGCTTACCGAACCGTTTCCTTGCGGGAATTGCTTCAGCTCGATCCCGAGCAATTGCTTATTTTATGGTCGGACGAATCGGTATTGCATGCCTTTGCCGCCGCCCCTGACTGGGAGCAACTAAGCGCTGTTAGGGAAAGCCGCGTCTATTACCCCGACAGCAGGGAATGGGATACCTGGGGCCCGATCGGAAGGTCGCATACGCTCAAGGAGATGGTGAAATACTTCGGCCGGCTGAAGCGTCGCGGCTAAGTATTCGGCGCGTGTAACGGTTTAGGCCATAACGAGGGCGTTTGCTGCCGTGCAGTAGCCGATACCAGTTGCGGCCGGCGGTTATATATTGTACATGAGAACCCTCTCGCAGCCGGCGAGTCCGTTACGGCCAGCATTTGTCCAGGACTCCGCATACATGTACAGGAAAGAGGACGAAAGGTAGTCGATCGAGAGTGGCCAATCATTCATTAAGCGGCGAGGAAGCTCGTTTGTTTGCCATATCGGACATCCATGGGCACAAAGACGGCTTACTTGCGCTATTGGAAGCTGCGGCATATGATCCGAACGCCGACAGGCTCATGCTGCTCGGGGATTACATCGACGCGGACAAACCCGCGAGCTGGGACACGCTCGATACGATCCGTAAGCTTGTCGCATCCGGAGCGCTGGCAATCCCCGGCAATCAGGAACTGAAGCTTGCTTCTCTCGCCAGGAGAGGAAACGCGACCTATCACCAATATGCCAAATGGATTCTATCGCTTCCCCTGTATCTGAAGACCGGCGACTATTTGTTCGTCCATGCCGGCATTCGCCCAGGCAGAGCGTTCCAGAACCAGACCGTTCGGGACTTAACGGAAATACGGGAAGAGTTCTATCTCCATCCGGCGAGCCGAATAACCGGCAAACGCCGAATCGTGTTCGGCCATACGCCGACGTTCAAGCTCGGCGCTCCCGTTGGCACGATTTGGTCAGACGAGAGACGGATCGGCATCGACACAGGGGCTAAACACGGCAATCGGCTAACGCTGCTGGATCTTAGCGGCAGCATCGCCTACTCGTGCGAAACCATGGCCGGCTACCGCAGCGGCAGCGATGTTCGAGTGGAATCCGTCGCGCATCTGCTGACGAAATGAATCGCCCGACTCCGGAAAGCCCGCTCGGCGGCGAAAACGCAAAACCGGCCTGCCGCGTCCCGATTAAGGGGCGCGGCAGGCCGGTTTATTTGCAACACTTTACGAAACGGCCGTTCCCTTCAGCATGCTCTTCATGTACGTGCCGCTCGCAAGAAGGAAATAGAGCGTCTGCATCACGATATAGATGCCGATGACAACGAAAGAATACAGCCAATTGGACGAGCCCATCATGTTGTCCAGCGAGACCATGGCGAAGAGCGCATGGATAATGCCGACGATGCACGGGATAAAGAAGACGATCGCGATCTGGCTGACGACGATGCGCCGGATTTCTTTCCGCGTCATGCCGATGCGGGCGAGTCCCTTATATTGCGTCTGATCCTCCTGAAGCTCCGTGAACAGCTTGAAGTAAATCATGCTGCCCGCCGCGATAAAGAACAGCAAGCTGATAAACAAGCCGATGAACAGCGTCAGCGAGATCGTCACGTTCATGGACGCGAAGCTCTCCGCCCGCGAGAAATCCTTCTCCCCGGACATCTCTTCCGGAACGAGAGCGGTAAGCTTCTCCACGGTAGGCGCCGACTTCTCCCAGCCCGAAAGCTCGAAGCCGTAAAATACCCGTTGTTCTTCCTCCGGAACCTTGGCGATCAGATTCACGAAGCTCAAGTCGTCCATCACGATCGTTACCGCGTTCGAGTCGATCCAATTGTTCGCGATGTTTTCGCTTACGGTGCCGGCGACGGGCAGCTCGACCTTCTCCCCGCCGATCAAGCCCGATGCCGTTCCGCTTCCGTAAGTTTTATTATAGAAATGCGGATACGCGACAGTCAGCTTGCCGCTCTCCGCTTCGATCGCAGGCTGTCCCTGCTCCTTCGCCAGCTTATTGTAATCCGAGGCGGACATGATAAAGGCGGACATCGAGAAATCCACATCATCCCAATTGTCGCGGCCGAGCTCCATGCTCTCTCCCTCGAACGTCAAATGGTATTTTTCGAGCGCAATGCCGATAACCTTTGCTTCCTTGGTGATTTTGTAACCGTCATCCTTCAAAATGCCTCTCAGCTTCTTTTGGTCGATCACCTTTTCGGCATGCAGCCCCTTCTCGACGTAGGCAAGCGTGTAAGGCGAGTTTTCCATCATATCCTGTTTGCCTTGGATCTGCATGATGTACACCGTGCCCATGGCCGTCAGGATGACGGCGCTCAAGATGGAGACGACGAACAGAATACGTGCGTTGTCCCGAATCTTATAGCCTAACTGGGCGAAGATCAGCATATTCGTTTTCTTGTAATAAATGCCGGTCCGCTTCTGGAACCAGCCGATCAGCAAAATGCTGAGCTGCGTGAACAGGAAATAGGTGCCCACGACGACGGTGGCCAGAATCGGGAGCGACAACAGCACGAACGTGCCCGCGTTCATGAGCACGGCCATCGCGTAGCCCGATACTAGGCATGCTGCGGCTAAAGCCACCAGCCACCGGGAATATACGAGCTTTCCCTTCGGCTTTCTGGAAGCGGTCAACAGCTCGATGATTTCCGTCTTCCGCATCCGAATGACGGTCCACGCCGAGATGACCATGAAAAGAACGAAGAACCCTCCGGAGGTCATCCATACCGCCTTCGCCGGAACGGCGAACGAGATGGTTTCCTTCATCTCGAGCAACGCGCCCAGCGCCATAAAAAATAGCTTGCTGAACAATAATCCGAGTCCGAGTCCGACGCCGATCGCCATGACGGATATCGCCATATTCTCGTAGATGACCAGCTTGCGCAGCTGCGACCTCGTCATTCCGAACAACGAAAACAAGCCGAATTCCTGCTTCCTGGTCTTCAAAAACGCGGAATTGGAATAGAGGATGAACAGGAACGAGAAGATGATGATGATATAAAGGCAGAACATCATGCCGGTCCGCACCTTCAAGGCTGACAGAATTTGCCCACTGACCACGTCGGGATGGTAGATGAACGCGGCGTAAATGTAGAAGATCATGACCGAAAAGACGCTGCTCAGGAAGAAGGCGCTGTACGCCCTCCAATTGCCTCTGACGTTGCTAAGCGCGAGCGAACGGAACGTCATCGAAATTCCCTCCCAGCACGCTTAACGCGTCCAGTATTTGCTGGAAAAACGCCTGGCGGTTTACGCCCTTCCGTATTTCCGAGAAAAACTTGCCGTCCTTGATAAACACGATGCGCTGACAGTAGCTGGCGGAGAACGGATCATGCGTCACCATCAGCACCGTAGCCTTTAGCTTCTCATTCATCTCCTTCAGCGCGTCCATGACGTCCTTGGCGGACTTGGAATCAAGGTTGCCCGTCAATTCGTCCGCGAGTACGAGCGACGGCTGATAGATAATGGCGCGCGCGATGGCCGCGCGCTGCTTCTGGCCGCCCGATACTTCATACGTCCGCTTGTCCATAATGGCCGCGATCTGCAGCATCTCGGCGATCGGCATCAGCCGCTGCTCGATCTGGCGCGGCGCCATGCCCTCGAGCACGAGCGGCAAAATAATGTTTTCCTTGATCGATAACGTGTCCAGCAGGTTAAAATCCTGGAAGACGAACCCGAGCTCGCGGCGGCGGAACAACGCCAGCTTGTTCTCCGTCAGCTTCGTCGGATTGATGCCATTGATTTCGATCGCGCCGGAAGTCGGGCGGTCGATCGTCGCGAGCAGATTGAGAAGCGTCGTCTTGCCGCTGCCCGAAGGCCCCATAACGCCAACGAATTCTCCCGCTTCCACTTGAAGGTCGATGTCCTCCAGCGCCTTGTATACGACATTGCCTTTGCTGCTATATATTTTGCCTAATCCTTGCGCTTTAAGTACGCTCATTTGATGCAGCTCCTCCTTGATTGGTTCTAATGTGCTTCAATAGCACCAGTATATACCCAGGGGAGCGCACGACCCATCGATTAACCTTTCAAACCGCGTTTCCGAATCTTACAGAATTGTCATATTCGCCGCACGCTCTCGCGCTACCTATCCAATTCTATGACGTGGATGCCCTTCGGCTCGAACGTCAGCGTCACCGTCGTACCGGATCCAAGCTCCGATTCGACGCGGATGCCATGGCCCAGCTTCGTCATGACCCGCTTCGCCAAATACAGCCCCATGCCGGTCGACTCGCCTGTCGTCCGCCCGTTCTCGCCGGTGAAGAACGGATCGAAGACGCGCGGAATGTCCTGCGGCGCGATGCCGATGCCTTCATCGGACACGATAAGCTCGCCTCTGCCCGCCTCTTGCTGCAGCAAGCGGAACAACAGCGCCTTGGCGCCTGGCTTGTTTTTGCTATATTTGATCGCATTGCTGACCAATTGATTCAGGACGAACGTCATCCACTTCTCGTCGGACTCCACCCACAGCTCGCCTTCCACTTTCGGGAAGATGGAATGGCGAATGCAAAGCCGCTTATGCGCGTTGATGGCCGTCCGGATCAGGTCGTGCAGCGGCAGCCTTCGAATATGGACATCCAGTTCGAACTTGTCGAGTCTTGCCGTATGAAGCATCATCTCCAGCCCGCGCGTCAGGCGATCCGCTTCCTCGATCATGCTAGCCGCCATCGATCGCTGCTCTTCCTCCGTCTTCCAGCCGCTCTCGGCCCCTTCCTGCATTTGCAGATGGATGACCGATATAGGCGTTTTCATATGATGAACCCATTGAAGCACGAAATGGTTATGCATCTCTTGGCTGCGGCGGTAGCGGTTCAGCTCGCCAAGAAACGCGCGGTGCTGCTCCTGCAGAAGCTCTATGACAAGCCGCTGCTCTTCGGTAGCGGCGGATTGGACGATCGTGGACGCCTGCAGGTCGTCCGTCCGCTCGATCGCTTCGTACATTTGCTTAAAGTAATAACGCTGGCGGATATAATCGGCGGCGAGCCAAGCGAACAGCGCAACAAAAGACAATAGGATGAAATAATAGACCGTTCCCGTTTCCACCATTCCCGGGTAACGTTTCCTCTCCAACAGGAGCAGGCAAACGGCGAGCCCGACGATGACGAGGACGCAGAGGATATACAACAGCCTGTCCCGCATGAACACGCCGAACATGCCTCGTCCAGGCTGCCGATCGGAATCGCGCCTCACTGCCGTTCCTCCATTCCTTCCAGGGATAGCTTATACCCTTGTCCCCGGATCGTCTCGACGACTTTCGGCAAGCCCAGCTCTTCAAGTTTCTTGCGAAGCCGCGTCACGTTCACCGTAAGCGTGTTGTCGTCGACGAACTGCACGTCGTCCCATAACGCCTCCAACAATTGTTCCCTAGAAATGACATGTCCGGGCTTGCGAAGCAAACATTCCGCGAGCAGAATCTCGTTTTTGGTCAGCTCGACGCGCCGTCCTCTCCATTCGGCTTCGTTGCGGCTTAGATGAAGCTTGAGCTCGCCGGCCGCAAGCTCATGCCCGGTATCCTCGGCCACCGGGACAGGTTGTCCATGAACCGTCAAGGCTGTCGCCGCCGGAGCCGCATATTCGCCGTAGACGCGCCGAAGCGCGCCTCTCACCTTCGCCATCAGCAATTCGAGCGCGATCGGCTTCGTAATATAATCGTCTCCGCCGTTCTCGAGCGCCATCACCTGATCCATCTCGCCTGCCCTAGCGGAGATGAAAATAATCGGCATGCTGGAACGCATTCGAATTTGCCGGCACCAGTAATACCCGTCGAAGTAAGGCAGATTGATATCGAGCAGCACCAGCTGCGGATCAAATGCCGCGAGCTGAGGCATCAAGTCCCGGAAGTTCGTCGCCGCGGCGGCTACGTAGCCGTATTGCTCCATTTTACCCGCTAGAATCGAGGCAATCTTGTCATCGTCTTCCACGATAAATATTTTGTACATGAAGATCCTCCCAAATTCCCATTCCTAGAAGCCACGCATTAGAGATTCAGCTCAACCATTGTCTGCGCCCGGTCGGGGTAATCGGTAATGATCCCGTCGATCCGAAACTTCAGCACTTCCTTCATGTTGCGGCTGCTGTTGACCGTCCACACCCACACTTCCCTGCCGTTCCGATGCGCATGGTCGACGAGCTGGTCGGTCAGCATCACTTGTTCGATCGTATAGAAATCCACGTCGAGCGTCGTCAAATCGCCTAAGGCGAAATAGAGGATTTGACCGATTCGAATATCCGGATTAAGCGAACGGATAAGCGAGAGCGACTTGCTGTCGAAGGATTGGATGTACACATCCTCCTCCATCTCGAAGGCATCGACCAGCGCGACGACTTCCCGGACCAGCGCCTCTCCGTCTCCGTACGGCTTAAGGTCGAGCAGCAGCTTGATCTTGCCCTGCGCTTCCGCCAGGACCTCCGACAATAAAGGAATCCGCACGATTTCGGGTTCGCCTTTCTTTCCTTCCTCCGCATCCTCGTTATCTTCCGGCATCGTCGGAGCATCGTACGTTCCGATGCTCAGCTTCGCCAGCTGGTCGAACGTCAGCTCGCTGACGCGTTTCTTCACGCCGGCCATCCGAAGCAATTGATAATCGTGATGCAGCACGGCCGTGCCGTCCTTCGTCAACTGTACGTCTAGCTCGACCGATTGGAAACCCTTCTCGATTGCCGACCGAACCGATTGCAGCGAATTTTCGGGCGCGGCTTCGCTGTCGCCCCGGTGCGCGGACACGAGCACGCCCCACTTCGCGTAGACGAGGTTGTCATTGGTCGAGTAGCTGACCAACAGCGCCAGACAAACATAGATGATCGCGAGCGAAGCGTAAACGGCGCGTTTCCTCTGCACGCCTTCCAGCATGCCCGTGATCCGCTTCTCTAATCTGCCGAGCAGCGGACTCCGCTTGAGCTCGAGCCGGTCCTCCGCCTCGATGCCGAAGCGCTGGCCGTAATCGTAATACAAGCGGGTCAAATAAATGATGTTGAACGGGATAAGCGATAACGTAAACATATAGGCAAGCAGCGTCGATAACGTCAGCGTGTAATGATCCGTGAACAGCTTAAGCACGTTGTTATCCAGCCACGCGGGCAAATACGAGATCGATGAAATCAAGGCAAAACCGACGCCCAGCACGATGCCGTTCAGCAGAAACAAGGAGAAGAACAACCGTAGCCGCTTGCTCCTCGTCAGCGCGAGACTGTTGCGGATGGCCTCTGTAATGCTCTGGCCTTCGAGCACGATAAAGTGCAGGACGAATATCCAGCGAAGCACGGTGTACAGCGCGGCGAGCAGCAGCAGCGCGTATAATACGAGCATGAGCTGAGAAGAGTCGAACACTCGCTTATTCAAGAAAATCGGCACGTTGAACAGCCGGTAAAACGCGGCAGACAGCGGCGAGTCGACGAACGGAATAAGCACCAGGAGGAAAAACACCAGCTGTACGAGACCGAAGCCGAACAGCCTCGGCGCCTGCCTCAGCGTCGTCCACAACGCATCGGATATCAACACATTTTGCCCGAAATAATGTTTCTGCGCAATCGTGATGACGACGCCGAATTCGATGAACAGCACGAACGAAGCGATCACGCCGATGACGATCAATCCCGTTAATCCCTCGTAGCTGTACCCGATTCTGTATACGTCGTTATTCAGCAAAGAACCGGTGCCGAGCACCCACATGATTTTGTTGAATATATAGTTGAGGATCGGAAGGACCGCGAAGCTGGTCAGAAGCATAAACAAATATTCGAACACGAGCAGCTTCTTATAGATTGCGCGAAAATCGCGGACACTCCATCCGAACGGCCGAAGCATAAGCATTCATCCTATTCCATATGTAGTGAAAGGTTATTACCATTATACGCTTCCCCCGAATGCCGGGCGACAATCCTTGGGGCAAAAATAGAAAAACCTCCCGGATTGCCGGGCCGTATTCGCCCGGTCGCTCAGGAGGTTATCCGATTTTATCGTTGCATCAAAAAGGTCGCACGGACGATTAACACTCGCCCGCTTCCGCAGGCTTACCGGCATCCGTCGCCGTACGGAACGAGGAACCGCAGCCGCATGTCACGCTGGCGTTCGGATTGTCGATCGTGAAGCCGCCGCCCATGGCGGATTCCTTGTAATCGATAATCAGTCCGTTCAAATATTTGATGCTTTCCGCATCCACGACGACCTTCAGTCCGCCGGAATCCAGCGTTTGGTCGCCCTCGTTTACTTCGTCGTCGAATCCCATGCCGTACGAGAAGCCGCTGCAGCCGCCTTCCTTAACGCCTACGCGCAAAAATAATCCCGGCGTCGCCTCTTGCTCCAGCATATCCTTTATCTTCTCAGATGCAAGCCCACTGATCGTGATCATGCTTCATCCCTCCATTCACTTACTTATCCATAGTATACTCCAGTGCGCCGGCTTGCTCAAGGTTTGATCTTTGGAAACCGCGGATACCCGGTTTTTCGCTGCCAAATACTTTTTTTGTTGCCCATGCTACGTGTGAGGTTTATAATAGTTACAGAAAATTAGACGCAATTGTATGTTATTTTTTTCACAAACATCCTGTTTGTATCATACTTGATCCCGATCTTTCATCCATGATTCGATACGGGGTCGAAGGAGGCTTCGCTATGAACGTGATCGTACCTACGCAAGAGAAACACATGCAGTCCATTATCGAAAAAGTGCGTCATGGAGAGCGCCTATCGCTCGAAGACGGCGTTTTCTTATATCAATCGGAAGACTTGTTGACGATCGGACAGCTCGCCAACGAGGTTGCACTTCGCAAGAACGGGAAGAAGGTTTATTTCATCGAGAACATGAGCCTCTACTTCACCAACGTATGCGAAGCGCATTGCGCGTTCTGCAACTTCCGCAAGGATGAAGGAGATCCCGGAGCGTACACGCTTAGCGGCGAAGAAATGATCCGCTACGTGGAGCAGCATTTCCACCCTGGCGTCCGGGAGTTCCATATCGTCGGCGGCCATAATCCGCATGTGCCGTTCCAGTATTACGTCGACTCCCTAAAGGCGCTCAAAGCACGGTTCCCCGACGTAACGCTGAAAGCTTATACGGCTGCGGAGATCGACTTTTTCTCCCGCATTAGCGGATTGTCGTACAAGGAAGTGCTCGAAGAGCTTATGAAGGCAGGCCTTCAGTCGCTCACCGGCGGCGGAGCTGAAATTCTGTCCGACCACTACCGCAAAAAAATGCGCGTCGACAAGGCGGATGTCACGCAATACTTGGAGGTTCATCGCACAGCCCATCAGCTCGGCCTTCGCACGCATACGACGATGCTGTACGGCTCCATCGAATCGAAGGAAGACCGGATCCGCCATCTGATGCATATTCGCGAGCTTCAAGACGAGACGAACGGCTTCCTCGTGTTCATTCCGCTGTCCATGCAGCCGATTAATCCGAAGGCCGGCATCCGCCGCCGCAACTCGGCGTTCGAGGATTTGAAGACGATCGCGATCAGCCGCCTCATGCTGGATAACTTCCAGCATATCAAAGCTTACTTCATCAATATCGGTGTGCAGCTGACGCAGGTTGCCCTTACGATGGGCGCTTCCGACGCGCACGGCACGATCGTGAAGGAGAAGATCAGCCATGCTGCGGGCGCGCTGACCCCCGAAGGCATTACGCGCGAGGATCTGATATGGCTCATCAAGGGCGCGGGAAGAATCCCGGTCGAACGTGACACTTTCTACAACGAAATCAAAATTTATGAATGAGTAATCCCCCTGATGTAGGCGCAACCTACAATCACATCACGAATCGTGGAGCTGGAGAACCAATGAGAAAAGTAGTTATTCTGGGAGGCGGCTACGGCGGCACCGCCAGCGTGAACGAATTGATCGAACAGCAATTGCCGCACGACGTGTCGATCCTGCTCGTCGACCGCATGCCGTTCCAAGGGCTTAAGACGGAATATTACGCGCTGGCTGCGGGTACGGTATCGGATCTCGAGCTGCGGGTGAAGTTCCCGAACGATCCGCGCGTGCAATACGCTTACGGCGAAATTACGGGAATCGATATGGAGAACGAACTGGTCATGGTGGAAGGCCACGAACCGATCTCCTACGACTGGCTCGTCATCGGCCTTGGCTGCACGGACAAATACCACGGCATTGAAGGAGCGGAGCAATTCTCGACGAGCATCCAGACGTTCTCGGCTTCGAGAAGAACGTACGCGCAGCTTAATGACGTGAAGCCATACGGTCAAGTGACGATCGTCGGAGGCGGGTTAAGCGGGGTGGAAGTCGCGGCGGAGCTGAGGGAAAGCCGTCCAGACCTGAACATTCGAATCCTCGACCGCGGACCGAGCGTACTATCCGCTTTCCCGGGAAGACTGCAAAATTTCGTCGCGGACTGGTTCATGGAGCATCAGGTCGAAATGCGCGGCCATGTCGCGCTGACGCGTCTGGAGCAAGGACAACTATACGATGCCAATTCCTCCGAATCGATCTTTACCGACGTGACGGTATGGACGGCCGGCATCCAGCCCGTCGAGCTCGTCCAGCGGATCGATTTGCCCAAGGACAATCAAGGCCGACTGATCCTAAACGCGTATCACCAACTTCCGGCTTACACGAACGTGTACGTAGTTGGCGACTGCGCGTCGCTGCCGTTCTCGCCTAGCGGTCAAGCTGCCGGCGCGCAGGGCAAACAAATCACGGAGGTGCTCCAGGCGATCTGGCATGACAAGACGCCTCGCCTCGGGAAGATCAAGCTGAAGGGCGTGCTCGGTTCCCTAGGCAAAAAGAGCGGATTCGGCCTCATGGGCGGCACGCCTATTCTCGGCCGCGTGCCGCGCCTCGTCAAGAGCGGCGTGCTGTGGCGCTCCAAGCGTCATCTCGGCTAAAATGGCCCTTAAGCGGCATGTCAACGAAGCTCCGGCTATGTCGGCATACCGTTATGGAAGATCGTCCAGCAGCTTGTCCAACGCTTCTTGATCGGCTTTCTGCTGCTTGATCGACGCCAGCACCGCCTCGTACAGCTCAAGAACGTCGTCGACGGCTACAATGGTGCCGTCCACTAAGGCGTAAGGCTTCAAGTAACATTCGCCGCAGTTGCCGAGACAGCCGTATTCGTTCACTTCGAAGTCATCGTCTTCTTCGAAGCGGCGCATGACTTCGTCGGTTCCATGGTGCATGTTGCTTGCGCAAAATTCGATCATCGGTTTTATCATCTATAATCACCTGACTTTTAGGATTGCGGATTGCGAACCATTTTCATCTGCTTCGCTTTGTACTATAATAGGGGAGAAAGGAGTGGATTGCAATGAGTGAACAAGTACAAGAAACAATGTACGACGAAGTGTTGGACGTACTGGATAAGCTTCGTCCCTTCCTGCAACGCGACGGCGGCGACGTAGAATTGGTTGACGTGGAGGACGGCATCGTGAAGCTGCGCCTAATGGGCGCATGCGGCAGCTGCCCTAGCTCGACAATCACGCTGAAAGCCGGTATCGAACGCGCTTTGCTTGAAGAAGTCGACGGTGTAGTCGAAGTCGTTCAAGTATTCTAAGAAACAAAGAGTCTTATTCGGATGAGGCGATTGCCTGCACCGGATAAGACTCTTTTTTTGGAGCTGACCCATTTAAAGGTCTTTAATGTTAGCCCTGATCGGATCGAAGCCGCCCGTGACATCGATCACGTTGCCCGTCAGGAAGCTCGACTTGTTCTCGCAAAGAAACAAGATCACCCTGGCGACGTCTTCGCCGGTTCCGGGTCTCCCGAGCGGCGATTCCGGATCATGTTCGTTCTCCGCCTCCTCGATCGACCGCTCCTTGTTCGCTCCGCGGATATCGCCGGGTCCGATCAGATTGACCGTAATGCCGAACGGCGCTTCCTCGACCGCCAGCGACTTGGTGAAAGAAACGAGGCCCGTCTTGGCCGCGGCGTATACCGCGCGATGCGGCCATGCGCGCGCCTCGTTGGCATGGCCGAAGCCGAAGTGAACGATGCGCCCCCACTTTTGCTTTCTCATGTGGGGCAGGAGCCGATGGTCGAGGAGCATGACGCTAAGCAGGTTGCCATGCAACAGACGGATTATCGTCTCTTCGTCGTAATCGCTGAACAGCTTGCGCTTGCGGACGAACGGCCCCGCGTTATTGACGAGGATGTCGACGCCGCCGGCCCAAGATTCCGCCTCGTCGGCGAGCTTATGCGCTCCTTCGATCGTCGCGATATCCGCCTGAACCGTAATCGCGCCGACACCCATGGCTTCGATCGTCCGCTTGACTTCCCATGCGTCCTGCTCGGACTCCAAATAATTAATAATGACATTGCATCCTTGTTGGGCAAGCTGAAGCGCCGTTCTTTTCCCAAGTCCCTTGGCGCTCCCGGTCACCAATGCCGTTCTGCCTTTCAGCTCCACGCGCATTCCACCCTCTCCCGGGATTATAGGCTCTTGCTTCGCATTAGCGAGTTCGCATAGCGGAAGGTCAGCCGCAACGATTCGATGGCCATATGCAAGCAGCCGGCCAAGTCTTCCGCCTGCTTGCCGATATTCTCCAGCTTGATTTCTTCCCCGTACATCCTCTGACTTTGGATCAGATCGTCATGCATTTCCGAATTCATATAATGAATCTCCGTATTTCTGCGCTTGCGCAGCCGATTCATCGCATCCTTGCATTGCTCCTTCGCCTCGTTCAGCTTCCAGGTCAGCTCCGGATGGACGTTGCGGTCGCGCATGTTGCGGAGCACGGTGAAATAAGAAAAGTGCGGCTTGATCCGCTCTGTCTTCATCTCGAGCATGTCGTTAAGCAGCGTTCCTAACTTATCGAGCAACGAGAAGACGCGGATAAACGCATTTTTGTCGAAATAAACGTACCGATCGTAATCCAGCTTCTCCTCGGGTAGCATCGCTTCCACCGAACCCGAAACGATTCGTTCCTTAAAGATACTGGCGGCGTAATGGCTTTGCTCAAGCTCCATCAAGGAAGCGCGCAGCCCTCTCGCCCATACTTCGTATTTGCGAAGCTTGTCTCCTTGGGGAGCGCCTTGTTTAATTCGCGCCGAAGCGATCCCGGCAAACTGCTCCATCAGCTTGTAGGTCTCCTCCAAGCCTCCGGCAGGCTCCCTCTCCGTCTCGCCGAACATAAATCGAAGCATGGTAGTAAGCGCCTCCTTACAGCTTATATTCGCTCCAGCGGCTATCCACCAGCTTCACGATGTCCTCGCGTGGGAATAGCTCGTCCGGATATCCCGGTTTCATTCTCGCGTCGATAACGATCGGCAGACGGTATCCGAAGTGATGTCTCTTGATCTCTGCGCTTGCGTAAATATCGTCGGCCGGATTAAATCTCGTAAAAACGGTCCACAGGAAGGACGTTTGGCCGCTGACGATTTCCGCATCGTCCGCCAGAATGACGAGCGGCCATTCCGTTCCTCGTTCCGTCAGACGCGCCAGCAGCCGTTCCGCCAGCTGCGGCTCATGTTCGTACGAAGCGCCGGAAACGACAAGGCAGCCGCGGCAGTACGGCTTCGCGTTCCGTATTTCTTCGATGGCGCCTTCCGTGTATTCGGACGGCAGCTTGCGAACGGGCTCGCCGACCCCAAGCATGACGGCTTTGCTGCCGTGATTCAGCTTGCCGCTCGTATAGTCGAGCGTATCATGCGACGTTTCGTCGAAAACGAACAGATCGGTTCCCGGTTGGAACCGCTCCAGCACCGTTTCCATTAGCACGTCGAATCGCGAAAGATCGATCGGCTGATCCGTCAGCATCAGGAATTTGGTAAGCGTCAGCTGACCTTGTCCCAAGATGCTGAACGCGGTCGACAACGCTTCGCGCGAATATGATTCGCGCACGACGGCGGCCGCAAGCGCATGGACGCCAGCTTCAGCGTATGCCCACAGCTCCTTGACGCCCGGCATGACCATCGGGAACGCCGGTGCCAGCAGACGCTGCAGGAACTCGCCCAAATAATAGTCTTCTTGGCGAGGCTTGCCTACAATGGTAGCCGGATAGATCGCATCCTTACGATGCCACATATGGCTGACCTGGAATACAGGGAAATCATGGGTAAGCGAATAATAGCCGAAGTGGTCGCCGAACGGCCCTTCCGGCCTGCGAAGATGCGGCGGCACTTTGCCGCTGATGACGAATTCCGCTTCGGCCGGCATCCGGTGTCCGCCCTGCGGATCGTTTACGACCGGCAGCTTCTCGCCCAGGATGAGCGACGCCATGAGCAACTCCGGCAGATGTTCGGGAAGCGGCGCGATCGCCGATGCGATGAGCGCCGGCGGCCCTCCGAGAAATACCGATACCGGAAGCGCCTCGCCTCTCTGCTCGGCCTCGTAATAATGGAAGCCGCCGCCTTTATGTATTTGCCAGTGCATCCCCGTCGTCGAGTCGTCGAAGATTTGCATCCGGTACATGCCTAGATTATGTTTTTTGCGGGATTTCAGGCTCTCCGTGTAGACGAGCGGTAGCGTGATGAACGGCCCGCCGTCTTCTTGCCAGCTTGTAACGGCCGGGAGGCCGGCCAGCGGCTTCGATTTGTTCAATTGCCCGAGAATCGGGGCGTTGCTTTTCGGCACCGTTTTCATGCCGACCTTCATCATGTCCCAGATTAGACCGCGCTCGCCCCAGATCGCCTTGGGCGTCGGCGGCATGATCCGTTCGGTCGCGCCGATGATCGTCTTCATGATCGCTTCCGGCTTCGGACCGAACGCAAGGTCGACGCGCCGGTCCGTTCCGAACAGATTCGTCACCACCGGGAACGAGCTGCCCTTGACGTTCGTGAACAGCAGCGCCGGTCCTTCATGTTCAATGACTCTGCGGTGAATCTCCGCCAGCTCCAGATAAGGGTCGACGGGCGCCTCTATGATTTTCAGATCGCCGCCCTTCTTCAGTACTTCCAAGTATTCGCGCAAATTCGCGAAGCTCATGCTTGTCCACGTCCTTCCCTCAGCCGCCAGGAACGAATGAGAATATCCATTAATAATCCGAATAAAGCTACGATAATTAAGTTATGAACCAGGCTGGTGAAGATAAACCAATCCTCGTTGCCGACCGTTGCGGTCAACCATGCGCCGCTCATCACTTGCGCGACCAGCAGCAGCAGCACCCAGCCCGCGGCCGACGTCATCGAAGAAGATTCGCCCGTCGTCTTGCGGATGTGCAGGTACAAGCCCAAAATCATAAGCCCGATGATCAGCGCCCCCACCCGGTGGATGAACACGATCGACGTCGCTCCCGTCATCTCGGGAATCACCTCGCCGTTGCAGAGCGGCCAGCCTACGCAGCCTCCTGCGGATTCCGTATGCCGGATGAACGCCCCCAAATAGATGACGACGTAACAGAAGATTGACGTTGCCAGCGTCCAAGTGAAAACGGACTTCGGCACGGTCATCGTCGTCTGGAGAGTTCCGCGCTTCGCCCGATAGGTCCAAATGACCAGCAGCATCGTAGCCGCAAACGCGATAATCGAAATGCCGAAATGGATCGCCATGACCGGAGGGGATTGGTACCACTTCACGGCCGCCGCGCCCATCAACGCTTGGATAATCGTGAACCACAGCGCGCCGGCCGCGTAGAAGAGGGGTTCCTTATAGGCTTCGCGGTTTTTGATGTATTTGCGATAGACCGCGATCGCTACGCCAAGCACCAACAGACCTTCCAAGCCGCTTACGACCCGATGGGAAAGCTCGATCGCCGTTTCCAGCGTATAGGCCGGGATAAACTTGCCGTGGCATAGCGGCCAGTCGTCTCCGCAGCCGCGACCGGATCCGGTATTCGTTACAAGAGCTCCGGCTAACAGTACAAGAAGCATTCCGATGCACGATGCGATCGCAAACGCGCGAAAACGGCCGGTTACCATCATTAATCACCTGTTTTCCATAATAGTGCGAAATAATAATTAGATGTTCAAATCAAAATTGGGCTTTTGAACTTACCTATAGGAGTTGACAGATTAATTATAGCGATTGGCGGTGTCAAAAGCCATGTTGAAAATGTGAACGTGCCTTGCCGGGCGCGGCAATTCACGGTAATGACACAAAAGGAAAGCCCGCTCCGGGAAGGCCAGTGGCCGATTGCCCGAACGGACTTTCCTATGCGAACGCAGCTCGTTTAGTTCCGGTTAAGCGTTTCGCGCACCTCGATAGCCCGGTCCACGAATTGCTCGATTTCTTCGCGCGACTTGCGAAGCTTGCTGACGAACCGAATCAGCTCGCTGCCGCGATCGAACGCGATGAAACTCGGAATGCCCAGAATGTTAAGCTCGGAGCATAAATCAGGCAAATCGTCGCGGTCGATCTCAACAAACTCGGCGCGACCCGCATAGGAACGGACGAGCTCCGGCATAAACGGGTCGATGAAATGGCAATCCTTGCACCAAGTCGTCTTGAACACAGCCACCGTTAATCCATCTCGGCCGACCGCTTCGCGGAACTCGGCTTCCGTCGTTAGTTTCTGCATGCTGCCCACTCCTTACGCAAAATAGTTCAAGACGTGTTGTCGTCTTAAGGTTCTCGAGAAATCGACAGTTCCTTCCAATCCTCGTACACCGTCTGCCATTCGATGTCGGCGCCGAGCGCCTCGGCAAGCTTGCGCGCCGGCACGTACGTCGTGCCGTCGACCGTCATGACGGGGAATGGCCAAACCTCTTCCTTGCCGTTCACTTTAACGACGTCGCTGCCGACCTTCATGACGATTCGGGTATTCGTGAGCTCGTCATGGACCGTTATCTCGCGGGTAGCCGCTTCGTACGTCGTCGAAGCTCCGAATGCGTCCGCCACGTCGCGAACCGCGACGATCGTAATATAGCCGGGCACGATAATCGGCGGGTTGTAGTAATCGTCGCTGTACGCGAAATAGGTTTGGCGCGTCACGTGCAGTTTATTCTTCAGCAGCTCGTAAAGCGCCGATTGTTCGTCTACGTATTCAAGGGCTTCGTGCCCTTCAAGCTCTTCAAGCTCGGCAGAAGTCAGCATGTCGTCCGTAACGGCCGGTTCGTCGGCGGCGACGCTTCCGTTCACATTCCAATGCTCGGAAGAGGTCTTCAGCGTGAAGCCTGTAAACGGCAGCTCAAGCTCTTCGTCCATGTCGTCTTCCAGCTCGTAGTTCAGCTCCAGCGCTTGCTTCCGAATATCGAGCTTCGCATCCACGTACGTGTCCATCTTGAGCTGAAGCGACTCGTTCAGAAGCGAATCCAGCGTTTCTTTGTCTTCGGTTTCCATCCATTCGATTTCTTCTTGGTAAGATTCGAGCAGCAGGACGATTTCGTCGACAGCTTCCTTCGCCATGTCGTCGACCGTCGGCGCGTCCAGCTCATCGCTCTCTAACGGATTGATCTCCCCTAGCATCTCCCAATAAACCGGATTGTTTTCCAGCAGCTCCAGAATGCCTCGAACCGTGGCTTCCAATCCCTCCCTATCATTCAATAGAGCGTCGAGATAGGATTTGATCCATTCCCAGATTGCCGGGCCGTCCATCGTGAACTGGAGCTTCATCATGGACGTCTGAACGCCGCCGATCGGCTCGGTTACAGGGGTGGCGCTGAGGCCGCTCGGATTCGGAAGATTGTTGATGGCATAACCGCTGACCAAGTCCGTAATCTGCCGTCCAATCTCCGCGATGGTCTCCTCTTCCTCCTGCGAAACTTCGTTCCCTTCGCTGATTTCAACGCCCGACATGGAAGCGATCGCCTCATCCGACAAATCGATCGCGATCGGCTTTTTCGCGCCTTCCAGCTCGAGAACCATCGTCGTCTCCGACATACGCAGACCGAACGGTATGCCTAGATCGCCGAAAGAAAGGCTGCCTTCCAAAGAAAGATTCGATTCATCCTCTACCAATACGCGATCCAGCTCTACCTTAATATGCGAGATTAAACGATAAAAGTCCGCTTCTTCTTCTTCGTACTCCTCGAGCGCGTCTTCGTTCAAACGCAATTGAAACTCGAAGGAGCTTTTACTTTCGCCTGAGGTCACTTTGGCGGCATTCTTCAATACCTGGTTCAAGTCCAGTCCCGCGATCGCCTGGCAGCCAGCCACGATCATGACGGCAAGCGCAAGCACGGCGACCGCCGCTCTCTTCAGCAGCTTGTTCTTCACCTTGTTTCTCCCCTTATTCTCCCAAATGTTATGTAGAAGACTAACAATCTCTCGAATGTTCATTCGACGAGATAACTACTATTGTACAAGAGAAGATTCCCTCTTGTAAATGATTGGAAGAGAGTTTGTCCCGCCTATACCCTGGAGACGATCCGCATGACCTTCAAGAACGGTTTGCGCAGCCTTGCCGGCAGCGAAGAAGCATCCTCCGCGGTTACGACCTTCAGAAGCACGAGCATGGCCGCGTACAGCAAACCGACGACGACAGCCGCAGAAGCGGCAGCCAAGAAGTAGGATAGCTTCGGGGCCAAGCCCCCGGTCAAAGCAAGCACACCCGCTTCCGCGCCCCATCCTCCAAGCGCCGCAATCCCGACAGAAACGAGGTACGGAATCCAGCGTTTGCCTAGAACGGTCAGCTTAACTTCCGCGTTAATCCAACGCAGATTCAGCACCGTAGCCGTAATGAAACAGACCGTCGAGCCGATGATAAGCCCATATACGCCAAGCAAAGGAGCTAGAGCAATGCTGATGACAACCTTCAAGACAAGGCCGATCAACGTATGGCGCATGGAGATGCGCTGCTTGCCCATTCCGTACAGGATCGAATTTGTCGTCATCATCGTAATTTGGAGAATCGTGCCTGCCGCGAGCGCGGCAACCGCGCCGCTGCCCGTTGGCCCGTTGCTGCCTTCCGGCACCTCGAAGATGAGGCCCGTGATCGAATACGCGGCGACCGTGAGCAACAAGGCAAGAGGTACGCCTGTGAAGCAGACGATTCTTAGCACGACGGAAGCTTGGCGCTGCACCTCGCCCAAGTTCTTGAGCTTATAGGCGGACGCGATAACCGGAATCAAGGATGAGCCAAGCGCAATCGCCAGAATCGGCGGAATGCCCGCCAGAGACATCGCTTTAGCCCCGTAGTCGGATCCCGCGACGACGGCCTCGCCGGCTGCCGTGTAGAACTTTTCCGTCAGCCGAATGAACAAGGTCGTATCGAACGCATAGATCAAGTTGACGGCGGCAGACGTCACCATTGCGGGCAAGGACATCTTGAATATTTCCGCGTAAATCGTTCTGAATCTAAGCTGCGAACCGCCGACGGACGCCTTGCCCGGCCGCATCAGCGCTGCCGCCGCTTCGCCGTTATAGCGGGGCTGCGACTCCCCGTCCTGCTTCTTCAGCTTGCGAGCGAACCATACCATGATGGCGAAGGCTCCGATCGCCCCGAACACGCTGCCGAACGTCACCGCCGCCGCGACCCAATCATCCCCCCAGCCGAGGGACAATACGATGACGCCGAGACCGATGCCGAGGCCGACGCGCAGAAATTGCTCCACGATCTGGGACGTGCCGCCCGCCGATATGAACTGCCTGCCTTGGAAGTACCCCCTCATCATCGCGATGATGGGGAACAGAAGCAGCGCCGGAGCGATCGCCCGGACGGACAGCATCGCGTATTCTTCCTTCGCGACCGTAGCGTAGAGCGGCGCAAGCGCAAACAACGCCACGGCAAGAATGAGGCCGGAGACGGCGCCGAAGACAAGCGCGGCATGATAAATTCTCCTTGCCTCGCCTTCCTTGCCGAGCGCGTACCGCTCCGACACCATCTTGCTGATGGCGCTGGGGAATCCTGCGGTCGCGACGAGCAACAGCAGGAGATAGATCTGATTGGCCGCGTTGAAGGCGAGCATGCCTTCGGGGCCGAGCATATAGTCCAGCGGTATGCGCTGGAACAGCCCGAGGAATCGGGCTGTCAGCGCTGCCGCCGCCAGGATTAGCGTACCTTTGATTAACGAATCTTTTTTTACCATGGCGTCTTGTTCTCTTCCCCTTAACCTTAGTCCTGTTGTTTGCCGCCAATCGGTTCAAGAGGCTTGTGGTTGCCACGCACCGGAACCGCCGCCCTGGACGGCGCAGCCCATCGGACGCCATTCTGGATCACTTGCAGAATCTGCGGGTTGTAGTAAGTCGGGAACGTCTCGTGGCCCGGACGGAAGTAGAAAATTTTACCTTGGCCCCTGCTGAACGTGCAGCCGCTGCGGAAAACTTCGCCGCCTTCGAACCAGCTGACGAAGATCAGCTCGTCCGGCGCCGGAATATCGAAGTGTTCGCCGTACATCTCTTCATGCTCGAGCGTAATGTACTCCGGCAATCCCGATGCGATCGGATGTGCCGGGTTGACGACCCAGATGCGTTCCTTCTCGTTCGCTTCGCGCCACTTGAGGTCACAGCCGGTACCCATCAGTTTTTTGAAAATTTTGGAGAAATGTCCCGAGTGCAGCACGATAAGCCCCATGCCTTCCAGCACGCGCTGCTGAACGCGTTCAACAATAGAGTCCTCGACTTTGTCGTGACCCATATGGCCCCACCAGATCAGGACGTCGGTATTGTTCAGGCGATCTTCCGTAAGTCCGTGCTCAGGCTCCTCCAACGTTGCGGTAGCCACCTCGATATCCGCAGCAGCAAGGCCTTTCGCCAGCGCCTGATGGATGCCGTCCGGGTAAACCGCTTTGACTTCGTCGTGGATTTTCTCATGCAGGAATTCGTTCCATACCGTTACTTTTACCATTGTTATAACCGCCTTCTCTTTTCTAATAGAGATTTAGAATTCTAACCAAAGAATAAACAGGATGATCATCGCAAGCTGCAGAATGACCTTCACGACAACGCTCGTAAACAAGCCAACCAGCGCGCCCCAGCCGGCTTTAAGGGATTGCTCGAAGTTCTTGCCCGCCATCAGTTCGCCGATGACGGCACCCGCGAACGGACCGATGATAAGGCCGAACGCCGGAATGACGAAAGGTCCGATGATGAGGCCGATCGTGCTTCCGATGACGGAAGCCCTCGTCCCGCCGAACCGTTTGACCCCCCAGGCGCTGACCGCGTAATCCGCGACGAACAGCACGATAACGATCAACGTCTGGATCGTCCAAAAAATCCAATCGAAATCGCCGAATGCGAAAAACCAGCCGTATACGAAAAACGCGGCGTAAATCGCCAGCGCTCCCGGCAGGATGGGATAAATCGCGCCGACCATGCCGACGACGAACAAAATAATAATTAAGGACCAACCTAAAATATCCATCTCCTATAGCCTCCTTTGCACGATTGGCAGAAGAAAACTAAGCGAGCACCCTTCTGCGCTTACGTTCCGAATATGTACTTCTTGATGATCTCTGCCACGCCGTTCTCATCGTTCGTCAGCGTCACTGCGTCCGCCGCTAGCTTCACGGCCTCTTGAGCGTTCCCCATCGCGACGCCTAACCCGGCTTCCCGAATGGCGGCAATGTCGTTCAGACTGTCGCCCGCCGCGATCACCTGGGACATCTCGATGCCGAGAAGCCCGCACAGCTCCCGGAGCGCGCTTGCCTTGGAGACGCCGAGCGGATTCAGTTCGATATTGTGCGGCGAAGAATTGGTGATCTCGAACGCTTCCCAGCTCTGCGTCTCCGCCAAAATCGCTTCCCTTGCCCGGTCATCCTCGGTATAATAGCCGAACTTCAGCCAGTGGAAGGAGTCGTAATCCCGGCTGGCATCGAACCAACGTTCCTTGTTGTAAACCGTTTGCGTCGTATACGCCCAGAACCATACCTCCGGATATTGGCCGGCAAGCTCGTGCAGCCGCTTCACGTAGATCGGGCTTAGCTCCGTCCGCTTGTGCAGCACATGCGGCCGCGCCCAAACTTCGCCGCCGTTCACCGTAATCATCGGCGTCTCAAGCTTCAGCTGTTCGGCGTACGGCAGCGCGCTTTCGAAGCCTCTCCCTGTCGAGAAACTTACGATGACGCCGATATCCAGCGCCTTTTGGATCCACTCGGCGTTCTCGCCGCTAATTTCACTTAGCTCGTTCAGGAGCGTTCCGTCCATATCGAGCGCCAGCAATTTGTAATCCGACATGCTGTCATCCCCTTCATCCGTCCTTGCACACCTGCTTATTCTAACACAAATCGGCAAGAAACCAAATGATGGACGAGCTTGTTTCGCCTCTGCAGCCAGACGTGCGGGACGGGGTATGCGAGGCGGGGCTAGGCGGGCGAACGATATATTTACGCAGCAAAAAAGAGGATGCTTCATGCCCCGCCGATTCGCGTGGGGCCGAAACAATCCTCTTCATCCGATCGCTGCCTCCCGGGCAGCATCGATCATTATTAAATAATATAGCGTTATTCCTTTCCCGATTACGCCGTCCGAGTCCCGCTCGCCGCTTCGGCCGCCAGCTTGCGCTGACGGAGCTTGCGGCTTACGAGTCCATGGCTAGGCGACAAGAGGAAGGTCGCGACGAACAGCAGCCCGGCGGCGACGATAATGCAGCCTGCGATCGACGCATCCAGCACGATTGAAGCTCCGTAGCCGATGAAGGTGCTGACTACGCCAACAACGATGCTGAGCGCGATCATTACGCCAAGCCGATCCGTCAGCAAGTAAGCGGTCGAAGCCGGAATAATCAGCATTCCGACGACCAAGATTGCCCCTACGCTTTCGAACGAGCTGACCGTTGCCATCGACACGAGGCCCATCAGCAAATAATGGAACAATGCGACCGGAATGCCGATCGCGGCAGCCAGCGCCGGGTCGAACGCGCATAACTTGAACTGCTTGTAGAACAGCCCGATTACAAGGCCGATGATCAGCAGCGTAACGCCAAGCAGCCAGACCGCCTTCGGCCCCAGATTGACGCCGCCGATCTCCCACAGGTTCCAATGGACGAACGCGATCTCTCCGTACAGAATGGCGTCTTGATCCAGATGAACCTGTCTGGCGAACAAGCTGACCAGAATAACGCCAATCGCGAATAACGCGGTGAACACGACGCCGATCGAAGCATCCGATTGGATGCCGCTGCGCTGGAACATCCCGATCAAGAACGTCGTCAGCAGCCCGAACGCAAGCGCGGCGAACATCATGAGCAGCGAATCGCGCGAGCCGCTGATCAGGAAAGCAATGACGATGCCCGGCATGACCGAGTGGCTGATCGCATCTCCGATCATCGCCATTTTGCGCAGCACGAGGAAAACGCCGACGATCCCGCAGCATGCCGCAACGAGACTGCCGGTTAACAGAATCCAGAAGTCGCTCATCCTGCCGTCTCCCCTTTCATCCGCTCTCCGGCTACAGGTTTGCGAATGTCGTTCTCAAGCAGGAACCGCCGCTTGACTCGGATGCGCAGTATACGTTTCGCGAGAAGCCCCCGCTCCGGTCCGAAGAGCACCGATATACCGAAGAATGCCGTAGCGGCAAGCACCGTAACGGGACCGGTCGGCAGGTTCGAGACGGAGGAGCTGATCCAGGTGCCCAGCGCCCCGCTTAACGCCCCGAACGCGCCAGACAGGACAACCATGAAGCCGAGTCTATTCGTCCAGTATCTGGCGGATACGGCAGGCGTGATCAGCAAAGCGGCGATGAGCACGACGCCAACCGCTTGAATGCCGACGACGACCGCCACGACGACGAGCAGCATAAGAAGCTGCTCCAGCAGCGCGACGGGATAACCAAGTCCCTTCGCGAAGCCGGGATCGAACGAGATAAGCTTGAACTGCTTGAACAATAACGTGCAGACCGACACGAGCGCGAGGCAGATGACCGACATCGTGACGACGTCGGAGCCGACCATGGCCGCCGCTTGCCCGAACAGAAACTTGTCGAGACCGGATTGGTTGCCGTAGTCCCCATGCTGGATGAAGGTCAATAATACGATTCCGAGACCGAAGAACGAACTGAGCACGATGCCAAGCGCCGCATCCTGTTTCAAGCGGGAATGCCGCGTAATATAGCCGATGCCGAAAGTCGCGATGACGCCGGCGATTCCGGCGCCGATCAGGAAGATCCCGATCGACTTGACGCCTGTCAACATAAACGCGATGCAGATCCCCGGCAACGCGGCATGCGCGAGCGTATCCCCGACCAAGCTTTGTTTGCGCAAATAAGAGAAGCTGCCGATGACGCCGGAGCTAAGGCCGAGCAGCATGCAGCCGAAGAAGATCCACTGCATGTTCGGATCGGCTAACATCGCGAAGAAGTTGCTCATAACGTACCACCTCCGCCGCTTGCGCCGGATATGGCGACCTCGCCCTGGTCCAGGAAGGCTAGCCTGCCGCCATAGGTCCGTTGCAGCTTCTCGTGCGTAAACGTCGACTCGGTTGGCCCGAAAGCTTGCAGCTCGACGTTCAGCAGCAGCACGGAGTCGAAATATTGTCTGACCGTCGCCAAGTCGTGATGAACGACGATGACGGTTTTCCCTTGTTTCTTCAGCTCTTGAAGCAGCGTTATGATGGCTTTCTCCGTCGCGGCGTCGACGCCGGCGAACGGTTCGTCCATGAAATACAGCTTCGCGTTCTGGGCAAGCGCGCGAGCCAGGAACACGCGCTGCTGCTGCCCGCCGGACAGCTGGCTGATCTGGCGGTCGGCGAAGTCGGCCATGCCGACCTTCCGGAGGCATTCGAGCGCATGCGCCTTTTCCTTCGCGCCCGGGCGACGGATCCAGCCGAGCCGGCCGTATGTCCCCATGAGAACGACGTCGAGCGCGTTCGTCGGAAAGTCCCAGTCGACCGACTCGCGCTGCGGCACATAGCCGATCAGCTTGCGCTGGCTTTTCAAGCTTTTGCCGTAGACGAGCACTTCCCCGCTAATGCTTGGAAGGAGTCCGAGCGCAGCCTTCATCATCGTGGACTTTCCCGCGCCGTTCGGCCCGATGACGCCGATCAGCTCGCCTTCGTTCACCTCGAACGAAACGTTCCGCAGGACGGGTTTCTTCTGGTATGCCACGCTGAGTCCGCTTATCGACAGCGGGGCTGCTTCTCGCGCAGCCATTCCGGTCATTGTTTTCGCCATACTCATCGCATTCGCTTCCTTTCGTGGTGGGCGGTTTATTTGAGCGCAGCTACGATCGTATCTACGTTATGCTTCACCATACCGATATAAGTACCTTCGACCGTTCCCGGATCGCCCATAGCGTCGGAGAACAGCTGTCCGCCGATGACGACCTCGTGGCCGAGCTTCTTCGCGCCTTCGATGACCGATTCGATCGACTTGGACGAAACGCTGGATTCGATGAACACGGCCTTGATGCCGTTATCCACCAGGAAGTCGCGAAGCTCGCTCACGTCTTTGGAGCCGTATTCCGACATCGTATTCATGCCTTGCAGCCCCAACACTTTGAGACCGTACGCCTCGCCGAAGTATCCGAATGCGTCATGGGCCGTCACCAGAATTCGGCTCTTCTCGGGAATAAGCGCGATTTGCTCGCGAGCGTATCCGTCCAGCTCCGAAAGTTCGGTCAAGTAATCCGCAGCTCTCGACTCGTAATAATCGGCATTCTCGGCATCCTGTTCCTTCAACGTATCTCTTACTACTTCGACCGCCGACATCCACAGCTGCACGTTGAACCAAATATGCGGGTCATGCGTCGCTCCGCCCTTCGCGTTCGGATCGCCATGCAGCTTCGATTCGTCGATATCCTTCGAGACGGCGACGACGGGTTTGCCCTTTTCCAGCTTCTCGAAAATTTCGCCCATCTTGCCCTCCAGGTGAAGGCCGTTATAAAAAATAATGTCGGCTCCGTCCAGCTTCTTCACGTCGCCTTGCGATGCCTTATAAAGATGGGGATCGATCCCCGGCCCCATGAGTCCAGTTACAGCGACGCGGTCGCCGCCTACTACCGCCGCGATATCCGCGATCATGCCCGTCGTCGCCGTAATTGTCAGCTTCCCATCCCCGCTCGTCGTCCCCGACTGTTCCCCGCCGCATGCCGCAAGCGTCAGAGCCGCGAGCGATAAAAATATGATCGTCATCACAAATCTCCGCACCGCGGAATTCACTTTACTCGTCCTTTTCATTCATGACCCTCCCAAAGCTGATTAATAGTGAACAGGACAAACAATTTGCCCCAAGTAATAACATTTTGTTTAACGCCTCTTTTTTAATAATACACAAAAATGTTTCTCTTGTGCAACATTTATTTTTTGGCGTTTGCGGAGTCGGCTGCCAAACCTGTTCCAGACAACGAGCTTTCGTCAACCGATACATAATGATCAGGCCGTTCTCAGAACCTTTCGCCAGTTCAAAAAGCAAAAAAGCACAAGCCACCGAAAAAAAACGCATATCGGATAGAAATGATTTCTATAAAATGAAATTATTCCTTCGGAAAGGAGCTGCTTATCTTTACTTTACCTTCAATTGGATCCGACCAAATCTAACAAATGATCAGGAGGAAACATGAAATGAAAAAGTCTTACAAAGTCGCCGCCGCCTTGACGCTCGCATCGGTATTCGCCGCAAGTACCGTATATGCCGCCACGGTAACGATCAATTCCGACGGACCGAACAGCGGAAGCTCGCCGCTGGCTATTTTTCAGCAATATTTGGGTTCCGATCCGGTCGATGGTCCCACCGATTCCGGTCATCTGTACGAATCCACTTCGTCCTATGTCGGAAACGTGTTTATGTTCAAAGCGGGAACGGAATCGGATACCGCGGTACTGGACGGCAGCAATACGGACAGGCAGCGTATCGAGGTGAAGGCGTACAAAGGCTCGCCCAGCAATGTAACCGCTACCAACGGGCAAACGACTACATACAAGTGGCAATTCCGGGCGATGAGTCCTTACCCGATGCCGCCATCGGGAAATTTCCATCATATCTTTCAATTAAAAGCGGTCGACGGCGATGACGGTTATCCGGTATTGACGTTTTCTCTCGACAACGGCTATTTGAAGTTCAGGCACAATCCGGTCGGGACGGACACGGCCCAGCTCTCGACGCTTGCTCAGACGGAATTCTCGAATGTGGACGGACAATGGGTGGAAGCGACGGTCACTGTCAAACATACGGACAGCGGCTCCATAAACATGGCGCTGAAGCTGCTTGACGGCACGACGCTAATGTCATACAGCGGAACAAGAGACAACTGGAGAGACGGGGCAACGATCAACCGTCCGAAGTGGGGGATTTACCGAAAACTTTATTCGGGCATGCCCGAGGCGAAAATACAGTTCGCGAATTTTCAAATTACCGAATAAACGAACAGGGGCTGTCCCGAAAGTCATAGATGACTTGGGACAGCTCCTGCGTGCTTGAAATTTCATATCCATTCAGCCCGCTGCGCCCCAAATGTGCGTTGTGAGCACGATTTTTCGTACACATTCGGCCTGATGTACCCCAGATGGGCGTCGTGAGTACGATTTTTCGTACACATTCGGCCCGATGCGCCCCGATTGGGCGTCGTTTGTACGATTTTTCGTACACATTCAGTCCGCTGCACCCCATGTAGACGAAGAAAAGCTGCCCCTAAAAGTGTTTACTTCTGGGACAGCCCCTTTGTTTATTGATTTTGATCGGCGCGGGTCTAACTCTCGATAATCCACCCGCATTTGCTTCGCGGATACCGCCCGTCGTTCGCCTTACTGCCGAACGGCAGCGGTACCGCTTTGCTACTGTGCGTCTCCCGCCCCTTGGCCCGCGCCTGCGATAGGCGTGCCGTCGGCGTTAGTCCCGCCGGCAGCGCCGCCTGCCGATGCAGCCGCGAGCTGAGCCGCAAGCGCCTTGTTCGGCGTGCCGGTCAGCCCGATCTCAGCGTCGTAGGCGTCGAAGATTTGGCGTGCGATCGGAGCCGCGCCATAACCGCCGAAGCCGCCGTCCGGCACGATGACCGCAACCGCCAGCTTCGGGTTATCAGCAGGCGCGTAAGCGATGAACACCGCGTTCTCGGCCGTGCGCTGCGACACGTCTTGCTCCGAGGTACCCGTCTTCCTGCGGAATTCGTGTCCGAAACCTTCGAACCCCTGCACGTTAACCTGCTCCATGCCGGTTTCGATTTCCTTCCAGTACGCCTCTGGAATATCGACGGTATTCAGTATCTCCGGCGTATAGCCTTGAATGAGGTTGCCTTCCGAATCCTTGATCTCATTCACGAACTGCGGCTTAATACGCTTGCCCCGATTAGCCAGCATGGCGGTATATTGCGCGAGCTGAAGAGTCGTGTAACGCCCTTGCTGCCCGAAGGAAGCCTGGATGAGCGCGGACTGCGCGCTTCCCCGCTCCGCCTCGGTGAAGTATTCGATGATACCGCGCGACTCGCCCGGAAGTCCGCTCTCCGTCGATACGCCAAGCCCGAACTGCTTCATGTACCCGTCCCAAATCTCGACGCTGGACTTGCCGTTAACGGTTCCGCGCAAATAAAGCTTATTACCGATCATCGCCGCCATGAACGGGTTGGAAGAATGGGCGATCCCGCCCGCTCCGTCGATGCTGCCGTACGACTTGTTCTGGGAGTTCCGGATGTTGGTTTCGTAACCCTTGCTGCCGTACGTGAACAATCCCGTATCGTTATACCGGGTCGTTGGCGAGAATAACCCTTCTTGCAAACCGATCAGAACGGATAATGGCTTCATCGTCGAACCCGGAGGAACGATCGAGGATGGATGTTTGTCCCTGTCGACCTTTGTCTTATATGGGCCATAGACGGTACGGATCGTGCCGTTCGGGAGCACGTTGCTGAAGTTCTCATAATCCTCAGGGCTAATCCGGCCGCCCGCCCAGATGTTCGGATTGTAATCCGGCATGCTCGCCATCGCGACGACCTTGCCCGTGTCGACTTCCATAGCGACCGCGAAACCCGTCTGCGCGAATTCCGCTTTCTCGTACCGGTTGGTCGATTTGCGGATTTTCTCGAGATGGTTCATGATGGACTGCTCCGTATGAAGCTGGATGTTCTTGTTGATCGTCAGGAACAGATCCGCGCCTTTCTCCGGATTCGTGATCTGCATCGGGCCGATAATTTGCTCCTGGTTGTTGACCGGATACGACTTCAGCCCGTTTTTTCCGCGCAAGACGTCCTGGTACATAAACTCCAGTCCGTCGAGTCCGACCTCTTCCTCTTCCAAATATTTGAGCGCGGGATCCGTTTCGTCCATCTTCGCCGAATAGAACTCGTTGTCGACCCGGACGCCTTTGTATTTTTTCAAATAGCCGACGAGCTGCACCGCGATCGAGCTTTTGTCGTAATTGCGCACGCTCTCTTCCATGATGTCCACGCCGGTGAAATCCGTCCGGTTCTCCATGAAATAAGCGACTTCTTTTTTCGTTAGACCGGATTTGATCCGACGCGGCGTGGAGATCGTGTTGCGCCCGAATTCCAGGTCCATCTGGCGGATAATATCGTCTTCGGTCATCGCCTGCTTGGGATCGCCGTACTGCGTGAAGATCTCTACAAGCTGCTTGGCCGTTGCCTTCGCTTTGTCCTCGTAGCCTTTGCCCGGTTGAATGCTGTAATAGAGCGATTGAGTCGAAGTCGAGTACGCGATCGGGTAGCCGTTCGCATCGTAGATATTGCCCCGGATCGGCGCGATCGCGTCGTTCCGGGTGCTCTTGCGCAGTCCTTCCGCGCTAAGCGTCGGCCCTTCTACGAACTGCAGTACCGCAAGTCTTACAATCAATAGACTGAATAACCCAAACGTAATAAAGAAAAAAAAGTTCAGGCGGAACGAAAAGTTTCGCCGATTATCGATTTCCCGCTTTTGCGGATCGTCCTGCATGTGTCACACACTCCCCATCCATGCAGGCCTGCGGGGCCTGCCTGTTAACCGTTTTGTTTCGCTTGCTCGATAAAGGTCAGAATGGCGTCGTCCAGCTGAAGCGTAATAGCCGGCGCGCCCTTAAGGGATACCTTCACTTCGCTTGCCCCAACCTCACCCGTCAGCTCGATGTTCGACGTCGTTACCGTATACGTGCCGTCTTCGTTTACCTTGTACTCCGCGTTCTCGGCTTCCCCGATCATCGCCGTGACCGCTTCCTGCTTCACGGTATCCATCATCTTGGTGCCGATCTCCTTCACGTCGTCAAGCGAATAACCGCTGTAGAGAACGACCCCGATGACGATAACCGCGGCAAGCGCCCACTTGACGACCGTCTTCACGACGCGGACGATAAGCAGCAACGCGACCAAAGCAATAACGAGCACCAACCAGTTTTCTTGTAAAAACGTTGTCCATGTCTCCGTATCGTATGCCGAAAAATCCAAAAAATCCATTCGCGAACCCTCCTATTATAACTCTTTCTAACATCTACTACAAAATATTATAGCCTACCAAGAATAGGGCGTAAACGCCGCCGTCCGCAATCGGGAGACATATCCTGTCCCATCAAGGCGTACAAGTAGGTATATGTTCTAAAGAGGAAGTTTTTTAACAAGTATTTGAATGCAAGGAGGATCCGCTTGTGAGAACCGCGTTATGGCTGTATTTGTTCCTGTTCGTCGCTTTTTTCGACCTGCATGCTCAATATCCGATTTTGACTCCGTTCGCCATTTCTATCGGCGCTGCACCTTCCTTCATCGGCCTCATGATGGGCATGTACTCCATCACGCATTTGCCGGGCAACGTCATCGCCGGCTACGGCGTCGACCGATACGGCAGCCGGCTGTTCATCGTATTCAGTCTGCTTGGCGCCGGCATCATCCTGCTGTTCCAAGCGTACGTCACCGATCCGTGGCAGCTTCTGCTGCTGCGTTCCATCAGCGGCTTCGTGCTAGCATTCCTGTCGCCGGCCTGCTTGTCGCTGCTAGCGAGGCTGACGAGCGACATTACGGAGCAAGGCAAGCTAATGGCGGGCAACGGCCTCGTCCACACGCTCGCCTCCGTCGTCTCCCCGGCGGCAGGCGCTTATCTCGTCGCCAAAATCGGCTTCGGCACGGCCTTTACGATTCTTGGCTGGGTTTTGATCGGGACGGCGATCTGCGCGCTCGTATTCATCAAGGAAATTAACCGAAAGCTGAACAACAGCGTGGCGGCGTCCGGTCAAAATCCTTTAGTCGCTCCCTCCGGATCGAAGGCCAAGACGCCTGCCGCACAATCCGTGCCGATTCCGTGGCTGATCTATCTGCTGCCCGTCGCCCTCAGCTGCGCGCAGGGCATTCTTTCCTTCGAGCTTCCCCTGCTCGCGAAGACAAGAGAAGCCATGATGACGACCGGCCTTTTATTCTCCGTCGTCAGCATCGGCGCGCTCATTACGCTCAGCATGCTGTTCCTGAACCGATTGCCCGCGTTCCAGCGAACGTTATGGGGCGCGCTTTGCCTGGCTTTGGTCTATTTCGGCATCGCGACAGAAGTTCCGTTGCCTCTAGCCGTCATGCTGTTGTTCGTTGGCATGGCCAAAGGCATCATATTGCCCGCGCTTTCCACTTTGCTGATCGAGTTAAGCGGCGGCACAAGGTACGGCAGGACATTTTCGGTGCTGTCCATCGCCTTCTCGGTCGGCGCCTTTCTCGGTCCAATGCTGGCAGGACAGCTTCGCGACCATGTTTCGCCTTATTACATTGCATTCATTGCGCTCATGCTGGCGCTGGCTCTTCTCCCCTTTTACAAATTTCGCACGCTTGCGCCGAACACCCAATTTTCGAAGACTGGGTAAACGCACAAGGCATTCGTCTTCTCCGCACATAGAATATTGTGTGTCGGGCGGCTAATCGTCCATAGGCCTTGGCTCACGCAGCCGGCCGCCAGACTTTAACGCTACCGTAGAGGGGTGACTCCATAATGACAGGCGTAGGCAGAGGCTTTGGTCACAACAGCGTAGGCACTGTTCTTGTATTGTTTATCTTGCTCGTAATCATCGTATGTGCCGGATTCTGGTAATTCCGATATGATGGTCCTTTAATCGCATGTGGCCGCCTCTCGGCGCAGACGCTCGTCCGCGCCGAGAGGCGGCCTTCTTGTTTGAGAGGGCTGTCCGTATGGTACACTAAGCATTAATATAGAAGTAGCGATTGGAGGGATCGGGATGGACGTTGCCATCGTGGTAGAGGGGAAAAATGACCGGAGCAGACTGCGGCGCGTGCTGGATGACCGAATCATGATCCTATGCACGTACGGTACGCCAGGGACCTTGCAGCTTGAGAAGCTCCTCAAGGAGGCTGGCGACCGCCAGATCTACGTTTTCACGGATAACGATTCCTCCGGCCGCCGCATCCGAGGCATGTTAAGCGATCTGTTTCCCGACGCGGAACACATCTACACGCGCAAAGGTTATTCCGGCGTCGAGCATACGCCCGTAGAATATTTGATTGAGCAATTGGAAAAAGCGGGCCTCGACGCGCATATCGTGTATCCCGCGCTCGATCCCGCTTCCGAGTGGAGCAAAGACGATTTTTAATTGAGCTGGTCTTCCAGCGCTTCGCCAAATCGGGAAGCCGTTTGCTTCAGCCTTGCGTACATATCGTTGTTGTTCAAGGAATGATAGAGCGCATCGTGAAGAGCGGACATCTCCGCGTAGACGGCCTTCAGCCCGCGATTCGTCGTCTTCATCCGCGTCATGTCCAGCTGGCTCATCGCGCGGTGCGCTTCCTTCAAGTCGGCGAATACGCCAATCGACGTAAAAGCGTTCATGGCGGCGCCGACCGCGCTGCCTTGCTCCGTCGTGTTTGGAATGACGACAATGCCGAAAATATCGGCTTGGATCTGGTTGAACAGATCGAATTGAACCAACCCGCCGCAGACGTGAATTGCCGACAGACGTTTGTATTCGGCGTCCTCCTCTTGCTGCAGGATCGAATCGATAATGCGCAAGTTTTTGTTCACCTCGAAGCAGATGCCTTCCAAATAGGCTCGTACGATATCCGCCCGACTCGTTCCGAGCGAGACGCCCATCAGGACGCCGGTCGCGTCAGCGTTCCAGTACGGAGCGGCACTTCCCGCATAATGCGGCACATGCAGCACGCCGTTCGCTCCGGGTACCGATGCGAGCGCCAGCTCGTTCAGCTTCTCGTAAGAGCGATCGTCGACCAATAAGTCTCTGAGCCAACGGTACGTCGAGCCGCTCGTGAAGATCCCGGCTTCAATGATCCACTGGCCAGGCACGGCGGAAGTGCTGCAGACGACTTTATGCTCCGGCGAAGTGATCGGCTTGTCCGTTGGCGCAACGACGAACGAACCTGTGCCGGTCGTCACCTTGACGATGCCCGGCTCGATCGCGCCGACGCCGAGCGCCGCGCATTGCTGGTCTCCGCCCGACATGACGACGGGCAATCCCGCGGGAATGCCATATGCTTCCGCGGCTTCCGCCGTTACGGGCCCTGCAATCGTGCCGGTCGGGTAAGCCTTTGGCATTTTGCCAAGGTCGATGTTCACCATGCCCGCCAGCTCTTCATCCCAAGCGAATTCGTGAATGTTGAATAGCATCGTGCGCGAAGCCTGCGTCCAATCCGTCTTGAATTCGCCTGTCAGCGCAAAAATCGCGAAGTCGTGGACGCTAAGAAAATATGCGGCTGTCTCATAGATTTCCGCACGCTCGCTGCGAAGCCACAGAAGCTTCGGCAAAGAGAAGTAAGGGTCGATCTTCAGACCCGTCTTGGCAAAGATCGTCTGCTCCCCGATCGTCTCTCTCAAATAAGCGGCTTCCTTGACGGAACGTTTGTCCTGCCACAGAATCGCATGCGCGATCGGCTTGCCCTTCGCGTCGACGGGGATAAAGGTTGCCCGTTGGCTTGTGACGGTTACCGCTTGAATGAGCGGGAACAGCTCGGGCACCTTTCGCTTAAGCTCCGCGGCATTCTCCCGGATGGACCACAGCCATGTCTCGGGATCATGGTCGATCACCGTCGGCGAATGAAAGATGCTGCTGTATTCCCGATAGGACATCGCTTGTATCGTTCCCGCGGAATCGACGAGCGCGATGCGCCCGCCGGTCGTTCCCAAATCGATAACCATTGCCAAAGGGAGAACTTTTTTTTGTTCAGTCATAGCGGTGTCTCCTCCTTGTTCCATACATTTATGTTGCTTAACTATCGGATATTGTAATCAACCCGCTCGCAATCAAACAATCATGCTCATCAACAGAACCATCGCGAACGCCGCAAACGACATAATCGTCATCATGACTGTCCAAGTCTTCAACGTCTCCGAGACCGTCATGTTAAAGTATTGCTTCACGAGCCAGAAGCCGGAGTCGTTCACATGACTTAGCATAATCGAGCCTGCGCCGATCGCGAGCACCAGAAGCTCCATGTTTGTACCCGGCGACATCTCCGCGATCGGGAGAACAATGCCTGCCGCCGTCGTCATCGAAACTGTAGCGGAGCCGATCGAAGCGCGAATGAGGCCGGCGATAGCAAAGCCAAGAAGGAGTACCGACAAGTTCAAAGCCGAAGCGTACGATGCGATAGCCTCGCCTACGCCGCTTGTAACCAGCACGGCGTTGAAGCCGCCGCCTGCCGCGATAATGAGCAGGATCGACGCGGTTGGGGACAAGCAATCGTTCAGCATGTCTGACATTTGCTTGGCCTTCATGCCGCGAGCGAATCCGAACGTGAACATAGCGACAACCAGCGAGATCAAGAGCGATGTAATCGGATGGCCGATGAACGACATTAATGTGCGGGCACCATGTCCATCCGGCAACGATAGGTCGACAGCGGTTTTGATCAGCATCAAAATAATCGGAAGCAAGATGGTAAACATCGTGATGCCAAAGCCGGGCAGATTTTTTTCGTCGTTTTCGCTGCCGCCGAATTGGCCCATCAGCTCTTTGGACACTTCTGGATTAACCCGTTTCGCAATCCAGCTGCCGTACAGCGGGCCGGCAATGATCGCCGCTGGGAAACCGACGATGATCGAATACAGAAGCGTCATGCCGACATCTGCTTTCAGAATGCCGATAACGGCCATAGCCGCCGCATGCGGGGGCACCAAGCTGTGCACGACGGCAACGCCGGCAAGCATGGCGACGCCGATCTTGATGAGGGACGTTCCTGTCGAGCGGGCAAGCGTATAGACAAGAGGGATAAGAAGAACAACGCCGACTTGCAAAAATACCGGAATGCCGCAAATAAACGCAACGATCAGCATGATCCAATGGACTTTTTTCTCGCCGAACCTCGAAATCATCGTTCTTGCGATCCGTTCGGCGCCGCCGGATTCAGCCATTAGCTTGCCGAGCATCGTGCCGAGACCGAGAATGATCGCGATCGTGGCCATAATGTTGCCTGCTCCCGTCTGGTAAGCCGTCGCGATTTCGCCAAGCTTCATGCCCGACATAAGACCCATGGCCAAGCCGGCGATGACGAGCGAGATAAACGGATTGAGCTTGAATTTGCCGATCAAAATAATGAGTCCGACGATAGAGATAACTGCGTACAGTAATAATTGAAGGTTTTCACTCATGATAATCGCTCCTTTGTAAGCGGTTTCAATATTATGCCTTTATGGAGATTAAATGTTGCTTCCGACAGACAGAATAATGAAATTCCGTCTGTCGAAAGCTAGTTATTAAGATTGCAAAGATTCAATCCATTGCTTCACTTTCGGACGACTCAACACTTCCGGGTTTTTGACCCAGCTTGCATGGCCCGTCTCCAGCACCTTCTTCACTTCTTCCGCCAGCAAGAATGGAGATTGCATCAGAGCATCGGAAGTCGTGCCGGCGATATGGGTCGTAAGCGTCACGTTGTCCAGCTCGCGCAGCGGATTGCCTTCCTCAAGCGGCTCGATGTCGAATACGTCCAGCCCCGCTCCCGCAATTTGTTTGTTCTTCAAAGCTTCGACAAGCGCGTCCGTATCGATCAAGCCCGAACGGGCGCAGTTGACCAGATATGCGGTTGGCTTCATCATCGCCAGCTCGCTCCGGCTGACCATATGATGATTCTCTTCGGTCAGACGGGCATGCAGCGATATAAAATCCGCCTCGCGGAACAACGTTTCTTTGTCCACGATCGTAACATGCGGCATGTCGATCGATTCCGGCTTCACATAAGGATCGAATACGATCACTTCGACGTCGAAGCCGCTTAATTTCTTCGCGACAAGGCGGCCGATATATCCGAAGCCGACTAGTCCGACCTTCTTGCCCTTCAGCTCCGGAATATAATCCGAATTGCTGAATGTTTTGCGCCACTCGCCGTTTTTGATCGAATGATGGGCGCGAGCGATGTTCCTCGATTCGTTCAGCATCAGGCCGATCGCGAAGTCGGATACGGCTTGCGCGTTGCGGCCCATGACGTGAACGACAACAATATCGCGTTCGGTAGCCGCTTTTACATCTACATTCTCGGTGCCGGCACGGGCAACTCCTATCAGCTTTAGGTCGTCGAAAGCATCCATACCTTCCGCCGAGAACGGTCCGAACAGACCGAGCACCATATCCGCGTCCTTGTTGTCCTTGAACATCTGCGGCACTTCCTCAACCGCGGGACCTTGCTGCTCGATGACGAGACGACGGTTCTGCAGCTTGCCCCAATCGGCTTCCCAATCCGTCGTCACGATTTCGTGATCGCCGAGCATGCCGGCTGCCTTCGTGAATTGTTCGCCGCGAATCATAGCGTCTCCGAATGTTAATATTTTCATTGGTTGACCTCCGTATACCCATGTTGTTATGTTTTGAGCTTCGCCACCGCCAGACGGGACGCGTTGACCGCGTCGATGCCGGCTTTCCCCTTGCGCAGAACGGATATGACATACAAGCTGTCTATGATCGCCAGCTGCACGATTCGGCTGATCATGGCATCGGAACGGTAATCCGTCTCATTGGAGCTCGTTACGAGCAGTTCTTCCGCGACATGGGCGATCGATGACTTGGCAAAGCCGGTAATGACAATAATTCTGACGCCCTTCTCCTTAGCCTGTTGCAGAACGTTGAGCAGCCCGATCGTTTCTCCCGAATGCGAGACGGCGAATATAACATCTCCCGCATTCATATGCGACGCCGCAATCGCTTCCATGTGCAAATCCGTCATCACGATCGCGTTCATGCCCAGCCTCAAAAATTTGTGTGCCGCATCCGAAGCGATAATACCCGATACGCCTTGTCCGAAAAAATAAAGCCGTTTGGCTTCCGCCATGATCTCTCCCACGCGGTGAAGCGCTTTGTAATTGATCATGTGTTTCGTAGTCTGGAATGCGGCGATCGTCTGGTCGAGCACCTTCTCGAACACTTCTTCCGCCGTATCCGTCATGGAAATTTGCTCGTAAATGCTGCTGGCTTCGTTATCCGCCGACATTTCCTGAGCGAGCGCAACCTTGAGCTCCTGATAGCTCGTGTAGCCAAGCTTGCGGTAAAACCGTACGACGCTTGGTTCGCTTACGCCGCTTAACTTGGACAGTTCGTTCATCGATAACAGGAAAGGTTTTTCGTTTTCTGCAAGAACACCCCAAATTTTTCGATCGGAATTGGTTAACTCTTTCTCCAAAGCTTTAATTCGATGTTGAAAAGTTGCCATGTTCGTGATCGATCCTCACTTTCGGCCGTGATGTAATAATACTACATGTTTGAAACTATATCAATGTATTTTTACTACTTTTTTGTTGTCTTTTTTCTCGACAGATTCATTATACTACATTCGAAAAACAATTACTTCATCTAATGTGTATGGAAATCCGCCTATTTTCGACCCCTTTGGTACTGTTTATTGATGATTCGGCAGAGTGCACCATTCGAGATTGTAGTATTTCTACATTGATGTAGTAGCTAAAATGTAGTATTATTCAAAGTAGTCACTCAATATTATGTAGTTTAACTACAAACATGGAGGTCGATACACGATGTTTACAACAACCCGATCCATTCTTGAAGAAGCGCGCAGAAAGCGATACGCCGTAGCGGCGTTTAACGTCTACAGCATGGAAACGGTGCAAGCGGCTGTTGCCGTATCCGAAAGATTGCGCCAGCCCGTTATCATCGCGCTCGGCGAGCGTTACTTCGATACCGTCGATGTCGAAGCGTTCAGCGCGTTCGTGAAGGTGATCGCAGAGAAAGCCGGCATTCCGGTTGCCCTCCATTTGGATCATGCTTATGAGAAACAATCGATCATCCGGGCTATCCGTTGCGGCTTCGGTTCAGTCATGTACGACGGCTCCAAATATCCGCTTGAGGAAAATATTCGCCGCACGAAGGAAATGGTCGAGATCGCGCATATGGCCGGCGTATCCGTGGAAGCGGAGATCGGCTCGCTCGCCCGCGGCGCCTTCTCCGACGAGGAAGAGGGCAGCGGCGCACTGACCGATCCGGATTCCGCCCGCGCGTTCGTGCAGGAAACGGGCGTCGACTTCCTCGCGGCGGCCATCGGCACCGTGCACGGCATGTACACGGGCGAGCCGAACATTGATATTCCACTGCTCGGACGCATCAGGCAAGCGGTCGACGTGCCGCTTGTTCTGCATGGCGGCTCCGGTACGCCGGATGACAAAATCCGCGATTCGATCGCGAACGGCATCTGCAAAATCAACGTTAACACGGAAGTTTCCATGGCTGCGGTCGCTTATTTGAAGACGATCGGTGAAAGCGACAAGTTGCCGCATCTTTCAAACGTCATGGCCGACATGCAAGCGGCGATGGAGCAATCGATGGAGAAGTTCGTAAAGCTATTCTCCGGCTTGTAAAACGTAACAGAAAGGACCGCCGGGGCTGCCCGACGGTCCTTCTGCATTTTCATATTTAGCTTAAAGCAGCTTGTTCACTTGATTTACGATGTAGTTGGCGTCCAAGTTTTCGTCGCTGCCTTTGATCAACTGCCGGATTTGGCCATCCTTGTCGATCAGGACAATCAAGTTCATATGGGAGAACGTCCCCGATTCCGGATCCTTCACAACGCTGACTCCCATCTTCCTCGCGAGCTCGATTGTAGCGTCGCCGTCTCCGCGAAGGAAATGCCAGCCGTCCAGCTCCGCGGAGGTCCGCTCGGCGAATTGCCGAATCGCGTCCGGGGAATCCCTCTCCGGATCGAAGGTGATCGAGATCAGCTCGGCCTCGCTCCCGAGTTTGCCCTCCGCGCGAAGCTTGTCCTGCGCTTCCGACAGCAGGAACGTCGTCGGCGGGCACACATCCGGACAATTGGCGAAATAATAGTAAACAAGCCGGACCTTCCCGTTCGTGGACGAAAGCGAAACCGGATTGCCGTCGATGTCGTTCATTTCGAATTCCGGAGCGGATTGCAGCACAGGCAGCGCCGCCTCCGGCTTCCACACGTATGTAATTAACAAATAAATGCCCATCGCCGCACATAACGCGAGCACGGCTATCTTGAACGCATGCCTCCGTAAAAACACCAAAAAATCCAATCCTCCTCGCCTTAAGACAACCGTTACTTCACGGTATTCGCGATCATCGCAACAAATACGATCATCAAATAATTAACCGAAATCAAAAAATTAACTTTCGCCCACTTCTCTGTATCCGCGGCACGTATGCCTCCAATCGTATGAACGAGCCATACGACGCTGAGCACAGCCGAGATGATCAAAAAATAAATGCCTGCATACCCGTACGTATAAAGCAACACGACCGTCGGCAGCAGCAGAAGCACGTAAGGAATCATTTGCAGCTTGGTCCGTTTGACGCCTTTGACCACCGGCAGCAGCGGGAACCCGGCTTCGCGGTATTCTTCGACCCTGCGGATAGCGAGCGACCAGAAGTGTGCGGGCTGCCATAAGAATAGAAGCGCGAACAATAACCAGGCTCCGGCGTCAACCTCGTTCGTTACGGCGCAGTAGCCGATTACCGGCGGCATAGCCCCGGAAATGCCTCCGATTGACGTGCTCCATGTCGAGCTGCGCTTCAGCCACATGGTATAGATGACGATATACACGAACCAGCCGAGCAAACCAAGGAAGCCGGTAAGTGGATCGAGAACGAACAGGATGGCAAGTCCGGCGACGCCCAAAATAATGCCGTAGGCCAACACTGCGGCAGGCGTCATTCTTCCCATCGGCAGCGTGCGGTTTCTCGTGCGCTCCATCTTCTGGTCCAGCTCGCGGTCCCAGTAGTTGTTCACGACGGTTGCCGAAGCCATCGTCAATGTCGAGCCGATCAACATCCATATCATAAGCGGGAAGTCAAGCTCCCACTTGGAAGCTACCCAGAACCCGCCTAAAGCGGCAAACATATTCAGCCGGAGCAGCCGCGGTTTCGTTAACGCAATCAAATCCTTCAGCACAAAAGCTAGCCTCCCGAGTATGCGACAAGACGCGCAAAACATCTCTCTTTCATTGTTGAATCGTTACTAATCATACCGAAAAATGTTGGCGGTGACAACGTTCACCGCCTTTGTTCATGATTTCGACACTCATAATGTGACAATTCGGTTGTATTTGAATTTTGTAACCTTTCCGCCTAATGTTCCATACATTAACCATGTAGTGTAACGCCCATTCCAAGGACGAAGGGAGTGAAGGATCTCATCTATGGCAGTCATCAAAACCAATGCCGAAGATACGAAGATGCTTGCGCGCCTCATGCGCGCCGAAGCGGAAGGCGAAGGCGATCTGGGTATGCTCATGGTCGGCAATGTCGGCGTCAACCGCGTGCGCGGCAACTGTCTTGATTTCAAAAACATCCGATCGATCCCCGATATGGTGTATCAAAGCCCAGGCGGCTTCGAGGCGATCCACAAAAGCTACTTCTACCAAAAAGCGCGCGAAAGCGAAATCCGGCTTGCGAAACGGGTCATCGGCGGCGAACGCCAGCATCCGGCTTCCAACGCCCTTTGGTTTTTCCGTCCGGCAGGCGGCTGTCCCGGAACATGGTGGAACCAAAGCAACGCCGGCCGATTCAAGGCGCATTGCTTCTACATCCCGAAGGCCGGCGAATGTCCGACAGTTTATTAATTACGATTCCGATTTCCATTGCATGAAAGCGAGGAACAACGAGAAATGAGTATCTTCGGTTACAAACAACAAGTCAGCACGACGGACGGAAACGCAGGCTTCGCGCCGTCAGGTTACGGCTATCAGCCGTACGGATTCGGATATCGCGGGTATCCGCAAGGTCAAGGTCAATACGCGCCGCCGTACACAAGCACGATGCCTGCGGCAGGTACGATGAGCCCGATGAGTACCGTCCCAAGCGGATCCTTCGTAACGCCGAGCGGCGGCAATATCGTCACTCTGCCAGCCGTCGAAGAGTCGTATGTAGAAAACATTCTGCGTCTGAACCGCGGCAAGCTGGCCACGTTCTACATGACGTACGAGAACAATAAAGAATGGAACGCCAAAGTGTTCAAGGGCGTCATCGAAGCGGCGGGACGCGATCATATTATTATTAGCGATCCGGCGACCGGTATGCGTTACCTGTTACTTATGCTCAACCTGGATTATGTCACGTTCGACGGTCCGATCAACTACGAATATCCGTTCCAAGGCACAGTCGTAACGCCGAGCACACCGCTTACAACCGGCACGACGGGAATGAACGGACAACAATAATCGCATTCGCAAGGATTCCGAATCCGATGCGCCGTCGCCGGACGTATCGACCGTCACCCCTGGACGGGATACAATGGCGATGGCTCAGGATGACGAAACATGCGCGGGCTTGAACGTCCATATGTGGAGCTTGGCTTCCCCTCCGTCGATCCACTGCGAAAGGACCGCCCAAGAAGAACGCTCGCTGCGGCGTTCTTTTTTGATTCGCTCCGCTTCTTCCGCACATGAAGCACTCCATACTTCCACGAATAGGCAGGGCTGATCCGTTCCTTCGTACAATCGCATGCCCTCTCCCGTTTCCTTCATTAATCGTTCCGTTTCCTGCTCGTATTGCTCCCGGCACTCCGGCCTGATCCGATATTCGGCGAAACATATAAACATTGGCGGCAGTCTCCTCTCGCTTCTTCTGATAAAGTCCCCCCGCTTCGGGCGATACTAATCCCAATCGTCTTCGCATAAGGGAGGTCAACTGAAAATATGGATACAGGAACACATCTGGTGATGGGGATCGGTCTCGCGGGCCTTGCAACGATCGACCCGGTCGTAGCCGCAAGTCCTGCCGTCCAGACCGCCGTACTTCTCGGGACGGTCGCCGGCTCTCAAGCGCCGGATCTTGACAATCTGTTCCGGCTCAAAGGCAATGCCAGCTACATCCGGAACCACAGGGGCATGTCGCATTCCATCCCGGCGATCCTGTTATGGACCGTGGCCATCACGGTGCTCCTGCAATTGTTCTACAGGGGAAGCTTGCCATGGCTCCATATCGGCAGCTGGGTGCTGCTGGCGGTCGTCGTGCACGTGTTCACGGATCTGTTTAATGCGTACGGCACGCAAGCTATGCGACCGTTCAACGAGAAGTGGATATCGTGGAATATTATTCACATCTTCGATCCCATCATTTTTACGACGCATCTCATTGCCATTTTACTGTGGGCGACGGGTCTCGTAAATCCCGCCGTTCTTTTCCCGGTTATGTACTTGTTCCTGGTGGTCTATTTCGTCTGGCGGACGTACGCGGCCAAATCGACCGTGAACAGGCTCAAGAAGCTCGATGCCAGCCACCGCCCAAGCGATACGTACATTGCAATCCCGACGATATCCATGTCGATCTGGAACATCGTGAAGCAAAGCGAGGACGGAACGTTCTACGTTGGCAATTTGCGAAGCAATACGCTCAAATGGCTCGACAAGGTGCGTTGCTCCAGCCATCCGGCCGTCGCTAAGTCGAAAAACGATCCGGCCATCCGTTCGTTTCTTTACTTCACGAGCTTCGCTTGCTCCGACGTCAAGGAGCATTCATGGGGGTACGAGGTCAGATGGTCGGATGTTCGTTACCGTCATCGCAAACAATATCCGTTCGTCGCGGTTTTGCTGATGAACAAACAATTCGAGACAGTCGGATCCTATGTTGGTTGGCTCAGTGAGGAAAGGCTCATGAAACGGCTGCGTATGGATACGTATTGAGAAACCTCGTTGTATCTAAGCAATCGGCTCGCGGGTTGACGAAAGCAAGCCCCTTCCTCCACAATGGAAAGGGGCTTTCGCTTGAATTCTAAGTCTTGTCTGTCGGACAATAAGAAGCCCAAGGTTTCCCCTGGGCTTGTCTTGCTGTTACATCCTGTGTATGAGAAATCGATTAACGGTAGCCGCCGGACAATTGTTGCTCAGCAATTTGGACAAGCTTCTTCGTAATGTATCCGCCAAGCGAACCGGCATCACGAGTAGAAACGTTACCGTAATAGCCGTCTGCCGGAATTTGCACGCCCAATTCTTGCGCTGCCTCAAGTTTCAGTTGATTCAGTGCTTGCGTTGCTTGTGGGACAATGAGTTGGTTGCTTCCTGCCATAAGAAATTTCTCCTTTCGTCCTCTGCACTTTGATGTGTATTGCAAGCTTGCAAATTTATTATGTGCATCGCTTCGGAAACTATGCTGTATTCTAAAAAATATTTGTACGCGTTTCAAAGCGCCCAAGGAGAGTTTCGAGTGTCCAAATCATTATCTATGTTTTTTGCCGTGTTGTCCGTGCTGCTTATGAGCGCGACCGCCGTTTCGATCAGCTATAGCGGTTGGTTCGTGCTTCTGTTCGGTTTGCTGTCCCTATTCAGCATAGGGGCAGGGTTCATCGTCAAAGCAAGGCTTCGCCGCAAAGCGGACCACAAACAAGACTGACGCCCCAAAGGCGCCGGTCTTTTTTCTTACACCAGAACTTGTCCTATCGACAGATTTAGTCGCATAAGTTATAGTAGGGCTAGTTGTTTATCGTAATGATTACTAATAAGAAAGGAATACTTTCATGCGAACTGCGTTATTCCGAATTGGTACGCCCGCGCTCGGTGTTGGCTGCCTCATTATGCTGGCATTGATTTTCATGAATCGCGAGCTCCCCCATGCCGCATGGGATGCGATACTAGATCCGGGCAACTTCCAGTCGTTCAAAATATTGTTCATCAGCATTATATTGGAAGCTTTCCCCTTTATTCTGCTCGGCGTCTTGTTTTCCGCCTTGCTGCAGGTTTTTGTGACGGACGAGCTTATCCGGCGAATCATGCCGCGCAACCCCATTGCCGGCGTATTGTTCGGGGCCTTGCTCGGCATCGTGTTCCCGTTATCAGCGGCATCTTCCAGCAAGGACCGCTGCTCGCTTTCCTCGTATTCGGACCGATGATCGATTTCAAAAACACGCTCATGCTGCTCTCTACGTTCAAAATACGTATCGTCGCCTTGCTTATCGTCCTAACCGCGTTGTTTACATTGGCGGGCGCCGTCATCGCGGAGGTGTTATTATGACGATGACCCAGCATTTGATCCGAGCGTTCATTCTGACCGGATTTGCCATGTTTATCGTTTATTTGTTCCATACCGGCGACATTACGCTTTACATCGCGCCGAGAATGGAGCTGCTTGTGAAGCTGTCGGCGCTCGGCCTCTACGCGGCGGCCGTCTATCAGTTCTATGCCGCGCTTCGCGCCCGAATAATCAAACGATCCGCCGAAGCATGCGAGTGCGGGCATGACCATTCGCCCTCGAAGCTGAAGAGTGCCATGATCTATGGATTGTTTTTATTCCCGTTGATACTTGGATTCCTTGTACCGACAGGAACGTTAGGCAGCGCGCTTGCCGCGAAGAAGGGCATTAGCTTCACAGGAAGCGAGGTCGGCGTGAGGACAGAGGCTAGGTTGTCCGGGGAAGAAGCTAATGAAAATTCGGGTTCGACCTTACCAGCTTCTGACGATCTCGACGCGCTCTTTCCTTTCGACGAATTTACAGTCGACCATGCGGCGCTCGGGAAGAGGTTGTTTGCCCAGCCAATCATACGCATTCCGGAACATCAATTCATCGAAACATTGACGGCGCTCGATCTGTATCGGGAGGCGTTTATCGGCAAGGAGATCGAGATCAGCGGATTCGTGTATCGGGAAGAAGAGATGGGAGCCGAGCGGCTGGCGGTCAGCCGATTCGCCATGAATTGCTGCTCTGCGGACGCTCTTCCGTACGGACTTATGATTCAATGGCCGAAGGCAAGCGGGTATGCCGAGGATGAATGGGTGAAAGCAACGGGAACGCTCGCGACTTCGAATTATATGGGCAACGAAATCTTGACTTTGACCGCGACGCGGATCGAGCGTATCGAAGCGCCTGAATCTCCCTACGTGTATCCCGATCTCGAATTTGGTTTGTGAAACAGAACGGCTGTTTCTTCAGGGCCAAAAACCGCCCAATTAGAAACAGCCGTTTTATGATTTACTGATATTCGCTTAGCCAGTTCGCGCTTTTCGACTTCGGCGGCATGTATCGGCTATTCCAGGTTGCCATGTTGTAATTGGATTCATAGAGGACGCTCGCCGACCACGTATTCGAGCTTGGTTTTACTGAGAAATCATACAAGATTTCGCCATGCGTCCAATCCTTCCTGTATTTCAGAGCATCGATCGCGAGTTGGCGGAATGCTTGCACTTGCGCCTGCGTCAAACCTTTGTCTCCGCCTTCGATCTTGCCATCCTTGCTTTCGATCGGATGGTGTTTCATTCCGAATTTCCCCACCGCGTTATTCCGGATGCAAATCTGCACCGTACCCGCCGCCGCGTTCGTGAGCTCGCCCTCCAATTGCCTGAACACAAAATCCACCTGCCTTGCCAATGAAACAGAACTTAGTTCCATACCGAAGCCTCCTTTAGTTTTTCGACATTTTCCCCAGTTGCTTCGACACCATATGACGATTTCAAACATCGAATTGTAATTAATGGTAACATTGCCAATTGCATTAATCACCGAAAAGGTTATTAGTAATTTCCGAAGCGGTTATTGCGCTAAAATACCTAAACAAAATAAGCTAAAAGTCTCAGCTCGACATCACTTTTATTAGGTCGACAATTATAGACCATTTTCGAGCGCGGTGTTATAATATGGGTATTCTAATTAAAGGAGCGCTTACATAATGATCCAATGGTACTACTCTCTCTCCGTGCGCAATAAATTATTGATTACGACGTATTTCAATTTAGCGCTATTTGCCATTGTTACGATTCTTACGACAGCGCTAGCCCACGGGCCGGTACTCGCGGTGACGCTTGTATCCCTTGTTCTCGCGATCGCGGCTTATCCGACGGTCTCCTTCATCGAGAAAGCCATTACGCAATCCTTCGACGAAATTTCCGGCGCCGCTTACCGGATCGCGAAGGGCGACTTCACCCAGAAAGTCGACATGTCTTCCAGCTCCGGCTCCGGCGAGCTCGGCCATTCTTTCAACAGCATGGTGGACAAGCTTCGCGACATCCTGACGGAGACGTCCAATATCATTCGCCACGTCGCCGATACAAGCCGTGGAATATTCGATAAGAACAACAGCATCCAGACCGCCATGGAACAGGTCGCGGCTTCGGCTGGCGAGCTGGCTACGGGAGCCAACGAAATCTCCGAAGACGTATCCGACATGAGCGCATCGATCAACGAGATCGAAGAGAAGGTCGGCGCGTACGCGCAATCGACCAAAGAGATGAACGAACGCTCGGAACAAACGATCGCGATCGTCGATAGAGGCAGAGAAGCGCTCGAGATTCAAGCGGAGGGCATGAAGCGCAACGTGGAAGCCACGGCGAAGGTATCCGCTACGATCGAAGAGCTCGCTCGCAAAGCGCAAGGCATTTCGGCGATTACGTCCACGATTTCCGATATTGCCGAACAGACGAACCTGCTGTCCTTGAACGCTTCCATCGAGGCGGCGCGTGCGGGAGAGCATGGACGAGGGTTTGCGGTCGTCGCCCAGGAGGTGCGCAAACTCGCCGAGGAATCGACGGCTTCTACGAAACAAGTATTCACGCTGGTGAAGAGCATCGATGAAGGCATTCGCCTCGCGATCAGCAACATGAAAGTGAACGAAGAGGTCGTGAAGCTCCAAACCGAGCATATCCGGGAGTCCGAAGAGATCTTCCAAGAGATCGTGCAAAGCATTCAATTCATTACGAAGCAAATTTATGCATTCTCGCAAGAGAGCGACGCCATGCTGGAGAGCGCCCGCCATATCTCGGGAGCGATTCAGAACATCTCCGCCATTACGCAGCAATCGGCTGCCGGCACGGAACAAGTATCGGCATCGATGAACGAGCAGATCGCATCCGTTCAAGCGGTCGTTCAAGAGACGGAACGCATGCTGACGATGGCCACGCAGCTGCAGCGTACGATCCAAGTATTCAAGATGAAGTGAGAAAACCACGATCAATGTCCTCCAACCCGATCCCAAGCCGCGCGGCTATGGCATCGGGTTGTTTTTTGCATTAGCGCAATCTTTCGCGAATGAAGGCAACCGCAAGCGGGGAACCTACTTTTTACACGCTTTGAAGTTTTACTGCCAACTTACACAAGAACGGATGAATTTACGTATGCGACTCGCTCATTTATCGAAATGTTTTATCTTTGCCGCAACGATCGTTGCGTTTATGTTCGCCGCTGCTCCGTCCGTATCAGCCGAACATCAATCGCCGAATCAGTCCCAATCCTCGCGCGAGCATGCCAAGTCCAAACAAAAGAAAAAACAGAAAAAAAAGCAAGCAATTCAAAAGGTCGATATGTCCTGGGTAAAGCTCCATCGTCAATATCCTTCCTCCTTTCTGGTGAACGGCCCCCGCAATCAGAAGCGCGTTGCACTGACCTTCGACGACGCTCCGGATCCCCGATTTACGCCCGAGATTCTTGACGTTCTCGCCAGATACCGGATTTGCGCGACGTTTTTTGTCGTAGGCGACAGGGCAGCCAAACATCCAGACCTCGTCCGAAGAATCATAAACGAAGGCCATATTATCGGTAATCACTCTTATAACCACGCGGTCTTCTCGAAGCTGACCCTGAACAAGTTTCAAAATCAAATCTGGCAGACGGACGGCATTATACGCCGTATCGTGGGCGTATCGCCGCTGTTCATTCGACCGCCTTATGGGGAGCTTCTCCCGCAGCAGGTGAAATGGGGACAAGGCTCCGGATTTACGATTGTCAATTGGGATGTAGATTCCGAGGATTGGCGGAAAAATCCGACGAGCGCGAAGGTGCTTGCCAATATTCGCAAGACGCTTCAGCCAGGCTCTATCATTCTGCAGCATGCGGGAGGCGGGGAAGGACAGAGCTTGGCGGGAACGATCGATGCTTTGCCCGTGCTCATCGAGCAGTTGCAGGGCAAAGGCTACGAAATGGTAACGCTGCCCGAGCTGCTAGGCAAACGGCCATACCGCTAAAAAAGGCGCCCTCGGCAAGGGCGCCTTCCTTTTTCGAATCAACTAATTAAGAATAAATACCTTCACATCTTGAAAACCGAACTTGCTCGCTTGCTGGGTGGTGCCGGGCACGAAGATATCGATTCGGTTGCCCTTGATCGAGCCGCCCATATCGGTTGCGGTTGCCACCATGCCGCCTTGCGGCAAACCGTCATAGTCGTAACCGGTCACGTACAGCTTCGTTCCGAGCGGAATCATCTTCGGATCAACGGCAATCGTACCAACCTTCAGCTTGTTCCCGAAGTAGTCAACCGCACCCCACTTGCCGTTCTCCGACGCGGCTGCCGTATATGCCGTTGCCTTCACCTTCATTTGTTTCTTATAGGTATACGTAGTTCCTCCGGGCGCCGTTACCGTCATAGCGATAGGCTGCGCGGGAGCAGGCGTCGATTGTGCCGTTACTTTCTTGGCCGATTCCTTCTCGCCTGCTTCGTTGCCAGGGATGACGACATCCGCGCCAACCTTCAGGTTAAGCGGATCCATGGAATCGTTCGCGTCCATTAATTGTTTGAGCGGCACTTTATATTGAAGCGAAATTTCCCAGAATGTATCATTGTTTTCAATCTTATGTGTTTGTTCGGCGGCTTGTGCGTTACCGGCGAATATCGTGGCTGTTACTGCGATCGCTGCAGTCGTAATCATCCATTTCTTCAAACCGTTGTACCTCCAAAGGAAAAGATTGCGTAAGCAGCGTGGGAGCGCCAAAACTTCCGTCTTGGCGTCCCTCGGTGCTGCCCCGCTAGCTTATTACCGTTTATTTGTTACCCGATAAACATTTGAACCCATTCGCCGTTCACATATCCAACGCCGATTTTCGTAAAGTTCCGGTTCAAAATGTTTGCTTTATGGCCCGGGCTGTTCATCCAATCCTGCATAACGCGGGCAGGCGTCGGTTGTCCCGATGCGATATTCTCGCCGGCGTAGCTGTATTTCACGCCGAAGGAACGCATCATGTCGAACGGAGAACCGTACGTTGGAGAAGTGTGGCTAAAGTAATTGTTTACGTCCATGTCTCTTGCTTTCTCCGTCGCTACCTTGTTGAGCAGGGAGTCGACTTGCAGAGCCGGCAATCCGACCTTCGCACGCTCTTGGTTTACAAGCGTGACGACTTGGGACTGGAATGTTCCCATTTCCGTGCCCGTGGTCGGTTTCGGAGTTGCTGTCGGTTTAGGTGTCGCTGTCGGCGTCGGTTTTACCGTTGCCGTTGGTTTCGGCGTCGCCGTTGGCGTCGGCTTCACTGTAGGTGCTGGAGTAGCCGTTGGCGCTGGCGTAGCCGTAGGCGCCGTAGTTGCCGTCGGCACCGGTTTCGTTGTGCCGCTGCCTGGCCATTTGATGACAATACCATTAAACGAAATGTTGAAATTGCTAAGGTCGATGCCGTATTTGGAAGCAATATCGTTAATGAGTTCGTAATTGATGTAGTTCGCTTGCAGCTTGAAGCTGGAATCGTTCGTGGATGCTGCCTCCGCTTTTGGAGCGGCCAAACCTGTTCCGATCATCGTCGCTGCCACCAGGCTCGCTACGCCAATACGAATGGGTTGCATTTTCATGAATCAATTTCCCCCTAAGCATGTTGGATTTTTTCGGACAACCTTCCGACGTCACCTATCTTAGCACGGGGTTAAAGCCCTTTCATGACACAAAAAATGCCAATCCTTTGAAAATCCGACTCAATCCTGCGCCGCGACTGCATTATGAGAATCTACTCATGCGCGTTGTCGGGCTCGAATCCGGTAGAAATGCGGCGATCGCAGCGCAAAAAAACCTCCGATCAAGCCTTAGCGGCTTGCCGGAGGTCTGTTTTCTATACCGTGAGGATTAGTTGTTTACTTGAATGAAACGTCCTGTTTCTTGCGATTCGAAGGCGCACAGAATGACTTTCAGCGACTTGCGTCCGTCTTCGCCGGATACGGCAGGAGTCGTCTTCGTCAGAATGCTGGTCAAGAAAGCATCGACTACGCCGCTCGTCTCTTGTTTGTCGTTCGTGGAGATCGCACCGACCTTATGTCTCTCGATCGTACCGTTGCGGAGCTCGACGATGACTTGATCGTCAGGATGAGTGCCGATTTTCATTACGCCGTTCTCGCACCAGAGGATCGTACTGTTGTCTTCGCCTCTATAATACGTCCAGCTTGCGACCAGCGTGCCGATCACGCCGCTCTCCATGCGAAGCACGCAGGATGCGTTGTCGTCCACTTGCGTGCCTTTTTTGTCAAGCGTGCCAACAAGCGCCGCGATTTCCGCTACTTCATCGTTCAGCATCCAACGGATCAGGTCGGACTTATGCACGCCAAGGTCGCCCATTGCGCCCATAATCGCTTCTTCCTTGCGGAAGAACCAGCTGTTTGCGCCGTCAACGCTCCAGCCGTCCGGTCCGGGATGGCCGAACGAAGTACGGAACGTCAACACTTTGCCCAGCGAGCCGGATTCAAGGATTTGTTTCGCTTTAACGTGAGGCGGCATGAAACGTTGGTTGTGGCCAACCATCAGATTTACGCCGTTTTGTTTCGCGGCTTCGATCATCGCTTCCGCTTCTTTGTCCGTCACGGCCATAGGCTTCTCGACCAGGACGTGAGCGCCGGCGTTCACCGCTGCGATCGTCATTGGCGCATGAAGCGCGTTAGGCGTACATACGCTTACCGCGTCCGGCTTCACTTCGGCGAGCATCGTTTCGTAATCGGCATAAGCTTTGCCGCCGTGTTTGGCCGCGTATTCTTCCGCGCGTTCGATAACGGGATCAACGAAAGCGACTAGCTCAACGTTCGGGTGAGCCGCGTATTCGGGAATATGGCGGTATTTCGAGATGGATCCGCAGCCGATAACGGCTACACGTACTTTAGACATTCAGTTCCCCTGCTTTCCATAAAATGATTTGTTGATCGATTCCATTAAAATTGGTTCAAATAGTTGTTTTTCATCCACTGCATGCTTTCGGCAACCGACTCGAGCGGCGGATTCGCGCAAGTATCCTGCTCGACGATCAGCCATTCCACGTTCGCTTCGGAAGCCGCGCCGATAATCGGCACTAGCGGCAGATCGCCGCGGCCAAGCTCGACCGTATCGATGCCTTTGCCCTTCTCACCGCCGCGGAAGTCCTTCAGGTGGAGAAGCGGCAGGCGGTTCGTGTATTTCTTAATGTAGGCAAGCGGATCTTTGCCGGCATATTGAACCCAGCCGATATCCATCTCCACTTGGAGGTATTCCGGGGAAATGCGCTCGTACAACGCGTCGAATACGATTTCGCCGTCGATTTCCACTTCGAATTCGAACTCGTGGTTATGGTAAGCGAACGCGATGCCTTCTTCACGGAATCGCTTGCCGAATTGCTCGAATTTCACGAGATGCCCGCGCCAAGCTTCCGTATCGCGCGCTTCTACCGGAAGCCAAGGGCAAATCGCGTATTTCGCGCCGATCGTTTTCAGGTAAGCGATTTCATTCTCCAAATTATTCTCCAGCAAATGCAAGCCGATATGGCTTCCGATCGCCGTCAAGTTCAGCTCCTGCAGCAAGTCGCGCATTTTGTCCGCTTCGATATCCCCGTAACCGGCGAATTCGACGCCTTCATAGCCCATTGCGGCAACTTGGCGGAGGGTTCCTTCGAAATTCTCGGCCGTTGCGTCGCGCAGCGTATACATTTGCAAACCGATACCCATACGTTTCATTGTATTGCACTCCTTTTTTATATAGTTTTGGTGACCACATAAGAATTGATAAGGTAAAAAGTTTCTCATATCTGCTTGTAATGCTTGGTTGACGTATATCATTATATCGATCATATAGATCGAAAAACAGTTGGCTTATTAGTTTATTTTTATGCGATTTTGGTATTCCCACCTCCCGGGACAAGGGAGTTACCGATCCAAACAGGCTTTGACACATGCCGATAACCCCCTTATTATATAAGCCGAGGCCGTTTTTATTCATGTCAGACCGTTCGTACATAAACAGATCGTCCGAATTATGAGAAGATTGTAACCTTTTGCTCACTTTTTTTTAATAAACATTTAAGAATTATCACTTACACTATGAGAAATAACACCGCCAATTCAACTGCGCTATTGGCTAATAAATCCTTCATAGGATGGAGGCACCCCCTTATGAAAACAATGCTGCTGTTCCAAAATAAAACAATACCCGTATACTTAACCGATACGAACAAACAAGCACTGGAAAAGCTGTCCACCGTACTTAACCGAAAGCTGACCACCGGCAAAAACGCCCTGAAAAAATGCATAAGCTCGCTGATCAGCGTCGAAATTATCGGCAGCGAAGCTACGCTTCACTCCCTTTATGAACGGGATACGTTAACCATTTCGTTGTACTAAACATGCTGCGTGCATGCGTAATTATGCTTGGAATCAAAGAAAGACGAAGCAAGAGAATTCTCTCGCTTCGTCTTTCTTTATTTTTCGGCAAATTTGACTCTATAAGTTATGTTCCTTGCCTCGGTTCCACCACATGAACATAATCGTTCCGATCCATCCGCAGATCGAGGCCGCGATCAGTAATGCGCTCATCGATACGCTCGACGATAACGAAGTGCCTAGAATCGGGCCGAGCGAGCCCCGAATACCGAACAGCATCAGATGAATGCCGAATACCATCGCTTCTCGTCCGGGCACTAACCGGAAAACGAAGGCGAGAATGCCGATATCCCAAATCGCTTCGCCGATGCCTTGGACGGCGTTGCCGAGCAAGACGGCCGGATAGGTTCCCCACACCCCGTACAGCATCGGAACGACCGCGTAAGCCCCGATTCCGACCATAAGCGTATATTTGATCGGATACCTGTCGATCATCATACCCGCAATCCAGAACGTTAACAGCAAAGCGGTAAAATAAGCGACCCTCGCATAGCCGATCTGGATGTTTGACAGATCAAGCACGTTTACCTGGATGATCTGATACAGCGGGCTCGCGAACATATTACCGAACCCCGCGAAAGTTGTCGCGAGCAAAAATACGCCTAACGTCCGATTATGCCTGACGAGTTTCCATTGTTCCCTGAGGTCGAAGCTGGCGCGCTTTTTGTTAGGTTCGGGTGCCGGCATCGCAATGTCGCCTTTTGATACGGAATCCTTTTTCTTGGATAACTTCAACGTGTTGAACAGTCCGATCGACAAGACGCCCATAATGGAAGCGGCGATAAGCGGACCTGTCGGGCCGTTTGCTTCCGCCCAGCTGCCGACCACGTACGCGAGCGGTATCATCACCACACCCATCGCGACGCGCACATACCCCATCAACCTTCCTCTGGTTTCGCTCGGATACATGCGAGATACCAGCGATGCGTAGGCGGGCGCCTGGATGCCCATTAACAGCTGGAAGGCAATGGCGGCGGCTACGTATACGCTCGGGTCGGGGAAGAAGGCCGGCAGCAACAGCAGCAAACGTCCGATTGCGTTCGGCAGAATGACGAACGGTTTGGGATTGTTCGCTTTCTCTATCCAACTCGCCCAGAACGGCGAAAAAATAAGTCCGACCGCGGGCGCAGCCGCCAGCAGACCCACTTGGAGTTTATCCGCGCCTTGCTGAAGCGCAAAGGCGATATAAAATTGGTTCATCACGACGTTGAACAGGCTGAAGAGCAGCGTGGCGCCTACATCGATGCGCACGTTCCGCCACACCCTTGCCGTCATCGGCATGCCGAGCCTTATTGTAGAATAGTTTTTCCTTGGGATCCGTGCCATACGTGATCGATACCTTCTTCGCTTAGATGTCGGAACGGACGGAGGACCCTCTGCGCAGGGCAGAGGATCCTCTCCTCGAACGTCTCATTCGATTGGATATTACTACACAACGTTCTTTTTGTACAGCATTAGTTATTCGTTTCGAAAAGTACAATATTGCGCCCATTATTCCGCCGGTCAAGCCGATATGATAGACTAAAAAGAAATATTGCATAATTCGCTATCATAACTGGGGGAATGGAACTTGAGCAACATTGCTGTTGGAATCGATATCGGAGGAACGAAGATCGCGATCGGACTCGTGAACGAACGCGGAGAGGTAACCGCGAAGAGCTCGCTGAAAACCGATCTGGCTTTGCAGCCTTCGGACATGCTCGGTCAAGTCGCAGACGAAGTGCGGCGGCTTGCGGAATCGGCAGGCTTAACCTTGCAAGAGCTCAAAGGGATAGGCGTCGGCGCGCCGGGTCCGCTCAATACAAGGACCGGCCGGTTGACCTGCCCGCCTAACCTGAAAAGCTGGTGGGACTATCCGGTCGTCGAGCGGCTTGGCGATCTTCTGCCGCTCCAGGTCCGCATGGAGAACGATGCGACGGCGGCGACGCTTGCGGAGAAATGGGTAGGCGCCGCGCAGGAGGCTGAAAATTTCGTATTTATTACCATAAGTACCGGCATCGGGGCGGGCATTTATCTGCATGGGAAACTCATCACCGGATCGACGGGCAATGCGGGCGATGCCGGCTTTATGTTCCTACATCCGCAAGGCAACATTTCGAAGGAAGAGGCTTCCGGCTACTGGGAGCGCCTGGCTTCGGGAACGGCCATCGCGAGTCAAGCAAGCGAGCTGCTCGGCAGGGATGTTTCATCCAAAGAAGCGTTCGACCTCGCCGCTCAAGGCGATCCACTCGTCTCTTCGCTGATCGATCGCGTATATACGTATATCGGCATGGGCTGCGTTTCCTTGATTAATCTGCTTGATCCTTCGAAAATCGTCATTGGCGGCGGCGTGTCCCAGGTCGGCGAGCCTCTCTTCTCCGCCGTGCGGGAATACGTTGCTGCCCATGCCTTGAACCCTAGCGGAAGAGAAACGTTGATCGTGCCCGCCAAGCTGCAGCAGGATGCCGGGTTAATCGGCGCTGCCGCTCTCGTTCACTGTACCTACTAAGCCGCGAATATAGTTCCGCAGCACGAATCGGATGCTGGCGTTCACTTCGATCGGCATCCCGAAGCCGCCTCTTTGCCCAATGCTGGCGAAGCCGTGCAGAATGCTGCGGAACCCTCTAACGGCATGAATGCCATCCTCTTCGGTTAATCGCAGCGGCTCCATTGCCGTCAGTAGCCTGCCTACTAGCTGAGCTCCCAGCTCCCGTTGGATGGCCGCTCCTCCCGTCGGCGACTTCAACGTCAATTCATACAGCCCGGGATGCTCCCTCGCAAATGCCAAGTAAGCATCCGCGATCGCGATCAATTCTTCTTCGCAAGCAAGTCCTGTTCCCGCGTTCTTCAATCTCTCGTTTAATTGCGTTAACCCAAGGGTCGTCAACATTTCCTTAAGCTCTGGCAGTCCGTTCACATGATTGTAAAGCGAAGGAGAACGTACGCCAAGCTCGCTTGCAAGCGTTGCAAGCGTGACCGCCTCCACTCCGTTTTCATCGGCGATCCTTGCTGCCGTCCGTACGATCATTTCCATATCCAGACCGCGTCTAGGCGTCATGTTACGCTCCCCTTTTCCTTTTCTTGCTCCAAGCGCGCTCCGCGTCCGCCACCGCTGCTTTCATGGCTTCCACCGGACGGGAAACCAGATTGCCATGCCCGGCTGCAAGCATGGTCGGCTCCAGCTCCGTAAGACGTTTCGCGGTTGCCAGGCTGGCTTCGGCATTCCAAGTCGCCAAGGCTGGGAAAGGGAATGACCACTTTAATCGACTGGTTACAGTCACGCCGCCCCTCGTATAAAAAGCGTCTCCCGCAATCAAGAGACCCGTTCGCTCGTCAAGGAATGCCATTGACCCCGGCGTATGGCCAGCGGCGTCGATCGCCAGCAGCGAGCCGATTCGATCCCCATCCTTCAGCAGCACGTCGGGTCTCGTCTTCACCGACTTCGGCACGCCTCCGCGGATCGGCAATTGCGGCTCCCCAGCCGCTAGCGTAACATCTCCCGCCAAGAGCAGCGCATCGCGTGCGGAAATATGGACGGGAATGCCCGGCAGCTTTTCCTTCAAACGGTCCAGCGCCCCGACATGATCGTCATGCGCATGGGTGAGCAAGATGCGCGCGATCGGCTTGCCTAATCGCTCCGCGGCATTCCATATCGCCTCGGCGTTATTCGGCAATGCCGCATCCACCAGCGTAAACCCATCATCCTCTTCCACCAAATAACAATTGACCGGAAAAACATTCGGCAAGTACGTCAGTTGAACGATCTTGTTTCCTTTTACAATTCTCATTCCGTTCAGCTCCTTATCCAGAAACTAATATCATTAGTTAAATAATAAACTAATATCATTAGTTTTTCAAGCCTCACTTTTATTTTTCCGAAAAAAAACCGCAGGCTCTGGATATACCCCCGTCAAGTAGACAGATGAAAAAAGCTATGCTGCCAGCGCGTGCCGATATTCAATCGGTGCGCGTTGTTTAAGTTTAGCTTGAAACCGTTGATAGTTATAAAAATAAATGTATTCTTCTATCGCTTGATGAATTTCGGTTCCTGACTTACACTGATGGAGGTACAACTTCTCTGTTTTGAGATGCGAAAAGAAGGATTCAATGCATGCGTTATCTAGGCAGGTTGCTTTGCGAGAGTGGCTGCCCTTAACGTTGAAGGCTTCTAATCGTGTGTTGTACGCTTGAGACGTATATTGGAAGCTCTGATCCGAATGGAGCACTGCTTCCGAGACGTCTCTTTTTCTTGTCCACTGTTCAAAAGTGTCGAGCACAAGTTTAACGTCGTTGCGTTCAGATAACTGCCAAGCCACGATCTCATTGT